>JAKPAC010000028.1 GCA_029779645.1 Actinomycetes bacterium | reverse complement strand
GCTCACCCCGGCGCTGACCGGCGGGCTCGTGCCGCTCACGCGGTACATGCCGGCGGGCGCCGCCGTCGCCCTGCTCGACCCGGAGCGCGCGGTCGGCCGCGCGATCACCCTGGGCGAGACGAACCGCGAGTTTCTCAGCGCCGCGTGGAGCGCCGCCACGGTCGGCGCGCAGGCCCCGATCGACCTCTCCGGCGGCGACTTTCTCTCGCTCCCGAGCCTGCGCGAGTCGAGCGCGGAGCGCGGCGGCGTGTGGTGGACGCTGAGCACCTTCGACAGCGGCGCGGCGCTCGGCGCGAGCGGGGCCGGCGGCATCGAGTCCAGCGGCGAGGGGGCGGGGGATGCCGCGGCGGCGGCATCCGACGTGCTCACCCGCGAGCTCACCGACGATCCATACGTGCGCATCGCCAGCAGCACGATCCCGTCGTTCCACGGCAACGTCGACGGCGCGACCGGGCACATCGGGCAGCGCGTCGCCGAGGGATGGGCGGTCGTCGTCGCCGCGCCCGGCATCGGCCTGCTGGAGCGCGCCCGCGATGTGCTGGCCGAGCGCGGCATCGGGGCGCGCATCGTCGACGCGCTCGACGCGGCGCCCGAGCCGGGAGTCGTGCACCTGGTCGTGGGTGAGATCGAGGCGGGCTTCGAATCGGCCGAGGCGCGCCTGTCGGTGCTGACCGAATCCGACTTCTACGGTCGCACGATCAGCAACGACTCGCGCGTGGTCAAGAAGCTCGCGAGCCGGCGCAAGAACGTCGTCGACCCGCTGCAGCTCAAGGCCGGCGACTTCGTCGTGCACCAGACCCACGGCATCGGCAGGTTCGTCGAGCTCGTGCAGCGGGAGGTCTCCTCCGGGGGCCGGCACGCGGTGAAGTCGATGCGGGAGTATCTCGTCGTCGAGTACGCGCCGTCGAAGCGCGGATACCCCGGCGACAAGCTGTTCGTCCCCACCGACCAGCTCGACCTGCTCTCGCGCTACGTCGGCGGCGAGGCGCCGGGCCTGTCGAAGATGGGCGGCAGCGACTGGGCGCAGGCCAAGGGCAAGGCGCGCAAGGCGGTGCGCGACATCGCGGTCGAGCTCGTGAAGCTGTACTCGGCGCGCATGTCGGCCAAGGGGCACGCCTTCGGCCCCGACACGCCCTGGCAGCGCGAGCTCGAGGAGGCGTTCCCCTTCGCCGAGACGCACGACCAGCTGCAGACGATCGAAGAGGTCAAGGCCGACATGGAGCGGCCCATCCCGATGGACCGGCTGCTGGCAGGCGACGTCGGCTTCGGCAAGACCGAGGTGGCCGTGCGGGCCGCGTTCAAGGCGATCCAGGACGGCAAGCAGGTGGCGATGCTCGTGCCGACGACCCTGCTCGTCAAGCAGCATCACGCGACCGTGAGCGAGCGGTTCGCCGGCTTCCCGGTGCGGGTGCGCGCGCTCTCGCGCTTCCAGACCGATCGCGAGGCGCGCGAGGTCGTCAAGGGCCTCGCCGACGGCTCGGTCGACATGGTGATCGGCACGCATCGCATCCTCACCGAGAAGGTGCAGTTCAAAGACCTCGGGCTGATGATCATCGACGAGGAGCAGCGCTTCGGGGTCGAGCACAAGGACGCGCTGAAGAAGCTGAAGACCAACGTCGACATCCTGGCCATGAGCGCCACCCCGATCCCGCGCACGCTCGAGATGGCGGTCACCGGCATCCGCGAGATGTCGACCCTGGCGACGCCGCCCGAGGACCGGCACCCGATCCTCTCGTTCGTGGGCCCACGCAACGACAAGCAGATCGCCGCGGCGATCCGCCGCGAGCTGCTGCGCGAGGGGCAGGTGTTCTTCGTGCACAACCGCGTCGCGAGCATCAACCGGGTGGCCAAGCAGATCGCCGAGCTCGTGCCCGAGGCGCGGGTCGCCGTCGCGCACGGCCAGATGGGCGAGCACGCGCTCGAGCAGATCGTCGACGACTTCTGGGAGCGCAAGTCGGACGTGCTCGTGAGCACGACGATCATCGAGACCGGGCTCGACATCTCGAACGCGAACACCATCATCATCGACCGCGCCGACAAGTACGGGCTCTCGCAGCTCCACCAGCTCCGGGGCCGCGTCGGCCGCGGCCGCGACCGCGCGTACGCGTACTTCCTCTACGACGAGGTCAAGCCCATCGGCGAGGTCGCGGCCGACCGGCTGAAGACCATCGCGGTGCATAACGACCTCGGCAGCGGCATCCAGGTGGCGCTCAAGGATCTCGAGATCCGCGGCGCCGGCAACATGCTGGGCGCCGAGCAGGCGGGGCACATCGCGGGCGTCGGCTTCGACCTGTATCTGCGGATGATCGGCGAGGCCGTGGCGACGTTCCGCGGCGATGTCGTCGAGGGCCCGGTCGAGCTGCGCCTGGAGCTGCCGGTGGCGGCGCGAATCCCCGACACCTACATCGACAGCGAGCGCCTGCGGCTGGAGGCGTATCAGAAGCTCTCGAGCGCCTCCGCGGCCAACGCGCCCGACGGCCAGATCGACCTGGTCGTCGAAGAGCTGCGCGATCGGTACGGCGAGCCGAGCGACGACGTGCTGCACCTGATCGAGGTGTCGCGCCTGCGTCAGCGCGCCCAGCGCTCGGGCCTGACCGACGTGATCGCGATGGGCGCGAACCTGCGGGTGGCGCCCGCGCAGCTGCCCGACTCGCTGCGGGTGCGCCTGCAGCGGCTGTACCCCAAGGCGAAGCTGCTCGCGGGCGGTGAGGCCCTCGTGGTGCCGATGCCGCGTCGACCGGTGCCGGGAGCGGGATCCCGCGGCCCGGGCGCACCGGTCGACGAGCCGCTGCCCGATCTCGAGCTGATCGCCTGGGTGGGGCAGTTTCTCGACCAGATCTTCCCGCTGCCGGCGAGCGAGTGAGGCGAGCGCGCCGCTGAACGACAGAGCGACCGTGGCGCGAGGCGCACGGTCGCTCTGTTCGATCAGCGTGTCGGCATCAGCCTGGCGTGGATCAGATCACGCCCTGGGCGAGCATGGCCTGCGCGACGCGCTCGAACGCGACCGCGTTGGCGCCGAGCACGTAGTCGCCGGGGGCGCCGTAGCGCTCCGAGGCCTCGAACGACGCCGTGTGCACGTTGCGCATGATGTCGCGCAGACGCGCTTCCGACGCCTCGAAGGTCCAGCGCTGCCGAGAGTGGTTCTGGCTCATCTCGAGGGCCGAGGTCGCGACCCCGCCCGCGTTGGCGGCCTTGCCGGGGGCGAACAGCGTGCCTGCGGCGTGGAACGCGGCGACCGCGCCCGGGATGCAGGGCATGTTCGCGCCCTCGGCCACGGCGATCACACCGTTGTCGATGAGGGTCTTGGCGTCTGCCTCGCACAGCTCGTTCTGGGTGGCGCTCGGGATGGCGACCTCGACCGGGACGTCCCAGACGCTGCCGCCCTCGACGTAGCGCGCGCTCGGGCGACGCAGTGCGTACTCAGACACGCGCAGGCGCTCGACCTCCTTGATCTGCTTGAGCAGCGCGAGGTCGATGCCGGCGTCGTCGACGATGTAGCCCGACGAGTCGGAGGCGGTGACGGGGATGCCGCCGAGCTGTGCGATCTTCTCGATCGCGTAGATCGCGACGTTGCCCGAGCCCGAGACCGCGACGCGCTTGCCGGCGATGCTGTCGCCGCGGGTGCCGAGCATCTCCTCGGCGAAGAACACGGCGCCGTAGCCGGTCGCCTCGGTGCGCACCTGCGCGCCGCCCCAGCCGATGCCCTTGCCGGTGAACACGCCCGACTCGTGGCGGTTCGTGAGCTTGCGGTACTGGCCGAACATGTAGCCGATCTCGCGGCCGCCCACGCCGATGTCGCCCGCGGGCACATCGGTGTGCTCGCCGATGTGGCGGTACAGCTCGTTCATGAACGACTGGCAGAAGCGCATGATCTCGCCGGCGCTGCGGCCGTGCGGGTCGAAGTCGCTGCCGCCCTTGGCGCCGCCGATGCCCTGACCGGTGAGCGCGTTCTTGAAGATCTGCTCGAAGCCGAGGAACTTCATGATCGACAGGTTCACCGACGAGTGGAAGCGGATACCGCCCTTGTAGGGGCCGAGCGCCGAGTTGAACTGGACGCGGAAGCCGCGGTTGACGCGAAGGCGACCGAGGTCGTCCATCCACGGCACGCGGAACATGATCTGGCGCTCAGGCTCGACGAGGCGCTCCAGGATGCCGGCCTCCGCGAACTCGGGGTGCCGCTCGATGACCGGCGCCACCGACTCGAGGACCTCGTGCAGGGCCTGGTGGAATTCGGGCTCGTGCGGGTTGCGCAGCAGCGCCTGTGCGTAGACATCGCGCACCGCGGAGGGGAGCGTCGGCAGAGTGGAGGTGATGGAGGGACGGGCGTCAGACACGGTGAAGCTTTCTGTGGAGCCGGGAAGGATTTCCACACGAGAGACGATTGTGTCATCTAACCTCGCGCGCGGAATCAATCCTACCGGCGGTGGGGAGCGACACTGTACCGCGCTCCGGCCTCCCGCTCGTCCCGCGCGATGAACATCCAGATCATCCGGTGTTTTGCAGGCCCGCGGCGACGCCGTTCACGGTCAGTAACAACAGCCGCCGCAGCCGCGCGGCGGATGCCTCGGGGCCTTCCTGCGCCGAGACGCCGCGCAGGCCGCGCAGCGCGCGCAGCTGCATCAGCGAGAGCGCGTCGACGTACGGGCTGCGCATCTTCACGGCGCGCTGCAGCACGGGCTTGTCGTCGAGCAGCTCGGTCCCGCCGGTGATGGTCGTCACCCACAGCCGCGTCAGGGCCATCTCGTCCATCACCAGCTGCGCGAGCTCGTCGCGGTCGCCCAGCGCCAGGTAGCGCCGCGCGATGCGTGCGTCGGTCTTCGCCAGGCTCATCGCGACGTTGTCGATCATGGTGCGAAACAGCGGCCACCGCGCATATGCGGTGCGCAGCCGATCGACGTCGCCGATCGCCTCGAGGGCGGCGCCCAACCCGAACCATCCGGTCAGGTTCACCCGCGCCTGCGTCCACGCGAACACCCAGGGGATGGCGCGGAGATCCTCGAGCGACTCGACCGAGAGGCCGCGGCGCGCCGGCCGCGAGCCCAGGGCGAGGAGGCCGATCTCCTCCATCGGCGTGACCGTCGCGAACCATGGGGCGAAGCCCGGGGCGTGCACGAGCTCGAAGAAGCGGGCGCGGGACGCGGCATCCATCGCCTGCGCCATCGGCGCGAACTCGCGGGCCGCGCTCGCGTTGCGCTCCTCGACCCCGGGCGCCGAGGCCAGCAGTGTGGCCGACGCGACCTGCTCGATGTGCCGACGCGCGATCTCGGGGTCGCCGTACCGGGCGAAGATGACCTCGCCCTGCTCGGTGAGCTTGAAGCGGCCGTCGACCGAGTGCGGCGGCTGGGCGAGGATCGCGACGTTCGCGGGGCCGCCGCCGCGGCCGAGCGCGCCGCCGCGACCGTGGAAGAGGGTGAGCTCGATCGCGTTCGCGCGGGCCCATGCCGCGATCTGCTCCTGCGCCTCGTAGAGTGCGAGCGTCGCGGCCACGGGGCCGACGTCCTTCGATGAGTCGCTGTACCCGAGCATCACCTCGAGGCGGCGATCGCCGCGGGCGAGGCGCTGCGCGACCTCGGGAATCTCGAGCATCTCGGCGAGGATCCGCGGCGCGGCCTGCAGGTCGGCGAAGGTCTCGAACAGTGGGATCACCGTGAGCTCGGGGCCGCGTCCGGCGCCCGCGGCCGCGTGCTCGGCGAGTCGGTACACGGCGGCGAGGTCGGCGGCCGACTGCGTGAAGGAGACGATGTAGCGGCCGGCGGCGCGCGGCCCGTGGCGGTGCTGCACGAAGGCGATCGCCCGAAACACCTCCAGCACCTCGCGCGCGAGATCGGTGGAGGCCTCGCCCTGCGCGAGCTCGGCGAGCACCGCGCGGTGCACCTGCGAGTGCTGCCGCACCTCGAGCTCGGTGAGGTGGAACCCGAAGGTCTCGACCTGCCAGATCAGGTGCTGCAGCTCGCCGAACGCGTGCCGGGCGGCGCCGGCGCGATGCAGCGACGCCTGCAGGATCCGCAGCTCGCCGAGTAGCTCGGCGGCATCGCGGTAGGCGAGGTCGGCGTTGCGGGTGCGGGTCGCCTCGATGCGGCGCGCGATCAGCAGGAGCAGCACGCGATGCGGCTCGCCGGGGGAGCGCTGGGCGATCTCGCCCGCCGCGGCCTCGTCGAGCGCGCTCATGCCGCCGAGCAGCGCCGTCGCTTCGGCATCGAGGGGCGTCGTGTCGGCGGCGAGGGTGAGCGTGCGCCCGATGCGGGATGCCGCGCGCTCGAGGCCGCGAAGCACGTGCTCGGCCGCGATCGCCGCGGCCTCGCGGGTCACCTTCGCCGTCACGAACGGGTTGCCGTCGCGGTCGCCGCCGATCCACGAGCCGACGCGGATGAAGGAGCGGGCAAGGGGCGCGGCGCGGCCAGAGTCGCCGCCCTGCAGCTCCTCGTCGAGGCGGCGGTAGACCTGGGGGACCACCGTGAACAGCGTCTCGTCGAACACGGCCATGACGGTGCGCACCTCGTCGAGCGGCTCCGGCTTCTCGGCGCGCAGGGGCGCGGTGCGCCAGAGCGTGTCGATCTGCTCCAGCAGGCGGCGGCGGTGGCCGACGGCGACGGGGCCGGTGAGGGCGCCGTCGCACTCGTCGAGGATCGCGCTGATCCGACGGATCGTGCTCGAGACGGCTCGGCGGCGGGCCTCGGTCGGATGCGCGGTGAACACGGGGTGGAAGCGCAGCGCCCGGGCGCGCGCCGTGGCCGGCGCTTCGCCGACCTCGCGGGTGAGCGTGGCCATCGCCCTCGCGATCGTGTCCTCCTGGGGTGCGATCTGCGTATCGCGGCGACGCAGCACGCGCACGCGGTGGTGCTCCTCCGCGAGGTTCACGAGGTGGAAGTAGCAGGTGAACGCGCGGGCGACCTCGTCGGCGCGCTCGAGGGTGAACGATTCGACGAGCGCCTCGGCCTCGTCGAACGCCGTGGGGCCGCCGTTGAAGGCGCTGATCGTGAGCGCGCGCAGCCGCTCCACATCGGCCAGCAGCTCGTCGCCGCCCGCCTCGGCCAGCACGCGGCCGAGCAGCTCGCCGAGCAGGCGCACATCGGCCCGGAGCTCGGCGGGCAGCTCGCTGCCGGCCTCGGCGCGGTCTTCGGCGGCCCGGATCGCGCCCGTCGCGAGGCGCTCGGGCTCGCCGTCGGGCGTGCGGTCGGGGTGGATGCCGGGGACGTGCGGCTGCGACGGGGTCGAAGACGAGGACGACATGAGGCCAGGCTAATCCGGAAGCGCGCCGGCCGCGCCGGGGTCGGCGCCTCGCGTGGTCGCCGGAGACGGCGATGGCCCGCCCCCGGCGATCGCTTGCCGTGGGACGGGCCATGTGGAGCGCGGCGCGGACGCCGCGTGCGGCGCCGGTCAGCCGCTCTTGCGGCGGAACTCGCGCTTGTGGCCGGCGGGGCCGTGCGCGCTGTGCACGCCGGACGCGCCGTCGAGGTGCGCCTCGCCCGAGCGCTGGGTGCTGTTCTTCTTCTCCAGCGCTTCGCGGAACTTGCGCTTCATGTCTTCGGAAGCGCCGCTGCTCTCGGTCTTGTCTTCGCTGCTCATGCGCAAAGCCTAGCCCGCCAGGCTCTTTGCGGGCCAGGCTGGTAGGATCGCAGAGATTGCTTCGGCAGTTGCTCGAATTCAACATGAGCTCATGGAGCAGGCCGGCAGGATGCTGGTCTCCTGTGGTGATCTCCCAGCGCGCGCCTCGACCGCGAGCCCTGGTGGACGACTACTGGTGACCAGCGCAGGCACGGCACGGAGGTGCCTCGCTGAAATCTGCCTGTTCCCTGCTCCTTCGCAACGCTCGCGTCCCATACGGGGGCGCGAGCTAAAACAAAGAAGGAGAGACCTCTTGGAAGGTCCTGAAATCACGTTCGCCGAGGCTGTCATCGACAACGGCCGCTTCGGCACCCGCACGATCCGCTTCGAGACCGGCCGCCTTGCACAGCAGGCGCAGGGCGCCGTGGCGGCATACATCGACGAAGAGACGATGATCCTGTCGGCTACCAGCGCCGGCAAGCACCCTCGCGAGGGCTTCGACTTCTTCCCCCTGACCGTCGACGTCGAGGAGCGCTCGTATGCCGCGGGCAAGATCCCCGGCTCGTTCTTCCGCCGCGAGGGTCGCCCCTCGACCGAGGCCATCCTCGTCTGCCGTCTCATCGACCGCCCGCTGCGCCCGTCGTTCGTCGACGGCCTGCGCAACGAGGTCCAGATCGTCGTCACCGTGCTCGCGATCGCCCCCGGCGAGTACTACGACGCGCTGGCGATCAACGCCGCCTCGCTGTCGACCCAGATCTCGGGCCTGCCGTTCTCGGGCCCGATCGCGAGCGTCCGCCTCGTGCTCATGCCCGGCCACGGCGAGCACGCCGACCAGTGGATCGCGTTCCCGACCGCCGCGCAGGTGGAGGAGGCCGTCTTCGATATCATCGTCGCCGGTCGCGTGATCACCGACGCCGACGGAAATGAAGACGTCGCGATCATGATGGTCGAGGCCGAGGCCACCGAGGGCAGCTGGAACCTGATCAAGGCCGGCGCCACGAAGCCCAACGAGCAGGTCGTCGCCGAGGGCCTCGAGGCATCCAAGCCCTTCATCAAGCAGCTCGTCGCCGCGCAGAACGTCGTCGCGAACACCGCCGCCAAGGAGATCAAGGAATTCCCGGTCTTCCTTCCCTACAGCGACGAGACCTACGCCTTCGTCTCGGGCCGTGCCCACGACAAGCTCGTCCCGATCTACCAGATCGCCGAGAAGCTCGAGCGCCAGGACGCCGATGACGCGCTGAAGGATGCCGTCAAGGCGGAGCTGCTCGCCGCCATCGAGGCGGGCGAGCTCCCCGCCGCCGCTGCCGCTGAGTTCTCGGCCGCATACAAGTCGGTCACGAAGCAGATCGTTCGCGGTCGCATCCTCACCGAGGGCGTCCGCATGGACGGCCGCGGCCTCGCCGACATCCGCCCGCTCGACGCGGAGGTGCAGGTCATCCCGCGCGTGCACGGCTCGGCGATCTTCCAGCGCGGCGAGACCCAGATCCTGGGCGTCACCACGCTGAACATGCTGAAGATGGAGCAGCAGATCGACTCGCTGTCGCCGATCACCAGCAAGCGCTACATGCACCACTACAACTTCCCGCCCTACTCGACCGGCGAGACCGGCCGAGTCGGCAGCCCCAAGCGTCGCGAGATCGGGCACGGCTTCCTTGCCGAGCGCGCGCTCGTGCCGGTGCTGCCCACCCGCGAGGAGTTCCCCTACGCGATCCGCCAGGTCTCTGAGGCGCTGGGCTCGAACGGCTCGACGTCGATGGGCTCGGTCTGCGCCTCAACCCTCTCGCTGCTGAACGCGGGCGTGCCGCTGCGCGCACCCGTCGCCGGCATCGCCATGGGCCTCGTCTCGGACGAGGTCGACGGCCAGACGCGCTACGCCGCGCTGACCGACATCCTGGGCGCCGAGGACGCGCTCGGCGACATGGACTTCAAGGTCGCGGGCACCAGCGAGTTCGTCACGGCGATCCAGCTCGACACGAAGCTCGACGGCATCCCGACGTCGGTGCTCATCGCGGCGCTGCAGCAGGCGCGCGACGCCCGCCTCACGATCCTCGGCGTGATCAACGCCGCGATCGACGCGCCCGACGAGATGGCACCGACCGCGCCCCGCGTGATCAGCGTGCAGATCCCGGTCGACAAGATCGGCGAGCTGATCGGCCCCAAGGGCAAGACGATCAACGCGATCCAGGATGAGACCGGCGCGCAGATCTCGATCGAGGAGGACGGCACCGTCTACATCGGCGCGACCGACGGACCGTCGGCCGAGGCCGCCCGCGCGCAGGTCAACGCGATCGCCAACCCGACCAACCCCGAGGTCGGCGAGCAGTTCCTGGGCACGGTCGTGAAGATCGCGACCTTCGGCGCGTTCGTCTCGCTGCTGCCCGGCAAGGACGGCCTGCTGCACGTCAGCGAGGTGCGCAAGCTCGCCGGCGGCAAGCGCGTCGAGAACGTCGAGGACGTGCTGGGCGTCGGACAGAAGATCCTCGTCCGCATCACCAAGATCGACGACCGCGGCAAGCTGTCGCTCGAGCCCGTGGTCGAAGAGGCGCAGGCCGACGCCGCTGAGGCCCCGGCCGAGGCGTAGTCACGCGATCTCGACGCCCCGGTGCCCCCGATGAGGGGGCGCCGGGGCGTTTTCGCGCGCCCGAGATCAAAACGTTATGAAATGTCGCCGCCGCCGTGTCGGTCGCGGGGGTGAACGCTCCTGCCCGTGCTTTACCCTCGGAAGTACGCGCCGGGGGGCGCGCTGCAGAGGATGTGAACTCCCGCCGAGAAGGTTCGGCTGTGGAGCGTAAGGGGGTTGGGATGGGTGCTTCCCGCATTGGTGCTCCCGCCGAGGGCGCGGTGCCGCGAACGCACGCCCAGCCGGCCCAGCCGCATCCCTCGGCCCCCATTCCCGTGCAGGGGCCGGGTGTCGGGGAAGGCGTTCGCACCGTGCTCGGCGAGACCGGGCTGCGGGTGTTCCCCCTCATCCTCGGCGGCTCGGAGTTCGGCTGGAATCTCGGGCAGCCGCGCAGCGGCGCGGTGCTGGATCGCTACGTCGAGCTCGGCGGCAACATGGTGCAGACGGCAGACAGCTTCGCCGGCGGGCGCAGCGAGCACATCATCGGGCAGTGGCTGCGCGGCCGCGGCCTGCGCGACTCGATCGTGCTCGCGACCCGCGTCGGGGGACACGCCGACAACCCCGGTCTCGGCTCGGTGAACCTCGTCCGCGCGGTCGAGGCGTCGCTCACTCGGCTCGGCACCGATCACATCGACGTGCTCTACCTCGATGGGCAGGACACGGCCGCCAACCTCGAAGACACCCTCGCGACGTGCGAGTGGCTGCGCGATTCGGGCAAGGTGCGCTTTCTCGCCGCCTCGCGCTTCAGCGCGGAGCGACTCGTCGAGGCGCGCATCCTGGTCTCGGCGGGCTACCCGCGGATCTCGGTGCTCGAGACGCACTACAGCCTGCTCAATCGTGGGCCGTTCGAGGGCGATCTGCGGCTGGTCACCGGGGCGCAGGGCATGGCCGTGACGCCGACGCACTCGCTCGAGCACGGCTTCCTCTCGGGCCGTCACCGCACCCGCGCCCGCCTCGGCGAGAGCGCCCGGGGCGCGCAGCTGCGCAGCAATCTCAACCGGCGCGGCACCCGCGTGCTGCGGGCGATGGACGCCGTCGCCGCCGAGCACGGGGTCGCCGTCGCCGCGATCGCGCTGGCCTGGGTGCTCACCCAACGCGGCGTCGCCGCGCCGATCGTCAGCGCGTTCCAGCCCGAGCACGTCGACGAGCTGGTCCAGGGGGTCGGCGTGCGGCTGAGCCGGGCCAACCTGGCCGACCTCGCCCGCGCGGGGGAGTAGCCCGGGGAACGCCGGGGGAATCCCGCCCGACGCCGAGGCCCTGACATAGAGTGGAAGAGCCCTCCGGGGGCATGCACTGCCCGACGACGAAGTGAGCATCTTGACCAACTATCTCTACCTGGTGCGCCATGGCGAGCAGCAGGACGCGGAGCACGGCCTCGCCGACGGGCCCCTCTCCCCTCGCGGGCAGCGCCAGGCGGCGCTCATCGCGGATCGCCTCAGCGGGGTGCCGCTCAACCACGTCTGGCACTCGCCGCTGCAGCGGGCCGCCGACACCGCGCGCATCGTCGCCGAGCGGATGCCGGCGATCACGGTCGAGCCGTCGTCGCTGCTGTTCGACTGCGTGCCCACGGGCATGACGCCCGAGACCCCGGCGATCTACGAGCCGTTCTTCGGCTCGATCACCGAGGCCGAGATCGAGGCGGGCACCGCGCAGATGGCCGACGCCGTGAGCGAGTTCCTGGTTCGCAGCGCCGACGAGGCCCATGACCTCGTCATCACCCACAACTTCGTCATCGCGTGGTTCGTCCGCGAGGTGCTCGGCGCGCCGCAGTGGCGCTGGATGACCCTGAACCAGGCGCACTGCGGGCTCACCGTCCTCGCGCAGCGCCCGGGCCGGCCTTGGAGCCTGCTCACGCACAACGACCTGGCGCACCTGCCGTTCGAGCTGCGCACGGGGCTGCCCGAGGTGCTGCCGGTCTAGCGCCCGCGCGCCGGGTGGCGCGAGTTCGCGCGCTCGCTCGGTCAGCCGCGCGGGCCGAGCCCGTCAGCCCTGCTCGGGAGCCAGGCGCTTGCCGTACCAGCGGGTCGCGTTCGAATTGTCGTTGTACGGCTCGATGGTCACGAAGCCGCTGCTTGCATACAGCCCGCCGGCGGCCTCCAGGGTGTGGTGCGTGTCGAGCACGAGCTCCTGCGCACCGAGCTGCCGGGCAAGCTGCTCGAGCGCCTCGAGCATGGCACGGCCCCAGCCGTGCCCGCGCGTCTCGGGGCGCAGATACAGGTGCTTCACCTCGTAGCGGGTACCGTGCGGCCCGTCGGCGATGTGGCGGATGCCGCCGCAGCCCACCGGCCGCACCGCGCCGCCGGCGACCCCGGCGATCGCCGCGTCGGCCATGAGGAAGACGCCGGCTGGGGGCTCGAACGCGGCCGGATCGGGGAACACGGTGCGGTAGACGCCCTGGTCGGCCGGGAAGGTCTGCGCGCGGATCGCGAAGTACTCGGTGAGCAGCTCGTGGGCGTCGGCGGCGTCGGGCGAGGACTGGCGGAATGCGACCATGGAGCGAGCATAGCGAGCGCCGCAGGCGCGGGCGAGCGGACGAGGGAGCATGGCGTGCCCCCAGGGAACGCCCGAAGCCGCCGCATAGACTGGCGGCATGACGACTCGCGTGGCCATCGTCGGCGCCTCAGGAAAACTCGGATCGATCGTTCGTGCCGTCGTCGCGGACGAACCGGGCTTCGAGGTGTGCGCCGAGCTGGGCTCGAAGAGCCCGCTGAGCGAGATCGACGGGGCCGATCTGGTGGTCGACGTGTCGACGCCGGCATCGAGCGTCGACGTGGTGCGGGCGGCCGTGGAGCGGGGCATCCCGATTCTCGTCGGAACCTCGGGCTGGTCGGCGGAGCGGATCGCGCTGGTGCGGCCGCTGGCAGAGGCATCCGGCTCGCCCGCCGTGTTCATCCCCAACTTCTCGCTCGGATCTGTGATCGGCACGGCGCTCGCCGCCGCCGCGGCGCCCTACTTCTCGTCGATCGAGATCGTCGAGACGCACCCGAGCACCAAGATCGACTCGCCCAGCGGCACCGCCGTGCGCACCGCCGAGCTGATGGCCGATGCCCGCGGCGCGGCCGGCCCCGTCGAGGCGCCGCATGTCGACCAGCGCGCCCGAGGGCAGCAGGTCTCGAGCATCCCGATCCACTCGCTGCGCATCCAGGGCGTCGCCGCGCGCCAGCAGGTGGTCTTCGGCGCCGCGGGCGAGACGCTCACGATCGCGCACGACACCACCACGCCCGCCGCCGCCTATGCCCCGGGCATCAGCCTCGCGCTGCGCGAGACGATGCGTGCGAGCGGGGTCGTGGTGGGCCTCGACAGCTTCCTCGACATCGGCCTGCGCGTGGGCGGCGCCGGCGCCGGCGCGGACGTCGACGAGGGGGCCGCCGAGGGACAGGTGGGCGGCGCGTTTCCCGCATGAGCGCCCGCATCGGCGTCGCCGTCATGGCGGCACTGCTCGCCCTGTACATCGTGCTCGTCGGCTGGCGCGCGGTCGCGCTCGTCAGCACCGGCGACCCGGTCGCCGTCACCATGGGCGTCGTGCTCATCGTGCTGCCGCTGGTGGCCGTCTGGGGGCTCGCCCGGGAGCTGCGCTTCGGCGCCTCGGCGGCCCGGCTCGGCCGGCGACTCGAGGCGGAGGACGCGCTGCCGGACGATGCCGTGCACGTGCGGGTGAGCGGGCGGGTGCTGCGCGACGATGCGGATGCCGTCTTTCCCCGCTACCGCGACGATGTGCAGGCGCACCCCGATGACTGGCGCGCCTGGTACCGGCTCGGGATCGCGTACGACGCGGCGGGCGACCGCAAGCGCGCCCGCGCGGCGGTGCGGCAGGCGATCGCGCTGGAGCGCGGCGGGCGGTGACCGGCTCGCCCGTCGGGCGACGGGCGAGGAGCGACGCGGCGGCCGCTATCGCCCCGAGGCGGCGTGCGCGTCGGGTTCGGCGAGGGCGGCGGCGACCGCCTCATCCACCGTGGCGTGGGTGAAGGTGAAACCAGACGCCAGCAGGGCGGCGGGCACCACGTGCGCGTCAGCGAGCAGCAGGCCATCCGCCATGTCTCGCCCCAGCGCGAGGCGCAGCGCGAACGCTGGCGCCCGCAGCACGTAGGGGCGGTGCATCGCGAGGGCCAGCGCGAAGCCGAGGTCGTTCGCGCTCGCGCGCCGCGGCCCGGCGAGGTTGACCGGGCCCTCGAGGTCGCCCGAGAGCAGGTGGCGGATGGCGCGGACCTCGTCGACGAGCGAGATCCACGGCATGGCCTGGGTGCCGCGCCCGAGCGGCCCGGAGAGCCCGAGGCGCGTGAGGCGAAGCAGCGGCGCGAGCACGCCGGCGGGGTGCACGACCGGCGAGGTGCGCAGCAGCACGGTGCGCGCGTGCGGCCCGGCCGTGCGGGCCGCCGATTCCCAGCGCTGCACGAGGTCCGCCAGGAATCCCCGGCCGGGGACCGCCGTCTCGTCGAGGGTCGCGCCGGGCTGCGAGCCGTAGTAGCCGACCGCCGAGGCGCTGAGCAGCGTGGGGGCGTCGGCACCGAGCGCCTTGATCGCGCGAGCGAGCGTCGTGGTGGGGCGCATGCGCGATCGCACGAGCTCCCGCCGATAGGCGGGGGTCCACGGCACGCGGCCGATGCTGGCGCCGCCGAGTGACACGACGGCCGCAGCGCCGCCCAGCACCGCCGGGTCGAGCGGGGTGTCGTCGGCCAGCCACTCGTGCTCGCGAGCGCCGCGAGCCGGTCGACGCACGAGCGTGTGCACCTCCACGCCATCGGCGCGAAGGCTCCGCACGAGCGCGCTCCCGATCAGTCCGGACGCCCCCGCCACCACCACGCGGCCGCTCGCGGCGTGTGCGGGGGCGACGGGGCTCCTCGCGGGGTCAGGCAAGCGTCGCCTCGAGCGTGATCGGCACGCCGGCGAGGGCCTTCGAGACCGGGCAGTTGGTCTTGGCGTCGTTCGCGATGCGGGCGAAGTCGTCGGCCGTGATGCCGGGCACGCTCGCGGCCACGCGCAGATGGCTGCCGGTGATGCCGGTGCCCGGCTTGAAGGTCACGGCGGCGGTCGACTCGACCTTCTCGGGCGGTGTGCCGTTGCTGGTCAGCGCGTTCGACAGCGCCATCGAGAAGCAGGCTGCGTGCGCGCCGGCGAGCAGCTCTTCGGGCGTCGTCGTGGTGGTGGATCCCTCGGAGCGGGCCCTCCAGTTCACGTCGAACGTGCCCGCGCCGGAGGTGTCGAGGCGCACGGTTCCGGATCCCGCGGTCAGCGAGCCCTGCCATACGGTGGTTGCTTCACTCGTCACTGTCATCGTTCCTCCAAGGTGTCGGCTCGCGCGGCGGTGCGCAGAGTCGGGGCCAGCCTACGTCGCGCGCAGGCTGCGCGCAGGGGGTCGCGCGGCGAGCGATCGCCCGGAGCGGGCGCGATCGGCGCGGGCGGATGCGGCGGGGGAGCGGCGCGCGGTCAGCGTCGCGACCGCACGCCGTCGGCGCCGCCGCGCAGCCCGGCGCGCGTGAGCAGCAGCGAGAGCTCGCAGCCCAGGCAGATGCCGAACGCCGCCTTCAGGAGCGCGGCGGCGAAGACGAGCGCGGCGGCGATGAGCAGCGCCCACGGCACGCCGGCCAGCTGCAGGAGCATCCCGAGCACGCCGATGCCGAGCGCGAGGCACGCGGCGAACCGGATGCTGCCGCGCCCATGCACCGCTCGTGCCGGCGAGAGGCGCGGCGCGAGCCACCGCGCGAACAGCACGTGCAGCGGATTGGTGGCCGGCGAGCACGCGTTCCAGAGCGCGAGCGCGGCGATCGCCGCCATCAGTAGGAACGCGGGGTCGAGGGCGCGCGCGGCGACGCTGGCCGTCGCGAGCTGCCACTCGGGCGCGGCGCCGGGCACGAACCACGCGCCAGTGAGGGGCTGGACGGCCGACCAGCCGGCGGAACGCGGCGCCCGGGCGGTGCCGAGGCCCGTCGCTGCGAACCACACGGCGGCGAGCGCAAGCGCGGCCGTCACGCCCGACTGCAGGCGCAGGGAACGATCGTCGATGCAGCGGCCGCGGCGGCTCGGTCGATCGGCTGCGGGCCCGGGCCCGCGCTCAGGCATCGGCGCTGCCGAGCACGCGCTCGAGCTCGAACTCGACGACGGCGCGGCCCGGGATCCCGCCGAACCGGGTCGTGATGACGCCGTCCTGGTCGAGGATCAGCGTGGTCGGCGTCTGCAGCACCTGGAAGCGCCGCGCGAGGTCGGGGCGATGGGTGAGATCGACGTCGAGGTGCCTGACGCCGTCGTGGGCGTTCGCGAGGTCGCCGAGCTCGTCGTGCACCGCGGCGCAGCGGGTGCAGAAATCCGTGCTGAACTGCAGGATCGTGGCGCGCTCGCCGAGCGCGTCGGCGCCCACCAGCTCCGGCCCCACGGCGTCGGCCGGCGCCTCCCGGCGGGTCCTGCGCTGCAGCCCGCGCAGCGTGAGTCCGAGCGCGAGCGTGAGGACCAGCAGCGCGGCGATGC
>JAKPAC010000009.1 GCA_029779645.1 Actinomycetes bacterium | reverse complement strand
CACCCTTCTTGGGCTGGGCGAATCGCTCCAACGCGGCCTTGACGCGGCGGGCCTGAACCTTTGACGTCGACCTATGTGAGATGAAGGCGTCATAGGAGTCCATTACCACGTGGAAACACTATCGGCGGAGCTTATCGCGCGTCGCAACCTCGCCCGCCCACACTTGCGACAGCTGTGTGCTCGCCCAGCTCGGCGGCACCGGGAGTCGCGCCGAGCGCGGTGGGCCTGACACCGGGCGGGATCGAGGTCGGTAGCGCCAACCGGCGCTACCAGGCGACCATGACTGACGCCATCGAGGCGGAGTCCACTTGACACTCAACCAAATGGTGCGAACGAACTCGGTACTCAGAAATGTCCAGATGGACACACCGTGGACATTTCATCTGCGAAATGGACAACTTCGAAAAAAACCTACAGCGCCTTAAACCTCCGGGGCCATATCCGTGAACCGCGAGAAGTGCCCCTGGAACGCCACCGTGATGGTGTCGGTGGGGCCGTTGCGGTGCTTCGCCACGATGAGGTCGGCCTCGCCCGCGCGCGGGCTGTCTTTCTCGTAGGCCGCCTCGCGGTGCAGCAGCACCACCATGTCGGCGTCCTGCTCGATCGAGCCCGACTCACGCAGGTCGGAGAGCGCGGGCTTCTTGTCGGCGCGCTGCTCGGGGCCACGGTTCAGCTGCGAGAGCGCGATCACGGGCACGCCGAGCTCCTTGGCGAGCAGCTTGAGCGCGCGCGAGAACTCCGAGACCTCCTGCTGGCGCGACTCGACGCGCTTGCCGCTCGTCATGAGCTGGAGGTAGTCGATGACGACCATCTTCAGCCCCACGCGCTGCTTGAGGCGGCGGCACTTCGCGCGGATCTCGACGAGGGTCATGTTGGGGCTGTCGTCGATGTAGAGCGGCGCATCGTTGATGCGCCCGCGCACCGCGGCGATCGTCGTCCAGTCGCGCTGGTCGAGCTGGCCCTTGCGCATGTTCTGCAGCGGGATGGCGCCCTCGGCGCTCATCAGGCGCATCGCGATCTCGCTGCGCCCCATCTCGAGCGAGAAGAAGATCGTCGGCATGTCGTTCTTGATCGCCGAGGCGCGGGCGAAGTCGAGCGCGAGCGTCGACTTACCCATCGCCGGTCGCGCCGCGATGATGATCATCTGGCCGGGGTGCAGGCCGTTGGTGAGCTGGTCGAGCCCCGAGAAGCCGGTCGGGATGCCGGTCATCTGGCCATCGCGCCCGCGCGCGGCCTCGATCTCGTCGACGGCCGCGTCGACCGCCACCGTCAGCGGCACGTAGTCTTCGGCGGCGTCGTTGCCGGTGATGCCGTAGATCTCGGCCTGCGCGTTGTTCACCAGGTCGAGCGCCTCGCCCTGCCCCGAGTAGCCCATCTGCACGATGCGGGTGCCTGCCTCGACGAGCCGGCGCAGCATCGCGCGCTCGGCGACGATCTGCGCGTAGTAGCCGGCGTTGGCGGCCGTCGGCACGATCGAGGTGAGCGTGTGCAGGTATTCGGCGCCGCCGGCGCGGGAGAGCTCGCCGGTCTTGATCAGCTCGTCGGTGACGGTGACCACATCGGTGGGCTCACCGTGCGAGTACAGCGTGAGCAGCGCCTCGAAGATGACCTCGTGCTTGGGCACGTAGAAGTCGATGCCCTTGACCGACTCGATGACATCGGCGACGGCGTCCTTCGACAGCAGCATGCCGCCCAGGGCGCTCTGCTCAGCGAGCATGTCGTGCGGGGGCGTGCGCTCCATGCCGCGGGCGGGTCCGCCCATGCGCTCATCCGTGATTCCCAGATCGGCAACCGACACGCTGCTGCTCCCCTTCTCGGCCGGTGTGCACCGACCGATTCGCGCGGATGCGCGGCCGGTGTTGTGCACCTGCCGGCATCTCATCAGATGCCCCGGACATCGGGGAGATCGCGCTCGATGGACAAGTCCGCACCGAGACGCTCCCCAACGCTATGCACGGGCTCCCGCAGCCGCAACTTGGCCTGTGGATAACTCTGTGGACACTGTGGGAGAAACGCCGTGCATGCTGTGAGTAACACCTGTGCATAACTGTGGGAATTCTCCGCGGCATCCATGAATATGTACCATTTGACCAGGGTTTTTCTTTTCCACACAGTGTGGATGAAACTGTGGTTAAAGTCCGCATTGAAGGTTTGGGCGCGCGGTGGAGACTGTGCACAAATTCGGCTCCAGCGCAAGTTTTCGAGACGAATTCTCGCGAGAAATCTGCGACCCCGAAAACACGCGGAATTCGGGTGCCGCAGGCCCGCGCCCGCGCGGCGCAGCACGCACGGGATGCTCCGACACCGGCCGCAGACCCACCGCCCCGCACGGTCCCGTACACGCCCCACCAACGCCAGAAGGCGCGGAGCCGAAGCCCCGCGCCTTCTGTGTCGCGAGCGCGCATTGCTGCGCACCCGCATGGTTGCAGCTACTTGGCCGCGACCACCTGCAGCTTGATCACTGCGACAACCTCGTCGTGCAGACGAATGGTCGCCTCGTGGTCGCCGACGACCTTGATCGGCGAGGTGATGTGCACCTTGCGCTTGTCGAGCTCGCCCAGGCCGGCGGCCTTGACGGCGTCAGCGACGGCGCCCGGCTTGACCGAACCGAAGAGGCGACCCTCGGCGCCGGCCTTGACGGCCAGCTTGACCTTGGTGCCCTCGAGCGCGGCCTTGAGGGCCTGCGCGTCTTCGAGCACGTGGATGATGCGGGCGTCGCGGGCCGCGCGGATCTGCGCAACCTGCTTCTCGCCGCCGCGGCTCCAGGCCACGGCGAAGCCCTGGGGGACGAGGTAGTTGCGGGCGTACCCGGCCTTGACCTCGACGACGTCACCGGCGCTGCCGAGACCGGCAACCTCGTTCGTAAGAATCAGCTTCGACATATCGGCAGCCCCTTACCGGCCGGCGCCGGAGTAGGGGAGCAGTGCCATCTCGCGGGCGTTCTTGACGGCCCGCGCGATGAGACGCTGTTCCTGGACGGAGACGCCGGTGATGCGACGCGCGCGGATCTTCCCGCGCTCCGAGATGAACTTGCGAAGCGTTGCGACGTCCTTGTAGTCAATGACGCCGACACGAATCGCCTTCGCGGGGGCTGCGTTCTTCGCACCCTTGCCGCGGATCGGCTTGCGGCGGTCGCCGCTCGACTTTCCAGCCATAGTTGTGTCCTTTTTGTGGGGCGGATGCCGGTTGCCCAGGCATCCGCTATATCAATGTGAGATCAGAAGGGGGTGTCGTCGCCGTAGCCGGCACCGGGCGTGCTCCAGGCGTCGGTGCCCGAGCTCGCGGGACCGGATGCGGCCCACGGCTCTTCGGCCACCTGGTTCATGCCACCCTGACCGCGGCCACCGCCCCCGCCCGATGTGGCACGCGTGACCTGAGCGGTCGCGTAGCGCAGCGAGGGGCCGATCTCGTCGATCTCGAGTTCGAACGCGGTGCGCTTCTCGCCCTCGCGCGTCTCGTAGCTGCGCTGCTTCAGGCGGCCCGTGGCGATCACGCGCATGCCCTTCGTCAGCGAGCCCGCGACGTGCTCGGCAAAGTCGCGCCACACGCTCGCACGCAGGAAGAGGGCCTCGCCGTCTTTCCACTCGTTCGACTGGCGGTCGAAATTGCGCGGAGTGGAGGCGATGGTGAAGTTCGCCACCGGCAGCCCGCCCTGCGTGTACCGCAGCTCGGGGTCGGCCGTGAGGTTACCCACGACGGTGATGACGGTTTCGCCGGCCATCTGCGTTACGCGTCCTTTGCGGCCGAGTCAGCCGTGGCAGCCTTGCGAGCGGCCTTCTCCTCGGCACGCTTCGCCTCGGCGGCGACCTGTGCGAAGCCTTCCTCAGCGCGCAGCACCTTGGTGCGCATGACGGCCTCGCTGAGCTTCAGCTGGCGGTCAAGCTCGTTGGTCGCGGCGCTCGTCGCGGTGAAGTTCACGACGGCGTAGATGCCCTCGGTCTTCTTCTGGATCTCGTATGCCAGGCGACGACGGCCCCAGATGTCGACCTTGTCGATCGTGCCACCATCGTTGGTGATGACAGCGAGGAACTTGTCGAGACTGGGGGCGACGGTGCGCTCATCGATCTCGGGATCAAGGATGACCATGAGTTCGTACTGGTGCGTCACTAACCCACCTCCTTCGGACTAGAACGGCTTCCAGGCATTTCCCGGAAGCAGGAGGGTGTGTGCACGTGCCCGGGTGTCGGCGCGAATACGCGTTCACCGAGGCAACCTTCATAGTGTAACGGATGCCACGGCCCGCCTCGCACGAAAACCCCCGGCCCGCCACCGAACGCGGGCGCACTGCGGGCGCACGGCGGCGGCGCGACCGGTGCTCGAGGGCGCATCGCCGGGCGCAACGTAGGGTGGTCGCATGCAGTGGACTCCCGACGTCGCGGCGGGCGAATGGCTTCGCGAGCGACTCGACCGCACCTGGCAGCCGCCGTTCTCGATGCACATGGTCGTGCCACGCGGCTTCGAGGCATACGCCCGGATCCTGCATCCCGCGACCCGCGAACGCCCGGTCGGCCGCGCTTGGCCGCCCCTGCCGCACGACGCGCACCACCGCGAATGGCAGGCCTTCGAGCGGGCCCAGCCCGAGATCGACACCGAGCAGGTGCGCTGGGGCGAGGCTGCCCGCACGTTCGGCGCGCAGCTGCGCCCGACCACCCAGTGGGGTCGCCTGGTGGGCTACGCCGAGCCGTACAACAACGACCCCGCCGAAGACGCCGAGGGCTGGCGCTACAACGAGCCCGAGCAGGGGCGGCTCGACCCCGACGTGCTCGCGGCGATCGCCCCGCTGCTGGCCGCGCACACGAGCACCCCGCACGCCGGCGGGATCACGATCTGGGAGGGCTGGGGCGGCCTGCTCGGGTTCAGGGGCTCGGTGTCGGCGAGCGCGTCGTTCGGCTGGACCGGCGCAGGGGCCGGGGCCGGGGCCGCCGTCACCGACGGCGAACCCGCGGTCGCACCCGCAACGTCGGCCACCGGCGGGTTCGCCTACACCTCGCTCGAGGCCATGAAGGCTCGCAGCATCCACAACCCCTGGAACGACGGCTACGCCAAGGAGCGCTGGATCCCGGGCGTGCTCCCAGACGAGGTCTCGCGCGGCCCGCGCCTCGAGCTGCCGAACCGCGGGCACGTGCTGTTCGCCGGGGGCATCGACGAGTTCGCGGATGCCTCGTGGCCCGAGCGCGTGCCGTGGACCGACGCCGGCACGCCCTGGTTCACGCAGTCGCCGAGCATGATCTGGCCCGAGGACCGGGCCTGGGTGCTGGTCACCGAGGTCGACTTCGACTCGACGATCGTCGCGGGCTCGCGGCAGCTCGTCGACGCCATCTGCGCCGATCCGCTGCTCGAGGCCCTGCCGATCCCGGCCGAGTCGGCGCTGGGGTGGGAAGCCGAGCCCGGCAGCTGATGGCCGCGCAACAGGTGCTGTTCGACTCGACCCCGCTGACGGGGCCGGTCGACCGCGCGCGGGTGCGGGCATGGCAGCGAAGCCAGCCGCGCGCGTCCTCTGCCGTCAGCGCCTCCACCGTCGTGGTGCTCGTCGTGGTCGCCGTCGTGTTCGTGTGGGTGTTCGTCGGCATCGGGCAGATCGCCGTGCGCGCCTTCACCAACGGTGACGCGGCCATCGCGTGGCCGGTCACGCTGCTGCTCATGCTCGGCGGCGGCGCGCTCGTGGTGCTCGTGCCGGTCTGGTACCGGCGCGCCCGGAGCGCCCGCGCCTACCGGCTCGACCAGTTCTCCCGCGCGAATCACCTGCGCTACGTGCCGGGGCTCGGCGCACCGGCCCTGCCGGGCATGATCTTCACCCTGGGGCACAGCAGGCAGGCGAGCGACCTCGTGCGCGGCGACCAGCCGCGCTTCGTCGAGTTCGCGAACTATCGCTACACGACCGGCTCGGGCAAGAACCAGAGCACCCACACCTGGGGCTATGTCGCCATCAAGCTCGATGTGCCGCTCCCCCACATCGTGCTCGACGCCAAGGGCAACAACAGCCTGTTCGGCACCAACCTGCCCGTCTCGCTCGATCGCGAGCAGCGCCTGCGCCTCGAGGGCGACTTCGACCGCTTCTTCTCGCTCTACTGCCCGGAGGGCTACGAGACCGACGCGCTCTACCTGTTCACCCCGGACATCATGGCGCGCTTCGTCGACCACGCCGCCGCGCTCGACGTCGAGATCGTCGACGACTGGCTCTTCCTCTACGCCCGGCGCGACCTCGTGACGCTCGACCCAGCGGCCTGGGCCTGGCTGTTCGGCACCGTGCAGGCGCTGCTCGACAAGCTCGGGCAGTGGGCGCGCTGGCGCGACGAACGACTGCGCCTGGATGCCTCGGCCACGCCCCTCGGCATCGGCGCGCCCATCCCGGGCCTTGCGGCCGCAGCCGGGGCCGCGGCATCCACCGTGCCCTTCGCCGGGGCCGCACCGCTGACCCCGCCGCCGGCCCCACCCCCGGGCGTCGCGCCCGGCGGGCGGCGGCTGCGGCGTGCGGTCTCGTGGCCCGCGATCATCACGATCGGCGTGTTCGTGCTGTTCTGGGTGCTCTCGCAGTCGGGGGTGCTGAGCGCGATCTTCGGCGCCGCGCGGGGCTGACGGCGGCAGAAGCGGGCCGCTGGCTGCTCGGTTTCCGCTCCTGACCGGGAGGCGCTCGCTCCGCTGCGGCCCTTGAACCGGGTCGCCGCCAGTCGATATGTTGTGCCCATGACGCCCCGGACTCGCGTGTCGAAGGCGGTGGCGGCGGTGCGCTTTCGACCGCCGATGCCGGGCCCGGGGACGATCCTTCGCGAGCGCCTCAGCGCCGCCATCACCGACGCCACGAGCCGCGACGACGTGGGTCGACCGTGTCAGCATCGCGCCGGCGCACACGCGTCCGCCCAAGGAGGGACACCACCATGAAGGATTTCCGCTTCGGCCCAGCCGAGTTCTATCTCATCGGATTCGAGGGAACCAGACCCGACCCCGCCACGTTTGCCGCACTCGACGCGCTCCTCGAGAGCGGCGTCGTACGGCTGCTCGACTTCGTGCTCTTGAGCCGAGCCGATACCGGCGCCGTGGCGGTGCGCGAACTCGACACGGAGGGCCTCGAGCTGAGTCACTTCGCGCCGATCGCGGCTGGCATCGCGGGCGAAGAAGACATCCAGGCGCTCGCGAGCGAGATCCCGCTCGGGGAATCGGCCGCCATTGTCGTCCTCGAACTCGCGTTCGCGCGCACGCTCGCCCAGAACCTCGCCGCCGCCGGCGGTCACGTGCTGCGCAGCGAACGTGTGCCTGCGCCCATCGTGAACGCCATGATGGACATGCTCGAACAGGAAGGTGAATGACATGCCTCTGAGAAGGTTCGGCCGCCCAGGACTGATCGGACTTGCCGCCCGCACGGCCGTCGTCGCGGGAACAGCGAGCGCCGTGACGGGTGCCGCAGCACGACACCAGCAGCAGCGCGCCCAGAACGAATACGAGCAGCAGCAGTATCAGGCCGCGCAACAGCAGGCGCAGATCGACGCCGCCGCCCAGCAGGCCGCCGCGCAGTTCGCGGCGCCAGCTGCCCCGCCGGCCGCTGCGCCGCCCTCGGCTGCGGCGCCCGCGGGCGGCGACGACCTCATCGCCAAGCTCCAGCAGCTGGCGTCGCTCAGAGACGCGGGCGTGCTCACCGAAGACGAGTTCGCCGCAGCGAAGCAGAAGCTGCTGGGCTGAGGCCGACACCCGAGCGGGCAGGCGCGGGGGTCGTCCGTGCGAGCGGGCAGGCGCGGGGGTCGTCCGTGCCCGGTGACCCGGTCAAGCCCCGGCGTCGCCCCGCGCGGCCCACCAGGCGCGCAGGCGCGCCTGCGCTTCGTCCTCGCTGATGATGCCCTCGTCGAGGCGCACCTCGAGCAGAAACCTGTAGGCCGCGCCCACTTCGCGCCCGGGCGGGATGCCGAGCACCTCCTGGATGCGGTTGCCGTCGAGGGCGGGGCGCATCGCGCCGAGCTCCTCCTGCTCGCGCAGCAGCGCGATGCGCCGCTCGATGTCGTCATATGCCCCGGCAAACATGTTGGCCTTGCGCTTGTTGCGAGTGGTCACATCGGCACGCGTCAGGATGTGCAGGCGCTCGAGCTCGTCGCCCGCATCGCGCACGTAGCGCCGCACCGCGGAGTCGGTCCACGCGCCCTCGGCATAGCCGAAGAAGCGCAGGTGCTGCTCGATGAGCTGCGTCACCGACGCGATCGTGTCGGAGTCGAAGCGCAGCGCAAGCAGCCGCTTGCGCGCCATCCGCGCACCCTTGAGGTCGTGGTGATGGAACGTGACCGCGCCGCCGGGCTCGAGCCTGCGGGTCGCTGGCTTGCCGATGTCGTGCAGCAGCGCCGCGATGCGCAGCGCGACGTCGGGCTCGGCCCCGGGGTTGCGCGCGTGCTCGAGCGCGATCGCCTGGCGCAGCACGGTGAGCGAGTGCTCGTAGACGTCCTTGTGATGATGGTGCTCGTCGACCTCGAGTCGCAGCGCCGGCACCTCGGGCAGAAACTGCGCCATCAGCCCGGTGTCGACCAGCAGTCGGATGCCGCGGACGGGGTCGTCGGTCTGCAGCAGGCGCACGAGCTCGCCCTGGATGCGCTCGGGGCTCACGATCGATAGCGTCGCGCGCAGCTCGGCCATCGCGGCCACGGTCGCGGGATCGACCTCCACCTGCAGCTGGCTGGCGAAGCGGGCGGCGCGCAGCATGCGCAGGGGGTCGTCGCCGAAGCTGATGTGCGGGTCGCCGGGGGTGCGCAGACGCCCGGCGACCAGGTCTTCGACGCCGCCGGTCGGGTCTACCAGCTGCAGCTGCGGCACGCGCAGCGCCATCGCGTTCATGGTGAAGTCGCGGCGGGCGAGGTCGGGCTCGAGGGTCTCGCCGAACTCGACGGTGGGCTTGCGGGTCACGCCGTCGTAGCTGTCGGCCCGGTAGGTCGTGATCTCGACCTGCTCGCCCAGCACGCGGGCGCCGATGGTGCCGAACGCCCGCCCGATGTCCCACTGCGCGGTGCTGATCGGCTTCACGATCCGCAGGATCGTGTCGGGGTCGGCGTCGGTCGTGAAGTCGAGGTCGTGCACCTCGCGCCCGAGCAGCGCGTCGCGCACGGGACCGCCGACCACCGCGAGCTCGTGCCCGGCGTCCGCGAATGCGGCAGCCAGCGCGTCGACGACCGGGGACTCGGCCAGAACGCGCAGCCGCGCGAGGCCCTCGGCCATGCTCACCATGCCAAGCATTCTACCGAGGGCGGCGTGCGCGCCCCGTCAGCGCCGGTCAGCGCTGGTCCGCGTCCGGCGCTCCGGCGGGCACGAGCACCAGCACACCGAGCTCCAGCAGCTCGCGCACGCGCGGCAGCAGCTCTTCGCGCAGCGCCGGCTCCGGGGCATCCATGAGCTGCGCGATCGCGCCGATCAGCGCGCCGATCGGCAGGGTGCCGTCGCAGGCGCCCACGAGGGCCGCGAGCGCCGGGTCGACGCCGATCACCCGGCTGAACCCGCCGCCCTGGCGCAGCTCGATCACCGAGGGGTCGTCGTCGCCGGGGCGGAAGTGCCGCGCCTCGCTGATGTCTGGCGCCACGAGGCAGCTGGATGCCGCGAGCTCGTCGTCGCTCAGGGCGGCCTGCGCGTCGTGCCCGGCGAGCGCGGCCCGCAGGTGCCCACCCAGGCTGTGCGGCGCGGCGATGGGCTGGCCGAGCCGCTCGTAGCGCGCGAGCGTGGGTGCGGCGGGTGCGGCGGGCGCGGTGCCCTCGCCGTGCGCACCGGCGCCGCGGCTCGCATCCGCCCCCGCACCCGTAGCCGCACCCGCCGGGCGCCGCAGCAGCAGGTAGCCGAAGCCGACCGCGGTGACGCCGCGGCGCTCGAAGTCATCGACCCACGCCGTCAGCAGCGCCTCGTGCTCGGGCGTGCCCGGCAGCGTGCCGCCATCGCGGATCCAGGTCTCGGCGTACCGGGCCGCGTCCTGCACCTCGCGCTCGACCACCCAGGCATCGAGCGGCACCGCGGATGCCTCGACCCAGCCCCGCACCCGATCGAGGCCGTCCTCGCCCTCGCGGTACTCCCAGTTGCCGAGCAGCTGGGCCGTGCCGCCGGGCTCGAGGTGCGCGCCGACCCCCTCGACGAACGACGCCACGATCGCGTCGCCCTCCATGCCGCCGTCGCGATACTCGTACGCCGGCACCCCCTCGGTGCGCGGGGTGATGACGAACGGCGGGTTCGACACGACCCGGTCGAAGCGCTCGCCCGCGACGGGCTCGAACATGCTGCCGAGCCGCGTCTCGATGCCGGTGACGCCGTTGAGCGCGGCGTTGAACTCGGTGAACCACAGGGCACGCGGCGAGATGTCGGTCGCCACGACGTGCGCGGCGTGGCGACGCGCATGCAGGGCCTGGATGCCGCAGCCCGTGCCCAGATCCAGCACCCGAGCCTCCTGGTCGGGCGCGCCCACACCCACACCCGCGCCCACACCCGGCATCATCAGCCCGGCGAGCGTCAGCGACGCGCCGCCCACACCCAGCACGTGGCCGACCGGGAGCGCGGATCGCAGCGCGAGCTCGCCCAGATCGCTCGCGATCCACCATTCCTGGGCGCCGAGCTCGTCGGTGAAGGCGTAGGGGCGCAGGTCGACGCGCGGCACGACCTCGTGGCCGCGACGCGCGATCAGGCCGAGCGCCGCCGCGCGCTCGAGGCCGAGCGTGGGCAGCGCGGCGGCCAGCGCGTCGGCGGGCACGGCATCGCCGAGGAGGAAGAGGCTCGCCAGCGCGGCAAGCCGGTGCGCCGCGCCCGCCGCGCGCAGGGCCCGACGCGCGAGCACAGGCTGGTCGCGCAGCAGCGCGTCGCCGGCGGGGCCGCCCCACAGCTCGCCCACCGCGTCGACCGTGAACCGCGCGGCCCTGAGGTCTTCGGCGAGATCCGCGACGGCTGCGGCATCCACGACAAGGGCACTGACGTTCTCATCCATCCAGTCATTCAAGCGCACAGCCCGCGCGGCAAGATCGCGAGCACGCGCCTCGCCTCCCAGGGAGCCCACGCCACTCGACACTAGAATCGGCTGGCGTGCACACCTCTCGTGCACTCGAGCAGAGCCCCGATATGACCGTGACCCCCACCGCACAAGGCGCGCACGCCCGACTCGCGAACGACCTCGCCGGGCGCCGCCGACCCCGCAGGTGGCGGCCGCTCGCCGCGGCGATGCTGGCCCTCGCGCTCCTCACGGGCGCAGGCGCCTCGGCGATCGCGGCCGAGCGCGCCGACGATCCGGCGACGGTGGATGCCTCGGCCGAGCGCGCGAGCTCGCCCCGGGTGTCCCTCGCCCCGCTGGCATCCGGCGTCGTCACGCCCGAGACGTCGCTCGTGGCACCCGTGATCGTCGAGAACCTCACCGATCAGCCCCTCGCACCCGCGACCGCTCGACTCGAGATCGGCCACGGTGCCATCACCGATCGCGCGGTGCTCGACGCCTGGCTTGCCGGCACCCTCGACCCCGCGAGCCTCGGTGCCTTCGTCGCAGGTGGTGAGGCACCCATCGAGCCCGTGCTGCCCGGCGAGCTCGCGACCGCGACCATCACCGTCGAAGGCGCCGCACCCGAGATCGCCGGCCTCGCGCCCGGCGTGTACCCGATCCTCGTGCGGTACACCCCCGACGCCGCATCGAGCGGCGCGGTCGGCGGCGCCCACACCAGCACCGACCAGCAGGGCGACACCGAGGCCCTCCTCAGCACGAGCACCATGCTGGTGCGCGACCCGGCCGCGGCACCGCAGCCCTTCGAGGTCGGGCTCATCGTGCCGATCACCGCACCGGCGCTCGCGTCGGGCCTGCTGAGCGCGGCCGAGCTTCGGGCGCTCACCGCACCCGGCGGGGCGCTCAGCGCAAGCCTCGAGGCCGTCGCGGGCACCCCCGCCATCCTCGCCGTCGATCCCGCCATCCTCGCCGCGATCCGCGTGCTCGGCACCGATGCGCCGGGCGAGGCTGTCGACTGGCTGGCGCGACTCGACGCGCTTCCGAACGAGCGCTTCAGCCTCGCGTTCGCCGACGGCGACCTCGCGACCGCATTCGCCGCCGGCCTGCCCACGCCATTCACGCCGAGCACCCTGCAGGCATATATGCGCCCCGAGGACTTTATTCCGATCCCGTCGCCGAGCCCGAGCGCCGAGACGCCTTCACCCGGTTCGGTTTCATCGTCTGGTCTGCCGATATCGGAATATGCAAAAAATGGAATGTTTGTAGATCTCACCGAGGATCCAACGCCTGGCGATGCACCCAGCACGACGCCGAGCGAGCGCCCGAGCGACGCTCCCGAGCCGAATGAGACGCCCGTCTACCCCACGCTCGAGACCCTGCTCGACGTGCCCGGTGCGCGCCACGGAGTCGTCTGGCCCGTCACCGGAACGGCCAGCGGCGCGCTCCTCGCCCACCTCGGCGCGGCCGCCACGGCCGAGGGCAACACCGGCGTCGGCATGCTCGCATCGACGAACACCGCGCAGGGGATCGAGACGCGCACCGTGCCCGCCCGAGGGATGGCCGGAGACGCGTCCGTGCTGGTCTATGACGCCTCGATCTCGGCCGCGCTGCGCAACGCCGCGTCGGCGCAGAGCACGCTGCTGCGCGGCGCGCCGCTGACGGCCGCCGCCGCACAGCTGACGCTCGCATCGGCCGAGATCGACGGCCAGCTGCTGGTCAGCGTCGACCGGGGCATGGAGCGCACCAAGAACGACCTGAGCGCCGCGATCAATGCCGTGTTCGAGATGCCCGGCGCGACCCCCCGCACGCTCGGCGAGCTGCTGGCCGCCGAGCCGACGCAGATCGACATCGTCGAGGCCCCCGCAGCGCAGGAGCGGGTGGACGTGGCGCACCGCCTCGTCGAGACCGAGGGCAGGATCGGCGCGTTCGCGACCGTGCTCGATGACCCCGGGCTGCTCACCACACCGGAGCGCGCCTCGATCGCGCAGCTGCTGGGCGCGGGGTGGTTCAGCGCGCAGTGGCCCAGCGGGCGGTTCCCCGGCACGGGGCCGGCGAGCGGGCAGCCGCAGGTCGGGCAGACCGAGCAGCAGGTGAGCGAGACCCCCGAGGCCGCGTGGAACCGCGCGATCGTCGATCACGAGGCGCGCTCGGCGCGCACGCTGTCGTCGGTCGGCATCCTGCCGCCGTCGACCACCAACCTGCTCAGCGCCGACGCCAAGCTGCAGTTCTGGGTGCGAAACGACCTCCCCTACCCGGTGAACGTGGTGTTCATCACCTCGCCGAACGACCTGCGCCTCGAGGTGACCCGCAGCACGCCCGTCACGGCGCTGCCCAGCAGCAACACGAGGGTCGAAGTCCCCGTGATCGCGAAGGTCGGCAGCGGCGACGTGCAGCTCCAGCTCGAGCTGCGCAGCCCCACCCTGCAGCCGATCGGCGCCCCGGTCACCGCCGAGGTCGCGGTGCGGGCCGACTGGGAGCTGATCGGCATCATCTCGCTGGCGGCGATCGTCGGCACGCTGTTCGTCGTCGGCATCATCCGCACGGTGCTCGCCCGCCGCGGGCGGCGAAAAGCCGGATCGGCACCCGCATCGCGCGACGCGGACGAGCCGGACCACGCGGACGCCGATGAGGCCCACGCCCCCGACAGCCCGCCGGCCGAGCGCGCATCCTCCGGACCAGCGCCCGCCGAGGCGACTGCACCGGCGTCGTCGGCCCCCGCACGCCCCACCCCCGACACACAGGAACCCGGTGACGACCATGGCTAGCCTCGGCCGCGCAAGCATGCTCCTGGCGAGCGGAACCGTCGTCTCGCGCATCCTGGGCTTCGTTCGCGCCGCAGTGCTCGCCGCCGCCATCGGCGCGTTCAGTCAGGGAGCGAACGCCTTCGGCATCGCCAACCAGCTGCCGAACAACATCTACACGATCATCGCCAGCGGCATTCTCAGCGCCGTGCTGGTGCCGCAGATCGTGCGCGCGAACGGCCACGCAGATGGCGGCAAGGCCTACATCAACAAGATCTTCACGATCGCGCTCGTGGTCCTGCTCGCCGCCACCCTCGCCGCGATGCTGCTCGCCCCCGCGCTCGTGCAGCTGTACACCCGCGGCTGGAGCGAGGCGCAGCTCGCGCTCGCGACCGTGATGGCGTACTGGTGCCTGCCGCAGATCTTCTTCTACGGGCTGTACGCGCTGCTGGGCGAGGTGCTCAATGCGCGCAAGGTGTTCGGCCCGTTCACCTGGGCGCCCATCGTGAACAACGTGGTCGCCCTCGTCGGGCTCGGCGCGTTCATCGCGATCTTCGGCCTGTACGACAAGACCACGGCGACGATCACCGACTGGACGCCCGATCGCATCGCCCTGCTGGGTGGGCTCACGACGCTCGGGGTCGCGGCACAGGCGCTCATCCTGCTCGTGTGGTGGCGGCGTGCCGGCCTCAGCTACCGGCCCGACTTCCGCTGGCGCGGCGTGGGCCTGCGCAACACCGGCAAGCTCGCAGGCTGGACGTTCGCCATGGTCATCGCCGGGCAGCTCGCCGGCATCGTGCAGTCGCAGGTGTCGTCGATCCCCGCCGACGCGGGCTACGCGTCCGTGTTCGTCATGTCGAACGCGTGGCTCATCTTCATGCTCCCCCACTCGATCATCGCCGTGTCGATCGGCACCGCGTACTTCACCCAGCTCAGCGAGCACGCCGTCGCCGGGCGGTACGACGAGGTGCGCAAAGACGTCGGCAGCAGCATCCGCGTGCTCTCGATGTTCATGGTGATCGGCACCGTGGCCATCGCGATCGCGGCGGTCCCGGCATCCCGAATCTTCACCAACGGGCCGTCTGGGGCGTTCGAGATGGCGCTGGTGCTGTGGGCGTACCTCATCGGCCTCGTGCCGTTTGCGGCCCTGTTCGTGGTGCAGCGCACCTTCTACGCGCTGGGCGACACGCGCACGCCGTTCTTCTTCACCCTCTTTCAGTGCACCCTCGTCGTGATCACCGCGCTGCTGGCCGCGCTGCTGCCGCCGCAGTTCATCGCGATCGGTGTCGCGCTCGGCCAGTCCATCGCCGGCACCGCGCAGGCCCTGCTGGCGGCGTGGCTGCTCAAGCGGCGCCTCGGCCACATCGGCTCGCGCCGGATCCTGGGCTCGCTGCTGCGCTTCGCCCTCGCCGCGGTGCCCGCCGGGGCCGTGGGCCTGGGCGCGCTGTGGCTGTTCGGGGGCGTCGGCGAGCACTCGTGGGCGCTCAGCGGTGTGCTCCCCGGCATCGTGGCGACCGCGGTCATCGGCGCGGTCACGGGGCTGAGCTATCTCGGGATCCTCGCGCTCGCGCGCACCCCCGAGATCGAGCCGGCCCTCGCTGCCATCCGCCGTCGCTGACGGGGAGCGCGGCGCTCGGCGTGGGCGCGGCGCCCCGCACCGCACACGGGCCGCGGAATAGCCGCGCGCTACCATGGGTTGAGGCTCATGGACGGCGATCGCGGTCCCTCGCGAGCAACCACAAGGAGCTATTTTGCGTCAGGTCATCATCGTCGGATCAGGTCCCGCAGGGTTCACCGCCGCCATCTACGCGGCGCGGGCAGACCTGAAGCCCCTCGTCATCGCGAGCTCAGTCGAGGTGGGCGGCGAGCTCATGAACACCACCGACGTTGAGAACTTCCCCGGCTTCAACGAGGGCGTCCAGGGCCCCGAGCTCATGGAGAAGATGCAGGCGCAGGCCGAGCGCTTCGGCGCTGAGATCGTGTACGACGACGTCGCAGCGCTCGAGCTCGACGGCCCGGTCAAGCGCGTGACGCTTGCCGGCGGCGGGGTGCACGAGGCAGCCGCCATCATCTACGCGACGGGATCGGCGTATCGCAAGCTCGGTCTCGAGGGCGAGGAGCGCCTCACCGGTCACGGTGTCTCATGGTGCGCGACCTGCGACGGCTTCTTCTTCCGCGAGCGCACGATCGCCGTCGTCGGCGGCGGCGACTCGGCGATGGAAGAGGCGACGTTCCTCACGCGCTTCGCCTCCAAGGTGTACGTCATCCACCGCAAAGACACGCTGCGCGCCTCGAAGATCATGCAGGAGCGGGCGCTGCAGAACGAGAAGATCGAGTTCATCTGGAACAGCGAGGTCGTCGACGTGCTGGGCGACTCGGCCGTGACCGGGGTCGTGCTCAAGAGCACCGTGGATGCCTCGACCCGCGAGCTGCCCCTCGAGGGCCTGTTCATCGCCATCGGCAACGACCCGCGCACCCACCTCGTGCACGGCAAGCTCGAGCTGACCGCGGAGGGCACGATCGCGGTCGACGGCCGCTCGTCGCGCACGAGCGTGCCCGGCGTCTTCGCGGCGGGCGATGTGATCGACCCCACGTACCGCCAGGCCGTGACCGCCGCCGCGAGCGGCACCGTGGCCGCGCTCGACGCCGAGCACTTCCTCGCCCTCGAGGCACAAGCGGGCGGAGACGCGGACGCGGTCGCCGCCGTCGCATCGGCAACCGCCTGAGTCGCCCGGAACAACCACGGCCTTCCGGGCGTTGTTGCCCAGAAGCCGCACATCGATCCACAACCGATCCAGATTCGGCGTCCGCACCGGGCGCCCACAGCACAAGGAGATTTCTGACATGAGCGCACGCGCAACAAGCTCTGCCACGTGGGACGCCGACGTCCTGCAGGCGACCGGCCCCGTGCTGGTCGACTTCTGGGCCGAATGGTGCGGCCCCTGCCGCCAGGTCGGGCCGATCCTCGACGAGATTCAGGCCGAGCACGCCGACAAGATCACAATCCTCAAGCTCAACGTCGACGAGAACCCCGACCTCGCCATGAAGTACCAGATCACGTCGATCCCGGCGATGAAGGTCTTCAAGAGCGGCGCCGTCGAGACCACGATCATCGGCGCCAAGCCCAAGGGCGCGCTCGAGAAGGACCTCGCCGCGTACATCGCGTAGCGTCCGCAGCACGCAGCACACGCGAGAACCCCGCCCCGCTCCTGCATGGAGTGGGGCGGGGTTCTTCTTCTTGGGCGCGCACGGTCGTGGGCGGCGGGTTCTGGTCACCGCATCGGTGCGGTGCCGGATGCCTCAGCCGCCGTAGCCCGGCTCACCGAGGATCCCGAGAATGCGGTTGAGGTCGCCGACGGTGGCGAAATCGATAGTGATCTGGCCTTTCTTTGCCGTGAGCGAGATCTTGACGCGGGTGTCGAGACGATCACCGAGGTGCTCGGCGATCTCGTCGAGGTGTCCCCGCCTGGTGCCGGCCTTCGGCGCGACCCGACGGGCGGGCGAGCCGGCCGCGACGGCCTCGGCCGCGCGCACCGAGAGGTCTTCGCTCACGATCTTGTCGGCGAGGTGCTGCATCGAGACCTCGTCCTCGAGGGTGAGCAGGGCGCGGGCGTGCCCGGCGCTGAGCACACCGGCCGCCACGCGCTGCTGCACCGGGACCGGGAGCTTGAGGAGGCGAATCGTGTTGCTGATCTGGGGTCGCGAGCGACCGATTCGCGCCGCGAGCTCCTCCTGCGTGATGCCGAAGTCCGAGAGCAGCTGCTGGTAGGCGGATGCCTCTTCGAGCGGGTTGAGCTGCGAGCGGTGCAGGTTCTCGAGCAGGGCGTCGCGCAGCAGGAACTCGTCTTCGGTCTCGCGCACAATCGCGGGGATGGTGGCAAGCCCCGCCTCGCGCGACGCGCGCAGTCGGCGCTCGCCCATGATGAGCTCGTAGGTGCCGGCCTCGGCGTCGAGGGGACGCACGACGACCGGCTGGAGCACCCCGAACTCGCGCACGCTGTGCACGAGCTCGGCCAGGTCATCGGCGTCGAAGTTCGTGCGCGGCTGCCGCGGGTTCGGCTGCACCTGCGCGGGTGACACGTCGATGAGGCGCAGCCCCTCGACCGCGAGCAGCTCACCGTCCGAGCCCTCGGCCGCGGCGGCAGCCGCGGTGGCGGCGTCGGCGGGCGCGTCCGTGATGCTCGCCGCGGACTGTGCGGAGCGCTTGCTCGCCGTGCGCTTCGCCGGCGCGCTGGCTGTGGCATCCCTCGCGGCAGCCTTCGTCGCGCCCTTCGCGGTCGTGCTCGTCCTCTCGGCCGCCGCGGTGGGAGCCCCGGGGAAGAACACATCGACGGGACGACCCGTCGTGCCGCTCTCGGCGATCGTGGGGATCAGGGCCCCGATCCCGCGACCGAGACCTGTGCGCTTCGCTGCCATTACTGCTCACTTTCTGTGCGCGCCGCCCGGCGCACAATCTCGACGGCGGCCTCACGGTACGCCACCGCACCCGCCGATTGCCCGTCGTATGCGATGACGGTCTGTCCGAAGCTGGGTGCTTCAGAAACGCGGACCGACCTGGGAATCACGGTCTCGAGCACCTGCTCAGGGAAGTGGGTGCGCACCTCCGCGGCCACCTGCTGTGCGAGACGCGTGCGCCCGTCGTACATGGTGAGCAGGATGGTGGACAGGTGCAGGCGCGGGTTGAGGTGCTTCTGGATCATCGAGATGCTGCCCAGCAGCTGGCTGAGCCCCTCGAGCGCGTAGTACTCGCACTGGATCGGGATGAACACCTCGTCGGCGGCCGCGAACGCGTTGATCGTGAGCAGGCCCAGCGAGGGCGGGCAGTCGATGAGCACGAAGTGCAGCGGCTCGTCGAGGCCCTCGAGGTAGGTGGTCAGCGCGGTGCGCAGGCGGTACTCGCGGGCGACGTGCGAGACGAGCTCGATCTCGGCACCCGCGAGGTGAATGGTGCTCGGCGCGCACAGCAGGTCCGGTGATTCCGGACTCGCCTGGACGATGTCGGCCAGCGGAAAGTCGTCGATGAGCACGTCATAGATGCTCGGGATATCGGCCGTGTGCGGCACCCCGAGGGCCGTCGACGCGTTGCCCTGCGGGTCGAGGTCGATGACCAGCACGCGGGCGCCGGCCGCGACGAGCGCCGCCGCGGTGTTGACCGCGGTCGTCGTCTTGCCGACGCCGCCCTTCTGATTCGACACCGTCATGATGTGCGTGCGCGTCGGGAGCGTGACCTCCGCCTCGCTCAGCACGCGGCGGCGAGCGGTGAGCTCTGCGAGCTCGCGGGCCAGCGGGGTGTCGTCGAATGCCGCCGAGAGGCGCGTAGCACGCGTGTCCGTCGCGTTGCGCTCCGTCACGCTGCCCTGTCGTGAGGGCGCCTGCGAGCCGCTCTCACCCAAATGTTTCACGTGAAACGCTCCCAGTTGCTCGCTCATCACGATCCACTGTAGCCCGCACCACCCGGGTGGTCTCTTCCAGCACGCCGTCGCCGAGAATCTCGACCCGCACGTCGTGCAGCTTGAACCGGCGGATCTGCTTCTCGGCGGCGGCGATCTCGGCCTCGGCGTTGATCCCCTTCATCAGCACGAGCTCGCCGCCCCTGCACACGAGCGGGGCCGTCAAGGGGATGAGGGTGCGCAGCGCGCTCACGGCCCGCGCAGTGACCTGGTCGAGCCCCCCGAACGCCTTCGCCTCCTCGGCCCGGGCTCGCACGACCTCGACGTTGCGAAGGCCGAGCTCGTCGACCTGCTCATTCAGCCAGGCTACGCGGCGCTCCATCGGCTCGATCAGCACGAACTGCACATCGGGGCGCGCGATGGCGAGCACCAGGCCGGGCAGGCCGGCGCCCGTGCCGATGTCGCCGACCCGACCGGGGTTAAGCAGCGGCGCCATGATCACGCTGTTCAGGATGTGCCGGGTCCAGAGCCTGGGGAGCTCGAGGGGACCGATCAGGCCGCGCTCCTCGCCCTGCGCGGCCAGCGCGGCGGCGAACTGGCGTGCGCCCGCGATCGTGTCTCCGAAGAGGGTCGCCGCGATCGCCGGCTCGGCCTCGAGAGTCGCGGGCGATGTTTCACGTGAAACGTCATCGTTGTGATCGGTCATATCGTGGTTCTCTCTTTCACTCGATGTTTCACGTGAAACGGCGCGTCCTGCAATTCTGCCGTTGATGTGGCGTTCGTCGTCTCATCACGCCGCGGGGCCGCGAATGCGCCAGCCGCGCGCTGGCGTCGAAGGGCGTGCGTCGATCGCACCCGCCGCTAACCATCGCGATGCGACCGCGTGGTCGCCCGACATGCGCCGGCACCGGATGCTGTGGTGCCGGCGCCGATGCGCGTCGAACCCGAACCACCCGCGTCGACATGTGCGACGCCACTGGTGTCTGTGCACTGCCGGCGCGGGGCGACCCGTGCGCGATGGCAGGCGTGCCGTGCGCCAGCTGGTTGATGTTTCACGTGAAACATCAACCAGCTCACGAGACTACGCGCGACGGATGACCGTGTGGCGCTGGGCGCCCTCGCCGTACGACTCGGAGACGAAGCCGCGCTCGGCGACGAAGTCGTGCACGAGCTTGCGTTCGTAGCTCGACATCGCGGGCAGGGATGCCTGCTCTGCGCCGCCCTCGATGCGCTCGATGGCACGATCGACCAGCTGCGAGAGCTCGCTCTGGCGCGAATCGCGCGAGCCGCCGATGTCGAGAATCAGGCGCGAGAAGCGACCGGTGCGGTTCTGCACGGCCAGGCGCGTGAGCTCTTGGAGCGAGCGCACCGCCTCCGAGCTGGCCAGGACCGAGAGCGCGCCAGGCTTGTCGGACTCGACCCGCACGTGCGCACGACCGCCGCGCACGTCGAGCTCGATGTCGCCATCGATATCGGCGATGTCGAGCAGCTCCTCGATGTAGTCGGCGGCGACATCGCCTTCCTCCTCGAGCTGCTCGATCGTCGAAGGAGTGCGATCGAGGTGGCCGCTGCCGCCGGGTGCGATGGGCGAGCCGATGGCGTCGGTGGGGGTCGGAACAGGCAGATCGAATTCGAGCTCAGGGAGATCGGTCATGGTGTGCTCTCTTCTTGGCGCGGGGGAGGTGTTGGGAGGCCGGCCGGCGGGTGCGTCAGAATGTGGCGCACCCGCCGCGCCCGGTCAGGACTTGTTCTTCGGTCCGCCGGAGGCGCCCGCGGGACCGGAGGAACCGGGTGCGCCAGACTGACCGGACGAGCCGGACTGCTTCTTCGCGCGCTGCTTGCCCATGGGCTGCTGGCGCTTGGGCTTCTCGGCGGCGAGGCGCTCGGCATCCTCGAGCATCTTCTGCTGCTCGGCCTGGTACTTGGCCATCGGGATGATCTTGCCCTTGGCATCGAGCGCCTTGCCCTTGCGCGCGAGACGCTCTTCGCGTTCCTTCGCGGCATCCGAGCCGGGGGTCGGCATGTTGCGGATGACCACGAACTGCTGGCCCATGGTCCACAGGTTGCTGATGAACCAGTAGACGACGACGCCGAGGGGGAAGAACACACCCGAGAAGATGAATGCCAGCGGCAGCACATAGAGCATGATCTTCTGCATCTGGTATGCCTGGCCGGTCTTGGCCTCGGGTGACAGGTTCTTCGAGATGATCTGCAGCTGGGTGAAGAACTGCGACGCGATCATGAGGATCACGAGCACGATGAGGATCACGACGGTGGCTTCCCAGCCATCCGGACGATTCTCGAGCGCGCCCTGGAGGGAGTCGTGCAGCGAGGCAACGCCGAACAGCTTGGCGTTGTAGAACTGCTGCACGAGCTCGGGGGAGAGCAGGCCGACGCCGCCGCGGTTCTCCTTTGCGGCGAGCGTGACACCGTTGAGCACATTGAACAGCGCGAAGAAGATGGGCATCTGCACGAGCAGGGGGAGACATCCCGAGACAGGCGAGGTGCCGTGCTTCTTGTAGAGCGCCATCGTCTCGCGGCTCATGGCCTCACGCGAGAGCTGATCCTTCTTGCCCTTGTACCGCTCCTGCACCTTGCGGAGCTCCGGCGCGATCTCCATCATCTTGCGCTGGCTCTTGATCTGCTTCACGAACAGCGGGATGAGCGCCGAACGCACCACGAGCACGAGGCCGATGATCGAGAGGATCCAGATCAGGCCCGACTCGGGCGGGATCCCGAACAGCGTGAAGATCCAGTGCCACGCGACGAGAATGAGCTCGACGGCCCATTTCAGTGGCCACAGAAGTGTCTGGAGAAGATCCAAGGGGATCAGTCCTTTCGCAGGGGCACGACGAAACCCCGGGGGGTCAGGTCGAACCGGAAGTCGTCGCGGAGTGGAACGTCATCGACCCCGCCGGCGGCCCAGGGATGGCAGCGGCCGATGCGGGCCAGCGCCTTCGCAGACCCGCGCACGGCGCCGTGCTGCTGGATCGCGCCCACGGCATACGCCGAGCAGGAGGGGTAGTACTTGCAGACATCGCCATAGATGGGCGAGATCGCCGCGCGGTACGCCGTGAGCACCGCGATCGCTGCGTTGCGCGGGACGAGCGGCAATGAATCCCAGGTGAGAAGGGATTTCGGAGTAGCGGTGCCGATGGCGGCAGCGTGGAGCGCGCTCATGCCGCGAGCTTTGCCAGAACGCGGGCGACCTCGCCTCGCAGCGTTGCGAAGTCGGTTGTCGCTGCCGGCGGAAGCGCGCGAATGACCACGTCGCTCCCGGCAGGAATGCTCGGGAGAAGCTCGAAGCACGCGGCCTTCAGCCGTCGCCGCACCTGATTTCTCACCACCGCAGATCCGATCTGCTTGCTGACGATAAAGCCAATGCGTGGGGCGGATGCTTCCGTCCCACGCATGGCGTACGTCACTGTGTGTGTGCTCGCACGTCGTGCACCTCGCCTGACGACGCGACGGTAGTCCGCGCCATCGGTGATTCGGTGCTGCTTGGCGAGCACCGGGTCCTACGCGGAGAGCTCGGTGCGACCCTTGGCGCGGCGAGCCGAGAGGATGGCGCGGCCGGCACGCGTGCGCATGCGCGCGCGGAAGCCGTGCTTCTTCGCGCGACGACGGTTGTTGGGCTGGAAGGTGCGCTTGCTCATGAGATTCTCCGTGTGCTCCATCACCGATCTTGGGAGCCGGAGATGAGCGTGACAATGGTAAGGGGGCCCTTGCGGGCATACGTCAACCTATTAAAAGTACGTGTTATAGGCCAAAGTCGCAAACCGGCGTCAGAGACTCGCCCATTATCCACAGAACTCGGCGACGCGGCGACACCCGACGTGGCCCGGTCCTACAGTGGCCCACGCGCGATCGCGGCGATAGTGTGTTGAAATTGATGGAGTTATCCACAGGCTCGTGCACATCCCGCATCGCACGGCCGACCACGCACGAAGTCTGCAGGGGGACCATGTCTCAGCAAGAGCATCCAGACGTCTCAGTGTTCTGGGGCAAGGTCCTCGAACATCTGCGCGACGACGCGAGCATCTCGCCGCAGCTCAGCGGATTCCTGCACCTCGCGGTGCCGCAGGGAGTGATCAACGGCACGCTGTACATCGACGCGCCCAATCCGCTGACCGCACGGCAGCTCGACGGCACGCTGCGCGCCCCGCTGCTGGCCGCGCTCGCGCACGTCGATGCCGACGTCGTGAACTTCCGCACCGTCGTCAACGAGGATCTCGAGGGTGCGTTCGAGGCCGACACGGCATCGCCCGAGCCCGACGCCGACACGAATCCGATCGGCACGGTCGCGTCGCCGGCGCAGCTTCGTGGATACATCGACCAGGCCGAGCCGGTGATCACCCCCGATCCGGCAGCCGCGAGCCCTCGATCCGACACGCGGCTGAACGCGAAGTACACGTTCGACAACTTCGTGATCGGGCAGTCGAACCGCTTCGCCCACGCCGCGGCGGTCGCGGTCGCCGAGGCGCCCGCCAAGGCCTACAACCCGCTGTTCATCTATGGGGAGTCGGGCCTGGGCAAGACCCACCTGCTGCACGCCATCGGCGACTACGCCATGAGCCTGTACCCCGACGTCCGGGTCCGCTACGTCTCGAGTGAGGAGTTCACGAACGACTTCATCAACTCGATCGCCAACAACCGCGGCTCGGCCTTCCAGGCCCGCTATCGCAGCGTCGACATCCTGATGATCGACGACATCCAGTTCCTCCAGGGTCGCGCCGAGACCCAGGAGGCCTTCTTCCACACGTTCAACACCCTGCACGATCACGACAAGCAGGTCGTGATCACCAGCGACGTGCCCCCGAAGCAGCTCACCGGCTTCGAGGACCGCATGCGCAGCCGATTCGAGTGGGGTCTGATCACCGACGTGCAGGCGCCCGACCTCGAGACCCGCATCGCGATCCTGCGAAAGAAGGCGCAGAGCGAGCGCCTGCAGGTGCCGCCCGAGGTGATGGAGTACATCGCCAGCAAGGTCTCGTCGAACATCCGAGAGCTCGAGGGTGCGCTCATCCGCGTCTCGGCCTTCGCCAGCCTCAACCGCAGCCCCCTCGACATGCAGCTCGCGCAGACCGTCCTGCGCGACCTCGTCGATCAGGACGACGACAACGTCATCTCCCCGACCGACATCATCAACACCACCGCGCAGTACTTCAAGCTCTCGGTCGATGACCTGTACGGCTCCAGTCGTTCCCAGTCGGTTGCCGGACCGCGGCAGATCGCGATGTACCTGTGCCGTGAGCGCACGAGCCTGTCGCTGCCCAAGATCGGCCAGCTGTTCGGCGACCGCGACCACACCACGGTCATGTACGCGTACAAGAAGATCAGCGACCAGATGAAGGAGCGTCGCTCGCTCTACAACCAGGTGACCGAGATCACCGCGCAGCTGGGGCGCAACGGCCGCTGAACCGGCACCTGCCGCGCCCCGCCCCGGCCGGCTTCGACGCGGAGGCCGACACCGACGCATCGAGCGTCGCGCCCGCCTCGTGCGGCCCCCGCGCTCCGAGGCGTGGCAGACCCGAGTCGCCACGCGACACGCGCGGGATGCAGCCGTCCCGCGGGCTCGCCGTGTGATTTCACGTCGCCGCCGGGCGTGCGAGGCAACACGCCCGGGCCGGGTCGCGGCATCCGACGCGGCTGCGCCCTGTGCGTTCCGCGTCAGCATTGGCGACGCGCCGAGCCGGCGGACGCGAGCTCGCGGAGCGCGCTTGACACGGAAGCTGTGGAACCCCGATCATGTCGCTCGCACCGTGTGGATAACCTGGGGATAACGCTCACAGATCATGGGAAACACGGGGTTCTTGTGACTCACGACTGTGTATAACTCGAATTTGTCAAGTCCCAATCCCCGCCGCTTCATCACAGGTTTCCGCAGCTCGTCCACAACTCACACGCATGTAGTTTCTTAGAGCCGACTGAGATCCACAGACTTGTCCACAGATTCCACAGCGGTTAACACCGTTAACAAGATTTCTCTTTGGTTAAGGCCGATTCGATGACCTCGGCATGTGGAGAGTGGAAAACGACGACGCCAGGTCGCCGCCGAGGCGGCTCGCACACGGCAGAACTCGCGATTGCGGTTTTTGTCGCACGCGGCGGTCGGACGTACGGCTAGCATGGGTACTCCCTGCGGCGACGAGGTGTCGCGCGCAGTCATTGGCTCATCAGCACGACAGGAGCGCCGTGAAGTTTCACGTGAACCGCGATGTATTCAGCGAGGCCGTCTCGTTTGTCGTGAAGCTCCTGCCACAGCGAAACCCGCAGCCGATTCTCGCGGGCGTGCTGATCGAGGCCGGCGACGCGGGCCTCTCGCTCTCGGCGTTCGACTACGAGGCATCGGCTCGCACCACGATCGAGGCCACCGTCGATGAGCCAGGCACGATCCTCGTGCACGGTCGCCTGCTCTCCGAGATCGCGAGCCGACTCCCGAACGCGCCCGTCCAGATCGAGGTGCAGGAAGACGGCGGCATCCTGCTCAGCTGCGGCTCGGCCCGGTTCACCCTCTCGGCGATGCCGGTGCACGAGTACCCCGCGATCCCCGAGGTCATCGGCGAATCCGGCGTCGTGCCGGGTGATGACTTCGCGACCGCGATCGCCCAGGTCGCCTTCGCGGCCTCGCGCGACGACGTCACCCCGGTGCTCACCGGCGTGCAGCTCGAGGTCAGCGACAACCAGCTCAGCCTCGTGGCCACCGACCGCTACCGTGTCGCGCTGCGCGACATCCCGTGGGACGGCTCGGCGGCCGAGAACACCGCCGCGCTCGTTCCGGCGCGCACCCTGCAGGAGGTCGGCAAGACCTTCGGGCACGGCGGCACCATCAGCATCTCGTTCACCGGCTCGGGCGACCGCGAGATCGTCGCCTTCACCGCCGGCAACAAGACCGTCACCTCGCTGCTGATCAAGGGCAACTTCCCTCCCGTGCGGCGGCTGTTCCCCGAGAGCACCGAGCACTTCGCCGTGATCAACACGGGCGAGCTGACCGAGGCGGTTCGCCGCGTCGCCCTCGTGCTCGACCGCTCGGCGCCGCTGCGCTTCACCTTCGGCGCCGATGGCGTGACCATGGATGCCTCGGGCGGCGACCAGGCTCGGGCGTCCGAGACCGTCGACTGCCACATGCAGGGCGAGGAGGTCGTGCTCGGCCTGAACCCGCAGTACCTGCTCGACGCGCTCTCGGCAGTGAAGAGCGAGTTCGTGCGCGTCACGTTCACCTCCTCCGACAACGCGAACAAGCTCAGCCCCGTGCTCATCACGAGCCAGACCTCGGTCGAGCAGGCGGCGGCAGACAACTTCAAGTACCTGCTGCAGCCGAACCTCCTGCTGCGCTGAGGCCCGGCGAGCACGGTTCTGCCGCGCCGGCGTGCGTTGACGTCGGCGAACCGCGAGATTCGCCAGAAAATTTTTCGGCCGTGCCTTTGGCACGGCTTCCGGAGCCTCGGGGCGGGCAAGCTCCGCGCCCACACGGCCCCGGAACGAGTGTCAGCGCCGGGGGTTAGGGTGATCTCGTGATCGTCGAGCATGTGAATCTCGTCGACTTTCGCAACTATGCGGCGGTCGACGTCGCTCTCGCGCCGGGAATCAACCTCTTCGTCGGGCGCAACGGGCAGGGCAAGACCAACCTCGCCGAGGCGATCGCCTACATCAGCACGCTCGGCTCGCACCGGGTCAGCGGCGACCAGCCGCTGATCCGACAGGGCGCCGACGCCGCGATCGTGCGCACGAGGCTGTCGTTCGGCGGCCGCCGGGTGATGGCCGAGGTGCAGCTGAACCGGCAGGGCCCCAATCGAGCTCAGATCAACGGCGCGGCCACCAAGCCGCGCGAGCTTCCGCGCTATCTGCAGACCGTGCTGTTCGCCCCCGAGGATCTCGGCATCGTGCGGGGCGATCCGAGCGCGCGCCGCCGGTTCGTCGACGGCCTGCTCGTGCAGCGCAGCCCCCGGATGGCGGGGGTCATCGCCGACTATGAACGGGTGCTGCGCCAGCGCACGACACTGCTGAAGTCGGCCCGGGCCCGAGGCATGCGCCCCGACGCGCTCGGCACCACCCTCGAGATCTGGGATGACAAGCTCATCGCGCTCGGCTCGCAGATCATCGACGCGCGTCGCGCGCTGACGGCGGCGCTCGAGCCTCCCGTGGCCGTCGCGTACGAGGCGATCGCCGCCGACGACCACGCGCCGCGCCTGGAGTGGGCGCTTTCGGTGCGGGGCAACGCCGCGGCCGAGCCGGGCGAGGACGAGGCATCCGCAGCCGATGCCTCGGGAAGCGCGGACGCATCGACCGAGAGCGCGATCGTCCAAGACACCCCCGCGCTGTTCCGCGCGGCCCTCGACGAGCGCCGCGCCGCCGAGTTCGAGCGCGGGATCACGCTCGTCGGGCCGCATCGCGACGACCTTGTCATGCGCGTGCGGGGCATGCCGGTGAAGGGATACGCCTCGCACGGCGAATCGTGGTCGTTCGCGCTCGCCCTGCGGCTCGGCTCGGCCGAGCTGCTGCGCGCCGAGTCGAGCGCCGGCGATCCGGTGCTGATCCTCGACGACGTCTTCGCCGAGCTGGATGCCGGTCGGCGCGGCCGCCTCGCCCGCCTGGTCGCCGACTACGACCAGGTCATCGTCACCGCGGCGGTGTTCGGCGACGTGCCCGAGCAGCTGCGCGCGCAGGCCGTGCACATCGAGGCCGGCACCATTCTGAGCGAGCCCGTGGCGGAGGTCGCGGCATCCCTCGAGGGTCGCGGCCATGCGTGAGCCGGGCGCGCCCTCCGCGGCAGCCGGGTCGCCGCAGTCCGAGCCCCCGCAGCGCCCGGACCAGCGCGCTGAGGGTGCGCGCGAGGGCGCGGCCGGCGCAGCGCGCGATGCCGAGCCCGAGACGATCGCGACCTACCTGCGCCTGCGCGGCCTCGCACCCGGTGCCCGGCGGGCCCGGCGCCGACGCCGGACGCACGACGACGAGAACCAGCCGTTCACCGCGGGGCGCGATCCGCGCGGGCTCGGCGACATCGTGCAGTCGCTCACTCGCGAGCAGGGCTGGGACCCGCAGCTCGCGCAGCACGACCTCGTGCGCGAGTGGGCGGTGGTGGCCGGGGAGCAGACCGCGCAGCACACGACCCCGGTGGGCCTCTCGGACGGCACCCTCACCATCCGGTGCGATTCGACAGCCTGGGCGACGCAGCTGACACTCATGCGCTCGGCGCTGCTGACGAGTATCGTCACCGCATACCCCGCGGCCGGGATCAAGGCGCTCCGTTTCACCGGGCCCGACGTTCCCTCCTGGAAATGGGGCCCACGAGCGATTCCAGGGCGTGGCCCGCGCGATACCTACGGTTAAGGCGTCACTTACGTCATCGGTCGGGTTTTTCGGTCGTCAGAACGGCGCGTATCGACTTTTCACCCCGCCCGCCTTGGTAGGATGGCAGGGTCGGCCGACGACGGTTTGGAGCCCGAATTTCATATGAGTCAAGACAACCCCCAGAGCGACGATCGCCCCGAATACGGGGCAGATGAAATCCAGGTCCTCGAGGGTCTTGAGGCGGTGCGCAAGCGCCCGGGCATGTACATCGGCTCGACCGGCCCTCGCGGCCTGCACCACCTGGTGCAGGAGATCGTCGACAACTCGGTCGACGAGGCGATGGCCGGCTACTGCGACACCATCACCGTGACGATCCTCGCCGACGGCGGCGTGCGCGTCGTCGACAACGGCCGCGGCATCCCCGTCGACATCCACAAGGCCGAGGGCAAGTCCACCGTCGAGGTCGTCCTCACGGTGCTGCACGCCGGCGGCAAGTTCGGCGGCGGCGGATACGCGGTCTCCGGCGGGCTCCACGGTGTTGGCTCGTCCGTGGTCAACGCGCTCTCCACCCGGTTCGAGGTCGAGGTGCGCCGACAGGGCCACGTCTGGCGTCAGCTCTACCTCGGCGGCGGCATCCCGCAGGCGCCCCTCGCGAAGGGCGAGGCGAGCGACGAGACCGGCACGACGATCACCTTCTGGCCCGACCCGACGATCTTCGAGAGCGTGCACTTCGAGTACGACACGCTGCGCACGCGATTCCAGCAGATGGCGTTCCTGAACAAGGGCCTGCGCATCGAGCTCTCTGACGAGCGCCCCGACTCGGCCGAAGAGGTCGAGACCGACGGCACCGTCGAGCGCCGCCAGCCGCACGACTCCTTCCTCTACGAGCGCGGGCTTGTCGACTACGTCGAGTACCTGAACAAGGTGCGGCGCGCCGAGGTGGTGAACGACCCGATCATCGCGTTCGAGCTCGAAGACACCGAGCGCAAGATCTCGCTCGAGATCGCGATGCAGTGGACGACGAGCTACACCGAGAACGTGTTCACCTACGCCAACACGATCAACACCCACGAGGGCGGCACGCACGAGGAGGGGTTCCGCGCAGCGCTGACCACGCTCGTGAACAAGTACGCGCGCTCGAACAACCTCCTCAAGGAGAAGGACGACAACCTCTCGGGCGAAGACATCCGCGAGGGGCTCACCGCGGTGCTGTCGGTCAAGCTGTCGGAGCCGCAGTTCGAGGGCCAGACCAAGACCAAGCTCGGCAACACCGAAGCGCGCGCGTTCGTGCAGAAGGTCGTCGGCGATCAGCTCGGCGACTGGTTCGACCGCAACCCCGCGCAGGCGAAGAACGTGATCCGCAAGGCGATCGACGCCGCCACCGCGCGGCTCGCCGCGCGCAAGGCGCGCGAGACCGCCCGCCGCAAGAGCGTGTTCGAGAGCGCCTCGATGCCCGACAAGCTGAAGGACTGCACCTCGAAGGATCCCGCGATCAGCGAGATCTTCCTCGTCGAGGGCGACTCGGCAGGCGGGTCTGCCGTGCAGGGTCGCGACCCGCACACGCAGGCGATCCTCTCGCTGCGCGGCAAGATCCTCAACGTGGAGCGCGCCCGCCTCGACCGGGCCCTCGGCAACGCCGAGATCCAGGCGATGATTCAGGCCTTCGGCGTCGGGATCGGCGAGGACTTCGACATCGACAAGGCCCGCTACCACAAGATCGTGCTGATGGCCGATGCCGATGTCGACGGCCAGCACATCACCACGCTGCTGCTGACCATGCTGTTCCGCTACATGCGCGGGCTCATCGAGGCGGGCTACGTCTACCTCGCGCAGCCGCCGCTGTACCGCATCAAGTGGTCGAACGCGCCGCACGAGTACGTCTACAGCGATCGCGAGCGCGACGCCGTGCTCGCGGCGGGGCCCGCCGACGGCAAGCGCATCCCCAAGGAGAACGGGATCCAGCGCTACAAGGGTCTCGGCGAGATGAACGACAAAGAGCTGTGGGACACCACGATGAACCCCGAGACGCGCACCCTGCTGCAGGTGACCGTGGATGACGCGGCCGCCGCCGACGAGGTGTTCTCGACGCTGATGGGCGAGGACGTCGAATCGCGCCGGCACTTCATCCAGAGAAACGCGAAGGACGTGCGGTTCCTCGACATCTAGGACCCGCACCCACTCCCGCGATCCCGCAGCTTCACGCACATACGGAACGAGAACATGACTGAAGACATCCGCCCCGACGAGGCGTCCGGCCACAACCACGGTCAGATCGACCAGGTCGACCTGCAGTCGGAGATGCAGCGCAGCTACCTCGACTACGCCATGAGCGTGATCGTCGGGCGTGCGCTGCCCGACGTGCGCGACGGCCTCAAGCCCGTGCACCGGCGCGTGATCTACGGCATGTACGACGGCGGCTACCGCCCCGACAAGGCGTTCTCGAAGTGCGCCCGCGTGGTCGGCGAGGTCATGGGTCAGTACCACCCGCACGGCGACTCGGCGATCTACGACGCCCTCGTGCGCCTCGTGCAGCCGTGGTCGATGCGCTATCCGCTCGCCCTCGGGCAGGGCAACTTCGGCTCGCCCGGCAACCAGGGCGCGGCCGCCCAGCGCTACACCGAGACCAAGATGTCGCCGCTCGCGCTCGAGATGGTGCGCGACATCGAAGAAGACACCGTCGACTTCCAGGAGAACTACGACGGCCAGACCCTCGAGCCGGTCGTGCTCCCGGGGCGCTTCCCGAACCTGCTCGTCAACGGCTCGGTCGGCATCGCCGTCGGCATGGCCACCAACATCCCCCCGCACAACCTTCGCGAGGTCGCCGACGGCGCCCTCTGGGCGCTCGAGCACCCGGATGCCACCCGCGAGGAGCTCCTCGAGGCGCTCATGTCGCGCATCCACGGGCCGGACTTCCCGACCGCCGCGCAGATTCTCGGCACCCGGGGCATCCAGGATGCCTACCGCACGGGTCGCGGATCGATCACGATGCGCGCCGTCATCAACATCGAGGAGATCCAGGGCCGCACGTGCCTCGTGATCACCGAGCTGCCCTACCAGGTGAACCCCGACAACGTCGCGATCAAGATCCGCGACCTCGCGCGCGACGGCCGGATCACGGGCATCGCCGACATCCGCGACGAGACCTCCGGCCGCACGGGCCAGCGTCTCGTGGTCGTGCTCAAGCGCGACGCAGTCGCGAAGGTGGTGCTGAACAACCTCTACAAGCACACGCAGCTGCAAGACAACTTCGGCGCGAACATGCTCGCGATCGTCGACGGCGTGCCCCGCACCCTCGCGCTCGACGGCTTCATCTCGCACTGGATCGACCACCAGATCGAGGTCATCGTGCGCCGCACGGCGTTCCGCCTGCGCAAGGCGGAGGAGCGCATGCACATCCTGCGCGCCTACCTCAAGGCGCTCGACGCGCTCGACGAGGTCATCGCCCTCATCCGCGCCTCGGCGAACGCCGATGACGCGCGCGAGGGGCTCAAGAAGCTGCTCGACATCGACGACCTGCAGGCCCGCGCCATCCTCGAGATGCAGCTGCGTCGCCTCGCGGCCCTCGAGCGCCAGCAGATCATCGACGAGGCCGACCAGCTGCTCGCGCGCATCGAGGACCTGCGCGACATCCTGGCCACGCCCGCGCGCCAGCGCACGATCGTGCGCGATGAGCTGACCGCGATCGTCGACAAGTTCGGCGACGAGCGCCGCACCGAGATCCTGCTCGGCTACGGCGGCGACATGTCGATCGAAGACCTCATCCCCGAGGAGGAGATGGTGGTCACGGTCACGCGCGACGGCTACATCAAGCGCACCCGCAGCGACAACTACCGCCAGCAGCACCGGGGCGGCAAGGGCGTGAAGGGCGCGCAGCTGCGCGCCGACGACGTGGTCGAGCACTTCTTCGTCACCACCACGCACCACTGGCTGCTGTTCTTCACGAACAAGGGCCGCGTGTACCGGGCCAAGGGCTACGAGGTCACCGAGGCGGGCCGCGACGCGAAGGGGCAGCACGTCGCCAACCTGCTCGCGCTCCAGCCCGACGAGGAGATCGCGCAGATCCTCGACATCAAGGACTACGAGGCCGCGACGTACCTCGTGCTCGCCACTCGCGGCGGCCTCGTGAAGAAGACGCGGCTCGCCGAGTACGACACGAACCGCACCGGCGGGATCATCGCGATCAACCTGAGAGAAGGCGACGAATTGACCTCGGCTTTGCTGGTCGAGAACGACGACGATATCCTCCTCATCTCGCGCCACGGCATGTCGCTGCGCTTCACGGCGACCGACGAGGCGATGCGCCCGCTCGGCCGATCGACCGCCGGCGTGAAGGGCATGGAGTTCCGCGAGGGCGACAGCCTGCTCTCGGCATCCGTCGTCTCTGACCAGGGATTTGTCTTCGTCGTGACGGACGGCGGCTACGCCAAGCGCACCTCGGTCGACCAGTACCGCACGCAGAACCGCGGCGGCCTGGGCATCAAGGTGGCGAAATTGACCGAGGATCGCGGCGAGCTCGCGGGCGGGCTGATCGTGGATGAGGACGACGAGGTGCTCGTCGTTCTCGCCGGGGGCAAGGTGGTACGCTCTGCCGTGGCCGAGGTGCCCGCCAAGGGTCGCGACACCATGGGCGTCGTCTTCGCTCGAGCGGGTGACGATGACCGGATCATCGCCATCGCCCGCAACAGCGAGCGGGGCCTCGAGGCGCAGAATGACACCGAGTCGGGCGAAACCGCTGCGGGCGAGGGCGCGACGGCCGAGGGCGCGACACCGGCGCCCACCATCCAGGAATCCGACGCGGAATCCACCCCCACCATCACTGAGGAAAGCTGACACGCATGAGCACGGTTGCCGAGAAGCTTGCGAAGAAGTCGACGAGCAAGAGCAGCGCCAAGCAGGTTCGCCTGCGCTTGGTCTACATCGACTTCTGGTCGGCAGTGAAGCTGTCGTTCCTCGCGGCCGTGGCCCTCGCGATCGTCACGATCGTGTCGTTCCTGCTGATGTACCTGGTGGTGCAGGCCACGGGCCTGATCGGCATGGTCGACGAGCTGCTCACCAGCATGAACGACGGCACGTGGTCGCTCGGCGACTTCCTCGGCCTGCCGCAGGTGCTGGCGTTCGCGGCGGTCGTCGCGATCCTGAACCTCATCGTCGTCACGGTGCTCGGCGCCGTGGTCGCGGGCATCTACAACCTCGCCGTGAAGGTGACCGGAGGCCTGCTGGTGGGCTTCACCTCCAACTGATCACGCACAAGAAACGGTGACCGACGAGGACTTTTTCGGCCGATTCGTGAATCCCACGGATTTCCGGTAATCTTTTCAAGGTTCACACGGGGCTATAGCTCAGGCGGTTAGAGCGCTTCACTGATAATGAAGAGGTCCCAGGTTCAAGTCCTGGTAGCCCCACGTATCGCACCACAGGTGCGTACACATCCCGTACGAACGATCCCGTCGGTCTCGTACCAGTGCGGGGCCTTAGCTCAGCTGGTAGAGCGCCTGCTTTGCAAGCAGGATGTCAGGAGTTCGAATCTCCTAGGCTCCACAGACACAACCCCCGATCAGGCAGCGATGCGTGAGCGGGGGTTTCTGCGTCCCAGGCGGGTGCCGCGGCAGCGCCGTCGCACGCGCGCTGCGCCGCAACCGGGCGTAGTCCGCGTCATCCGCGGGCCGCGCGCGCATAGGCTGGGGGGATGAAACTCCGCGTCGCGGCGTACGCCGTCATTGTCGACGACAGCGACAACCTGCTGCTCGCGCACTGGCGCGACGGTCGGCACTCGGGCTGGACGCTCCCCGGCGGGGGCATCGATCCCGGCGAGGCGCCCGAAGACGCCGTCGTGCGCGAGGTGTACGAGGAGACCGGCTACCACGCCGAGGTGGGCGAGCTGCTGGGCATCGACTCACGGGTGATCCCCGCCAGCAGCCGCCTCGAGCCCGGTGCCGCCGAGCCGATGCATGCGCTGCGCATCATCTATCGGGCGCGCGTCACGGGCGGCACCCTGCGCAACGAGGTCGATGGCTCGACCGACGAGGCGGCCTGGTTCCGGCCCGAGGAGGTCGGCGAGCTGCGCCAGGTGAAGCTCGTCGAGGTCGGCCGGGGGATGGCCGGGCTGCGCTGACGCGCCGCCGCACGGCAGCACGGCGACGCGGTCGCATCCGGCACCGCGCGGGCCTGAGGCAGCACGCTGCGCCCCGGCAGCGCCCTCGTTGCCCCATACGCGCGAAGGCCCGGCCCATCCCCGCATCGCGGGAGGTGGGTCGGGCCTTCGTGGTTCGTGTTTACGCCTCGGGCGCGCGCAGCGGGTCGTCGGCGACCCAGAGCTCGTCGTCGGCGCGGAGCGTCTGCCAGGCGGCGTAGAAGACGGCGGCAGCTGCAGCGGCGCCGAGGATGATCGCGATGACGCCGCCGGCGCCCATGCCGCGCTTCGCCGGGGCCGGAGCGACCACCGGCGCACCGAAGCGACGGGCGGCAAGCTGCGCGCGGGTCGCATTTGCGGCATCCACGACCGACATCGCCGAGCCGACCACGCCGCCCACGGCGGGGATGACGCGGTCGTTGACGAACGCGCGAGAGAGGTCGATGCCGCGGTTCACGGTCGGGGCGACGTAGGTGTCGATGCCGTGCTGGACCGTCGGATACACCTGCTCGCGGCCGTAGTTGCCGAGCTGGCGACCTGCCTCGCGCGCGACGCCGGAGGCGTCGTTCAGGAGGTGCTGCTGCGTCTCCCACAGCTGGTTGGCACTCTGCTGCAGCTGACGGAGTTCTTTCTTGCGCTTGCGGGTGAGGTTCACATCGCCCTCCTTGTGGGTCGGCCTCGTCGAGACCATCTTGCCACGCGTCGGGCGCTTCGCCAGGTCTCACAGCATTCTCGTATGCGAGAATTGACACATGGCCCTTCACACCGCTGTCGCGACCCTGCACACCAACTACGGCGACATCGTCGTCAACCTCTTCGGCGACCACGCCCCGAAGACGGTCAAGAACTTCATCGGCCTCGCCGATGGCACCGGTGCATGGACCGACCCGGCCACCGGCAAGCCCGGCGAGGGCGCGCTGTACACGAACGTGATCTTCCACCGCATCATCCCGAACTTCATGATCCAGGGCGGCGACCCGCTCGGTCAGGGCATCGGCGGCCCCGGCTACAACTTCAACGACGAGATCCACGGCGAGCTGAACTTCAACGAGCCCTACATCCTCGCCATGGCCAACGCCGGCCTGCGCCGCAACCCCACCACCGGTGAGGTGGAGGGCACCAACGGCTCGCAGTTCTTCATCACCACCGACCCGACCCCGTGGCTGCACGGCAAGCACACGATCTTCGGCGCGGTCGCAGACGACGCCTCGCGCGAGGTCGTCGACAAGATCTCGGCAGTGCCGACCGGCGCGGGCGACCGCCCGATCGACCCGGTCGTCCTGCAGTCGATCGACATCGCCGAGGCGTAGTCCGCCTCCTCCGCAGTGTCAGCACCCGGCGCGACGCGCAACAGCGACAACTTCTGCTATCGGCATCCTGATCGGCAGAGCTTCGTGCTCTGTCAGCGGTGCCTGCGCACGATCTGCGCCGAGTGCCAGACGCCGGCCGCGGTCGGCGTGATCTGCCCCGAGTGCATGCGCGATCAGCAGCGGGCGCAGACCCCGGCGCAGCGCACGGCCCAGCGGCGCTGGGGCGCCCGTGGCGCCGGCTCGCTCGCGGCCGTTCGCGGCGGGCGACCCCTGGTCACGTACTGGCTGATCGGCATCACGGTCGCGGTGTACGTCCTGCAGCTGATCCCAGCGCTCAACCTCACCAGCTGGCTGCTGTTCGCGGGGCCCTACGTCGACCCGACCTCGCTCATCAACGCGCCGTTCCAGCCGTGGCGCCTGCTGACCGCCGCCTTCGTGCACTCGATCGGCAGCTTCTGGCACATCCTGCTCAACATGCTGGCGCTGTGGATGCTGGGGCGCACGCTCGAGCCGCTGCTCGGTCGCGTGCGCTTCCTGGCGCTGTACCTGATCAGCGCGCTGGGCGGCTCGGTCGCGGTCGCGCTGATCGCCCCGTACCAGCCCGTGGTCGGCGCATCCGGAGCGGTCTTCGGCCTGCTCGGCGCTCTGCTCGTGATCGGCCGCCACCTCGGCGCGAATCTCACGGGCATCGTCATCGTGCTCGGCATCAACCTGCTGATCGGCTTCATCCCGGGCTTCCAGATCGCCTGGCAGGCGCACCTGGGCGGCCTCGCGATCGGCGCGCTCATCGGCTTCATCTACGCGCGCACCCGCCGCCGCGAGCAGCGGGGCGCACAGATCGGGCTCGTGGCCCTGACGGTCGCGGGCCTGCTCGCGCTGCTGCTGGTGCCGGTGCTCACGTAGCGCTCGCCCGCACCTCTCCACAGGGTTATCCACAAGTGGGGATAAAGTTACACGCGTGTACTTCGGGTGGGCGGCTGGGCCGTTCCGGCCGCCGCATCCGGCCGATGGCCGGGCACGAATGCCCGATCAGCGAAACAAAACGACCCCGCCGCGGTGGCGAGGTCGTCTTGAAGTGCGCAGGGCGCCGCGGCGGCGCGTGGCTAGCGCCAGCGTGTGGTCATCAAGAAGCCGATGAAGGCGATGCCGAAGCCGATGATGAGGTTCCACTCCTTGATGCCCGGAATCGGGAAGAGCGTGCCCGAGATGTAGAAGACGAGCACCCAGAGCAGGCCGAGCAGCATGAACCCGATCATCAGGGGCTTGAACCAGACGGGGTTGGGAGCGTCGTCGCCCGAGCTGCGTTGTTCGAGTTCGGGGTCTTCGCCATTGCGCGATCGTGCCATGCCGGTCAGTCTACCGCCACCGGCAGGATCCATTCAGAATCGCGCCCGTAGACTCGGTGCATGACCGTCGATGCATCCGGGCCGCCGCGCGCCGGCGCCGCGCGTGGGCATCGTCGCGTCGGCGTCACGGGCGTGCTCGGCGAGATCCTGCTCTCGCTCGGCGTGGTCGTGCTGCTGTATGTCGTGTGGCAGATGTGGGTGGGCGACTGGATCTACGGCGCCCAGAACAACGCCGCCGGGCGCGAGCTCTCGGCGCAGTGGGAGCAGGAGCACTCGGGCCCGGACGCCCTGCCGATCCCCGATCTCGATCCCGACGCGAAGCCCGCCGAGGGCCCGGCGGTTCCGCCGGTGCTGCTGCCGGAGCCGGCCGATGCCGAGATCTTCGCCCTGATGCGGGTGCCGCGCTGGGGCGACGACTACGCCACCGCGATCGCCGGCGGCGTCTCGCGTGCCCGCACCCTCGACCACATCGGCATCGGTCACTACCCGGGCACGCAGATGCCCGGCGAGCTCGGCAACTTCGCCCTCGCCGCGCACCGCACCACCTGGGGCGCGCCGTTCGCGCGCATCGCCGATCTGCGCGTCGGCGATCCGATCGTCATCGAGGCGCCGGACGGCTGGTACACCTATCGCTTCCGCACCCTCGAGTACGTCAAGCCAGACGAGGTCGACGTGCTGCTGCCCGTGCCGCAGGCACCCGGCGTGGAGGCGAACGAGCGCTACATCACGCTCACCAGCTGCTCGCCGCGCTTCTCGCTCGCCGAGCGCATCGTCGCGTACGGCGTGTTCGAAGGGTTCCAGCCCCGGGCCGACGGTCCCCCGGCCTCCCTCGCCGGCCCCGACACCCTCGCCGCGGCGCCCGCGCCCGCGCTGGCCGCGAACGGAGCCCGATAGATGTATGCCGCACTGTGGCGCGTGCTGCCCGGACCCTGGTGGGTGCGGGTGCTGATCCTGCTCGTCGCCCTCGCCGCCGTGCTCTACGGCCTGTTCTTCTACGCGTTCCCGTTCGTGAGCCAGTTCGTCAATCCGCAGGAAGTGACCGTCGAGTGACCCGCGTGCTCGTCGTCGACAACTACGACAGCTTCGTCTACACCCTCGTCGGCTACCTGCAGCAGCTCGGCGCGGGGGTGACGGTCGTGCGCAACGACGAGTTCGCGGCGGATGCCGCGGCCGACGCGATCGCGGCGTTCGACGCCGTGCTGCTCTCGCCGGGCCCCGGTCGACCGGCCGATGCGGGCGTCTCGATCCCGGTCGTGCATGCCGCGGCGGGCGCCGGGATGCCCCTGCTCGGCGTCTGCCTCGGTCACCAGGCGATCGCCGAGGCGTTCGGCGCGCGCGTCGAACGCGCGGCGGAGCCGATGCACGGCCGCACCTCGCGTGTGGCGCACGACGGCGGCGGAATCTACGCCGGGCTGCCCCAGGGCTTCACCGCCACCCGCTACCACTCGCTGGCCGTCGTCGACGGCACTGTGCCCGAGCAGCTGGTGGTCACGAGCCGCGTGCTCGAGGCGCCGCCGGCCGCGGGCGAGCGGGGTCCGGAGCCGCTCGTGCCACCCGGCGGGGCCGGGGCGATCATGGGCCTGCGGCACCGCGAGCTGCCGATCGAGGGCGTGCAGTTTCACCCCGAGAGCGTGCTCACCGAGGGCGGCTACGCCATGCTCGGCACCTGGCTCGCTCGCGCCGGCCTGCCGGAGGCCGTGGCCACCGCGCGCCGGCTGGCGCCGCTGCGAGGCTGAGCCCGTCCCGGCGCCCTGCGCGGACGCGCCCGCCGCGGCTGAGCCCGCCGCGGCGCAGCCTACTCGCCCGTGCAGAACGTCAGGGTGATCTCGGCGTGCACGGGGGCCTCGCCGGGCGTCAGCGACTGCTGCGAGACGACGGCCGGGGACTGGGCCGCGCAGTTCGGGTCCTCCTGCGTGAGCACCGTCAGCTGCGAATCGGGGCCCTCGAGCTGGGCCTTCGCGGCCTCCACCGTGAAGCCCACGTAGTTGATGAGCACGACGCGACCGGTCGCGACGACCAGCGAGACGGTGGAGCCCTTCGCGACGGTGCTGCCGTCGGCGGGGCTGGCCGAGATCACCACGCCCGCGCCGAGCGACGGGTCGTTCACGCCCCGCACCTGCCCGACCTTGAGGCCCGCGGCCTCGATCGCTGCTCGCGCCTCGGCCTCGCTCTTGCCCGCGAGCGTCGGCACCGCCGCCTGCTCCATGCCGGTCGAGACGAAGACCGTGACCGACTGGCCCGCCGCCATCACGGTGCCCGCGACGGGGTCGGTGCGCATGACGTTGCCCGTTGCGATGTCACCGCTCGGCAGGTCGACCCGCTTCGGCACGAGCTCGAGCTCCTCCAGCGCGAGGGCCGCCTTGTCGTACGCGACGTCGATCACATCGGGCACCTCGCGACCGGCGGCCGGCACGTCGGTGCCGGGCTGGATGTTGACCACCCAGATGAGCACAGAGACGAGGATCACAGCCAGCACCGCGACACCCGACCAGATCCACGCCACCGGCGGTCCGCTCTGCGTGCGCTTCATGGTCGTGTCGGTGCTGAGCTGGCGAAGGGTGCGCGCGGTCTCGGCGGCCTGGCGGGGTGAGGCGCCGTAGAGCTCGTTCGTGAGTGCGCCGAGCTCCTGATGCGAGGGCTCGCGGCCATCGCGGGCGGCGTCGAGCGCCGCGCGGAACTCGGCGGCCGATTGGTAGCGCTGGAACGGGTCTTTCGCGAGGGCGCGGAGGGCGACCAGGTCAAGGGCCCGCGGCAGCGAGTCGATCAGCTCGGACGGGGTGCCCGGCTGCTCGCTCACGTGCTGGTACGCGACGGCCACCGGCGTCTCGCCGCGGAACGGCGGGCGCCCGGTGAGCAGCTCGTAGAGCACGACGCCCGTCGAGTAGAGGTCGGCCCGTGCATCCACGGCCTCGCCCTTGGCCTGCTCGGGCGAGAAGTAGGCCGCGGTGCCGATGATGCTGGTGGTCTCGGCGACCGTGGTGGACGAGTCCGAGACCGCACGGGCGATGCCGAAGTCCATCACCTTGATCTGGCCGTCATCGGTCACCATGACGTTGCCGGGCTTGATGTCGCGGTGCACGACGCCGGCGCGGTGCGAGTACTCGAGCGCCTCGAGGATGCCGTCGGTGTAGCGCAGGGCGTCGTCGAGCGGGACGGGGCCCTGCGCGATGAGCTCCTTCAGCAGCCGCCCGTGCACGAGCTCCATCACGATGTACGGGACCGCGCGGGTGTTGCCGGCGGCATCCACCTCGCTGTCTTCGCCCGCGTCGAAGACGCGCACGATCGTGGGGTTCGCCATGCGGGAGGCCGCCTGCGCCTCGAGACGGAAGCGGGTGCGGAAGGTGGCGTCGTCGGCGAGGTCGCGGCGCAGCAGCTTGATGGCGACGGCGCGGCCGAGCGTGAGGTCGTAGCCGCGATAGACGCTGGCCATGCCACCGCGGCCGATCAGCTCGTCGACGCGGTATCGGCCCGAAAGCACGCGCGGCTCACTCGTCACGTCACTCGTCACGGCGGCACTCCCCCAACCGGTTTTGGACTGCAGTCAGCCTACCCCAGGGCGGGGTCATCACTCCTCGTCGGTCGTCGGCGGCTCGGGTGCCACGACCTGCGCGACGATCGCGAGGTTCAGCTCGGGCGACGCCCCGGAGTCGCGGTCGCACGACGCCAGGTAGGTCGCGGTGAGGCGCTGGCCGACGAGGTTGGCGACCACGATCGGGGCGCTGCGGTCGTTGGCGCCGAAGCTGCGGCTGGTCTTGCCGTCGGCGAAGGTCGCACCTGTGATCGAGACGGTGTACGAGCCGACGGCGCCGGTGCCGGGCGGGCAGCTGAAGCTCTTCCAGTTGATCTGCACGGTGCTGCCGGCCACGACCTCGGTGAGCGTGGCGCCCGCCTCGGTCACCCAGGGGGCGGCGTCCGGGCTGCCGATCGCCGTCTGCTCGGCGTACGTGAGCAGGGTCAGCGTGCTGCCCTCTGCGACGAAGCCGCGCGGGGTCACCTCGTAGACCTTGCCGACCTGCTCGGCCGTGTTCGCCGGGTTGCCGGGCGTGCACTTGGCGCTCAGCTTGGCGTCGGTCACGATCGCGGTCGCCGCATCGCAGTCGAGTCCCTCGAGCGCGAGCAGCGAGACGTCGATCAGCTCGGCGGTCGCTGTGGGCGTCGCCGACGGGCTCGTCGACGGCTTCGGCGGCGTGCTGGTCTCGGCGGGGGGCTGCGCGCTGTTGTCGCCGACGAGCGCCCAGATGCTCGCGCCGAGCACGAGCACGAGCAGCGCGATCAGGGCGATCAGCGGCCAGGTCCACGGGCTGCGGCCCTTCTTCTTGGGCACTGGCGGGGGCACCACGGCGCCGGCGATGACGGTGGGCGCGGTGCCGAGGGGCATGATCCGGGTCGCCTCGTCGCCGACGTGCGCGCCCGAGAGCAGCGCCGTCACGTCATCGACCTCGGCCACACCGGCGCCGATGGCCGGGACCGCCGCGATCGCCGCGTTGTTGTCGCCCATGCGCAGCGCCGTGGCCGCGCGGGCGACGGCAGCCGACGAGACGGGGCGGTCTTCCGGCTTCTTGGCGATCATCGCCATCACGAGGTTCTGCACGGGCCGCGCGACGCGCTCGGGCAGCGGCGGCGGCGCGTCGTTGATGTGCGCCATGGCGATCGCCACCTGCGACTCGCCCGCGAACGGGCGCTTGCCGGCCAGGCACTCGTACGCGACGATGCCGAGCGAGTACGTGTCGGTCGAGGGCGATGCCGGGTGCCCGGAGGCCTGCTCGGGCGAGAGGTACTGCACCGTGCCCATGACCTGGCCGGTCGCGGTCAGCGGCACCTGGTCGGCGATGCGCGCGATGCCGAAGTCGGTGATCTTCACCACGCCGTCGGGCGTGATCAGCAGGTTGCCGGGCTTGATGTCGCGGTGTACGAGGCCCGCCGAGTGCGCGGCCTGCAGCGCGAGCGCGGTCTGCGCGACGATGTCGAGGGTCTGGTCGTCTGAGAGCGAGCCGTCGCGCTCGAGAATGGTCGACAGGGCCTCGCCGGGCACCAGCTCCATGACGAGGAAGGCGCTGCCGTTCTCCTCGCCGTAGTCGTAGACGCTCGCGATGCCCTCGTGGTTCACGAGCGCAGCGTGGCGAGCCTCGGCGCGGAAGCGCTCGAGGAAGCCCGGGTCGCCCATGTACTCGTCTTTGAGGATCTTGATGGCGACCGTGCGACCGATCACGTGGTCGGTCGCCTCCCACACCTCGCCCATGCCGCCGATGGCGATGCGCGAGACCAGCTCGTAGCGGCCGCCGAATGAGACGCCCTGCGTTGGCCTCATTTGTTCAACACCGCTTCCATGACCCGTTTGGCGATGGGGGCGGCGATCGCGTTGCCGCTGCCCGCCGTGCCCTGTCCACCGCCGTTCTCAATGACGACGGCGACGGCGATCTGCGGATCACTTGCGGGCGCGAACCCAGTGAACCACAGGCTGTATGGCTTACCGCCGTTTTCCGCGGTGCCCGTCTTTCCGGCCACCTCGACTCCGTCTATTCTTGCACCCGACGCAACGCCGGATGAGACATTGGCCACCATCATTCGCGACAGCTCCTCTGCGAGCTTCGGGTCGAGGGCGCGAGCCCACTCGACGTTCTCAGACTGCTCATGCACCCGCAGATCCGGGCCGATGACGGCGTCCACCATGCGCGGGTCCATCACGACGCCCCCGTTGGCGATCCCGGCCGAGACCATCGCGATCTGCAGCGGGGTCGCGGTGACCTGCCCCTGGCCGTAGCCGGTGAGCGCCGTCTGCGCGTCGTCGAGCGCACGCGGGTAGCTCGAGGCCGTCGACTTCAGCGGCACCTCGAAGGTCTCGTTGAAGCCGAACAGCTCTGCCTGCTCGCGAATCCGCTCGTCGCCGAGGGCCACCGCGAGCTCGGCGAAGGGGATGTTGCAGCTCAGGCGCAGCGCGTCGGCGATGGATACCTCGGGCTCGGGGCCGCACGTCGTGCCCGACGCGTTGCGGATCACGACGCTGGACTGCGGGAGCTGGTAGCTCGCGGGATTGGGCAGCATCGACTCGGGCGTGTACTGCCCCGAGGAGAGGGCGGCCGCGGTCGTCACGAGCTTGAACGTGGAGCCGGGCGGGTTGAGGTTGCCGCCGATCGCGCGGTTCTCGAGGGGCCTCGCGGGATCCGCCTCGAGCAGCCCGAACGCCTGCAGCACCTCGTCGGCGTCGTGCGCGGCGAGGGTGTTCGCGTCGAAGGTGGGGCTGGAGGCCATCGCCAGGATCCGCCCGGTGGCCGGCTCGATCGCGATGACGGCGCCCTGCAGCTCGCCGAGGCCTTCGACGGCGGCGCGCTGGGCCGCGGCATCCAGCGACAGCGCCACATTCGAGCCGCGCGGGGCCTGGCCGGAGAAGATGCGCTCGAGCCGCGAGAAGAACTGCGACGCCGAGGTGCCGCTGAGCACGCTGTTCATGGCGGCCTCGATCCCGGTCGCCGAGTGCAGGATCGGGTTGGTGTAACCGGTCACCGGCGTCCACATCGTGCCGTCGGGGTAGACGCGCTGGAACGAGTAGATGTCGGGCGAGGGCACCGAGAGCGCGATGGGCACGCCCTCGACGAGGATCGCGCCGCGCTGCACCTCGTAGCTGTCGTACACGGTGCGCTTGTTGCCCGGGTACTGCGCCAGCTCGTCGGCCTGCACGACCTGGATCACGCTCGTCGAGACGAACAGGGTGAGGAACATGACCAGCATGACGAGGGTCACGCGCTTGAGCTGGCGGTTCATCCGATCACCACCCGGGGGGTGCTGCGCACGCCGTCACTGAGGCGGAGCAGGATCGCCACGATCAGCCAGTTCGCGACGAGCGACGAGCCGCCGGCGGCGAGGAACGGCGTGGTGAGCCCGGTGAGGGGGATGACGCGGGTCACGCCCCCGACCATGATGAACACCTGCAGGGCGATCGTGAAGGCGAGCCCGGTCGCGAGCAGCTTGCCGAAGTCGTCCTGCCCGGCCATCCCGATGCGGATGCCGCGGCTGACGAAGACCATGTACAGGCACAGGATCGCGAACACCCCGACGAGTCCGAGCTCCTCGCCGAGGCTCGGGAGGATGTAGTCGCTCTGCGAGAGCGGCGTGATCCAGGGGCGCCCCTGCCCGAGGCCGGTGCCGAACAGCCCGCCCTGCGCGAGGCCGAAGATGCCCTGCACGAGCTGGTAGCTGCCGCCTGAGCGCTCGATGATCTCGGGGTTGAAGGCGTCCAGCCAGTTCGCGAAGCGCCAGCCCACGTAGGTGAGCGTCTGCGCCGCCACGAACGCGCCGGCCGCGGCGAGGCCGAGCCCGATGACGGCCCAGCTGGTGCGGCCCGTGGCGGTGTAGAGCATGACGACGAACATGCCGAAGATGAGCAGGCCCGTGCCGAGGTCGCGCTGCATGACGATGATGCCCATCGAGACGAGCCAGATCACCAGCAGGGGGCCGAACTCGCGGGCGCGGGGGAACGGGATGCCGAGCACCTTGGTGCCGACGGAGGCGAGGCTCTCGCGCGTGCGGACGAGGTAGCCGGCGAAGAAGATCGCGAGGGCGATCTTGGCCAGCTCGCCGGGCTGGAAGGAGAACAGCCCGCCGACCGACACCCACACCGCGGCGCTCTGGCCGCGGATGGCGAGGCCCGGGATGAACGGCAGGATCAGCAGCACGACGGCGACGAGGCCGGCGATGTAGGTGTAGCGAAACAGCACCCGATAGTTGCGCAGCACGATGACCAGGGCGATCGCGCCGAGCACGGCGATGGCGGTCCACGCCACCTGCCGGGTGGCGTACGAGTTCCAGCCGGTGAGCCCGGTGGCGATGTCGATGCGATAGATCATCGCGATGCCGAGGCCGGTGAGGACGGTGGCGATCGGCACGACGAACGGATCCGCGTTCGGCGCCATGATCCGCAGCGCGATGTGCAGGCCGAGCACGAGCGCTGCGATCGCGCCGACGTAGACGAGGAACATCCAGTTGATCGCGCCAAGGGCGCCGAGCTGCACGAGCGCGACGGCGGCGGCGGTGATCGCCAGGGCGAAGACGATGAGGAACAGCTCGCGGTTGCGCCCGGTCTGCGGCATCCGGATGCGGCGCAGCGCCTTGATCACCGCGGTGTCGGCGGCGATCACGCCTGTGCCGCCGGTGCCGTGCGCTGTCGCGCGGCTGCGGGTGTCGGCGCTCATTGCCCGGACTCCGTGGCGACGAGCTCAGTCTCTGCGCCGCCCGTGCCGTCGCCCGGCGGCGCCTCGCCGGCCGGCTGCTCGGCGAGCGCGTCATCGGCGTCGGGCGCGATGTGCTCGGCGCCCGGGATCGCCTGCGTGCCCGGCACGGTCATCCGCCGCAGCCCCTCGACGATGCCCTTCGCGTCATCGAGCGAGCTGGCGGTGATCGTCTCCTTGACCATCTGCTGCGCGAAGGGCGTCAGCGCGTCGAGGGGGATCTCGGTGTCGAGGTAGGGCGTCGAGAGCTTGATGGGGCCGAGATCCTGCTGGATGCCCTGATAGATCACGACCGTGTCGCGGTCCGAGCCGACGAAGTAGCGGCCCTGGGTCCAGCTGTAGGCGACCATCAGGGCGACCGAGATCAGGCCGATCACGATGATGAGGCCGGCGATCCACGCCCAGCGGCGGCGCTTCGCGCGGCGACGGTCCTCCTCGATGAGCTCCTCGAGGAACTCGGCGGCGGGCTCGTAGTGCGAGGGCACGTTCGCCGCCTGGCGATTCGGATGCAGCCACCCGCTCGTGACGCTGTGCCGCGGCGACGCGGGCACCTCGAGGCCCACGGGGTTCGAGGCGGAGCCGACGATCGTCGCGGTGCCGCTGACGATGGGATGCGGGCCGCCGACGTCGACGAGGATCGCCGTCACGTTGTCGGGCGCGCCAGAGTCGAGGGCCTGGCGCAGCAGCATGTCGATCGAGCGCTTGGGGGTGAAGCCCTGCCCGAGCACCTTGGCGGTGTTGGCGTCTTCGACCACGCCCGAGAGGCCGTCTGAGCACAGCAGCCAGCGGTCGCCCGGCTGGGTCTGCATGATGAACGTGTCGACCTCCGGGTCGGACGACATGTCGCCGAGCACGCGCATGAGCACCGAGCGGCGCGGGTGGTAGCGCGCCTCCTCCTCGGTGATGCGACCGGAATCGACAAGGCGCTGCACGAAGGTGTGGTCGGTGGTGATCTGGGTGAGCTGATCGCCGCGGTAGAGGTAGATGCGGGAGTCGCCGATGTGCGCGATCACGGCATAGTCGTCGACCATGGCCAGGGCGCTGACCGTGGTGCCCATGCCCGCGAGCTCCGGCCGCTCGCGGACGGTGCTGATCAGGTCGGTCGCGGTCTCGGCGATCGCCTGCTGCAGCGAGAGCTCCGCAGCGGCGGTGGTCGGATAGGCGTGGTCGAGGTGCTTCAGGCGGCCGATGGCCAGCGCGGAGGCGACGTCGCCGCCCGCGTGACCGCCCATGCCGTCTGCGACGACGAACAGGTTCGAGCCGGCGAATCCCGAGTCCTGATTGTTCTGTCGCACCCGCCCCGTGTGGGAGATCGCGGCGGCCGAGCCCTGAAACACCATCCGGGTGGCTACTTTCGCAGCTCGAAGGTCGTCGCGCCCACCTTGATGGGCTCACCGATCGAGACGGGCACGGGCGACGCGATGCGCCGGCCGCCGAGCCAGGTGCCGTTGGTCGAGTCGAGGTCCTGCACCATCCACTGCTCGCCCCACAGGACGAGGCGGGCGTGGTGCGACGAGGTGTAGTCGTCGCGAATGACGAGGCCGGCCTCGCTCGAGCGGCCGATGGTGAGCGGGTCGGTGCCGAGGGTGAGCTCGAGGCCCGCCTTCGGGCCGGAGGTGATGACGATGCGCGACACGGTGGACGTGGTGGCCTTGCCGCCGATCGCGGGCGCGGCCGCCGGCGATGCCGGGGGGAGGACGGAGGCGACCGCGGCGGCGCCGGGCGATCCTGGGCGCGCGACCGCGAGGCCCGCGAGCCCGGCGCCCGCTGCGCTCGCCGCGCCCGCGAGCTGCGGCGGCGCGACCGGCACCCCGGGCGGCACGACCTGCGGCGCGGCGGGTGTGGCCGGCGCGGGCTGCGACTGCGGTGCCGGCTGCGCGCCGGGCTCCGCGGAATCCGGGATCCTGCGTGCGCGCACGCCGAAGAGATCCGCGCGCAGCGAGTAGACGACCGCGAAGACGAAGAACCACAGCAGCACGAGGAATCCGACGCGCAGCAGCAGCAGCGTGACTTCGCTCACAGCGCGCCGTTCCCGCCGCGTGGGTCGAACACCGCGGTGGCGTCTGCTGCCTGTGGTGCGCTGCGCGGCCTCGTCGTCGCCTTTGGGATCACCCGGAACACAATACTTGTGCGGCCGATCAGCACGGTCTGCTCCGGGCTGAGTGCGGCCTCGGTGAAGCGCTGGCCTTCCAGCAGCGAGCCGTTGGTCGAGCCGAGATCGCGGACCATGGCGCGCTCGCCGTCCCACAGCACCTCGACGTGCTTGCGGGAGGTGCCCGGGTCGGCGACGGTGATGTCGGCGTCGCTGCCGCGGCCGATCACGGTGCGCGACTTGGTGATGGTGTGGCGCGTGCCGTCGATGTCGAGCACCGGCACCCACGAGACCTGGGCCTGCTTCTCGGTCTTGGATGCCACATGCAGGGTGCCGTCGGCGAGCGACGCGTCGACGACCAGCGAGATGGTGAGCGGGCCCGCGAAGCTGTAGCCCTGCCGCTTCGCGTGCTGCTGCACGAGCGAGTACAGCTCGTCGCTGAGGGCGGCGCCCAGCGACTGCATGCTCTGCAGGTCGTTCGGCGCGAGCCGCACCTCGAGCTGATTCGGCGCCAGGATGCGGTCGCGGCTGACCACCGCGGCCCGGGTGTCGAGCTCGCGGCGAAGCGCCGAGGCGATCTCCACCGGCTGGATGCTGCTGCGGAAGGTCTTCGCGAACGCGCTGTTTACGGCGCGCTCGAGCCCCTTCTCGAAGCTGTCAAGTAGTCCCACACGATTCCTCTGGCAGGCGAACGGGTAGGCCCATGCTAGTTGCAGTGGCTGTGACGGCACCTCAAACACTCGTGCCGAGGCCGAATCGGCGGGGGTCCGCCCGGTCGCGCTCGCCGGTCGAGGCGGGCTGCCAGCCGCCTCGACGCAGTGCCGGCGCGCTGGCGACGCCGTGTCGGCGCCGTGCCGGTGCCGAGCCGGTGCGGTGCGGATGTGGGGCGGAGGCCTCAAATAGGTGACAGGCCCCGCGGCGTGATACTCTCACGAGGTTGATATTCGAGCGCGAGCCCGAGCATCATCGACTGCGCGAGTGGCGGAATTGGTAGACGCGCTGGCTTCAGGTGCCAGTGCCCGCAAGGGCGTGGGGGTTCAAGTCCCCCCTCGCGCACGAACAGAAAATGGCCTCTGACCTGGGGTTTAGATCACCGGGTTGGGGGTCATTTTCGTGCCATGTGCTGAGATATGTGCTAAGCCCCACCGAGATGGGCCGCGAAGCGGTCTGCTGCGGCTTTCTGCATCGTCGGGGTGACATGGCTGTAGATGTTCATCGTGGTTGTGATGGTGGAGTGCCCCAGGCGCTCCTGTACTACCTTGGGATGCTCGCCAAGCTCCAGCAGGAGTGTGGCGTGCGTGTGGCGCAGCCCCTTGATCGTCACGCGGGGCAGCGTCGGGTGTGCCTTGGCGAGCCAGTTCATGCGGCGATCCCAGCGGCTCGTCATGGCGTCGGGTGAGCGCAGCTTGCCCTCGTCGTCACCGAACACATACGCATCGGCTTTCGCCAAATCGAACGACACTTCGGCGCGGGCGACCTTGTAGGAGGCGAGCACTTTGAGGGTCGCGGCGTCCACGTCGATCACGCGGGCGGTGCCCGTTTTCGTGGTCTTGGTGGTCGTCCAGTCCTCGGTGTTCACCGCTCGCCGGATGCTGATGCGCCCGGTCTTGGTGTTGATGTCGTTCCATCTGAGCGCGAGAGCTTCGGAGCGTCGCATCCCGGTGTAGGCGATCAGTCGCCACAGTGGGAACAGTTCGTCTTGCAGTTCCTTCTCGTTCCAAGTGAGGAACGTCTGTAGCTGCTCGCCCGTCCAGGTCACGATTTCCGGTTTCTGCGCTCGAACCTGTGACGACTTCGGGGCGTTCACGGTGCGCTTCTTCTTTGCCGGGTTGACTTGGATCAGCCCATCGTCGATTGCGGCGTCGAGGATCGCGCCGAGGACGACGTGCACCTTGTGGATGCTGTTGGCCGAGAGTGGTTTGCCTTTGCCGTACTCGTC
>JAKPAC010000041.1 GCA_029779645.1 Actinomycetes bacterium | reverse complement strand
GCCTCGGGCTCCGGGTCGACCGTGCACTGGCAGCCGGCGATCCTCGACCTGGCCACCGGGGCCGTCGAGCTTCTCCCCGAGAAGCGCAGCATCGACGACCAGATCGAGTGGCTCGACGACGACACGATTCTGTACGGGATGCCTCGTGAAGCCACCCCTGGAGACAGCGACGTCTGGTCGCTCGCGGCCGACGGCTCGGCTGAGCCGACCGTGTTCCTGGAGCACGCGTGGTCGCCTGCGGTGGTGCGTGCAGCGCGTTGAGCTCAGCCGGCGGCGGCGCGTGCGACCGCACGCGCACGCCTGCGCTGCTGCGAGCGGATGATCAGCCACGCGATGCCCGCGCCCAGCGCGGCGCCAGCGACGTTCGCGGCCACATCGCGCAGGCTCGGATGACGTGACGGAATGATGACCTGCGCGACCTCGACGCCCACTGACAGCGCCAGCGCCAGCGCCACGCCATACCAGGGGTGGCGGAACAGCAGCGTCAGCAGCAGTCCAAGCGGCGCGAACATGAGGATGTTGGCACCGAACTCGATCCAGCCAGAGCCGAAGGGTGCCAGGCCCGGCAGCTGCTGGATCCAATCGCTGACCGCTGCCACGATGTCGGCGTAGCCGACAGGCAGGAGCACCACGAGGAGCACCGCAACCCCATACAGTGACAGGCATGCGAGCACCCAGGCCGGACGCCGAGTCACACTGTCTGCTTGGCTGCCCACGCCGCGCTCCCTCGTCGATCGCACACCGACTTCGAGACGAAACCTGGCCCTGCGAATAAGATGGCCCTCGAGTGAGGATGTTCTCATACGTGCCGAACATTCTAGGCAGCCAGCTGATACTTGTTGCGTCCCAACCCCAAATGTTTGGATTTTTCTATGCCTCGAAATCGTCCCCTCGTCAAAAGAGGACTGATCGCACTCACTCTCACCGGCGCGGTTGCTCTCGCTGGCCTCGCCGTCGCGCCCGCGATGGCGCAGCAGCCCGCGCAACCGTCGACCCTCGGGATGTTCTCTGACACGCTCACCCCAAAGATCACCGCTGACCCCGACCGCGTCCCCGTGGAACTGGGAGTCCGCTTCACCCCGAAGCACGCTGGCGAAGTCACCGCACTGCAGTACTACCAGGGCGCAAAGGCGAAGGATGTGACCACCGCAACGCTGTGGTCGTCCTCCGGCCGCGAGCTCGCCCGCGCCAAGTTCGACGCCACGACCAACACCGGATGGCGCACGATCAAGCTCGACAAGCCCGTCGCCTTGAAGTCGGGCTCAAGCTACGTCGTCTCGTACCATGCACCCAAGGGCGGCTACGTCGCCACCGAAGGCGACCTCACCAAGGCCAAGACGGTGAACGGGTTCTCGCTTCGCTCGGGTGCCGGCGTGTACAAGTACTCCAAGACGAGCACGCTGCCCACGCAGAGCTACCGTGGCACCAACTATCTCGTCGACATCGTCTACTCGACCACCCCCGAGAAGCCGACTCCCCCCGTCGAAGAGAAGCCCACGCCGCCAACCGAGGAGCCCACGCCCCCGACCGAGGAGCCCACGCCGCCGGTCGAGGAGAAGCCGACCCCGCCGGTCGAGGAGAAGCCCACGCCCCCGACCGAGGCCGGAAAGTTCCCGACCGCTGCCACCGCCGGGCTCCCCGCCGGCTGGACGCCGAAGCGCGAGGTGACCGGTGACTTCTGGGTCCGCACCGCTGGCGCTGTCGTCGAGGATCTCCGAATCACCAACGGCACGATCTACGTCGACGCGCCGAACGTCACCCTGCGACGCATCGAAGCAGTTGGATCGGGTGTCATCAACGACTATGCCGACTGCCGCAACGGGCTCCTCATCGAGGATTCCAACTTCGTCCCCAACGGAACCACCTCCGACAAGGATCTTCCTGTGATCGGCGCCGGTGGCTACACCGCGAACAACATCAAGATCGACGGCGTCCCGGAAGGCCTCCGCGTCAGCGGTCGCTACGGTGGATGCGGCCCGACTGCGATCACCAACTCGTTCATCCGGGTGACCCCTCCGACCGTGTGCAACGACTGGCACGGTGACGGAATCCAGGGTTACCAGGGCACCGCGCTCACCGTCCGCAACACGGCTGTGATCATGGAGCAGACGTCCAAGTGCGGCGGCACCTCGCCGTTCTTCTACCCGCACAGCCAGGGCAACACCTCGGTCGACATCGACGGGCTCCTGGTCAGCGGCGGCGGCTACTCGTTCCGCAACGGCATGCCCGGATCGGTGCAGAACCTCTTCGTTGTCGACCGGAGCTGGGACTACGGCCCGGTCGACGTGAACTGCTCGGTGCTCTCGGCGTGGTCGGCACAGACCGCGACGCTGGATGCCGCAGGACAGCCGGTTGCGCTCCGCAGCATCGCCTGCTCGGGTGAGGGCAACTAGACGAGAGATTGATAGATGGCCTCGGCGGCCTCAAATCGCCGGGCCCAGAGGTGGGCGTCGCTCGCGTGTTCTCGCGCAGCGGCGCCCATCTTCAGTCTGAGCGCGCGGTCGGTCACGAGGCGACGGATCGCCGCGGCGCAGTCCGCTGCGAGCTGCTCCGGAGAGCCCGCATGAAGGACGATCGCGCATTCGTCGGTGACGTTGGCTGCCGGACCTCCACGATCACACACGATCAGGGGCAGTCCGAAGCTCATCGCCTCGAGAACGACGCTGCCACCGGGTTCACGATAGCTCGGGAAGACGAAGACGTCGGCGCGTCGGTAGAACTCGTCTACCGCCTTGCGGGGGATCGCGCCGTGAAACGTGACGCGCTCCTCCAGGCCAAGCTCGCGCACCAGCTGCTCGCACGATGCTCGATCGTTGCCTTCCCCGACGATGTCGAGTCTCACATCGAGGTCGCTCACCGCGCCGACCGCACGGATGGCGTCGCGGACCCCCTTCGTGCGCACGATGCGGCCGACGTGGAGCAGGCGGGTCGGCCCGACACGATCGGCCCGAGCCACGGGCGGCTGCACCTCGTGGAGTGCGACATCGCTCATGATCTCGAGTCTCTGCACGTCGACATCGGCCAGGAACTCCCGCACGTACGGCGCGATCCCGAGCACTGCGTCAGCGGATTCATACGTGCGGCGCAGCAACCGGTCGTGGCGAATGCGGAACCGGTCGACGCTCCGAAGCTTCTGATACCAGGGGGTGCCCCCCTCCTCCGCGACGAACGCCGGGGGCGAGTCAAGGCTTCCCCCGACCGGTCCGATCACGAACGGGATGCCGAGTCCTGCAGCGGGCGATGGGTAGCGCATCGCGACGGGCACGACCTGGTGGGCGACGTCGAAGTTCTCGCCCTCCTTCATCCGCGCGCGAATCCAGCTCCTCGCGCGCCGATAGAACGAGACGTAGCCCGGCTGCATCAGGCTGTTGAGCCGTTCAAACCGCCCAACCAAGGGCGGCTCCGGCCACTCGATGACGCGAACGCCTGGCAGCTGCACCGAAGGCGGGGTATGCCCCGCCTTGTAGCTCGCGAGCACCGTGACATCGACGCGCTGCGACATCGCCTTCGCCCATTGAAAAGCAAGCCAGGATTCCCCTACGTCTTCGCCGTCGCAGGTTGGCACGATCAACAGGAGCTTCATCTTCTGCCTCTTTCGTATCAGCGAGGCACGAGGTGCTTTGACGCGCCGAGCGCCGCCGGGCGCTGCGAAGGCCGGACCAGCGCACGGATCGTGCCCCACGACTTGCCATGCCCGAGGACTGCACGTCGAAGCTCGATCAGCACGACGCCCCAGAAGTAGAACACCGCACGAATCTTCCCGGCTCGACGCCGATACAGGCGCACGCGATTGAGCACCTTCATGGTGTGCGTGGTAGAGCTCTCACCCGAAGCGCCACCGACGTGCATGGCTCCCGCCGCGGGCGTGTACACGGTGATCCAGCCGCGATCCTTCGCGCGAAGGCTGAAATCCGTCTCCTCGGAGTACAGGAAATACGACTCGTCCATGCCACCGAGCGCCTCGTAGCGGGCACGGTCGATCAGTAGGATCGCGCCAACCGCCCACTCGACCTCGTGCTCGAGCTCGTACTCTCGCGGGTCTTCGATTCGCTCGGAGAACGCGGGCCTTCCGGTGAAGCTCAGCCCGCCCACGCGCAGGAAGGTCGGTCCACGGCGCAGCGTCGGCGAGAGCGAGCCGTCCTCCTCACGCACGCGCGGTGCGACGACCGTCACCTCAGGCGCCTCGAGCACCCGGCACATGGCGGGCACGCAGCCAGGGTCGAGCACCGAGTCTGGGTTGAGGATGAGCACCGTCTTCGACGGCGGGGATGCCTTCACCGCGCGATTCATGCCGCCCGCGTAGCCGACATTCGTCGACCGTACGACGGTGCAGTCCGTCCGTCCCTCGAGAAGCGCGACCGTTCCGTCGATCGAGCCGTTGTCGACGACGACAACCGAATAGCTCAAGTCGCCCATCGCCGCCGGCAGGCTCGCAAGGAGGGCTTCAATGCGGTCCTCGCTGTTGTACGTCACTACCACGGCGGCAACATCTAGGGGCACACCGGCAATCGTACCGGCCCGCGCCCGCGCCTGCGCGCAGCGCCACGGGGTCAGCGCAACTGCTTCACCACACTCACCATCCGAGCCCTCGCCTCCGCGACGCCCGCGTGTGCGAGGATCTGCCGAACCGACGCGATCGTGTCGCCGGCGGTGATGCTGTACCTCGCCTGGAGCCACGCGCCCGGACGCGCCCGAAACCGGTCGCTGGTGAACACCGTCCGGTAGCCGGCAGCCTTCAGCCCGCGCAGCGCAGCACGGTCGTAGCGCCCGAGCGGGAAGGCCGCAGTGTCGATCACACCTTCGCTCGCCTCCGAAAGCGCGATCCGCGCCTCGACGAATTCACGCTCCCGCTCGCGAGCGTCCAGCCCGCGCCAGGGAACGTGGTCCCAGCCATGGCTGCCAAGGTTCATCCCGGCAGCCCGGAGCTCGCGCAGCTCGGCGGGTCCGAGGCTGGCGGGATCGTCCAGCCTGCCGGCGAGCGCGAAGAAGTCTGCGCGAAGTCCTCGCTCGACGAGCGCCGGCAGAGCCGTCTCGATGTCGGAGCGGTTGCCGTCGTCGAAGCTCAGGCGTACGTCCCCACGCCCCGCCACCGCATCAAGCACCTGCAGAAAGAGCTCGCGTGTCACCCAGTACGACGCCTCGCCAGGCTCCCGCTCGATGGCGCACACTCCGACACCGTGAAAACAGAGATTGATCATGCTCGCGTCGACTCCCTCGTGCTCTCGTCCCGGCCCCACTCCGCACCTGGCGCGGGCGCCCGCCGCGCGCGACGCGCCGCGATGACCGTGATCGCGAGAAATGGAACCGCGGCGAGCGCGAGCGAAGGATTCGGGATCACGACGTCGCGCAGCCACGCCCAGCGATCCGCCTGGCGCACGCTGATCGGAAGTTCACCCCGAGCGGCCGCAGCACGCATCTCCGCGTTGCCGCGGCGCACCCGCACAAGACGGCGGATCAGGTCTCCGGTCGTATGCGGCGCGGCGATGACGACCTCCACGCCGTGCGCGATCGCCTTCTCGTCGTCACCGAACTGCGAATCCAGGAACAGATCGTCGGCAACCATGTCGGGAAAGGAGTCGAAACGCGCGCGACCCTCCTCCGACACCGCGATCATGCCGCGCCCGAACAGCCCGCGGCGAAATGCGGGCAGCCGCTCGTTGATCGCGAAATACCCCCGAACCGGCCAAGGGCGACCCTGCGTATCGATGCGGCGCCGTGGCACGACAGCCAGAATTCCGGGCCCGAACGCCTCGGTGATGCCGGAGATCCCATCGGGCGGCACGACGATGTCGGCATCAAGATAGATCCGCGGAAACACGCTCGCAATCACCTCGGCAGCATTCAGCGCCCCCGCTTTGCCCGGCTCAGCGCGATCCACGACCAGCACACCGGCATCCGTCGCGATCGCCGCAGTGCGATCGCTGCAGCCGTTGGCGCTGACGATCACCTGCGCCGCCGGGTCGGCGCGATACAGCGCCCGCAGACAGGCTCCGATCACGGACTCCTCATTGTGGGCAGCGATCACTACGCTCGGCATCGATCGGTCCTGTCTCAAGTCGAATGGGCTGGCCGCGGGTTCTGGCCAGCATATTCCTTCCCCGGCAGCTTATTGGAGCGGTCGCCGGGCCACGCTTTCCAAGCGGACGAGTGCCCCTGCGATGCCGATCGCGAGAAACAGCGTCCCCATCGTCATCGGGAATGCGAACGCATCGAAGAACGCGAGGCTGGCAAAGCCTGCGGCGATCGAACCGATGAGCGACACCGAAAAGTCCTTGGTCCCGTCGTCGGTCGCCGCCCCGTAGACGCGCAGGAGCTGAGCGACGGCGACGATGCCGATGCACACGAACGCTGCGGTCCCGACGAATCCGATGGTGACCAGCATCCCGAGATACTCGTTGTCGAAGATTCGATACTTGGGCAGGAATGTGCCCAGCCCGCGCCCGAAGAACGGGCTGTCGACGATGAATCGCCACGCGAAGCTGAAGCTGTCGGTGCGCGACGAGATGCTCGGATCGCTTTCCACGCCGGCGAACAATCCGATGATCGAGTTGAACAGCCGCGGGACCGCGGCTGCGACGACCACGGTGCCTGCAACGGCCACGATCGCGACGATGCGGCGGACCTTGGGAGCCCAGGCCACCACACACACGGCGACGCCGATCACCGCTCCGAGGTAGGCCGATCGAGACGACGAGATGGCGACGACCGCGAGGATAGCGACCGCAGGGAACCAGCGCAGGGGCAGCGCGATGTCGCGACGGCGCAACGCCACGTGCAACGCGATCGGGAGGATGATCGTCAGGAGCGTGCCGTATTCGATGGGGTGAATCGCCGTCCCAGCCGGCCGCACCAGCCCGTTCCGCTCGTAGACCGCCGCTTCGGCCACCGCCGTCAGCCCGGGAATCGAGATGAGATTGACGATCGAGAGCTTGGTGACGAACTGTGCCAGCCCGAGGAGCGCCATGAAGCCACCGGCGAGCGCGAACCGCCAGGACAGGTCTTCCAGGCGCGATCTGGTTCGGATCGCATCGTGGGCAAGGAGCATGGTGCCGATCCACGAGCCGAGCGAGAGCAGCGCGACATCCGCCGGACTGACCTCATCCGGGCTGATCGGCTGCGACATCGTGATCGCGTACGAGACGCCCACACACACCACGAAGACCGCAATCGCCCACTTCAGCGGGTAGGTCACGGTGAACGGGCGGCTCACGGCGTTGGTCAGAATGAACGACAGCCAGAACGCGAGGCTCGCCAGGCCGAGCAGCATCGAGGGCGCGCCCGCGCTGCCGAGCGGGCCCAGAATCAGCCGCGAAGGAATCGCAAACAGCACGACGATGTACAGCGTGAGCCAGGTCACGGCGTCTGCCCCGGGCCCCCGGCTCACGCGACCCGAACCGAATCGAGTCGGCAGGATGGCGGGCCCGACGACGCCGACCGGCGTGTGCACAGGCTCCCGCGAGACGTTCGACATCAGCGTGCTGGCCGGATGTCGCGCGGGCTAGTCATCGAACGCGCCCCCCGCGGCGCCCGGAGTCGTCGTCCGCGCCGCCGGACGCGGGTCGGCCGGCGCCGCGCGAAGGAGCGGGAGCACTTCCAGCTCGGGGCCGCTGCCTGCGGCAGGCATCAGCGGCTCCGTCGGAGCGCCACGACGACGAAGCGCGGGCCGCGTCCCGAGACTCTCGACGACGAAGATCATCAGCACGGTGAGCCCCACTCCAGCGCCGGCTGCGAGGATGATCATCCGCATCGAATCGCTTCGATCGACCTCGGCTTCTGTGTCCATGGTGAGGGGGATCGACGTGACCGTGGTCGACGGGGGCGCGCCGACCTCGGACTGGAGCCGCTGCAGCGTCTCCGGGATGGAGCTCGAGACATAGTCGAGCAGGCCCAGCGCGCCCTTCGCGCTGCTGTCCTTCACATCGACGGCGATGACTGGTCCGCGTGTCGACTCCTCCATCGAAACGGTCACCTCTGCGTCCGGCGCTCGCTTCGCGATGTCCTGCTGGGCCGCGTTGCTGGAGTACGAAGCGACGAGCACGCGGGCGGGAAGGTCCAGCCCACCCAAGCCGAGGAATGGGTTGCTGCCCGTAGCCGTCTCGGCGTCCACAGGCGGGATCAGCAGCACGAGTCCCCGCGCGGTGTAGCTCGGCTGGAAGAGCACCGCGGCACCAGCGGTGAGTCCCGCCGTGAGAAGGAGACCGGCCAGCACGAGATACCAGCGACGACGAAGCGTGCCAAACACTCCAGACATCGCCATGCAGAGCCCCCACCCTTGATCCTTGCCGTCGCTCACTCTAGCAAGTGCGGCGCGCGATTCCCCTGGGACGTTACTGACCATTGAGCCAGCAACGACCGGGAACCCGCCGCTTCGACCGGCGCCGCGTCATGATCGCGATACGCTCGAACATCGGGGCGCCACACTGCGCGGGTTGGAGGAACGGCATGTCGTTTCGGCATCTGCTTCGCGCACTTGTGCGTCGATGGCCGATCCTGCTCGTCGGGGCGCTGTGCACCGCAGCGGTCGGGTTCGTCGCGGTGCGTGCGGACGGGGTGTACTGGTCGCGCACCAACCTCGTGTTCCTCGCCCCTTCGAGCAAGATGTACCCGAACTCGCTCAAAACCCGCTCCGAGGACCTGATCATCACGGCCGGGCTCGTCGCCAAGCGTGTCAACGGTCCCGCGGCAGTGGAGAAGTACTCGTCGACGGATGCCACCATCATCGGCATCCCCGACACCGGGTCGCCGTTCTGGCTCCGACTCCCCGACACCGGCGGGCAGTGGTCGCCGAACTTTGCCGACCAGTTCCTCATTCTCGAGGTCGTCGGCGACTCGCCAGAAGAAGTTCAGCAGATCCAGGATGATGTCGTCGCTCGCGCTCGGTTCGAGCTCAATGCCATGCAGCGCGAGCAGTTCGTCGACCCGGTCAACGACATCACGTTCACGGTCGCGCCGGAGCCCCCGGTGATCTATCACGTGCGGGGCAATCGAGTGCGCGCGCTGGGGATGATCGCGGCGCTTGGCGGCGGGATCACGCTCGCGACCGTCGTGGCGCTCGAGTACCGATCTCGACGAAACATGCTCCTCGATCCCGAGTTCGCAGGCATGCATTAGCCTTGGGCCTGTGGCCGCAGAGAAGATGACGGTGCGACCGATCGCATCCGCTGACGTTGCGGCAGTCGCGCGCTTTCTGCACCAGCATCTGAACTCTCGCGTGTCAGCCTCGGCGTGGTCGGCGCTGCTCGCACCACCTTGGAAGTCGGTCGGGCCCAACCACGGCTTTCAGCTGTTCTCCGGCGATGCGCTTGTCGGCGTGTACGCAGCGGTCTATGCGGAGCGCACCATCGGGCAGGCGACGGTCACGGTCTGCAACCTCGCCGCGTTCTGCGTGCTGGAGCCGCATCGCATGCACGGCCTTCGTCTCGTGCGCGCGCTCCTCAAGCAGGACGGCGTCGAGTTCACCGATCTCTCCCCGAGCGGGAACGTGATCGCCATGAATGAGCGGCTCGGGTTCAAGCGCCTCGACACGAGCACCAGACTCACGATCAACCTTCCCGCGCTCCCTCGGCGCGGCGTGACGGTGACGTCGAACCCCCACGAGCTCGAAGCGTCGCTTCATGGCGAGGACGCCGTCGCATATCGAGATCACCGTGCCGCGGCGGCCGCCCACCACCTGCTGGTGCGCGGTGGTGAGAGGTACGCCTACCTCATCTTCCGACGAGATCGCCGCAAGCGGGTGCCGGTGTTCGCGTCGCCGCTCTTCGTCGGCGGCGACCGCGAGCTGCTGCGACGAGCATGGCCTCAGGTGTCGGCGTGGCTGCTCTCACGCGGGCTGCTCGCGACCCTCGCGGAGCGACGCATCCTGGGCTTCCTCCCGACGTCGCCAGGAAGACTGCTCGCGAACCCGAGGCCCAAGATGTACCGCGGAACCCACCTGGACCCGCAGAATGTCGACTACCTGTACAGCGAGCTCGCGCTCGTGCGCTGGTAGGTGCACTTCCTCCTGCTACGCCGTCGCGAGCTTCGCCGCGACGAAGTCGGTCAGACTGCCCACGGTCTCAAACAGCTCGGCGCCGAACTCGTCGTCATCGATCGTGATCTCGAATCGGTCTTCGAGCGCGCCCACGAGCGCGACGACGCCGAACGAGTCAAGCTCGGGCAACGAGCCGAACAGCTCCGTCTCGGCCTGCAGCTCTTCGGGGGCCTGCTGCAGCTCGAGCGCCTCGATCAGGACGGCGCGAACCGCGTCGATGGTGTGGGTCATGTGGTCTCCAGTTTCAGACGAGCACTTCGGTCGGGGCCGGGTGGCCCAGGAACGCCGTGGGGCTTGCTGTAAGCCCGTACGCGCCCGCCTGGAAGATGACGATCAGATCATCGATCTCGGCTGCCGGCAGCTCGACGGCATCCCCAAGAAGGTCAAGCGGCGTGCAAAGGCATCCTACGACGGTCACACCCTCGTCGGAGGCCGCGTCAGCTCGATTCCCGACGATCAGCGGATAGTTTCGGCGGATCGCCTGGCCGAAGTTGCCCGAGGCCGCGAGCTGGTGGTGCATGCCACCGTCGACCACGAGGTATGTCGTACCTCGCGACACCTTCCGATCAAGCACCTTCGTGACATAGACGCCGCTCTCTCCGACGAGGTAGCGGCCCAGCTCGATCACGACGCTCGCCTCGCTCGGAATGCGCTCGGCGATTGGGCCCCCAACGAGTTCGTGCAGGCTCGCACCGACCGCGTCGAGGTCGAGGGGGCGATCGCGCTCGGTGTAGGGGATGCCGAATCCGCCGCCGATGTTGACATACCGCAGCTCGGTGGGCAGGTGCTCCGCGAGATCGCCGATCAGCTCGACGGTGCGTCGCTGCGCCTCGGCGATGATCTCGGCGTTGAGGTTCTGCGACCCGGCGAACACGTGGAACCCGAGCACATCCAGGCCAGACCCGCCGAACTCGCGAAGCACGTCGGGCACGGTCTCTGCGTCGATTCCGAACTGCTGGGGACCGCCGCCCATGCGCATCCCCGACCCCTTCACCGCGAAGTCGGGGTTGACTCGGATTGCGACCTGTGGCGTGACACCCAGCTCGTCGCCGGCCGCGATCACCCGGCGAAGCTCTGTCGTCGACTCCACCTCGACGATGATGCCCGCCGCAACCGCCTGCCGAATCTCGGCTGGCGCCTTTCCGGGGCCCGCGAAACTCACACGAGCCGCGGGCATGGTGGTGTCGAGGGCCGTGAGCATCTCCAGCCCGGAGGCGACATCGATACGATCCAGCCGCCGCGCGAGGTGCTGCACGACAGCCGGCATCGGATTCGCCTTCATCGCGTAGCTGAGCTCGATGCGCGAGGGCAGCGTCGATCGCAGCCGATCGATGCGCGCGTCCAGGTGAGCTCGATCGTAGGCGAAGAAGGGTGTCGATCCCACTCGCGCCGCGAGCCGGCTCAGCGGCATCTCGCCGATGCGCAGCTCACCGTCGACGGTGCCGAATTGGGCGGTATGCTCGTGCGGTTTCATGCGGACACCTCGGCTTTGATCAGATTGCGGTCGAACTTGCCGTTGGGCGAGCGAGGGAGCTCGCCTCGAATCTCAATGCGCGCTGGCACCATGTACATGGGGAGCACCTGCCGCAGCGCGGCGATGATCTCGGCGCCGTCGATGTCGGGGCGGGCGACGGTCGCGCTCAGGACGATGCGCTGACCAAGGACATCGTCTGCGACACCCACCGCCACGGCATCGCCGACCATTCCCGTGCTGTAGGCGGCTTCCTCGATCTCCGTCGGGCTCACGCGGTAGCCCGACGTCTTGATCATGTCGTCGCTGCGGCCCACGAAATAGAGGAATCCGTCATCGTCGGCGACGACCGTGTCGCCCGACCACACGGCCAGCTCCGGCGCGCGCCATGCCTGCGCCGGCCGCGCAAGCGGTCGGTAGCGCTCCGCGGTGCGGAGCGGATCGTTCCAGTAGCCAAGCGCGACGAGCGGACCCCGGTGAACGAGCTCGCCCTCCTCGCCGGGATCGCAGCGCGTGCCGTCCGGCCGAAGCACGAGAATCTCGGCGTTCGGAATCGCCTTGCCGATCGAATCCGGGCGGCGGTCGACCTCGGCGGGGTCGAGGAATGTGGACCGAAACGCTTCGGTGAGCCCGTACATCAGGTAGGGACGCGCGAGCGGAAAGACCTCGCGCAGACGATCGAGCGTCTTTCGCGGCATCCGACCACCGGTGTTCGCCCAATAGCGCAGGCCCCGTGCGGCGTCGTCGGGCCACTCGAGCTCCGCAAGCTGAAGCCACAAGGGAGGCACGCAGGTGAGCCCTGTCACACCGTACTGGGCGCACAGCTTCGGCACCTCCCGCGGCAGCAGATAGTTCATCAGCACGCAGTGGGCGCCAACCGCGAACGCGGTGGTCACCTGACTGAGGCCGGCGTCGAAGCTGAGCGGCAGCACGCTGAGGATCACGTCGTCCGGGGTATTGCCCAGATAGGAGCTGACGCTCTCGGCGCCGACGATCAGATTTCGATGGCTGAGCACGACCCCCTTCGGCTTACCGGTGCTGCCGGAGGTGTACAGAATCGCGGCAGGGTCGCCGTCGATCGGCTCAGGGGCGGGCAGCTCGGCGACGGACATGGACGCGTCGACTGCGGGCCAGGCGTGCAGGCGGCGCCCGTCGATCGGCGCGGCCGCTGCGCCTACGACGATGACCTCCGACACCTCCGTGTCGCCCAGCACGGCCGCGAGCTGGCGCAGTCGATCAGCCGACGTCACCAGCACTCGCGCCCCGCTGTCTACGAGAATGTGCCCGACCTGCACTGGCTTGAGCACGTGGTTGATCGGCACGAACACCCCGCCGGCCGCCGAGGCCGCGAAGATCGCCGCGACCGTCTCGTGCCGCTTCTCGAGATAGATCGCGACGCGATCCTCGCGCTGCAGACCGATCTCGAGCAGCTGCGTCGCAACCTGCTGCGTCTGCCGCCACGTGTCGGCATAGCTCACCGTCACGTTGCGATAGCTCAGGGCGGGAGCATCCGGCGTCGCAGCCGCCATATGGCTCAACAGGTGGTGCATATTCGTGCGGGTGCGGGTCACGGCGCCCTCCGCTCACGAAGGTAGCGCTCGAACTCGTGCGCGTCGTCGAGATCGACATAGGTGCGACCCTGCGGATCCTTCAAGGGGGTCGCGTCGGACGGCGGAACCGCAGGTCCGGGCTTGGAAAACCCGGAGAGCTCGTCGAACACCGCGACATACGCCTCGGCCTGCGGGCGCCAGTCCAGCTCCGTCGCGACGCGCGCACGGGCCTTCTTGCCCAGCGTGATGCGAAGGTCGCTGTCGTCGATCAGCTTCTCGACGGCGTCCGCGAACGCGCCGATGTCGCCGGACGGCACGTACTGCACGGTGTCAGCACCCGATACCCGCGTCTCGGCGAGATCGAACGAGACTGCGGGGAGGCCGTATGACATGTACTCCATCGTCTTGTTCATCGTCGACAGGTCGTTCAGCGGCGTCTTCAGATCCGGGCAGAGCCCGATATCGGCGCGACTCAGATACTCCGCGATCTCGACACGGTCGACGCGGCCGGTGAATGTCACGTATGCGTCCAGTCCGAGCTCGCTCGACTGCTGCTTGAGCGCTTCGAGGCAGTCGCCGAAGCCGAGCATGGTGGCCGTGATCTGCGTGCGCCCGCGCTTGTTGACGAGCTCGTCGATGACCAGCAGCGCCTGATCCACGCCATCCTGCGGTCCCATGATCCCCAGGTAGGCGAGATTGATGCCATCGACGGGTCGTGGCGCGGCGGGATAGATCGGCCGCATCTGCTGGGTGTCGGGGCCGCTTCGCACGACGGTCACATCCTCCGGTCGGCGATCGCCGCGACGGACCGCGACCGCCTTGTATGACTCGTTTGTCGACGTGATCTTGTGCGCCGCACGGAACGTGCGCCGCTCCAGCCATCGCAGCCCCTTGTACTGCACCTTCTGGCCGATGCTCGTCGGACTACCGAAGCGGGAGATGAACAGCTCGGGATTGAGGTCGTGGTGGTCGAAGATGAACTTCACGCCCCAGGGCCGCCACAGCAGTGCCAGCAGCCAGTAGATGTCGGGCGGGTTGCATGCCTGCATGATGTCGAAGCGCGCGCGACGGCGCACGGCCAGAGACAGCCATGCGGTGCGCACCCAGCTGTACGCGAACTCCCAGATGAAGCCAAGAATACCTCTCGCCTCAGGTGCCGGCTTGTACTTGTAGATGTAGACGCCGTCGATGAGCTGACGCGCGGGATCGCCCGGCCCCTTCGGGCAGATGACGCTCACGCGGTAGCCGCGCGCAATCAGCGCCTGGCACTCCAGCCACACTCTTCGATCCAGCGGCACCGGAAGATTCTGCACGATGATCAGGACGTGCGGCGACATACCTTCACCTCTCCTCACTGATGACTCCTCCAAGCATCTCCCACAACGCCGCCGCTCGGTGCGACCAGCTCTTGTCTGCCACCGACCGACGGACCTCCTCCGCTCGCGGGCGCTCCGCGAAGAAGTGCTCCACTCCGGCGACGAGGGCATCTCCGGATTCCGCGCCGACGACGAAATCGGGGTCGAAATCCTCGAGTGGCGGCGCCGTCGAGGATACAACGGGCACGCCGGCGGCAAGATACTCGACCGTCTTCAACGGGTAACTTCGCCGGTTGAATGCCGTGTCAGCGTACGGGGTCACCCCGACATCGATCGCCCGAAGGTAGCTCGCCACCTGTTCGCGCGGCACTCCACCGACCCACTGCACCCCGGACATCGCTGTCAGCGCGTGGAAGTCGCGGCGCAGCCGCTCGGAGCGGAAGCTCGCGGGACCGACCAGGAGCAGTGGAATGCCGGCAAGCGGGAGGCTGCGCAGCAGCGCGACGTCAGTGCGCTCATTGAACTGACCGACGACGCCGGCACGCGGGTGCACGAGCGCGATGCCGTCGGCGACCGGAACGTCGTCGATCCGGGCGTATCGCTCCAGGTCTGCCCCGTTGGGGAACAGCTTCGGCATCGAGGCGCCACGCTGCAGCTGGCGGGCGAGCTCCGGCGTCACCGCCAGCACCAGATCAGCGGCGGCCAGGTTCTTCTCGCGCGCCGCCGAGAGATAGCGGGGCGATACCCCCCAGAGCCGGGCCGCTTCCACGAAGTCATCGGTCGCGAAATACGCCTTCATCGCCGACAGGCCGCGCAGCCGGGGCAGGATCGGCGCGGGGGTGGAGGCGACCACGGCGCGCATCGGCGTGCCGTGGTCGCGAAGAAAGCGCTGCACCGCGCGCGCATGGACGCGGACCGCAACCGCCCGGAGCACCGGCCGGCTCGCCCCTGGAGGGCCGCTGACGGCGACGCGCGTCACCCCCGCGGCGGGTTCGCTCACTTCCACCGCCGGCGAACGACGATGGCGGAGCACCGACCGGATCGGGTCGACCCACACGACATCCGTGAGCTTCGCAAGCTCGGCCACGAGCTGCCGGTCAGACCCCACCACGTCATCCCAGCGGACACCCGCGAAGTAGACGATGCCGGTGCCCGCTCGACCGGCGTCGTGCGTGGGCTCGGTGCGCAGTCCCTGCGCGGCCACCGGGACCGCGTTGAAGTCATCTGCCCGGTGCCTCCCCAGGGCTCGCGCGAGCCGACGTCGCACGAAGTAGCTGAGGAACTGACGCGCCGAGCGCACCCAATCCGCCCACGGTATCTCGCGTTCCGTCTTCGCCTGCAGCGCATCGCTGTACACGCCCACGACGCGGCCGGCTGCCGCCGCGAGGGAGTACTCACCGACGATGTGCCGAGCAAACCCGCCAAGCTCGTCCCGAAGCAGCGGATCGCGCACGAGCGGCAGGAGCTCCGCGGTGAGGGCCGCGGGTCCGAGCTCGGCCCCCGCGCCGATGCCGTACCAGCCCTGCCAGCGGAAGAGATCCACGGTTTCCGGAGTGACCGTGACGAAGAACCCCTGCTCTCCCTGCACGATCAGCGGCTTGCCGTACGCAAGGGAGCGCAGCGCTGAACCGCCCATGGCCAGCGATATGTCGGCAACCGCATATGCCGCGCGCGGGTCGTCCAGCTGGCCCGTCAGCACGATCGTGTTGGTCCCGGTCGCCGTGTTGACCGCTGCGGCCGCCCGCTCGATGGCGGGACGAGCGGCCCCGTCTCCCACGATCAGGAACTGCATCGGATGCTGCTGCGCGATCTTGCCCACTACCTCGATAGCGGTCAGCAGCCCCTCGGACTTGAGCTCGGTTGCGAGCCGGCCGACGCAGACCAGCAGCGGGCTCCCGTCGAGGCTCCACCGCTCGCGGAACGCGCGCAGCTCGATCGCGGATGGCTCGTGGTTGTGCGCGATGTCGACCGGAGGCTCGAGCAGGATCACGCGCTCGCGGCCCTTCGCCTGCTCGTGTGCAGAGATCTGCTGTGTGCCCACGGTGAGCGGCAGCGCGCGCGGGAGAAAGTCCGCAACCGCCATCGACATGACGGTACACACCGCGGCCGCCGACGTGCCGCGCACGGCCCATGCGCCTTCCATCCCCGGCGGCCACTCGTAGCCGTGCACGATGTCGATGCCACGCTCTCGGATCAGCTCGCGAATCGCACGCGCGACCGCCATCGACGGGGTTCGACCGGGATCCGGGGATTCGACGAACTCAAGGCCGAGCTCTTCGATTCGCTCGCAGAGCGTGCCCCGACGCCCGAAGATGATGCACTCGTGCCCGAGCGCGGTGACGGCGGCGGCGAGCTCGATGGCATTCATCTGACTGCCGCCCATGTTCAGGTCGTGCGGGTACACCAGAATTCTCATGACGCGCCGCCTCCCGACATCGACGAACGAAATAGCCGGACCGTGTCGCGGCGAGGATAGACCGCCACGGCGATTCCCAGCACAGACACAAGCGCGGCCAGCGCAGCCGCGACGAACGCAATCGGCACGCTCTCAGCGAAAAGCCTGCTCGCAACCCAGACGACGATGCCGACGCAGGTCGGCAGCAGCACGGCGCGAACGGAGGTCGCCACACGCACGCCCATCCGATGGAGCTGTGCCGCATAGATCGGCATCAGGATGACCGCCGCCACGGCAACCTGGGCAGCCGCCACGCCTGGTGCCCCGAACGGGCTTGCCGCGAGCAGCATCGCGGGCACAGCGGTGACCAGCGAGACCGCCTGCGTGGCGAAGATCCAGCCCGACTTCCCGAGCACGACCAGGTAGTCGTACGCGAGCTCGAAGCCGATCTTGAAGGCGATGAGCAGGGCCAGCCACATGAGGATGGGCCCGGAATCCGACCACGCGGCCCCATAGACGAACCGGATCACCGGGTCGGACGCGCCGCTGATCGCGAGACAGGCCGGCAACGCGACGCTCATGAGCAGGGCGAAGATGCGGGCATAGTTGCGCGACATCCGCGGTGAGTCATGCTTGATCGCTGAGAACGCCGCCGGCGCGACCGCACGCAACGGCATCGAGAAGATCGTCAACGGCCAGCTCGCGAGGTTGAAGGCGAGCACATAGAAACCGAGCGCCTGTGCGCCAAGCGTCGCGCCGATGATGATCTGGTCGGCGTAGCTCGCGGCGAACAGGACCACGCTCGACGCCGCCAGGGGCAGCCCGAACCTCATCAGCCTGCCGATCAGCGTCCGATCCCAGCCGAAACGATACGGCACCGGCGACCAGCGCCACAGGAGGATCGCGAAGACGATGCTCGCGACGACCCGCCCGACCGCGAGGCTCATGGCGCCCCAGCCAAACAGCGCGAGGACGATCGACAGGCCCGCGCCCAGCCAGGTGTTCACCTGATCGGCGATCGTGCGTTCCTTCTGCATGAACTCGCGCTGGAGAATGGCAGCCGGCGTCGCGACCAGTCCGTTGATCAAGACAGACACGGCCATCACCTGGACGACGGGCGTGGCCTCGACATCGCCAAGCGCCGTGGCCAGCCATGGCGCCGCGATGATGAGCGCCGACATCAGCACCGCGCTGCTCACGACCGAGACCGTGTTGATCGTGGGAGCGATCTTCGCCGGATCCTCGCGCCACCGGATGACGGCAAGGCTCACGCCGAGCTCATTGAAGCTCAGGATCGCGAGCAGCGTCACCGTGGCGATCGCGAAGACTCCGAACTCGTCGGGGCCGAGGATGCGCGCAAGCGCGACGCCGATCGCCAGCGTGCCCAGCCGAGAAGCGAGGGTGTTGCCGAAGCTCCATCCAAACGCTCGGCTCGCCTTCCGCGCGACGGAATCCGGCTGACCTACCTCATCCGCCATGGCCGACTGCTTGACGCAGCGCGTCTGCGACGAGCACCTGCTGCTCTTCGGTGAGGTGCGGGAACATCGGCAGCGACAAGATCCGGGCTGCGGCGGCCTCCGCCACGGGGAACTGCCCCTCGCGGTACCCGAGGCCCGCGTATGCCGCGGTCAGGTGCACCGGGGTCGGGTAGTGAATGCCGACACCGATGCCGGCGGCGGTGAGCGCCTCGGCGACCCGGTCCCGCTCATCGAGCTGCACTACGTACAGGTGCCAGACGTCGATGTTGCCCTCCCGCGTGCGCGGCGTCTCCACACCGTCGATGTCGCCGAGGAGCATCCCGTACCGCACCGCTGCCGCGCGGCGCGCCGAGTTCCAGCCCTCGAGTCGACGCAGCTTGGCACGGAGCACCGTGGCCTGGACCGCGTCGAGCCGCGCATTCATGCCGATGCGGTCGTGCACGTACTTGACGCTGCTGCCGTGAGCGGCCATGTTTCGCACGACGGCGGCGATGGCGGCATCGTCGGTGAGCACGGCACCGGCGTCGCCGGCCGCGCCGAGATTCTTGCCCGGGTAGAAGCTGGTTGCGGCGACTCGGCCCAGTGCGCCAGCCCGCCCAGCGTGCGACGACGCGCCCTGGGACTGGGCCGCATCCTCGATGATGACCAGCCCGTGCTTGTCGGCGATCGGTGCGAGCGACTCAACGGCCGCCGTCTGCCCATACAGGTGCACGGGCGCGATTGCGCGGGTGCGTTCGGTGACTGCCGCCTCCACGGCGCCGGCGTCGATCAGCAGGCAGTCGCTGTCGACATCGACGAATACGGGCACCGCGCCGATGCGCGAGACTGCCTCGGCGGTCGCGATGAACGTGTTCGCGGGCATGATGACCTCGTCGCCCGCCTCGACACCGGTTGCGCGGAAGGCGAGCTCCAGCGCGTCAGTGCCGTTCGACACGCCGATGACATGGTCGACGCCGATGTAGTCGGCGAACTCCCGCTCAAAGGCTGCGACCTCAGGGCCGCCCACGAAGTTCGCAGATTCGAACTGCACGCGCCAGGTCGGCAGCACTTCCTCGGCGATCTCCGCCGACTGTGCTGCCAGGTCAAGAAATGGCACCTGCTGGGTCACGCTTGTACTCCCAATTCTCGTGCGGGCACACCGGCCCATGTCTGTGAGGCCGGAACGTCGCCAAGCACGACGGACCCCATTCCCACTGTGGCATTCGGGCCGATGCTCAGCTGCTGGCGCACCGAGGCGTTCATTCCGATGTAGGCGGCCTCGCCGACCCGCACCGTGCCGCCGAGGCTGACTCCAGCCGCGAGGGTCGCGAAGTCGGCGATGACATCGTCGTGTGTGATCGTGCAGTTGGGCATCACCACAACGTGGCGTCCGATCGCCGCATCGGCCGTGATCACTGTGCCGTCGAGAATCACGGATCCCCGACCCACGACGCTCGTCGCACCGAGGCGGACCCCGGTGCTGACAAAGGTGGCGAACCGCTCGTCGGCGACGCCAAGCGCAGCAAGCATCGCGACGACCTTGCGCCGCGCGCCGCTCGGGCCGATCGTGATCAGCAGGTCTTCCGCCCGCGCCGCTGCCGAGGCGACCGCCCCGAGCACCGGGACTCCGCCGATGATCTGGCCGTGCCTGGACTCGTCGTCATCGAGGATGCCGACGGCGCCCTCGATGCCCGCGGCGAGCACTTCCCTCGCCAGACCGCTCGCGCCGATCAGGAGCACACCGTTCACGTCACTGTCCACCGGCGCTTCGCAGCACCGCGATGACACGGTCTTGTTCGGCGTCGGTCAGCAGGTGATACACCGGCAGGATCAGCGTGTTGTCGGTGAGCCGCTCGGTCACGGGCAGCCCGCCTTCAGGCGTGAGCGCCCGGTATGGCGGCTGCCGGTGGGCGGCCATGATGCCGGTGCGCGCCGAGATGTCGGCATGCGCCATCGCCTCAAGCAGCTGCTGGCGGTTGATCGGGTACTCGGGCAGGACTTCGACCCAGAACGACTGGAAGTTCCCGGTTCCGTGCTCGGGGTCGCGCACCGCACGCAGGCCGGGGATCTCAGCGATGGCGGCCTGGTATCGCGCCGCGATCTCGCGACGTCGGGCGACGATCTCGGGCAGGCGCCCAAGCTGGATGATGCCAACCGCGGCCTGCAGGTCGGTCATCCGATAGTTGTAGCCGACTTCGGTGTACTGCTCCGCCGGCGGCAGCACGGACTGGTGCCGTTCGGCTGCAGACACGCTCATGGCGTGCTCGCGCAGGTGTCGCGCGCGCGCGGCCCAGTCCTCACGGACGGTCGTCAGCATTCCACCCTCGCCCGTCGTGAGGAGCTTGCGCGGATGGAACGACCAGGCGGCGATCTCGGCCGTTGCGCCGACGGGCCGCCCCTTGTAGGTGGAACCCGCCCCGCAGGCGGCATCCTCGACGACGACGATGCCGAGCGGATCGGTCACGGCCCGAATCGCGCCCAGGTCGACGGGAACACCGCCCTGGTCGACCGCGATGACCGCCTTGGTGGCCGGGGTGAGCGCTGCCGAGATCGATGCCGCGGTCACGTTTCCGGTCTCGAGGTCGACGTCGGCGAACACCGGGTTCGCCCCGACGTATCGCACCGCGTTCGTGGTGGCCACGAAAGAGAAGGATGGGATCACGACGTCGTCGCCCGGACCGACGCCTACCACGATCAGCGCGAGGTGCAGCGCCGAGGTGCAGCTCGTCGTCGCGACCGCGTGCGGCACCTCCACCGACGCCGCGAACTCGCGCTCGAACTGCGCGACCCGGGGCCCCTGCGCGACCCAGCCCGACGCGATGACCTCGGCGACGGCGTCCGCCTCTTCCTGGCCCAGCCAGGGCGACATGACATTGATGCGGCTCATGATGCCACCACCGTACGACCCGCGGCGATCTCCTCGCGCTGAGGGCGCCACCACTCCACGAGCGCTCGCAGCCCGTCCTCCAGGCCAACCTGTGTCTCGAAGCCAAGGTCGTTGCGCGCGGCCGTGGTGTCGGCGAGGCGCCGCACCACACCGTTCACCGCGCGCTCTGGACCGTGCTCGACGGGAAGGTCGGAATCCATGGCGCGCAGCAGCGCGTGCGCAAGCTCAAGCAGGCTCGTCTCCGTCCCGCTCGCGATGTTGTACACGCCCTCGACGACGCTGCTCTCGGCCGCGAGGATGTTCGAACGCGCGATGTCCGGCACGTAGACGAAGTCCATCGTCTGCTGCCCATCTCCGAAGATGAGCGGTGGCTTGCCGTCCGCGATGCGCTCCATCCACCGCACCAGCACCTCGGTGTAGAGCCCGTGCACATCCATACGCGGCCCGTACACGTTGAAGTAGCGCAGCAGCACGTAGTCGAGTCCCTGCATCGCACGGAAGCTTCGGATCAGGCCCTCATTGAACGACTTCGCCGCGCCGTACAAGGTGTCGTTGTTGTGATGATGGTGTCGCTCGGTCGTCGGGAACTGCTCCGCCATGCCGTAGACCGACGCCGACGATGCCGCGACCAGCTTCTTCACCTGGTGTCGCGCGGCGGATTCCACCACGTTGAACGTGCCGTCGACGAGCACCTCGAGTGCCAGGCGGGGCTCCTCCGCGCACTGCGTGATTCGGATTGCCGCCTGGTGAAAGACCACGTCCTTGCCGGCGACGAGCTCGTCGACGAGCCGCGCGTCGCGCACATCTCCCTCGATCAGCTGTACCCGACCGCTCGCCATCGCCTGCTCGAGGTTGGCGAGGCGCCCTCGAACAAGATTGTCCAGCACGTCGACCCGTTCGACACCTGCGTCGAGCAGCTGGTCGACGAGCGTCGAGCCGATCGTTCCCGCGCCCCCGGTGACGAGGACGGTCGTTCCTTCAAGCTTTGTCATCTTTTCCCTTAACTCGCTGCGGTCACATCAATGGGGTGCGGTGCGCCTCCGGCGCGCAGACTGCCGGCCGCCGCCTCAAGCACCGACAGCACGCGCAATCCGGACTCGCCGCTGGTTCGCGCGTCTCGGCCTTCGCGGATCGCCGCGGCGAATTCTCGCGCGACGCCAGCAAGCGCCTCATGCTCCTCGAGCGCGGGCGCCCAGGTGTCACCGAGTCGGTACGAGATGTTCGCGGCGCGACGATCGAGCGTCGTCGCCTCCGACTGCGCGGCGATGTCGATGCCGCGGTCGTACACGCTGACTCGCTGCTGCGGGTTCAGGTCGTCCCAGACCAGCGTGCGCTTGGTCCCGCCGATCACCATCTGCCGAATCTTCGTCGGGCTGAGCCAGTTGACGTGCACATGCACGATCGCACCGCCGGGAAGTGGCATCGACAGATAGCCGATGCAGGACTTGCCGGTGCGAAGCGGGTCGGCGCCTTGCGCCGCGACGGTGGTGCCCTCGAGACCCCCGGGCAGAATGAAGTCGATGATCGAAAGATCATGCGGCGCGAGATCCCAGAACACGTCCACGTCGGGCTGGATGAGCCCGAGGTTGATGCGCACGCTGTCGACGTAGAGAATCTCCCCGAGAAATCCGTCTGCGATGAGCTCGCGAATCTTCAGCACCGCGGGCGTGTAGCAGTAGGTGTGGTCAGCCATGAGCACCAGGCCCCTGGCGCGCGCCTCGGACACCATCTCCGCTCCTCGGATCCGATCGTCCGCGAGAGGCTTCTCCACGATCACATGCTTGCCTGCGTTCAGCGCAGCCATGACGATCGGATGATGGGTGCGCGCCGGCGTCGCGATGGCGATTGCGTCGATTCGCGGGTCGGCAAGCACCTCGTCGAGGCTCGCAGACACCGGCACGCCGCCGACACTGTCCGCGACGTGCTGGGCGCGCTCGATGTCGAGATCGCAGATGACAGCGAGATCCCAATCCGCGCTGGAGCGGAAGTTACGGGCCAGGTTCGGCCCCCAATACCCAGCGCCAACAACAGCAACACTCAATCGACCAGTCACGGATTCCTCATTCAATCGCGCCAAGGCATGCAGCAGTCATCGTACTCCGCAGCCACAGCAATTCAGCGGTCAAGTCGCGGGCAGAAACAGCACGTCCACCCAGTAGTTGTTCCGTGACAGGCTGGCAGGGAACCCAGTGGAGTATGTGAAGGCGCTCCCCTGCTCAGGCACGGTGAAATGCCCGGCCACGAGGCCATCGGAGAGCGTGCCGAGATCGACGGCGTAGCGACCCGTCGTGCTGTGCAGCCCGACACGGTATTCAACGCCTGCCTGCAGCGCAACCGGTGTCGCGAAGTCGGCTTTCTGCCACCCTTCCGTCGTCTCGCCAGTGAACACCACCTCGGCCAGCTTGGTCCCGCTCGCGTCCCACAGGTAGCCGGTGTGCGCGCCCGTGTTCGCCGCACCCTTGTAGAAGCGCACGCCCGATGCGGTGCCCGCGACGTCGACGCTGAACCGCGTCGCGACCTGCACGCCGTCTGGGTCGTCCCACGCGCCGTTCTGCGGGAGCGCGTCGCCGAAGATCGTGCTGACCCCCAGCACCTCGGGCTCGGCGGCGGTCGTGAACGTCCATGCGCCGCCGGTGACGTCCATCCCGGGAATGGTGACGCTCGCGCTGTACTGCGTCGACCATGCGAGCGGGGCCGCGGGAGTGAACGTGACAGTGCGGGATGCGCTGTCGTAGCTCGTCGACCCGGCAATCGCGCCGTCCGGTCCAGACACCGCCAGCACCGCGCTCGGCTGGTGCATGTCGAACCCGACCGTCACCGGTGCCGTCGGAGCGACATCCGAGGCAGAAGCCTCTGGCGCGCGGGACTGCACGACGACCGGCGTCGGGGTCGGGGTCGGGGTCGGCGTGGGCGTCGGCGTGGGCGTCGGCGTGGGCGTCGGCGTGGGCGTCGGGGTCGGGGTCGGAGTGGGCGTCGGGGTCGGGGTGGGCGCGGTGCCGAAGGCGATTTCCGCATCGACGAAGTAGGACGACGCCGACCAGGATGACGTCGGCATCCCGCCAGCGGGTCCGTAGAAGAACCGCCCGTTGTTGCCGCCGGGAGCCGTGATGTAGCCGCTCGTGACATCCGCTGCGAAGTAGTCGGAGGTCATCGCATAGCGTCCGCCCGGCGAGAAGTACGACACGACGTAGGTGCGTCCCGGCTTGACCTCCACCGGAGTCGAGAGCGCGGCCCGCTGCCATCCCGACGTCGTCTCGTTCTCGAAGGCGACCGTCGCCAGAAGCGAACCGTCGTCGCCCCAGAGGTGACCGATGTGCGCCCCGGTGTTGGCCGCGCCCTTGTAGAAGCGGATCGCCGTGGCGCGCCCCGAGTAGGCCACCGTGAACGCCGTGCCCAGCTCGACCGGGTCGGTATCGGTGATGGCGCCTACCGCGGGCACCGTCTCGCCGAAGAGGTTGCCGACCACGCCGTCGAGGTTCGGCTCGACCGTGGTGAACGTCCACTGCTTCAGCGATTGTCCGCCGACTCGAACATTGGCGGTGTACGTCGTCGCGAGCGCGAGCTCAGAGCTCGGGACGAAGGTCACGGTGCGGGTCGCGGCGCTGTAGCTCGACGTGCCGGGCACGACGATCCCACCGGCAGTGAGAACCAGATCGGTGTCGGCACGGTGCTCCGAGAGCGTCGCGCTGACCGACGCGTTCAAGGCCACCGAGCCACCGTCGGGGGACGCGTCTGTCACTTCGAGCGCCGGGGTGGTCGGCGTCCCCGCGCTGAAGACGACGTCTACGAAGTAGTTGGAAGACTGCCACGAGGCTGCCGGGGCCACGCCACCGGCGCCGTACCGATACAGACCGTTGTTCGTGCCCGCGGTGAGCGGCCCGCTTACGACGGGCGACGCGAAGTACTTCGCGCTCGAGGCATACTTCCCCTGCGGGGAGAAGTACGAGACCGTGTAGCTCGCCCCCGCCGCGAGCGTGACGGGTGAGACGAGGGAAGCGGTCTGCCAGCCCTCGGCGGATCCGGCTCCGAAGGCGACGGAAGCCAGCGCGGTGCCGTCGCTCGACCACAGCGTGCCCGTGTGCGCGCCGGAGTCTCCCGGGGCCTTCAGGAATCGGATCGCGGTGACCTGCCCTGCGACCGCCGAGGTGAACGACATCCCAAGCTCGACCGGAACCCCGTCGGCAGCGTAGCCGACCGGTGCCGGCACGGTGTTGCCGAAGAATGAGCCGTCCCAGGCGACAGCGTCGTTCACGATGTCGAACGCCCATGTGCGGTCGCGGCCGGGACCGGACGTGGCTGACACACCTGTGAGTACGACCACGACGTTCGCCCCCTTGGCGAACGCGGCGTCCGGCGTGAACGTTGCGATTCGGCCACTCGCGTCGAGCGTGACTGTCCCCGTGACGGCTGCGCCGTTGGCGGTGACTCGCATGCTCGGCGCCGCCGTCAACGATTCGCTGAAGGTTGCAGACACGGCAGCGTCGACCGGCACGTCGATCGCACCCCCGGTCGGCGACGTCGAGACCAGCGACGGTCCCTGAACCGATCGCTCGAACACCACGTCGACGAAGTAGCTCGTTGTCGAGGTCTGCGACGGGAAGCCGCCCTGGTAGGTGAAGACACCCGCGCGCTCCGGCACGGTGATCGGACCACGCGATGAGGACGTGGCGAAGGCCGCCGGGGTCACCGAGTAGCCGCCGACCGGGGCGAGATATGACACCGTGTACTCGATGCCAGGCGTGACGTCCACGGGCGTCGCGAAGATCGCCGTCTGCCAGCCGGAGATCGTCTCGCCGCCGAAGTCGACGGTTGCGAGCCGCTCACCCGACGGGCCCCAGAGCGCACCGGAATGCGGACCGCCGTTGTTCGCGCCTCGGAAGTAGCGCACGCCGGTGATCAGGCCAGGCTCCGTCACCGAGAACCGCATGCCAAGGGTCACGGAATCGGTGTCGATGTCAGAGGAGATGAGCGGGCGGTCGGTGTCTTTGTACAGCGAGCAGGGGCACTCACCCTCGGGGAGCTCGGGCGTCGCCGTCGTGAACTTCCACGGCGTCCCCGGATCGAAGGCTGTGCCGTCGACGGGCGTCGCGGTCAGCGTGACCTGGTACTGCGTCAACTCGGCGAATGGCTCCGCGGGGACGAATCGCACCGTGCGCGTCGGCTCGTCGTACGACACGACACCGGTGACGGGGTTCGCCCCGTGCGCCACGGTCAGCGCGACCGAGCCGGGAATCACGGGCCGAGTGAACACGGCCGACACGTCGGAGTTGACCGGCACGGCCGTTGCGTCGGCTGCAGGTTGGCGCGCTGCCAGGCGTACCGGCGATTGCGAGGTCGACTCGAAGACGGCGTCGACGTAGTAGTTGGCGTTGCCCCACGTGCTCGTCGGGAATGCGCCGGCGTTTCCGTACACACCGGGGCTCGCCGCCCCCACGCCGGACGCGATGGTGAGCGGCGCCGAGGCCCGACCGCGATACGGCCAGTATTCGTCCGCATAGGCGTATCCGCCCTGTGGCGCGGTGTACGACACGACGTACCTCGTCGCCGCCTGCACCGAGACTGGGGCGTCGAAGAGCGCCGTCTGCCAGCCCGTCGCGGTCTCACCGGCGAAGGTCACGCCCGCCAGCTGCTGCCCGTCGCTGCTCCACAGGCGCCCGGTGTGCACGCCGGTGTTGGCTGGCCCCTTGTAGAAGCGCACGCCCGTGACAAATCCGTCGCGGTCCGGGGTGAACTGGAGGCCGACCTCAACTGACTGGGGGTCGTCGGTCGAAGCGAGCGTCGGCTGTTCGTCGCCGAGCGCCGAGTACGGACCCGATACGTCCACGGTGCGGGTGACGCCGGTCGCCGAGAAGTTCGCGCTGTCGTCGATGGCACGCGCGATGATCGTCGCCGTTTCGAACCCCTGCTGCACGTAGCTGTAAGTCCAGTTCGTCGTGCCCTTCGCAGGGTGCCATGAGATGCCGCCATCGGTCGAGACCTCGACGCCGGCAACGCGACCCGCGGCGTCCGCGGCAGTGCCGGTGACAGTGACGACGGAGCCGTGGGCGAGCCGCTGATTCTCGAGCGGCGTCTCGATGTGCGTCACGGGGGGTGTCGCGTCGGTCGATGGCGTGGCGGCGACCAGTCCGGCCATGAGCGAGCCCGGCTGCGCGCCCATGTCTGCGAGGAGGTTGACCTGAGCCTGCTGCATGCGGGGATCGGCCGGAACCTTCGTTCCGTCGTGCTGGCTGTCCAGCCCCCAGCCCCACTGCACGCTGGCCGCCGAGAAGACGAGCGCACCACTGGCGGCGCGATACAGGGTCACGTGATGCTCAGTCATGCCGGGCGTCACTGTGTTGCCGTAGTCGGTCAGGTACTGCGGCGTGGGCCCCTGCGTCGTCGACAATCGGATGAGGCCCTCGGGGCGGAATCCGTTGTCGATATCTTCGTTGGACTCGTACCCGACGGTCTGATCGGCCAGCTCGACGGAGGTTCCTGCCGGCAGCGCGTCGAGTCCCGAGTTCCGCCAGAGCCGGTACTTGCCCTCGTCCGAGTTGACGGTCACCGGCAGATAGACGTCGTTGACCATGTACATCGTGCCCGTGAGGCTGTTCTCCGGGCTGTGCCCGCCCTGCGCCGCGCCAGCAAACCGCGGGTCGCGCCAGGTACCGGTCCATTCCGATGCCGGGTCGATCTTTCCGTTGCCCCAGGTCTCCTTGTACGACACGAGGGTGCGGTGGTCCGTGCGCGATGGGTCCGCCGATGGCTCGTACCGCGTACGCCAGTAGCCCTCGTTTCCGGTCAGGAACTGCATGTTGACGCCCGCATCGCGCGCAGCCTCCATGTTCGCGCGCTGCGCGCCCGACCAGTACTCGTCGTGGCCGACCGAGAGGAACACGTTGTGGTTCAGGAGCTCGCTGCCCCGCCGGTCGGTGTCCACGCCGGCGAGGTACGACACGTCGTAGCCGTTGCGCTCAAGGAAGCGGACCGTCGCGTACTCCGACGCGAAGTAGAAGTCTCGCTTCTCAGAACCCTGCCGCGTCGCGAACGGTCGGTTGTAGCTCAGCTTGTACGCGCGGCCGTTCGCGGCGCCCTGATAGAAGTCCGAGCCGCCGTAGGTGTTGTACGCGTGCCAGGTCGGGTCGGAGGTCTGGAACAGCACATCCGAGGTGTTGCCGTCCTGGCGGACGATGAAGATGATGTGGCTCTGCCCGCCCGTGTCGGTGCGCTTGAGGCTCGCGATGTACACGCCCGAGACAGCCGTTGCGGGAACGTCCCAGCCCGCCGACACCGCCCAGGTGCCGCAGTCGTAGAGTTCGGTCGCGAGGTCTGAGATGCACTCAGGCTGCGCCTGCGGGAGCGCGGCCGACGGCGCCAACGAGGCGATGTGACGCGCGCCGAGGCCCTGGTACCAGCCGGTGCGATAGATGTCGATCGTGTAGTTCGAGGCATCCGTGTCGATCTTGAAGTCGATGCGCGAGCCGGCGTTGACACTGATATCGGTGGCGAAGCCTTGGATGCTGGGGTCGCCGGCGCCGTCGATGTCCCAGACATCCGGATCCGTGCCGGGCTGCTGGTTCTCACAGACGATCGCGTTGACCCCCGGGCCGCAGGGGCTGGCCGCCTGGGCGGACGCAGCCGGCTCGAAGGCGATCAGCGACGATGCGACGACCGCGAAAGTCGCAAGCAGCGCGCCGACGCGCGCCCCGAATCGTGGCCGTCGAGCGATGGTGGCCTCTGCAGGCGCAAGTTTCCCCATGTGATGTCCCCAGGTTTGATCGCCAAGGTCGAACCGTCGGCGATCGTCGTCGTCGAAGCACCTCCCAGATGCTTCGCAAAATCCGGACCGGTGCACACGATTCCCCCATGCGCGCGGGTCCATCCCCGCCTGCATCTTATACACAGGATGGCGGAATTCTCACGAAAAATTCAGAAAGTGGCTCGATCGATGTCGGCGAGGAGGTAGTCGGCGATCGCCATCGACGATGTGGCGGCCGGCGACGGCGCGTTTCGCAGCACCGTGATCGGGCCGATGGTGTCGATCGCGAAATCGTCGAGCAGTGAACCATCCCGGCCCCACGCCTGCGCGCGCACGCCGGCGCCCGACTTATGGGTCAGGTCGGCCATCGTCAGCTCGGGCATGAATCGCTGCGCCTGACGGAAGTACGCGGACTTCACCAGCGAGCCCCACACCTCGCTGACGCCCATCCGCCAGTGCTTGCGGGCCAGGGGGAACGCCCCGGGCCACGTCAGCGAGCCCCATGTGTCGCGCACCGAGATCGTGCCCCAGTCGTAGCCCTCGCGGGCCAGGGCGGGAACGGCGTTCGGCCCCACGTGCACGCCATCGTCGAAGCCGCGTGTGAAGTGCACGCCGAGGAACGGGAACCGCGGGTCGGGCACCGGGTAGATCATGCCGCGCACGAGGTCGGCGCGCGCCGGGTCGAGCACCCAGTACTCGCCGCGGAACGGCAGGATGCGCGGCGAGGGATCGGCGCCGACCATCTTCGCGACCGCGTCCGACTGCAGGCCCGCGCAGGCGATCAGCCGATCGGCGTACACGTCTTCGGTCCCGGCCACGACCCGCACGCCGGCGCCCTCGCGGCGGATCTCCGTCACCTCTGCGCCCAGGACGACCCTGCCGCCGGCGGCGCGCACGTCGTCTGCCATCGCCTCGCTGATTGCGGTGTAGTCGACGGCCGCGGTCTGCGGAGAGTGCAGCGCCGCGATGCCGACGCCGTGCGGCTCGATCTCGCGGATCTGCTCGGCGCCGATGCGTCGCAGGCCCGGCACCTCGTTGGCCGTCGCGCGCACCTCGAGGGCGTCGAGCGCACCGATCTCGCTCTCGTCGAGGGCGACGACGAGCTTGCCGAGCTCGCGGTAGGTCAGGGCCTTCTCGGCGCAGTACTCGCGGATCGCGTGGCGGCCGAGGCGGCACAGCTCGGCCTTGAGCGTGCCGGGGGCGTAGTAGATGCCGGCGTGCACGACGCCCGAGTTGTGGCCGGTCTGATGGGCGGCGACGCGGTCCTCCTTCTCGAAGACCACGACCTCGTCGCCTCGCATCGACACCGCCCGCGCGACCGCCAGCCCCACGATCCCGCCGCCCACAACCACGATTCGAGCCATCGACTCCCCCAATCCGGCACCAATCCTACTGACGCGCGCGCACGCGTCAGCGCTGCGCCTCTAGTGTGGATGCCACATCCCACCGCCGACCGAAGGGCCCCATCGTGAGCGAAGCCGACCTCCCCACCGTTCAGGCGACCGCCGATGTCGCGGAGTCGGCCACGCTCGGCCCGCGGACGCGGGTCTGGCACCTCGCGCAGGTGCGCGAGGGTGCGCAGCTCGGCGCCGACTGCAACATCGGCCGCGGCGCATACATCGGCCCGGACGTCGTGCTGGGCGACGGGTGCAAGCTGCAGAACTACGCGCTCGTGTACGAGCCCGCCCGCCTCAGCGACGGCGTCTTCATCGGGCCCGCCGCGGTGCTCACCAACGACGTCTTCCCGCGAGCGATCAACCCCGACGGCACACCCAAGGGCGCCGACGACTGGGAGGCGGTGGGCGTCGAGATCGGCCGCGGCGCGTCCATCGGCGCACGAGCCGTCTGCGTCGCGCCCGTGCAGATCGGCGCCTGGGCGCTGGTCGCCGCCGGCGCGGTCGTCACCAAGAACGTCCCCGACTATGCGCTCATGGTCGGCGTTCCTGCGCGACGCATCGGCTGGGTCGGCCGCGCGGGGCATCCGCTCGAGCAGCGCGACGGTCGCTGGGTGTGCCCGGAGTCCGGCGAGCAGTACCTCGAGACCGACGGCGTCCTCGCGCCGGCAGTGTGAACCTCGGGCACATTCCGCCCGACGCATTCGGAGCTCGCACAGCCGCACGCCCATAAGCTTGTAGGCATGACTGCCGCTGAGAAGTTGACCGGGATCACCATGTTCGGCGCCGAATGGTGCAGCGACTGCCGCCGCACCAAGCGTCAGCTCGACGGCCTCGGCATCGAATACACGTACATCGACCTCGTCGAGACCCCCGACGCCGCAGAGGTGGCCCGCGAGATCTCGGGACGCACCAACATCCCCGTCGTGGTCTACCCCGACGCCACGCACCACGTCGAGCCGTCGAACGACGACGTGGCGGCGAAGCTGCGCGAGCTCTCGCTGATCTAGCGGCGGTGGATGCCTCGGCCGAGGCATCCACCAGGCCTCCCCTGCGCGCGGGCCCTGCAGGGATCGCCGGAGCGTGAAAAGGCCTGTCCGTGCGGGGCACCCGCTGGATAGGCTGGCGCGATGAGCAATGGTGCACCCGGGTCGCCGCCGACCGCGGCTCTCTCGCGACGCACCCTGGCCCGCTACGCGGCGGGCTCGATCGGCACCGGAGGCTTCGCCACCCTCCCCGGACTGGTGCTCACGTACTACCTGACCAACTCGCTCGGGGTGACCGCCCTGCTCGCGGGCATCATCGTCACCGTCGCCAAGATCTGGGACGTGCTCATCGACCCCGTGATCGGCGCGATCAGCGACCGCGAGCTGCGCCTGCGCGGCTCGCGTCGACGGCTCATGCTCGCCGGCGCGGTGCTGCTGCCGATCTGCTTCGCGCTCACGTTCGCGGTGCCGCCAAGCGTCGGGCCCTGGGCCGCAGCAGCCTGGGTGCTCGTCTCCTTCGTCGCCACGGCGACGGCGTTCAGCCTGTTTCAGGTGCCGTTCGTCGCGCTCCCCGCCGAGCTCACCCAGCGCTACGACGAGCGCACCCGCCTGCTGACGTGGAGCGTCGTCGTGCTGACGTTCTCCATCCTGCTGTTCGGCGCCGGTGGCCCGATGCTGCGCGGCCTCGCTGGGGACGAGACCGCCGGATACCTCCTCATGGGGGTCGTCGCCGGCATCACGCTCGGCGCGGGCATGCTGGTAGCGACCACCGCCGCGCGCCGCGCGCCGACCGACGCGCCCGCGGCGACGACCGGACCCGACGGCGAGGGCGGCCCAGGCGAACCGCACGACCCCGCCGACACCGGGCGCGACCCTGTCGACACCGGGCGCGCCACCGGAACCCGCGTGCGCGCCCACTTCGCGGCTGCGCTGCGCACGCTCCGCGCCAGCCAGCCGTTTCGCGCGCTGCTCTCGACCTACCTGCTGCAGGCCCTGGCCACCGCGACCATGCTCGCCTGCGCCCAGTTCTACGCCACATGGGTGCTCCACTCCGAGGACGCGATCACCCTGCTGTTCGTCGCGCTCATCGCTCCCGCGCTGCTCGCGGCGCCCGCGTGGGGCGCGCTCGCACGGCGCATCGGCAAGGAGCGCGGCTTCGCCATCGCCACCGTGCTGTTCGGAGCGGCCACGCTCTCGATCCTCGCCTCGCTCTGGGCGCCGGGCGACTGGATCTACCTCCCCGTCGCCGCCGCGGGGATCGCCTACGCCGGCATGCAGTCGCTGCCGATGGCGATGCTCCCCGACGTCATCTCGCACGACGCCGCCTCCCATGGCGACGGCCGCGCGGGCGCCTTCGCCGGCGTGTGGAGCGCGGGCGAGACGACCGGATTCGCGTTCGGCGCCGGCATCCAATCGCTTGTCCTGGCCGCCACGGGCTACGTCGAGAGCGTCGCGGGGCAGGCGGTGGCGCAGCCCGGCTCCGCGGTGGCCGGCATCGTCGTCACCTTCAGCGCCCTGCCCGCGCTGCTCGTGCTCGCCAGCCTGCTGACGCTCCGCCGCTACCGCCTCCGCAAGGGGACCATCGACGCCGAGCAGGGCATCGCGACGCGACCGGCGCGTGACGTGGATGCGCCCGCCAGCGCATGATGGAACGACCACCTCGTGCACCGCACGACGCCCAGCGTGCAACGCACGACGCCCAGAAGGAGGAGCCCGTGGCGACGAACTCACAGGCCGCAGCAGCACCTGCACCCACGCCCGCACCCACGCTCGAGGAGGCCGTGCGCGCGCCGCTCGACGCGGCGATCGCACAGCTCGCGATCGGCGAGCGCACCTGGGGCGCCTTCACGGTCGGGCAGCGCGCCCGTCTGCTCGACCGCGTGACCGAGACCGTGGGCGCGCACGCCGCCGAGTGGGCCGACGTCGCCGCCACGGCAAAGAGCCTCCCCCAGGGCGACCCGCTCCGGGGCGAGGAATGGCTCTCGGGCCCCTACGGCACCCTCACCGCCCTCGCGTCCTATGCGAACAGTCTCCGCGCCCTCGAGGCCGGCAAGAGCCCGGCGGGCGAGCTGCGCATCGACCGCGCACCGGGTGGGCGGTTTCGCGCGCACGTCTTCCCGACCTCGGCCGTCGACGGCATGCTGCTGAGCGGCTTCACCGGCGAGGTGTGGATGCGCCCCGGCGTCACCGAGGCGCAGGTGCGCGCGAACGCGGGCCTCGCCCAGCTGACGCCCGAGCGCACCGGCGGGATCGGCCTCGTGCTTGGCGCGGGGAATGTCACGAGCATCCCGCTGCTCGACGCGCTGTACGAGCTGCTCGCCTTCAACCGCGTCGTGCTGCTGAAGCTGAACCCGACGCAGGACGCGCTGCTGCCGGTGTTCACGCGCGCCTTCGCGCCGCTGATCGAGCTGAACCTGGTGCGGATCGTGACCGGCGCCGGCGACGTGGGCGCCTACCTCACCGCGCATCCGGGCATCGCCCACGTGCACATCACCGGCTCGGCCGCCACGCACGACGCGATCGTCTGGGGCGTGGGCGAGGAGGCCGCGCGCCGCAAGGCCGCGGGCACCCCCCTGCTGCAGACCGAGATCTCGAGCGAGCTCGGCGGCGTCTCGCCGATCATCGTGGTGCCGGGCCGCTGGTCGAAGGCCGATCTGCGCTTCCAGGCCGAGCACATCGCCACCATGCGCCTGCAGAACAGCGGGCACAACTGCATCGCCGGGCAGGTCGTGCTGCTGAGCGCCGACTGGCCGCAGAAGCACGCGTTTCTCATCGAGCTGCGCGACGCCTACTCGCGCGCACCCCAGCGACCGGTCTGGTACCCGGGCGCCGAGCGCAAGCTCGAGGACGCCGCCGCCGCATATCCGCACGCCGAGCGGCTCGGCGACGGCAGCCGGCTCCTGATCGACCTCGCGCCGGGCGACGACGCGTCGGCGATGGAGCACACCGAGTACTTCGCTCCAGTGCTCGGCGTCGTCGAGCTCCGGGGCACCGGGCAGCGCTTCGTCGACGCCGCCGTCGACCACGCCAACGACCGGCTCACCGGCACCCTGGGGGCGAACGTGCTGATCGATCCCGTCACGCAGCGCCGACTCGGCGAGGGCTTCGAGGCCGCGATCGAGCGTCTGCACTACGGCGCCATCGCCATCAACACGTGGACCGCCGTCGCGTTCCTCACCTCGGGCTGCACCTGGGGCGCGTACCCGGGCGCCACCCTCGAGAACGTCTCGAGCGGGATCGGGGTGGTGCACAACTCGTTCCTGCTCGACGACGTCGAGCGCTCGGTCGTGCGCGGCCCGTTCCGCCCCTTCCCGCGCTCGGTCTCGCCCAGCTCGCTGATCGCGCGCGAGGGCTCGGTGCTGCCGAAGCCGCCGTGGTTCGTCACGGCGCGCACCGGCGCGCAGGTGAGCGCCGGACTGACCGAATTCCAGGCGCGCCGGAATCCGATCGGGCTCGCTCGCACGCTGATGGCCGCGTTCCGCGCCTAGGCGCGGCATCGCGGCGCCGCGGGTCGCGAAAAGGTGCCGCCGCGGCGCAAATGGGCGAGAATGGTCGCGGGAGGCAGGCAGTGGAGCACAGCACGGGAATCATCGACGTCAATCACGACGCCGCGACCTGCACGGTGTGCTTCGCCCCCGAGAAGCAGGAGCACGCCTGGTGGGAGGCGCGTCCCGACTCGTCGCGGCTCGTCGGCCTCGTCGTCGCGCGCGACGACATGCCCTCGGTCACCGAGCAGCGCAATCTGCTGAGCCGCTTCGGCGTGCCGATCGCCGGGTTCCGGCATCCCGCCGCCGAGACGCTCGAGAGCTGGCGCGAGCGGCTGCACCGCTTCTTCGACACCCTCTCGCGAGGCGACGTGCTCGTCGTCGCGAACGTGCACGCCCTGGGCCGCGATCTCGCCGAGGAGACGGCAGCGGTCGCCGAGCTCAGCCGGCGCGGCATCGTGGTCAAGGTGCTCTCGCACGGCTCCGGCCACCTGCACTCCGCCGGGCGGTAGCCCCGGGCGCCACACGATCGTCCCGCCGCGCTGCGCCGACCCGCGTCGTGCGGCGGCGACCTCAGCCCGCGACGTACGCGCGCAGGTGCGTGGCCGTGAGCGTGTCGGCCGAGGCCACCAGCTGGGCCGGCGTGCCCTCGAACACGATCGACCCGCCGTCGTGCCCGGCACCCGGGCCGATGTCGATGAGCCAGTCGGCGTGCGCCATCACGGCCTGGTGGTGCTCGATCACGATCACCGTGTTGCCGGCCTCGACGAGGCGGTCGAGCATGCCGAGCAGGTGCGCGACATCGGCGAGGTGCAGGCCGTTCGTGGGCTCGTCGAGCACGTAGATCGCGCCATCCTTCGCCATCGAGATCGCCAGCTTCAGTCGCTGGCGCTCGCCGCCCGAGAGCGTGTTCAGCGCCTGGCCGAGCGTGATGTATCCGATCCCGACGTCGATCATGCGAGCGAGCAGCTTCTGCGCCGGGCCGCGCTTCTGGGCCGCGAAGAACGTGGATGCCTCCGCCACGGTCATCGCCAGCACCTCGGCGATGTTCCGGCCATCGAGCCGGTACTCGAGCACCTCGTCGCTGAAGCCGCTGCCGCCGCACAGCTCGCACAGGGTCTCGACCGTGGAGGCGAAGCCGAGCTCGGTGATGATCATGCCGAGGCCACGACACGCGGGGCAGGCGCCCTCGGAGTTCGCGCTGAACAGGCCGGGCCCCACCCCGTTCGCCTTCGCGAAGGCGGCGCGAATGGTGTCGAGCAGGCCGGTGTACGTCGCCGGGCTGCTGCGCCGCGAGCCCTTGATCGCCGACTGGTCGACGACCACGACGTCGTCGAACGCGGGCAGACTGCCGTGGATCAGCGAGGACTTGCCCGACCCGGCGACGCCAGTGACGACGGTGAGCACGCCGAGCGGAATGTCGACGTCGACCTGCTTCAGGTTGTGCAGCGACGCTCCGCGAATCTCGAGCGCGCCGCGGCGCTCGCGCACGGCGTCCTTCAGCCTCGCGCGATCGCCGAGGTGGTGCCCGGTGAGGGTGTCGGAGGCGCGCAGGCCGGCGACGTCGCCCTCGTACTGCACCTGCCCGCCGTCACGCCCGGCACCCGGGCCGAGGTCGATCACGTGGTCGGCGATCTCGATGACCTCCGGCTTGTGCTCGACGACCAGCACGGTGTTGCCCTTGTCGCGAAGCTGCCGCAGGAGCGTGTTCATGCGCTCGATGTCGTGCGGGTGCAGCCCCGCGGTCGGCTCGTCGAACACGTAGGTGATGTCGGTCAGGCTCGAGCCGAGGTGGCGGATCATCCTCGTGCGCTGCGCCTCGCCGCCCGAGAGCGTGCCGCTGGCCCGGTCGAGCGAGAGGTAGCCGAGCCCGATGTCGACGAACGAGTCGACGGTCTCGCGCAGCCCGGCCACCAGCGGGGCGACCGCGGGGTCGTCGACCGTGCGCAGCCACACCGCGAGATCCGAGATCTGCATGGCCGCGGCATCCGCGATGTTGATGTCGCCGATGCGCGATGCGCGGGCCCCCTCGTTGAGCCGGGTGCCGTGGCACTCGGGGCACGGGGCGAACTTCACGGCGCGATCGACGAAGGCGCGGATGTGCGGCTGCAGGGCGTCGCGGTCTTTCTTCAGGAAGCTGTTCGTGATCTTCGGAATGAGCCCCTCGTAGCTCATGTTGATGCCGCTGATCTTGACCTTGGTGGGCTCCTTGTAGAGGAAGTCGTGCAGCTCCTGCTCGGAGTAGTCCTTGATCGGCTTGTTCGCGTCGACGAAGCCCGACTCGGCGAAGCCGCGCACCATCCAGCCGCCGACGCTGTAGCCGGGGATCGTGATCGCGCCCTCGGCGAGCGACTTCTCGCGGTCGAACAGCTCGTCGGGGTCGATGTCGTTCACCTCGCCCAGGCCCTCGCAGCGCGGGCACATGCCGCCCGTGATGCTGAACTCGCGCCGCGCTTTGGTGCCGTCGGCCTTCTTGATCGCCCCGGCCCCGCTCACCGAGGGCACATTGAACGAGAACGCCTGCGACGAGCCGACGTGCGGCTTGCCGAGGCGGCTGAACAGCATGCGCAGCATGGCGTGCGTGTCGGTGGCCGTGCCGACGGTCGAGCGCGCGTTCGCGCCCATCCGCTCCTGGTCGACGAGGATGGCGGGGCTGACATTCTCGAGCGCGTCGACGTCGGGGCGGTCGGGCGCCGACATGAACTGCTGCACGAACGTCGGGTAGGTCTCGTTGATCAGCCGCTGCGACTCGGCCGCGATCGTGCCGAACACGAGCGACGACTTGCCCGAGCCGCTCACGCCGGTGAACACCGTGAGGCGACGCTTCGGGATCTCGACGCTCACGTTCTTGAGGTTGTTCTCCCGTGCCCCGACGACGCGGATCACCGCGTGCGAATCGGCGATGTGGGGGGTGGATGCCTCGGCCATGGTGGTCCTCTCGACGGGTAGAGAATACCTGGCGGCGCGGGCAGAGGGAGGCCCCCGCCCGCGCCGGGTGGGCGCATGGCGGGGGCCGGTGCGGGCCGTGCAGGGGGTCGCCCTGCGTCGGCCCGGTCTGGGCGCGGCGACGAGGCTGCAGGCGGGATCAGCCCGGCGTCACCGCGAAGTTGTCTGAGAACAGGGCGCCCGGGTCGACCTCGGCCTTGATCGCCCGCAGGCGCGCGAGGGTGGCGGGCGGGAAGGCCTCGCCGATGCGCTCCGGGCGCAGCGAGGTCTCGAAGCTGAGGTAGAGCCCGCGCGCGTGGCCAGCCAGCGCCTGCCACATCGCGTCAAACGCCTCGGGGTTCGAGCCGAACGCGACGACCGAGAAGTTCGCCGCGCGGTGCGCGTAGGCCGTCGCGTCGTCGGGCACGTCGGCGACCGCGCCCCCGACCGAGCGGATCTGGAAGAAGTACGTCGCCCCGACCTCGAGCATGCGCGCCGCCGCCTGGGCGAACTCGGGCGTGATGTGGTCGATGAGCCCGGAGCTGGCGAGCGGCTCGCCCGCGCCATACTGCGGGCCGATATCGGCGTTGGCCATGATCCGCGGGTACGTCGACAGGTGCACCGACTGCTGCAGCAGCGGGGCCAGGGCAGCGAAGGGCTGAAGCCGGTCGATGATCGTGTCGGGGTCGGGCGAGTCGACCACGGCGAGCATGGTCGCCACCTGCGGCTGCCCAGGCCGACGCCCGCCGAGGATCAGGAACGCCGTGAGATCGCGCGGCGAGGCCTCGACCAGCGCACCCCAGCCCTCGAGGAACGCCGCGGTGTCGGTGGCGTCGAACGCGAGCTGCGCCCAGCCGAGCTCGCCGATCTCGACGGCCTCGAACTCGAAGCTCGTGACCACGCCGATGTTGGCACCCGCCCCGCGCACGGCCCAGAACAGCTCCGCGTTGGTCGTGGCATCCGCGCGCTGGATGCTGCCGTCGGCGAGCACGATCTCGGCGGCGCGCAGGTGGTCGATGGTGAGGCCGTGCTCGCGGGCGAGCCAGCCGATGCCGCCCGCGGTGGCGAGCCCGCCGACGCCGACGGCGCCGTAGTCGCCCGAGCTCAGCGCCCACCCGTGCTCGCCGAGCGCGGCGGCCACCTCCATCCACCGCGCGCCAGGGCCGATGCGCACGAGGCGGCGCTCTCGGTCGATGACCTCGATGCCGTTCATGTGCCGCAGGTCGATGACGATGCCGCCGTCGTTCGTGCTGCGGCCGCTGATGCCGTGCCCGCCGCTGCGCGTCGAGAGCGGCACGCCCGGGTGGCGGCGCGCGAAGCCGACGGCCTCGGCGACCTGGGCGGCCGTCTCGGGCTGCAGGATGATGCCCGGCGTGCCGCCGCGCATGTAGGTCGAGCTGAGCTCGGGGTAGTCGAAGTCGCCGGGCTCGATCGCCCGAAGCCCCTCGGGCACGGCGTCGTAGTCGATGCCGTCTCGCCGGCGCGACAGCGCGATCCGGCTGCGGGTCGGCCCGCCCGCCGTGCCGCGGTGCGCGCGCTCGGCGTCCACCAGCTCGCGCACCGAGGGGGCGATCTCCTGCCCGAAGTGCGCGAGCAGGTTCGGGTCGTCGCCCATCGCGATGAAGGTGCTGACCCCGTGCGTGATCGTCAGCTCGGCGAGCTCCTCCGCCCAGGGCGCGCTGCCCGAGGGGCCCGCGCCGATGTTGAGCATGCGGCGGATCTCGCGGGGGTCGCGCCCCGCGTCCTCCGCGGCCTCGTCGATGATCGTGTTCGCCCGGCCCAGATCGCCGGGCTTCAGGTAGGCGAGCGAGGGCAGCCAGCCGTCGGCCTTCCGCCCGATCAGGCGAAGCATCCGGGGCTTGAGCGCGCCCACGAGAATCGGGATGTCGTGGGCCGGGCGCGGCCCCCGCTTCGCGCCGCGCAGCCGGTGGAACTCGCCCTCGGTGAACAGTCCGCCGCGCTCCGAGGTGTCCCACTTGCCGCGGATCACGTCGATCGCCTCCTCGAGGGCGACGACCGACTCGGCCGGGGTCAGGCGTGCCGTGCCCATCGACTCGATGGCGTCCCAGAAGCCGCCGGCGCCGAGCCCGAGCTCGAGGCGCCCGCCCGAGAGCAGGTCGAGGCTGGCGGCGGCGACGGCCGTCACCGCGGGCTGCCGCAGCGGCACGTTGAGCACATTGGGTGCGACGCGGATCCGCTCGGTGCGCGCGGCCACGAAGCTCATCAGCGTCCAGGCGTCGAGGAACGCCGGCTGGTACGGGTGGTCTTGAAAGGTCGCGAGGTCGAGCCCGGATGCCTCGGCCACCTGCGCCAGCGCCACCGGCGCCGTCGGGTCTGCCGCGATCGGGGTGATGAAGGCTCCGAATTCGAGCCGCTGTCCGTAGTCCACGTTGCTGCCTCCTCCTGGAGCAAACGCCCCGGGCGCAAATCTATTCCGTTGGATGGATCGCGGCGCGGGTCGGTCGCGGGACGAGGCCGGGCCACCGGGGGGCATCCCGCGGGTTCGGGCGGGGTCGTGTCACGGGGTCAGGCCGAGGCATCCCGCGCGGCGACGTGGGCGGACTGCGCCTCGCGGTCGCGGGCGACGGCGTCGCCGAGCATCTGCCCGCCGCTGCGCAGCAGCGCCCGGCGCCACGGCAGCGTGCCCTCGATCTCGATCTGGATCGACATGCTGAGGATGGTTCGGATGATCACGATCATGCCGAGGATCGCGGCCTCCTCGAGGGAGGGCTTCGACGTGATGGTGCGCACGAGGTCGGCCGCGACGAGCACCTCGAGGCCGAGGAGGATCGATGAGCCGAGGGTGGTGCGCAGGATCGTGAACGCCGCCTGGCCCGACTCGCGGCGCGCGAGCGCGCGGACCGCGAGCACGAGGGCGATGCCGAAGCCGACGATCATCACGATCACGCCGACGGTCTCGAACACCACGGCGATCGTTGAAAAGACGCTCTCGAAGCTCACGCGCCCAGCTTAGGGGGCGGGCGGCGGCGGCCTTGCAACCACCGCCCGCCCCCTGTCGCTGGGCGTCGCCGCGCTACTCGACCGGCTTCGCGCTGCGGCCGGCGCCGTGCGTGCCGGCGTGCTTCTCGAGGATCGGCGCGGTGCCGGAGGCGCGCTGCTCGGCGTAGTACGCGCGAGCCTCGTCCTGCCGGGCCCGCTCGGCACCCGACGCGATCGGCGCCCGCAGGTGCTCGGGGGCATAGCCGAACGCGTCGACCAGGTCGAGCGCGTGCGGGCGCAGGCGCTGGCACAGGCGGTCGATGTATGCCGTGACGGCCGCGGCGCGCTGCGCCGAGAGGCGCCCGTTGATCAGGTGCCAGGCCAGGTGCTTCTCGATGAGCCCGAGCCCGAACAGGTCCCGCAGCCACGTGAGCACCGTGCGGGTGCCCTCGTCGTCGATGGCGTTCACGGCGTCGGTGAACGCCTCCCACTGCAGCAGCTCGCCGTGCGCGCGGGCCGCCTCGATCAGCTCGGACTGGTTCTCGTTGAACAGCGCCGCGGCATCGGCCTTCGAGAGCTTGGATGCCGGGCGCAGGCGCGTCGCGACGTCAGAGACCATCTGCTCGACGCGACCGGCCAGCAGCGCGTGCTGCTGGTCTGCGCGCAGCCCCCGCTCGACCGCGCGGGCGGTCGAGCCGAGGTCGCCCACCGTCTGACCGAACTGGCGCAGCCCCGCGCCGTGGAACACCTTGCCCGCGGTCTGCCCGACGGCGAACTTGGCCAGTGCCGCGGCATCCGCCCCCTTGAACTGCTTGGCGAAGTCAGAGAGCAGGCGCTTGCCGACGAGCTGGAGCAGCACGTTGTTGTCGCCCTCGAACGTCGCGTAGATGTCGAGGTCGGCGCGCAGGCCCACGAGGCGGTTCTCGAACATGAAGCCGGCGCCGCCGCACGCCTCGCGCGCCTCTTGCAGCGTGTCGAGGGCGTGCCAGGTCGACAGCGGCTTGAGCGCGGCCGCGAGGGTCTCGAGGTCTTCGCGGTCCTCGTCGGTGTCGGCCGCGCCGCTGAAGACGGCGTCGAACTTCACCAGGAACTCGTCGTGCGCGAAGATCGACGCGTACGTGGTGGCAAGCCGCGGGAGCAGCCGGCGCTGGTGGCGCGCGTACTCGAGGATCACGGTCTCTTCGGTGCCCTCGCCGGCGTTGAACTGGCGACGCTCGCTGGCGTAGGTGACCGCGATCTTCAGCGCGAGCGCCGAGGCCCAGGCCGCCGAGCCGTCGAGCGAGACGCGACCCTGCACCAGCGTGCCGAGCATGGTGAAGAAGCGCCGGCCGGCGCTCTTGATCGGCGAGCTGTAGGTGCCGTCGGGGGCGACATCGCCGTACTTGTTCAGCAGGTTCGTGCGCGGGATCCGCACGTTCGTGAAGTGCAGGCGGCCGTTGTCGATGCCGTTGAGCCCGCCCTTCTGGCCGTCGTCCTCGCCGCCGACGCCGGGGAGGAAGGCGCCGTCGGCGTCGCGGATCGGCACGTAGAAGCAGTGCACGCCGTGGTTGACGCCGTTCGTGATGAGCTGCGCGAACACCGTGGCGGCGATGCCGTGCACGGCCGCGTTGCCGAGGTACTCCTTCCACGCCGCGCGGAAGGGCGTGTGGATCACGAACTCCTCGGTCTCGGGGTCGTACGTCGCCGTCGTCGCCGCGGAGGCGACGTCGGAGCCGTGCCCGGTCTCGGTCATCGCGAACGCGCCCGGAATCTCGAGGCTCATGATGCCCGGCAGCCACTTGTCGTGGTGCTCCTTGGTGCCCAGCTGCTGCACCGCCGAGCCGAACAGGCCCCACTGCACGCCCGCCTTGATCTGCAGGCTCGGGTCGGCGCTGACCAGCTCGACGAAGCCCGCGATGTTGGCGCCGTTGTTCTCCAGGCCGCCGTACTCCTTGGGGAACGCGCGGTGCACAGCCTTGTTCTCGACCAGCAGGTGCAGCTGCTCGAGCACGCGCTCGCGGTGCGCGTCGCGCGCCAGCTCGTCGTCGCGCCAGAACGCCGGGTCCTTCACCATCTCGCGAGCCTCGCGACGCACGTCGGCCCAGGTGCCGAGCAGACGGTTGGTCACGTCTGCGACGTCGATGCGAGCGGTGGATGCCTCAGCCTGCCCCGCGCCGGCGCGGTTCGTGATGTCGGTCATGGTGTTCTGCCTCCCAGTGCGCAGCACGCCGTGTGGTGTCTGAGTCGCGTGGTGTCGCGCGAGCACACGGGCATGAAGTCACTGCAATGGTAGATCTACGACAAGAACTCACAAATCATGCTGTGCACTCCCAACAAATTCTGTTCGAGGCGTCGTCCGGCCGGCTGTGTGGAATCCACAGCCGGTCGAGCCGCGGCGCGCGAACGCCGCGCTACAGCGCGAGCCCGTGCCCGAACCGGAACAGCGGGTCGGGTGTGTCGAAGGGCACATCCGGCATGCTGGCCTCGACCGCCGCCATCGAGCGCGGAATGTCGAAGGGCAGCCTGCCCCCCGGCTCGGCGACGCCGGTGAGCACGTCGAGCAGCGCCCGAGCGTTCACACCCCAGTTCGCGGTCACCGCCGCGGCGACCTCGACGAGCGGCTCGAGGATGGCCGGGCGGTCGAGGAACACGTCGACGACCGTCGGCACGGCCGCCGCAACCTCTCGCACCTGCGCGAGCGTGGCGTCGTCGAAGTCAAGGGATCCCGCGTGGAAGAAGTTCTCGAAGAAGGTCGCCCGGGCCTCGAACGGCGCCTGGAGTCGAAGCACCGCGATATCGGCCTCGCCGGGGGCGGATGCCACGGCGCCGTACTCGGCGACGACCTCGGGGGCGATCCCCTCGGCGTAGATGCGCAGGCCCCGCGCGAACGGGAGCACCGGGGCGCCCGGGGTGCGCGTGGGCGCGGTGACCGTGGGCGCGGTGTTCGTCAGCACCGTGACCGAGGCCCGCTGCGCCGCCTCACCGGCGGCACGGAATGCCTCGGATCCGACGATCTCGGCCGCGGCGTCAGCATCCACCATCGCGTTCTCGAACAAGCCGAGCACGAACTTCTCGCGAAGCAGGCGTCGGGCCGAGACGTCGAGCCGCTCCTCGCTGACCTCGCCGCCGCGCACGAGCGCCACGAGCTGATCGGGAGTCGACTCTCCGCCGAACTGGTCGACGCCCGCGTCGAGCACCTTCACGATGCGCGCAAGGGGCGTGAGGTGCTCGACACCCCACGCCCGCGCCGGAAACGGCTCGCCCATGAGCACGGAGTCGTTGATCAGCCCCCAGTCGGTGCACACGACGCCGTCGAACCCGAAGCGCTCGCGAAGCAGCCCCGTGATCACCGATCGGTTGAAGCCGAAGCCGACCTCCTCGTGCTCGGTGCCGACGGGCATGCCGTAGTAGGGCATCACCTGGCTGGCGCCGGCCTCGAATGCCGCGACGAACGGGCGCAGATGCAACTCGAACTCGCCGCCGGGGTACACCTGCTCGCGGCCGTAGGCGAAGTGCGGGTCTTCGCCGTCCTTCTGCGGGCCGCCGCCCGGGAAGTGCTTGACCATCGTCGCGACCGACGCCGTGCCGAGCGTGCCACCCTGGAAGCCGCGGATGTAGGCCGCGCCGAGCCGGGCGGTCAGCTCGGCGTCCTCGCCGAACGTCGCGAGCTGGCGCGCCCAGCGAGGCTCGGTCGCGAGGTCGATCTGCGGATGCAGCGCGACGCGGATCCCGACGGCCAGGTACTCCTGGCGGGCGATGTCTGCGAAGCGCTCGACGAGGGCCTCGTCGCGAATCGCCGCCAGCCCCAGCGTCTCGGGCCACTGCGAGAACGCGCCCGCGAGCATCGCGGCGCCAGGGTTGTCGCTGAACGAGTGCCTCGGATCGGTCGAGATCGTCACCGGGATGCCCAGGCGCGTGGATGCCGCCAGCCGCTGCAGCTCGTTCTGCCACCGCGCGATCCACCGTCCGCTCGGCGTCTCGCCGAACAGATTGAAGTGGGTCATGTGCCGCCCCACCACGGCCTCCTCGGTGGACGGGAGCCCGAACACGGGGTGCGGGCCGGCGAGCCCGCCGTCGTCGCCGATCGTGATCATCGACTGGAAGCAGAGCCCGGCCTTCTCCTCGAGCGTCATCTCGGCCAGGAGCAGATCGACGCGCGCGTCGACGGGGAGCGCGGCGTTGAGCCAGGGCCGCGCGGCGGCGGCGTCGTGATCGGTCATCGGGCACCCCTTCGTGTCGCGCCTTCGCGTCGCGGTGCCCCCAGGCTAGGCCGAATCCCAGCGAGGTTCGAGGGCTACGCGGGCAGCGCGGCCTCGATCGCCTCCACGATCTCGGGGGCGTCGGGCACCGTGCGCGGGCGGAAGCGCTTGACCTCGCCGCCCGGCAGCACCAGGAACTTCTCGAAGTTCCACACGACGCGCCCGGCCTCGCCCGAGGCATCCGGGGTCTTCTTCAGCGCCTTGAAGATGGGCGCGGCCTTCTTGCCGTTGACCTTCACCTTGTCGAGCACCGGGAACGTGATGCCGTAGGTCGCCGAGCAGAAGGTGGCGATCTCCTCGTTGGTCGACAGCTCCTGCAGAAACTGATTGCTCGGGAAGCCGAGCACCTGGAAGCCGCGGTCGCCGTAGCGCTGCTGCAGCTGCTCGAGCGTCTCGTACTGCGGGGTGAGGCCGCAGCGTGAGGCGACGTTCACGACGAGGAAGACCTTGTCGCCGTAGTCGGCGAGCGTCTGCGAGGTGCCGTCCATGGTGTGGAACGGGATGCTGTCGAGGGGCGTGTCTTCGCTGGGTGCGGTGGCTTCGTTGCTCATGATGAGCTCAACATTGCCGCACACGCGCGCATTCCGGGGCATTGCGACGGAAAAACCTCGCCCGAGCGGTGGCGGGGGCCAGCTGGGCGCAGGGGCGTCAGTTGGCCGCGATCACGGCGAGCACCGACTCGCCATAGGCCTCGCGCTTCTTCTCGCCGATGCCGGTGATGCCCTCCAGCGCGCCGATGCTCGCGGGACGGTGCTCGGCGAGCGCCCGCAGCGTCGCGTCGCCGAACACGATGTATGCGGGCACGCCCTGGGTGCGCGCCGTCTCGGCGCGCCAGACCCGAAGCGCCTCGAAGAGCGGCCGGTCCGCGGCATCCAGGCTCTCGGATGCACTCGACTTGCGGGCACGCGGGGCCCCGCTCGAGCCGCCGCGGCCCAGCACGTCGCGGCGAAGCGGCACCGGGGTGGAGCCCGCGAGCACCCCGCCGCTGGCTTCGCTCAGCGCCAGGGTGCCGTACTCGCCTTGGGCGACCAGCAGCCCCCGCGCGAGCAGCTGGCGGATGACGCTGCGCCAGTCCTGCTCGCTGAGGTCGCCTCCGATACCGAAGGTGGCCAGGGCGTCGTGCCCCTGCTGGCCGACGCGATCGGTGCGATTGCCGCGCAGGATGTCGATGAGGTGCCCGGCGCCGAACGCCTGGCCACGCTCACGCTTGAGCCGGACGATCGTCGAGAGGAGCTTCTGCGCGGGCACGAGGCCGTCCCACGTCTCGGGCGGCTCGAGGCAGGTGTCGCAGTTGCCGCACGGGCCTGAGGGCTGGCCGAAGTAGCCGAGGAGGTCGACTCGGCGGCATCCCGTCGTCTCGCACAGGGCGAGCATCGCGTCGAGGTGCTGGCCCTGGCGGATGCGGTGCGCCAGATCGCCGTCGCCGCGCTCGATGAGTCGGCGCTGCTGGACGACGTCGCCGAGGCCGTACGCGAGCCACGCGTTCGCGGGCTCGCCGTCGCGGCCCGCGCGGCCCGTCTCCTGGTAGTAGCCCTCGACCGACTTGGGCAGGTCGATGTGCGCGACGAATCGCACGTCGGGCTTGTCGATGCCCATGCCGAACGCGATGGTCGCGCACATCACGACGCCGTCTTCGCGCAGGAACCGGGACTGGTTCGCCGCACGCACCTCGGCGGGCAGGCCCGCGTGGTACGGAAGCGCATCGATGCCCTTGCCCCGCAGGAACTCGGCGGTCTGCTCGACGCTCTTGCGACTGAGCGCGTACACGATGCCCGCCGAGCCCTCCGGCTGCGATCGGATGAAGCCGAGCAGCTGCTGACGCGCCTCGCTCTTCGGCACGATCCGGTACTGGATGTTCGGCCGGTCGAAGCTCGCGACGAAGTGCCTGGCGTTCGGCATGTCGAGCCGCTCGCCGATCTCGGCGTGGGTGGCCTCCGTGGCGGTCGCGGTGAGGGCCACGCGGGGAACGCCCGGGAACTGCTCGGCGAGCGCCCCGAGGGTGAGGTAGTCGGGGCGGAAGTCATGCCCCCACTGCGAGACGCAATGCGCCTCGTCGATGGCGATGACGCCCAGCGTGCCCCGCTGGAGGAGCGCGAGGGTGCCCTGGTTCGAAAGTCGCTCGGGCGCGACATACAGCAGGTCGAGCTCGCCCGCGAGGTAGGCGCGCTCGGTCGCCGAGCGCTCGGAGGCGCTCTGCGTGGAGTTGAGGTATCCCGCCCGGACGCCGTTCGCCCGCAGCGCGTCGACCTGATCGTGCATGAGCGCGATGAGCGGGCTGACGACGAGCCCCGTGCCCTCGCGCACCAGCGCCGGCACCTGATAGACGAGGCTCTTGCCGCCGCCGGTGGGCATGAGCACGATGGCGTCGCCGCCGCCGATGATCTGCGCGATGGCCTCGGCCTGGTCGCCGCGGAACGACTCGTAGCCGAAGACCGTGTGCAGCGCCTCTTGCGCGGTGGCGAAGCGGGAGGGCGCGGCCACTGCGTGTGCGGCCGGGCTGCCGCTTCTGCTGCCGCCGGTGCTGCCGTTGCCGGTGCCGTAGGCGCCCGCGGGCTCCCACTCGGGCGGCGGGGCGTCATCCCACTCCGGCGGGGCGTCCTCGTCGAGGGGCACCCAGACGGGTTCGTCCCACTCGATCGCACCGCCGCTGTATGCGGCGTCGGGTGCGGAGGGGTCGGAACCATGGATTGGAGTCACGGCTTCAACGCTACCTGGAGCCGTCGACATCGGTCGGCGGGCTTCGGTCGTTCGGGGGCGATTCGGGGGCGTTCCGGCGTGATTCGCCACCCCGATCATGGGAATGCCTCTTCGAGAACGTTCTCCACAGATGCGGCCCGAGCGGTGACACATTAGAAGATTTCTGCGAAAATGGACTCATGAACCCCTCCATGGGCACAGCAGCAGGCGGCCTCGCGATGATCGCCGTGCGCGCCGTCGGGAGCATCCCGGCGCGCAGCGCTCGGAGCACCGTGACGTTCGTCCCGCAGGGCCCGGAGGCCGATCGAGGTGTCGAGGCTGAGGTGGCCGGTGTTGCACGTTCCGGTGCTCGAGGCCCCGGAGTAGCCGGTGGTGGAGGTTCCGGCGCTCAGGCGAGAACCCGCCGAACTGTCCGCACCGAAGCGGCGATCACCGGAGCTCCCGCCACCGGCATGGCAACCGATGTGCCCGCTGTGTTCGAGCCGGCGGCGCATCCCGAGTTTCTGCCCGCCGAGCTCGTCGAGTTGGATGCGATCGTGCGCGCCCTGGTCGATGGGGATGCGGCGGTGAGCGTGTGGCACGCCGAGCGTGCCGAGCTCATGACCGCGGCCGCCCGCATCGCGGGTGCGGTCGCGGGGCGTGGCGAGCGCACGGGCCGGGCGATCGAGCTGCCCTACCGGGCCATCGCGGCCGAGCTGGGCACCGCGCTGCGCGTGAGCGACCGCACCGTGCAGCGCGAACTCAGCGAGGCACCCCGCCTCGTCGAGCAGTTCCCCGACACCCTCACCGCACTGCGCGCGGCGAGGATCACCGGTGCGCACGCCGAGGCGATCCTCCGCGGCGGGGCCCACCTCCCCGACCCCGAAGCGCGGGCCGCGTTCGAGGCACTGATCCTGCCGATCGCGGAACGCGAGACCCCGGGCCGGGTGCGCCACCTCGCCCCGATCATCGCCGAACGCGTCCACCCCCGCACCTTCACCGAACGCCACACCACCGCCGCCGCGTGCCGCGGGCTGCGCGTGGTCGATCTCCCGGACGGGATGGCAGAGCTGATCGCCACCATCCCCGCCGTCCACGCACACGCGATCCGCGACCGAATCCTGCAGATGGCACACAGCGTCACCGACGCCCGTCCAACCAGCCGCCGCGGCTCACGCGGCGTCGCGGGCACAAGCGGTACGGGCAGTGCGGGGTTCGGGGTCAACGGGCTCGGAGCGGGCGGAGAGCGTGCAACCGGGAACGGAGCGGCCGAGGGCGCCGACGAGCACGATGTGCGCGATCTGCGCACGATTCAGCAGCTCTGCGCCGACGTCTTCGCCGACCTCGCCCTCACCGCATCCCCCACCGCACACACCGGCACCACCGCCCTCGGCACCATCAACGCCCGGGTCCAGGTCACTATCCCGGTGCTCGCGCTGATGGGCCACACGGATACCCCCGGCGAACTCGCCGGGATCGGACCGATCGACGCGAACACCGCCCGCGAACTCGCCGGCGCCGCGACCGGATGGGACCGAGTCCTCACCCACCCCATCACCGGCGCCATCCTCACCGTCGACCGGTACACCCCCAGCCGCGACCTCAAACGCACCCTCCGTACACGCGACCAACACTGCCGCTTCCCCGGCTGCCGATGGCCCGCCCACCGGTGCGACATCGACCACACCACCGACCACGCCCACGGCGGCCCGACAAGACACGACAACCTCGCCCACCTCTGCCGCCGACACCACACCCTCAAACACGCCACCGCATGGTCGGTCACCCAGAAACCCGGCGGCATCCTCGAATGGACCAGCCCCACCGGCCGAACCCACCCAGACATCCCCACCAGCACCGTCACTTTCTCACCCGACCCCAACTGGAAACACGCCACCAGCAGCGCCGATGGAACAGTCGGGCACTGGTCGCGAGCCCGCACCGACGCCAGAGCCGGCACCGACACGGACGACGCACCACCCTTCTGACGCCTGCCGCCCTCGGGGCGGGGCAAGTGAGAATGGGGGCACCTCGGACTCGGGTCGGACTCGGGTCGGACTCGGACTCGGACTCGGGCCCGGGTCGGAATCGGACTCGGACTCGGGCCCGGGTCGGAATCGGACTTGGACTTGGACTTGGACTCGGGCTTCGGATCGGCACGGCACGGTCCATCCGGAAGGCCCACGCCGTGCGGGGTGTCGAACGCGCTGCGGCATCTCGGATCGCACACCGGGCGGGGCAGCGCACAGACCACGCGCACCGCATGGCCTGCACACTGCACGGCAGAGCACAGCAGCGCACACGGCACGGCACGGCCAGCCAGCCAGCCAGCCAGCCAGCCAGCCAGCCAGCCGAACCTAGCCCTCTCCACCGCACCGCACCGCACCGCACCGCCGCACGCACGATGCCAGTCGCGCGTGCTCGCGCGGCGCGACGATCTTCAGCGCGAGGAAACCCGCGCTCAGGCGTGGAGCGAGAAGCCCTCGGCGAAGCGCACGGTGCGCTCGCCCGCCCGCACCGGGAAGGGCAGTCGGTTCTGCAGCGGCGGCAGCGGGCAGTTCATCTGGTTCGAGAAGCCGCAGGGCGGCACGACCGCGCGGTTGAAGTCGATCGTGAGCGAGACCGACCCGCCGGCCGCGAGCTCGGCACCGGCCGCCGGGTGCTCAAGCAGGAGGAAGCGCCCCGTGCCGTACGACTCGACGCCGTTGCTCTGGTCGGCGAACACCAGGTGCAGGATCGACTGGCCCCCGTAGTTCGCGTCGACCGCCGCGAGCCGGATCTCCTGCCCCTCATGCGTGAAGACGAGATCGCCCGACACCGGCAGCTCGCGCGTGGCGCCCCCATCGAGGAGGTGCTCGATCGGCACGACGCGCTCCTCGTCGACGAGCTCGAAACGGCCCTCGACCACCCAGGCGGGGTCGTAGTCGTACACCTCGATCGCCTCGAAGGCCCGCTGCGCCGGAGAATCCGTTCGCCAGATGCGGTAGCCCTGCTGCACCTCGCCCGTCTCGAGGTCCGGGCGCTCGAGCCGCGTGAACCCGGCCTCGGCGGGGTGCCCCTCGCGCGCGACCTCCTCCGCGATCTCGGGTTCGCCGGCCCCGGCCCATGCCTGCACCACGAGCGACAGGACGCCCTGCGCCGCGGTGACCGTGTCGCGCCGGGACTGCGCCCACGCCAGATGTTCCTCGTTCGGATTCGTCATGGGCCCATTGAAACAGGACGCACGCCGGCACCGGCCCGGCGTTGCGCACCGTGACGGAGCATGACGCCGCATGACGGCGCGTGACCGCGCGTGACGCGTCGTAGCGATGCCGGCGGCTCAGCAGGGCGACTCAGCGCCAGCAGCGCATCCCGCTCAGAGTCGCAGCACCTCGGTCACGCGCAGCACCGCGGTGCCCGCCTCCTCCGACGCCGCGAGATCGACGACAGCGCGGATGCGCCAATCGTGATGCTCCTCGGGGTCGTCGATCGTCTGCTCGACGCGCCACAGTCCGTCGGCGGCATCCGACTCGTCGATATCGACCAGCGCCGGCGAGCGCGCCGGACCGCCCGTGAGCATCTCGTCGTGCTCGTCGAAGTAGTCATCGAGCGCCGCCGACCAGTCCACGCCGGGATCGAGCTCGGCCAGCGCCTCGTCGTCTTCGCGCGCGGCCAGCCGCACGCGGCGGAACAGCTCGTTGCGCACCAGCACCACGAAGGCGCGACGGTTCGTGAGCAACGACGGCGGCGCGGGCGGGACGACGGGAGCGGCGTCGGATGGAGCATCCAGGGGATTGATGAGCTCCTCCCACTCGTCGACGAGGCTCGAGTCGACCTGCCGCACCAGCTCGCCGAGCCACTCGATGATGTCGAGCAGCTCCTCGGTCTTCGCCTCGGTCGGCACCGTCTGGCGAATCGCCCGGTACGCGTCGCTGAGGTAGCGCAGCACCAGCCCCTCGCTGCGGGCCAGCTGATAGTGCGAGACGAACTCGCCGAACGAGAGGGCGCGCTCGAACATGTCGCGCACGACCGATTTGGGCGAGAGCTCGAAATCGCGCACCCACGGCTGGCTCGACGCGAACACCTCGAACGACTGCGCGAGCAGCTCGGCGAGCGGCTTGGGGTGCGTCACCTCCTCGAGCAGCTCCATCCGCTCGTCGTACTCGATGCCCTCGCGCTTCATCGCCGCGACCGCCTCGCCGCGGGCCAGGAACTGCTGCTGCGAGAGCACCGGACGCGGGTCGTCGAGGGTCGCCTCGATCACGCTGACCACGTCGAGCGCGTAGTGCCCGGTGCCGGCGGTGGATGCCTCAGCCCCGGCCCCGCTCCCAGCCCCTGCGTGCTCGCCCGCCCCGTCCTCCGGGTCGAGCAGCTCGATCGCGGCGAGCGCGAACGGCGAGAGCGGCTGGTTGAGCGCGAAGTTGGGCTGCAGATCGACCGTGAGGCGGATGCCGGGGGCCGCGGCCGGGCCCTCGGCCGGGCCCTCGGCCGGGACGACCTCGACCACGCCCGCGACGACCAGCGTGCGGAAGATGCCGAGCGCGCGACGCGCGAGCTCGTACTGCCGCGGGCGCGACTCGTGGTTGTCGAACACGAGCGAGCGGATGTTCGCGAAGACGTCGCCGCCGCGGGCGATGACGTTGATCATCATCGCGGCGGTGAGCACCAGGTGCGGGGTCAGCGGCTCGGGTTCGGCGGCCACCAGCTTCTCGAAACTCGCCTCGCCCCAGTTCACGAAGCCGGTGGGCGCCTTCTTGCGCACCACCTTGCGCAGCTTCTTGGGATCGTCTCCCGCCTTGGCGAGCGCCTGCGCGTTCTCGATCTCGTGCTCGGGCGCCATCACAACGACGGTGCCGGCGGTGTCGTACCCCGCCCGGCCCGCCCGGCCCGCGATCTGATGGAACTCGCGGGCGCTGAGCTGACGCATCCGCTGCCCGTCGTACTTCGCCAGCGCGGTGATGAGCACGGTGCGAATCGGCACGTTGATGCCGACGCCGAGCGTGTCGGTGCCGCAGATCACCCGCAGGAGCCCGCGCTGGGCGAGCGTCTCGACGAGGCGGCGGTAGCGCGGCAGCATGCCGGCGTGATGCACCCCGATGCCGGCGCGCACGTACCGCGAGAGGATGCGCCCGAAGGCCGTCGTGAATCGGAAGCCGCCGATCGCGTCGGCGATCTCGTCGCGCTGCTCGCGGCTCACGATGCGCAGGCTCGACAGCGCCTGCGCCCGCTCCATGGCGGCGGCCTGCGAGAAGTGCACGATGTAGATGGGCGCCTGCCGCGTGTCGAGCAGCTCTTCGACGGTCTCGTGCACGGGCGTGCGCGCGTAGGAGAAGTGCAGCGGCACCGGGCGCTCCACGCCGGTGATCAGCGCGGTGGGGCGGCCGGTGCGCTCGGTGAGGTCGTCGGCGATCTCGGTGACGTCGCCGAGGGTGGCCGACATGAGGACGAACTGCACGCGCGGCAGCAGCAGGAGCGGCACCTGCCAGGCCCAGCCCCGATCGGGGTCGCCGTAGTAGTGGAACTCGTCCATGACGACCTGGTCGACCGGGGTGTCGGCGCCGTGCCGGAGCGCGGCGTTGGCGAGGATCTCGGCGGTGCAGCAGATGATCGGGGCATCGGCGTTCACCGACGAATCGCCCGTGACCATGCCCACGTTCTCGGCGCCGAAGACCTCGATGAGGGCGAAGAACTTCTCGCTCACCAGCGCCTTGATCGGCGCCGTGTAGAAGGTCCGGCCCCCGCGCGCGACGGCCGCGGCGTGCGCGGCGATCGCGACGAGCGACTTGCCCGTGCCCGTCGGCGTCGAGAGGATCACGTTCGACCCCGAGACGATCTCGATCGCGGCCTCGTCCTGCGCCGGGTACAGCGAGAATCCGGTCGCCTCGGCCCACTCGACGAAGCCGGTGTAGAGCTCGTCGGGGTCGGCGTCGGCGCCGCGCGGCAGGCGGTCGAGCAGCGGCAGGGGCGCCTCGGTCGGGGCGGGAGTGGGCATCCTCCGAGTCTGCCGCATGGCGCGCGCGACGGCCGCGCGCGGGGCGCAGACACGCACGGAGCGGCCCGAGCGCTGGGAATACCCGACGCCGCGGCATAGGTTGAGATGAGGGCGCGGCAGAGCCGCCTCGCCACAACTGGAAGGGTTGCATCATGACCGACGAGATCCTCATCGAGCGCGACGACGAGCGCAGCAGCTACCTCATCAAGGTCGGCGGTGCCGAGGCGGGCTACGCCCACTTCGTGCAGGGAGACGGCGAGATCACCTTCGACCACACCCACGTCGACCCGAGCTTCGGGGGCCAGGGACTCGCCGGCAGGCTCGTGCAGTTCGCGCTGACGGATGCCACGGCCCGCGGCTCGCGCATCATCCCGGTGTGCAGCTACGTGCAGGCCTGGGTGCGCGCGAACGAGGTGCCCGGCGCCGTGATCGAGTGGCCGGAGGGTGCCAAGACGAGCGCCCAGGCATGAGCCGGCTCGACGTCGGCACCGAAGACCTCGCCACCGCCGCCGAGTGCACCGGTCCGATGGCGGTGCTCCTCGAGGCCCGGGAGGTGCCGCTCGGCGGCGTGCGCAACATGCACGTGCGACGCACGCTGCCCCAGCGCGACCTTCCGATGGTGGGCGCCTGGTGCTTCCTCGACCGCTTCGGCCCACAGCCGACCCGCATGCGCGTGGAGCCGCACCCGCACATCGGCCTGCAGACCGTCACGTGGCCGCTGCTGGGCGAGGTGCGCCACCGCGACACCATCGGCAGCGACGTGGTCGTGACCCGCGGCGCGCTCAACCTGATGACCAGCGGCCACGGCATCGCGCACTCCGAGTACTCGCTTGGCGAGGAGGAGATCCCCCTCGACGCGCTCCAGTTCTGGGTCGCGCTGCCGGAATCGGCCCGGCACATGGCCCCCGCCTTCGAGCAGCACACCGAGCTGCCCCACCTGAGCCTGCCGGGCCTCGAGGTGCTCGTCGTGATGGGCGAGTTCGGCGGCGTGACCTCGCCGGCGACCGCACACACACCCATCGTGGGCGCCGAGCTGCGCATCGCACCCGGCGCGACCGTGCGTCTGCCCCTCAACGCGCAGTGGGAGCATGCCCTGCTGGGCGTCGAGGGCGCGATCGAGGTCGACGCCGCGACGGACCCGGCCGGTTCCGAGCGCATCCGCGTCGACGACAAGGCGATGCTCTACCTCGGCATCGACCGCGACCACATCGACGTGCACAGCGCCGAGGGCGCGATCGTGTTCCTGCTGGGCGGCGAGCCCTTCTCCGAGCAGATCATCATGTGGTGGAACTTCGTGGGCCGCACCCACGAGGAGATCGTGGCGGCGCGCGCGGACTGGGAGAATGACGCCCCTCGCTTCGGGCACGTGCCCGGGCACGGCGGCGAGCGCATCCCGGCGCCGCCCATGCCGGGCGTGCGGCTCACGACCCGCCAGCGCCGCTTGGGCCGGCGAGGCTGACGGCGGGCTCGACGCGCACCGCGCCGGGCGGCGGCATCCACCCCGGCGGCAATCTTTTCGGCGCGCTCGCGCCCGAGCGGTACGCTGACACCGTGGCCCGTAAATCATCCCTGCTCTCGACCCGCGTACTGCTCACCTGCGCCGCCATCGGCGTCGCAGCAGGGCTCGTGTCGGCGGGGCTCGCCTACGCGAGCTTCCTGATCTCGGCGACCGTGCCGCTGCTGTACGGCGCGATGATCGGCGTGTACTTCCTGCCCGGTGTGATCGCGCAGTCGCTGCTGCGGATGCCCCTGGTCGCGCTGATCACCAACATGCTCTCGGCGCTCGTCGGTCTCGCGTTCGCGCCGCACCTCGCGGCCGCGTTCCTCGGCACCGCGCTGCTGATCGGCATCCTGCAGGAGCTCGTCTTCGTGATCTTCCGCTACCGCCGCTGGGACACCTGGCTCTACTACATCCCCCCGGTGGTCGGCGGGCTCGCCTTCGGCCTGCTCGTGTGGACGACCTTCGACGCCGAGCGCTTCGCCCTCGCCACGCAGATCATCTACCTCTCGCTGTTCTTCATCTCGCCGCTCGGCTTCACGCTGATCGGGCGCGGTGTGGCGGCGGCGCTCACGCGGGCGGGCGTCTCGGGCGGCACGACGCGCGGCCGCTAGCCCCGGGCGGGCGGCGCCGGCCCTCGAGCGCGGCGACGCAGCGGGCCGTGCCCCGAAAACCCGCACCGTTCGGGTGCGCGGATGCCGCCGACACACCTTTGCAACACCGACAAGGCTCGGCTAAGTTTAGGTAACCCTATCCTTTGCGAGAAGACGCCCGTGACAATTGAGTCTGCCCTCCGACAGCCCGCCAATGACGGCGATGTCGCGGCGACGCTTCGCGTGCAGCAGGTCGGGATCACCCACGAGGGCGCGACCCGCGCAACGCCCGAGGCGATCACCTTCGACGTGCGCCGCGGCGAGGTCGTGCTGCTGCTCGGCCCCAGCGGCTCGGGCAAGTCGACGCTGGCGCTCTCGCTGAACGGACTCATCCCCCACGCGCTTCCGGCCGAGCTGGCCGGCACCGTCACCGTCGCCGGCCTCGACACCGCCGACACCACCGTCGCCGAGCTGAGCACCCACGTCTCGATGGTCTTCCAAGACCCCGACTCGCAGATCGTCACCGGCACGGTGCTCGACGAGGTGGCCTTCGGCCCCGAGAACCTGCGGATGCCGGTGGAGGAGGTGCTCGCCCGCGCCGAGGCCGGCCTGCGCCGCGTCGGCCTGTGGGAGCATCGCGCGGCAAACCCCGACACCCTCTCAGGCGGAGGGAGGCAGCGCCTCGCCATCGCGTGCGCGCTCGCGATCGGCGCCCCCATCCTCGTGCTCGACGAGCCCACCGCCAACCTCGACCCGCAGGGCATCGACGACGTCTACGAGGCGCTGTCGGAGCTCGTCGCGGCCGGTGACCATTCGATCGTGCTCATCGAGCACAACCTCGACGCGGCGATCGCGCTCGTCGACCGCGTCGTCGTGATCGACCGCGCGGGCCGGCTCGCGTTCGACGGTCCCGTCGAGACGGTGCTGCGCGCGCACGCCGAGGAGCTCGTCGCCATGGGCGTCTGGCTTCCCACCGCGACGCTCGCGGCCCTGCGCCTGCGCACCGCCGGATACGCGCTCGAGCCGCTTCCGCTCACGGCCGCCGAGCTGCGGTACGCCCTCGACGCAGCGCCGGCCCCGGCCGCGCTGACCGGCTGGATGCCGGCGCGTGAGGATGACGCGGCGGCTGCGGCATCCACCCCCCTCATCGAGGTGCGCGGGCTGAGCCTGCAGCGCGGGCGAACCCCGGTGCTCGCCGAGATCGACCTCGAGGTGCACGCCGGCGAGTTCCTCGCGGTCGTCGGCGAGAACGGCGCCGGCAAGACCACGCTGGTGCAGGCGATCGCCGGCGTGATCCCGCCGCCGAAGGGCAGGATCCGGGTCGGCACCCTCGACCCGGCGCGCTCGGATGTGCGCGCCCTCGCCGCCCAGATCGGCTTCGTCTTCCAGAACCCCGAGCACCAGTTCATCACCGGCACCGTGTTCGACGAGCTCGCGCACGGGCTGCGCGTAGGCCGCGTGCACCGCGACGAGATCGAGCAGCGCGTCGGCGACATGCTCGATCGATTCGGCCTCGCCGACAAGGCCGACACCCACCCCTTCCTGCTCTCGGGCGGCGAGAAGCGGCGACTCTCGGTGGGCACCGCGCTCATCGCAGGCGCGCCCGTGCTCGCGCTCGACGAGCCCACGTTCGGGCAGGACCGCGCCCGCGCGGACGAGCTGCTCGGCCTGCTGAAGGAGCTCAACGCCGCGGGCACCACGGTGATCGTCGTGACCCACGACATGCAGCTCGTCGCCGAGTACGCCACCCGCACGGCCGTGATGCGCGGCGGGCGCCTGCTCGCCCACGCCCCGACCGCCGAGATCTTCGCCGACCCGGACTGGATCACCCAGGTGGGACTGCAGGTGCCGCCGCTCGTGACCGCGCTTCGCGGCACGCAGGGCCACCCCGAGCTGCGCGGCCTCGTGCGGCTCTCCGAGCTGCCGGGGACCGCGGCGTGAGCGCCGTGAGCGGCGAGCTGGGCGCGGTGGCCCCCTCGGCCGTCGACGTCGCCGCCCGCACGCCGCGCCGCTTCGACCCCTATGCCGCGCGCGGGACGCGCGGACTACTCGGCCACCTCAACCCCCTCGCGAAGATCGCCGGGCCGATCCCGGCCATGCTCCTGGTGATCTTCGCGCGCGACCTGGCGACGCCGATCACGCTGATCGTGATCGCGTACGCGCTCCTGCTCATCGGCGCGCGCCTGAGCCGCACGATGCTGCTGGTGCTCCTCGTCGGCGCGCCGGTGGCGATGGGCATCATCACCCTCAGCTTCGCCCTCTGGGCCGACACCGGCAGCGTCGACCAGTCGGTCCCGCTGCTGCGCATCGGCGACTGGACCTTCTACGCCGGCGCCCTGCTCGTCGGCGCGGCGACCGCGCTGCGCCTCGGCGCCGTGTTCTCCCTCGCCCTGATCGGCGGACTCACGACCACGGGGCCCGACCTCGTGCGGGCCCTGGTGCAGCAGCTCAAGGTGCCCTACCGCATCGGCTACACGGCGCTGGCCGCCTACCGCTTCGTGCCCCGCTTCGGCTACGAGCTCGAGGTGATCCGCGCCGCGCACCGCGTGCGCGGGCTCGGCGGCGGGCGCGGCCCGATCGCCTGGCTGCGCCGCACCACCGGCACGATCGTGCCGCTGCTGGCGAGCGCGATTCGGCACGCCGAGCACGTCGCCCTCGCGATGGACTCCCGGGCGTTCGGCGCCTACCCCACGCGCACCGAGCGCCACCTGGTGCCGTTCCGGGCGCGAGACTGGGTGTTCATGATCGGCTTCTGGGCGCTCACCGCGCTGGTGTTCTGGTTCTGGTCGCCGTTCTAGGCAGCGTTCTCATCGCCGTTCTCGTCGGCGTTCTCGTCGGCGGGACCCGACGCCCCGCCGCGCCGGGGCCTGCCGCACCCGGCGGCTAGCGGCGACCCGCGAGCTGGCGCCCCACGATCTCGCGCATGATCTCGTTCGTGCCGCCGTAGATGCGGTGCACGCGCGCGTCGAGGAATGCCCGCGCGATCGGGTACTCGGTGATGTACCCGTAGCCGCCGTGCAGCTGGACGCAGGTGTCGAGCACCTCCCACTCGCGCTCGGTGGTCCAGAACTTCACCTTCGCCGCCTCCTCCGCCGTGAGCGCGCCTTCGCCGTACAGCGCGATCGCGCGGTCGATGTAGGCCCAGATCACGTCGACCGTCACCGCGATGTCGGCGAGGCGGAATCGGGTGTTCTGGAAGTCGGCGACGCGCTCGCCGAACGCCTCACGGTCTTTGACGTAGGCGAGCGTCCAGCCGAACGCGGCCTGCGCGGCCGATGCCGCGGCCACGCCGATCGTGAGGCGCTCGAGGGGCAGGTTCTTCATCAGCTGCACGAAGCCGTGCCCCTCGGCCGCGCCGAGCAGGTTGGCGTCTGGCACGAAGACATCGGCGAACGACAGCTCGGCCGTGTCATGCCCGTGGAATCCCATCTTGCTGAGCGTCTTGCCGTGCTCGAAGCCCGGCATGCCGTTCTCGACGAGGATGAGGCTGAACGCGTCGGGACGATTGCCCTCGCCCGTCTTCACGAAGGTGACGATCACGTCGGCGGTCTTGCCGCTCGAGATGAACGTCTTGGCGCCGTTGACGAGATAGCCGCCCTCGACCTTCTTGGCCGTCGTGGTCGCGCCGCGCAGGTCGCTGCCCGCGCCCGGCTCGGTCATCGCGAGGGCGCCGATGATCTCGCCCGTGGCCATCCCGGGCAGCCACCTCGCCTTCTGCTCGTCGGTGCCGAAGTGCACGAGGTACGGCACCGCGAGGTCGTCCTGGATGCCGAACGCGCTCGCGAGCGAGCCGGAGCCCGCGCCGATGATCTCCTCGTTGACGATCGCGCGGTAGCGGAAGTCGTGCAGCATGCCGGCGCCGCCGAACTCCTCCGGCACCGAGAGGCCGATCAGCCCCGACTCCCCCGCCGCCAGCATGGTCTCGCGGTCGATCTCGCCCGCGGCATCCCACGCCTCTCGCCGCTCGGTCGTGACGTACTTCCTCGCGAAGGCCTTGACGACCTCGCGGAACGCTTCGTGATCCTCGCCATACAGAATGCGATCCATGGTGATGCTCCCTCGCTCGGCATGCGAACCGGCCCCATTGCCGCCCATGCACGCCCAGTCTAGGCAGGGCATGACACCGCGTCGCAAGGCCTCCGAGGTTCGGGTTCGGCGATGCGCGCAACGGTCCACCCCGCGAACCACGATGCCCCCGCTCCGAAGAGCGGGGGCATCGTCAGGCGAGGCTAGGCGTCGCGCGAGGCGGTGGTCAGCTCGGCCACCGTCGCGACCCGGCCCGAGAGCTCCTCGAGCACCTCGTCGCCGGGCCCGGCGTCGGTGAACGGCGCCGTGATCTCAGCACGCTCGAGCATCTCGCTCATGCGGCGGCGGCGCTGGCGCGTGATCAGCGTGACCACGCGTCCCTCGGCGCCGGCGCGGCCGGTGCGGCCGGCGCGGTGCAGGTACGTCTTGTACTCGTCGGGCGCGTCGGCCTGGATCACGAGATCGATGTCGTCGACGTGGATGCCGCGGGCTGCGACATCCGTCGCCACCAGCACGCGGACCTTGCCGGAGGTCATGCGCTGCAGGTTGCGTGTGCGGCGGGCCTGGTTGAGGTCGCCGTGCAGCGAGACCGAGGGGATGCCCGCCTCGTCGAACTGCTCGGCCAGACGCTCCGCGTAGGCGCGGGTGCGGGCGAACACGAGCGTCTTGCCCTCGCGGTCGACGAGCTGCTCGAGCACCTCGTCCTTGGAGCGGTGCTCGATCACGAGCACCTGGTGGTCGATGGTGCTCGAGGCCTGGTCTTCGCCGGCGACCTCGTAGACGGCGGGCTCGACGAGGAACTCGTCGACCAGCGCAGAGACCTCGCGGTCGAGGGTCGCCGAGAACAGCAGCTTCTGCGAGCCCTCCGCGGTCTTGCGGAGGATGCGCTGCACGGGCTCGAGGAAGCCGAGCTCGCACATGTGGTCGGCCTCGTCGAGCACCGCGACGCGCACCTCGCTCAGGTCGAGCTTGCCCTGCTCGATCAGGTCCTCGATGCGGCCGGGGGTGCCGATGATGATGTCGACGCCCTTGCGCAGCGCGCCCACCTGGCGCGCCTGCGGCACGCCGCCGTAGATCTGCGTGGTGAACAGGCCGACGCTGCGGGCGATCGGCTGCACGGTGCGGTCGATCTGCAGCGCGAGCTCGCGGGTGGGGGCGAGGATGAGCGCGCGCGGGCTGCGGCCGAACTCACGGCGCTGGCCGGCCTGCGAGCGCAGGATGGTCTCGACCAGCGGCGCGCCGAAGGCGATCGTCTTGCCCGAGCCGGTGCGGCCGCGGCCGAGCACGTCGCGACCGCCGAGGATCTCGGGGATCGTCGCGGCCTGGATCGGGAACGGGGTCGGCGCGCCGAGCTCGGCGAGCGTGTTCACGATGTTGCCGCCGAGGCCGAGGTCGCCGAAGCTCACGCCCTCGAGCTCCACCGCCTGGATCGCCTGCGCCTGCAGCCGCTCGTGCACGACGTCGACGTGCTCGTCGTGCTTCGCCGAGCGCTCGGGCTTCGCGTTCCAGTCGCTGCGGGATGCCGCGGGCCGGCGGTCGCGGTCGGGTCGCTCGGCGCGCTCGAAGCGGGGCCGCTCGCGACGCTCGGGGCGCTCGGGGTTGAAGTCGGGGCGGCCGCCGCGCGAGGCGCGCTCGCCGTACGAGGAGCGCTCGCCGAAGCCAGGGCGCTCGTACGAGCCGCGCTCGCGGCGGTCGCCGTCGAACGAGCGTGCGGGGCGGCCGGAGCGCTCGCCGTCGTATGCGCGCGCCAGGCGGTCGCTGCTGTAGCGGGGGCGGTCGTTGCGGCCGCCGTCGTGTGCGCCGCGCTGACCGCGGTCGCCCGCGAAGTCGGGGCGGCCACCGCGTGCGCCTCGCTCGCCGTAGGCGGGACGCTCGCCGTACGAGGGACGCTCGCCGCGCGAGCCGTCCCGGTCGAAGGAGCGACGCTCGCCGTACGAGGAGCGCTCAGCGCGATCGCCCCCGTACGACGGGCGGTCGCCGCCGTGGCGCGAGCCCCGCTCGCCGTCGAACGAACGCGTCGGGCGATCGCCGTTGACGTCGGGACGACCACCGCGCGCGGGGCGGTGGTCGTACGTGGGCCGGTCGCCGTACGTGGGGCGGTCGCCGGAGGCGCCGCGGACCGGGCGATCGCCATACGATCCACGGGTCTGGCGGTCGCCGTACGAGCCGCGCTCGGGACGGTCACTGTGCGACCCGCGTGCCGGGCGATCGCCGTACGAGCCGCGTGCGGGACGGTCAGCGTAGGAGCCGCGTGCGGGGCGGTCGCCGTATGCGCCGCGCTCGCCGTACGACGGCTGCGAGCCGCGGCCGCTGCGGGTGCGCGACTCGTCGCGGCCGGCGCGCTGCTCGTTCGTCCAGCGCGCCTTGGGCGCCGAGCCCTCGTCGCCCTCGGGGCGGTAGCCGCGGTGGCCGGCGCTGCGGCTGCCCGGCTTCGAGCCGCGGGTCTCGCCCGCGCGTCCGCGGCCGGTGCGCTCGTGGAACGACGTCTTCTTCTCGCCGTAGCGCGGCTCGAAGTTCTTGCCTCGGCTCGCGCCGGCAGGCTTCTTGTGCTTGGGCATGACTGTGTCCTTCTGGGTTTCTCTTCGTGCGAGAACAGCGCTCCACAGGGCGCCGCGAGCGCGGCGCGGAGCAACCCGGACTGTCGTCGGCCGGGGGCCATTCAATCTGATGGTCGTCGGCGCGGATTCGCGCCCACCATCGGCCCCTTGGACTCACAAACCCATCCGCGCGCGACGCGCGGTGCCCAGAGCCGACCCCACGAGTGTAGCGGATGCGGCCGGCTCGAAGCTGAGAGTCGCGCCGCGGCCCTCGCCGCGGCGTGCGGCTCAGCCCTCGGTCTGCGCTCGCAGGTCGCGGCGGCTGCGCGGCGCGGCGTCGCCGGGCGCCGAGCCGTCGCCGTCCGGAGCGTCGGCCGCCGCATCCATGCCCTCGTCGCCCTCGCCCGCCGCCGCCGCCTTCGCCCGGCGCCGGTCGACCCGGCGCTCGCGCGCGCCCTCCACGAGGTTGTAGAGCGTCGGCAGCACGATCAGGGTCAGCACCGTGGAAGAGACGAGGCCGCCGATCACGACGATCGCGAGCGGCTGCGAGATGAAGCCGCCATGCCCGGTGATGCCGAGCGCCATCGGCAGGAGCGCGAAGATCGTGGCGAGCGCGGTCATCAGGATCGGGCGCAGACGCCTCGCGGCGCCAGCCTCGACGGCATCGTGCGCCTTGAGCCCGTGCTCGCGGTACTGGTTGACCAGGTCGACGAGCACGATCGCGTTCGTCACGACGATGCCGATGAGCATCAGCACGCCGATGAGCGAGGCGACGCCCAGCGGCACGCCCGAGACGATCTGCAGCAGGATGGCGCCGGTCGCCGCGAACGGCACCGAGATGAGCAGCAGCAGCGGCTGGCGCAGCGACTTGAACGTCGCGACCATGACGATGTAGACGATGAGGATCGCCGCGAGCAGAGCGAGTCCGAGCTGCGCGAACGCCTCGTTCTGCTGCGAGACGACGCCGCCCACGGCCGCCTTCGCGCCCGCCGGCAGCTCCACGGTGTCGAGGGCCGTGCGCACTGCGGTGGAGGCCGCGCTGAGGTCGTCAGTCGAGGGCGTCACGGTGACGGTGGAGGTGCGCACGCCCCGCTCGGTGGTCACCGAGGTCGGGCCGACGGTCTCGGCGACGGTGGCGACCTGCTCGAGGGGGATCGGGCCCAGCGCGCTCGGGATCGTCAGCTGGCGCAGCTCGTCGAGCGTCGCCGGCGACTGGCTCGCGGCGAGATAGATCGTGAGCGAGCGCGAGTCGATCTCGACGGTGCCGACGCGCTGGGGCTGCATCGAGCTTGAGACGAGGGCGCCGACGGCGACCTCGCTGAGGCCGAGGCGAGCGGCCGCGTCGCGATCGACCACGACCCCGATGTAGGGCAGCGCGTTGCTGAGGTTGCTGGTGACCTGGCCGATGCCCGACCTGTCGCTCATGGTGTCGACGACCGCCTGGGTCGCCTCCTCGAGGGTGGCCCGGTCGGGGGCCGAGATGTCGATCTCGATGTCGCTCGAGCCGAAGCCGCCGCCCGCGCCGCCGATGGAGATCTCGCCCACATCGCCCAGCTTCGCCACCTGGGCGGTGACCTCGTCGCGCAGCGCGAGCTGGTCGGCGCCGGCCGCCGTGGTGACCGAGTACGTCACCCCGCCGCCCCCGCCGCTGAAGGCGTCGCGAAGCGCCGAGCCCGACGAGCCGATCGACACCTGCACCGTCTCGATGCCGTCGATCTGCAGGAGGAGCTCCTCCACCTGCGTGGCCGCAGCATCCTCGCTCTCGAGGCTGGCCGCGGGCCCAAGGCTCTGCGTCATCGTGAACGTGTTCTGCCCCGAGTCGCCGAGGAAGTTCGTCTTCATGAGGGGCGCGAGCGCCAGCGTGCCGCCGAGCACGAGCACCGCCAGCACCAGCGTGACCCCGGAGTGCTTCAGGGTCCAGCGCAGCATGGGCAGGTACGCCTTCTGCAGGCGCGTGGGCGGCGCGGCGGGATCCTGCGGGTCGATGGCCCTGCCCTCGGCATCCACCACCGGCGTGCCGGGCTTGAGGAACCAGTATGCGAGCACGGGCACGATCGTCAGCGCCACGAACAGCGAGGCGACCATCGCGATCGTCACGGTCAGCGCGAACGGGCGGAACAGCTCGCCGGTCACGTCGCTGACGAAGGCGAGCGGGAGGAAGACCGCCACCGTGGTGATCGTCGACGCGGTGATCGCCGCGGCGACCTCGCGCACCGAGAGCAGGATGGCGCGAAGCTTGTCGGCGTCGCCCACGTAGTGCCGCTTGATGTTCTCGATCACGACGATCGAGTCGTCGACGACGCGGCCGATCGCGATCGTGAGCGCGCCCAGGGTCAGGATGTTGAGCGTGTAGCCGAAGGCCTGGATGCCGATGAAGGTGATCAGCACGCTGGTCGGGATCGAGATGGCCGTGACCAGCGTCGAGCGCACCGACATCAGGAAGATCAGGATGACGATGACGGCGAAGAGCAGGCCGAGCAGGCCCTCCTGGGCGAGCGCGTCGATCGACTGCTGGATGAAGGGCGCCTGGTCGAACACGACCGTGAAGCTCACCCCGGGGACCGCCGTCTCGAGCTCGGGCAGCACCGCGAGCACCCCCTTCGAGACGTCGACCGTGTTCGCGGCGGGAAGCTTCGTGATGGCGATCGTCACGGCGGGCTTGCCGTCGACGCGCGAGATGCTCGTGACGGGCGCGAGGGTCTGCTCGACGGCGGCGACGTCGGCGATCGTGACGAGGCCCGCCTCGAACTGGGCGGCGCTGGAGGGCACGAGCGGCAGCTGCCGGATCGCGTCGAGTGACTCGATCTTCGCGCCGGTCTGCACCGTCAGGGAGTTGCTGCCCTCGGTGATCTGCCCGCCGGGGAAGAGCACGCCGTTCTGGTCGAGCGCGTCGCGGATCGCCGCGCTGCTGAAGCCCGTCGCCGCAAGCCTCTCCGGGTCTGGGGTGATCGTGATGCGCTGCGTCACGCCACCCACGATTGCGGCCGCATTCACGCCCTTGACGTCTTCGAGCTCGGGAATCACGGATGCCTCGAGCTGCGCCTGGATCGCCTCCTGGTCGTCGAAGCCGGTGACCGCGAGCTGGATCACGGGGAAGTCATCGATCGAGAGGGCGAGCACCTGCGGGTCGATGCCCTCGGGAAGCTGGCCCTTGATGCGGTTGATCGCCTGCATGAGCTTCTGCTCGGCGGTGGCGAGGTTGGTGCCGTACGTGAAGGAGGCCGAGATCACCGAGGCGTTCGTGGTGCTCGTGGCGGTCGTCGACTCGAGGCCGGGCACGCCCTGGATCGCCGTCTCGATCGGCGTCGACACGTCGTTGTTGACGACGTCGGGCGAGGCGCCCGGGTAGGTGGCGACGATCGTCAGCTGCGGGAACTCGATCGAGGGGATGAGCTCCTGCTTGAGGCTGGTCAGCGCGAGGCCGCCGAAGACCGCCGCGACGATGGTGATGAGGGCGATGAGCGCGCGGTTGCGCAGGCTCAGAACGGCGAGATTCGACACGGGCTGCCTTCAGTCGGGTTGGTGGTCATCCGGCACGCCATCGCGCCGGCACCGTCGAAACGAAGCTGTCGAAACGAAGCCGTCTTCGACCGCTTCAGTATCGCACGCGGCCCGCGCGCGCCCGCGCCCGCTGGGGACGACGCGGCCGACGCCTCACGCGAACGCGCCAGCGATCCAGGCGCCGAGCAGCAGCCCCGCCGCGGCCGCGGCGACGCATCCCAGCACCGAGCCGAGCGCGTTGCCCCATGCGGCCCGCCGATCGCCGGCCTCGGCGAGCAGCCACGTCTCGACCGCGACGGTCGAGAACGTCGTGTAGCCTCCGAGCAGCCCGACCCCCAGCATCCACACCAGCTCGGCGTTCGCCACGGCCCCGGTCAGCACGCCGATGAGCAGCGACCCCGTGACGTTGACGACGAGGATCCCCCAGGGAAGCACCCCGCCGAGCAGGCGCCCCACGCCGACGTCGACGAGGTAGCGCGCCCCGGCGCCGAGCCCGCCCCCGAGCGCGACCGCGGCGAGCAGCAGCGGGCTCATTCGGCCAGCTCCGGCGCGTCGGCGCCGCCGCGGCGATGCGCGAGCGCACGCCCGCCGCGCAGGCCCGCCCCCGCGGCGAGCACGCCGAGCACCATCGTGGCGAGCGCGAGCAGCGCCGCGGCCCAGGGCGCGCTCGTGGCCACCTGCAGCGCGAACGCCGAGAAGGTCGTGAAGCCGCCGAGCACGCCGGTCCCGAGGAGCGAGCGAAGCGCGGGATGCCGCGCCCCGAGCACGCCGACGAGCACGCCGAGCAGGGCCGCGCCGACGACATTCACGGCGACGGTCGCCGGGATCGCGAGGCCATCGTCGAGCACCCCGGGCCACAGCAGCGCCGCGCGCGCGGCCGCCCCGACCGCGCCGCCCAGCGCGACGAGCCCGGCGGTGCGCCAGGAGAGGGCAGGAGCGGCGGTCACGGCACCACGCTAGCGCCGCTGTGCATTCGCTGTGTCGCGGCACCCCTCGCCCGCCCACCCCTTGAGCTCGCGATATATCGTGTTATTGTCTTCGTGACGCGATACATCGCGTTCTCGGAACCAGACCCAAGGAGCACCGCATGACCCTCGAGAAGTGGCTCATCCACCCCGGCGAGACGCGTGTGATCGACATCGAGCACGTGCGCTCGCTGAAGGTCGGCCTCATCGGCGGGCAGATCGACGTGATCGCCCACGACGAGCCCGGCGCCCGGATCGAGGTGCACTCGGTCACCCAGAAGGACCTTCGCATCGAGATCACGGGCGACGCGCTCGAGATCGACCACCCGCAGCTGCGCTGGGACAACTTCCTCAGCGTGTTCGGGCAGTTCGGGGCCGGTGGCGCCAAGGCCGACATCAGCATCGTCGTCCCGCGCACCGTGGCCCTCACCCTCGGCGTCGTGTCGGCGAGCGCGCTCATCTCGGGCCTCGCGACCGACGCGAAGCTCAACACCGTCTCGGGCGACCTGCTCGTCGACGACCTCACCGGCGACGTCGACATCAACGCCGTGAACGGCGACGTGCAGGTGCGCGGGCTGCGCGGCGCCTTCAACGCGAACAGCGTCTCGGGCGACATCGCAGCGACCGGCACTATCCGCCGCGCGAGCGCGGACACGGTCTCAGGCAGCGTGCTGTTCGACAGCGCGGGGCCGATCTCGCAGATCGACATCAACACCGTCAGCGGCAACTCGACGATCCGCATCGACGAGGGCTACCCCGCGAACTACGTCGTGCGCAGCGTGAGCGGCAAGATCACGCTCGACAGCACGGTGCACTCCAGCAGCGGCATGACCAACTTCACCGGCTCGACCGGCACCCTCAGCGGCCAGTTCGTCGACGTGCGCGTGAACAGCGTCTCGGGCGACCTGACGCTGCTGCGCAGCGAGACCGGGGTCGGCGGCGCTGGGGGCGCGGGCGGCGCGGGCGGCGCGGGCGACACCGACGCCGACGAGGCCCGCTCGTGACCCCCGTCTTCTCGCACGGCGATCTGCGGCTCTACCTCCTGAACCTGCTGAGCGAGGGCCCGCGCCACGGCTACGACATCATGCAGGCCCTCTCCGACCGCACGGGCGGCACCTACACCCCGAGCGCCGGCACGATCTATCCGCGCCTGGCGAAGCTCGAGGAGGAGGGCCTGGTCACCAAGACCGTCGACGGGCGCAAGACCGTGTACGCGATCACCGCGGCTGGTCGCGCCGAGGTGCTCGCGCGAGCCGACGACATGGCGGGGATCGAGGCCGGGATCACCGACTCGGTTCGGCTGATCGCCGACGAGGTGCGCGCCGGCGTCAAGGACGCGATGCGCAGCCTGCACGCCGACCTCGCCGCGGCTTCGCGCGACGCGCAGGCCGCCGGCGTGCGCGCCCCCGCCGGCGACTCGCGGGCCGACGCGCGCTCGATCGCCCGCGCCCAGCTGCACCGGGCCGACGCGGCGCTGAACGAGATCCGGGCGCGCGTGCGTGTCGAGCTGCGCACCCACGTCGCCCGCGGCGGCGCGCTCGATCCCGCCGCCGTCGACGAGTTCGTCTCGGGGCTGGACGCCGCGGCCGCCGCCCTGCAGGCGCGCATCCGCTGAGCTGCCTCGCCCGTCTGCGGGCGTCAGCTCGCGCTGGGGTCGTCCGCCGCGCGCTCGGCGTCGTCCTTGCCCTCGTGATCGCGGGGCACGACCAGGACGGGGCGTCGCTGGCGGTGCGCGAGGCGCGCAGCCACCGAGCCCGTGAAGAACTCGCGGATGGACTCGCCGATGCCGCGGTCGCGCGTGCCGACGACGATCAGCGACGCATCGATCTTCTCGGCGAGCTCCTTGATCGCCAGGGCCGGGTCGCCCACCAGCTGCTGAAAGCTCCAATCCACGCCGGCATCCTCCAGCTGCGACGCCGCGAGCGCCTGCACGAACTCGCTCTCGCGGGCGCGCGCGACCATGTCGACGTCGGCGGGCGCCGAGCTCGCGTAGCCGTCCGGGTCATCGAAGGTCACGAAACGCGTCACGTCGACGTGCACGACCACGATGCCCACCCCGCGCAGCCGCGCGTTCAGCGCGGCCTCGTTCATCACCCGCGCCGGAGAGTCCGGCACGAGTCCGATGATCACGGCACCCTTCAGCTCCGGCCCTGGAACGAACTCGTTCGCGGTGTCTGACATGGCGCGCCTCCTTCAATTGTGTCCCGTCGCGCTGGCGTCTGAGCGGCCGCCGCGCGCGGGTGCATGCTATTCTGAATGTTACTCTTACCGGCGATTGGCCGGGTTGGTGATGCTTCGGGCCTGCCAGTTCCGAAGCTCTTATCGTGAGGGGGTCTCGCATGGGGCGTGGCCGTCAGAAGGCTAAACACACGAAGATCGCTCGGGAGCTCAAGTCGTACAGCCCCGAGGTGAATCTTTCGGCACTCGAGCGTGAGCTCGGACAGCCCCAGGACGATGGCGATCTCTACGTCGACAAGTGGGCGGACTACGCCGACGAAGACGAGAGCGAGCCCGCCAAGGGCATGTAGTCCTCCCGTCGTGGATGACGCCTGCCTTGCGGGCACCATCCTGAACGACACTCGCATTCGCCGCTCGGGCATCGCCCGGGTGGCGATTTTGCGTGCCAGCGCACCGGCGGGCAGCGCCGCAGCGGGAGGCAGCGCCGCGCGAGAAGCACCCTCACGCGGGCATGCGCCGCCACACGGCCGCGCAACGCCGCGGCCCGGGCGTTCCGACGCCACCCGCACACTGGCGCACGCCGCGGCTACGAGACGTGCGTGCCCTCGACCCAGCGCAGGTACTCCTCGGTGACCGTGCCGGTCACGTAGCGTCCGTCGAAGCAGCACAGGTCGAGGTCGTCGATCGCGGTGCCCTCGACGATGGCGGCCTTCAGGTCGTCGATCTCCTGGAACACGAGGTGATCGGCGCCGAGCACCTCGGCGATCTCGGGGATGGTACGCCCGTGGGCGACGAGCTCCTGCCGCGAGGGCATGTTGATGCCGTACACGTGCGGGTACCGCACGGGCGGCGCGGCCGAGGCGAAGCTCACCGAGGTGGCGCCGGCATCCCGAGCCATCTGGATGATCTCCTTGCTCGTGGTGCCCCGCACGATCGAGTCGTCGATGAGCAGCACGTGCTTGCCCTTGAACTCGCTCGACATCGCGTTGAGCTTCTGGCGCACGCTCCGCTTGCGCACGGCCTGTCCGGGCATGATGAAGGTGCGGCCGACGTAGTGGTTCTTGTAGAACCCCTCGCGGTACTCGATGCCGAGCTTGCGGGCCACCTGCATGGCGGCCGGGCGCGAGGAATCCGGGATCGGCATCACGACGTCGATCGTCTCGACCGGCACGTGCTTGGCGATCGTGTCGGCCAGGCGCTCGCCCATCCGCAGCCGCGACTCGTAGACCGAGATGCCGTTCATCACGGTATCGGGGCGGGCGAGGTAGACGTACTCGAACGCGCAGGGGGTCAGCCTGGCGGCCGGGGCGCACGGCTGCGTGAACAGCGTTCCTTCGAGGTCGATGAAGACGGCCTCGCCGGGCTCGATGTCGCGCACGATCTCGAAGCCGGCGTTCTCGAGCACCAGCGACTCGGACGCCACGACCCACTCGTCGCGCCCGCTCGGGCAGGTGCGGCGGCCGAGGATCAGCGGGCGGATGCCGAAGGGATCGCGGAAGGCGACGAGGCCGTAGCCCGCGATGAGAGCGACGGCGGCATACGAGCCCTCGACGCGCTCGTGCACGCGGGTGACGGCTTGGAAGATCTGCCCCGGGTCGAGGTCGACGCCGTTGATGGACTGCTGCAGCTCGTTCGCCAGCACGTTCAGCAGCAGCTCGGTGTCGGAGCTGGTGTTCAGGTGCCGGCGGTCGGTGTGGAACAGCTCGCGGCTGAGCTCGCGGGTGTTGGTGAGGTTGCCGTTGTGCACCAGCACGATGCCGTACGGGGCGTTCACGTAGAACGGCTGCGCCTCCTCCTCGCTGTTCGCGGCCGCGCCCGAGGTCGCGTAGCGCACGTGGCCGAGGCCGTAGTTGCCCAGCAGCGAGCGCATGTCACGGGTTCGGAACGCCTCGCGCACCTGGCCGCGCGCCTTGGCGATGTGGAAGACGCCGCCCTCGCCGGCCGTCGCGATGCCGGTGGAATCCTGGCCGCGGTGCTGGAGAAGCAGGAGTGAGTCGTAGATGTCCTGGTTGACGGGACCCTGCCCGACCATTCCGACGATTCCGCACATGTGGTGTTACTCTGCTCCGTCTGCGACTAGTTGCCGCTGGTCTGGGACGCGCTGCCGATGCCGGCGCCGCCGTTGCCATATGCGCCGACGAGGCGCACCGCGCCGCCGTCCACGCCCTTCGCGCCCTGCTCGAACGCGACACCGCCGGTGGGCAGCGGGGTATCGTGCACGGTGCCGACCTGCCAGGTCGCGATGCCCTCGGCCTCGAGCGCCGCGATGGCGGCGACCGCGGTGTCGGCAGACACGATGGCGAGGAAGCCGATGCCGAGGTTCCAGGTGCCCTCGGTCGCCGTGAGCTCGAGCCCGCCGACCTCGGCGAGCACCTGGAACACCGCGGGCGGGGCCCACGTCGAGCGATCCACGTCGACCCAGGTGCCCTGCGGCAGCACGCGCGCAAGGTTGGCGGCGATGCCGCCGCCGGTGACATGGCTGAGCGCGTGCACGCCGCCGTCGACCCCGTCGATCAGGCGCAGCAGCGGCGAGGTGTACAGGCGGGTCGGCTCGAGCAGGGCCTCGCCCCAGCTCTCGCCGTGCGCGCCGAGGTCGACCGCGCGATCGCCGTAGCGGATGCCGGCGCCCGCGATGATGTGGCGCACCAGCGAGTAGCCGTTGGAGTGCAGGCCGCTCGAGGCGAGCGCGAGGACGACGTCGCCCGCCTGCACGCGATCGGCGCCGAGCATGCGGGATGCCTCGACCACGCCGGTTGCGGCGCCGGCGACGTCGTAGTCGTTCGGGCCGAGCAGGCCTGGGTGCTCCGCGGTCTCGCCGCCGACCAGCGCGGTGCCGGTCTCGGTGCAGCCGCGCGCGATGCCCGCGACGATGTCGGCGATGCGCTCGGGCACAACCTTGCCGCAGGCGATGTAGTCGGTCATGAACAGGGGCTTGGCGCCCACGACGACGATGTCGTCGATCACCATGCCGACCAGGTCGAGGCCGATCGTGTCGTGCTTGTCGATCGCCTGCGCGATGGCCACCTTGGTGCCCACGCCGTCCGTGCTGCTGGCCAGCAGCGGACGCTCGTAGCCCAGCAGCGCGCTGGCGTCGAACATGCCGGCGAAGCCGCCGACCCCGCCGATGACCTCGGGGCCATGGGTGCGGCGAACCGCCGACTTCATCAATTCGACAGCGAGGTCACCCGCTGCGGTATCGACGCCGGCTTCGGAATAGGGATTGTGGGAGACAGTAGCCACGTGAGCAGTCTATCGGCGCTTGCCGGCGGGCGCGGACACGTGCGCCTAGGCCCGCGTCGGCGCGGTCGCGTCGGGGTCGAGGGGGCGCTCCGGCGCGACAGCCGCCGCATCCACGGGCTCGCCCACCGGCTCGTCCTCGGGCTCGTCGTAGGCGACGTGCTCGTGCTCTGCCGTGTAGGCGCGCGTGCGACGGCCGACCGTGCGGTCGAGCAGCAGCGCGAGCAGACCGAACAGCAGCGCCCCGATCGACCCGAACACGAGCACCGAGAAGCCGAAGACCGTGCTGAACGAGTAGGTCATCGCCTGCTCGGGCAGCTCGGTCTCGGCCGGCTGCGAGAAGGTGGCGACCAGCAGCGCGGCGACGACGCCGAGCGCCGCCCCCAGGAGGAGGAATCGTCCGTACCGCGGCGATCGGCGAATGGATACGTCGACGGACGGCTGGATTTCGATGTGCTCCACCGGGGGGCGCTGCTCGGAGGTCATGCGCCTATTCTCGCACCGCCCCTGCGCGGCGACGCACGGCGAACACCCAGGCTCCGGCGACGATCACGAGCAGCGCGATGCCGCCCGCGACCCACGGCCACACCGGGGCGCCGGCCTCGGCGGCCGCCTCGGGCGTCTCGGATGCGGCGACCGCGATGTCGACGGTCTCCTCGCGCGGCGCGAGGCAGTCGGCGTCCACGGCGATCGTCGCCGACAGCGGGTCGAGCGCGGTGCCCTCGGGGTAGCTCCCGAACGCGGCGGCGCCGTCGGCCGTGAGGCTCGTGGGCACATCGCTGAGCGTGAGCACCCCGGTCTCGGCATCCCATGCGCCCTCCGGCACCGCGAACGTGGCGAAGCGCACGGCCGCCGCATCGACGGCGCTGCCCGACTGGGTCGTGCCGCTGACGTCGATGACGAGGTATCCCGTCTCGCCCGCGAGCTCGATGCGCGTGTTCGCGAGCGTCGTGTCGAGCGCGCCGTCGTGGCCGGTGAAGCGGATCGCGCCGCCGAAGTCGACCAGGCCGGCTCCCTTCGCCGCGTCGATCGCGCCCGTGCCCGTCGGCCAGACGTAGTGCGGGTAGCGGTACTCGACGCCCTCGAGCTCCCAGCCACCGCCGCCGATGCCCTCGATGTAGTTGCGGAAGGTCGTCATGAACCCCCAGCTGAGGCTCGCCTCGGTGACGGCGCAGCTGCCGATGGCCGCTGCGGCGGCGCGCTCGAGGGTGAACGGGATGCCCCGGGCCACCGAGCCCTGGAACGTGAAGGTGTGCTCGCCGTTCGCGAGGGTCGCCGGCAGGGCGCCGGTCCAGCTGACCACCCCGTCGGCGTCGGCGACGAGCTCGCGGTCGAGCACCGTCGGGGTGGAGTACACCACGGCGAAGATGTCGCGCTCACCGGCGCCGAAGCCCGCTGCGCGCAGGGTCACCTGCTCGCCCGCCTCAAGCGCGGCCCGGGTGGCGTCGTCGAGCTCGATGCCCGTCGTCGCCGGGGGCGCGGCGGGGATCGCCCGCAGAGCCGCCGGGGCGGGCGCGGAGGCGACCGTGCCGGTGGCGCCGGCCGGCGCGGCGGCGGGGGCGCCGATCGTGACGGTCAGCGGCTCGAGCGCAGTGCCGGCCGGGTAGTTGTTCTGGAAGATGCCCACGCCGCTTGCGGTGAGGGTGGTCGGGGCGCCGGCGATCGTGACGGTGTCGCCGCTGCGGGTCGTCGTGCCGGCCGAGAGCGCGACATTCGCGACATGCACGCGCGCGCCGCCGTGCGACACGGTGAGCGCCGCGCTGCCCGGCGCGCTGATCTGCAGGGTCGGGTTGGCGAGCGAGACATCGAGCAGCCCGCCGTGGCCGGTGTACCGGACGGCGCCCGTGAACGCGACGGCGCCGAGGCCCGTGGCCGGGTCGAAGGTCGAGCCCGCCGCCTGGCCGAACTGGAACACGCCGCCCGCGCGGGTCGCGCCCTGCGAGACGCTGATCGCGCCCTGGGCGATGGGCCCGGTGATGTACGCGGCAAACGGCGCCGAGATGCCCCAGCGCAGCGAGCCGGCATCGAGCGAGCCGGTCGGCGGTGTGGTCGGCGGGGTCGGCTCGGGCGTGGGCTCGGGCGTCGTCGCTTCGGCGAAGGCGATGGGCGTGTAGGTCTCGAACGGGGCGTGCTTCGCGCCGCCGCCCGGGTAGGTGTAGACGCCCCAGCGGCCGCCCTCGAGGGCCGCCGCGTCGTCACGCGTCAGGGTCAGCGTCGTCGAGAACGAGCCATCCTCGGCGAGCTCGATCGCTCCCGCCTTCGCACCGCCGATGATCGCCATGTCGGCCGCGAGCACGCCCCACTTGGTGTCGAGCGCCTTGCGAGCCGACGCCGGCGCACCCGACGAAGGCTGCCACGCTTCAAGGAACGATCCGAACGCGATGTACGTGCCCGTGAACTTGCCCGCGAGCGGCGGACGCGCGCCCGTCGTCGCCGGAGGCGCGGCCACGAAGCCCGTGCCCGTGACCGTCACCGTCTCGCCCTCGGGATCGATCCCCGTCGTCTTCGACACGGTGACCGTCGGGGTGGGCAGCTCGGGCTCCGGCTCCGGCTCCGGCTCCGGCTCGACCGGGGGGAACACCGCGTTCCACTGCGCGTCGCCGATCACGAGGTCGCCGCGGGCGTAGATGTTCTCGGCGCTCGGCGCCGAGTGCTGCTGCCACACGATCACCTCGTAGTCGGTCGCGCGATCGAGCGCTGCCGCGGGCGCGGTCAGCGTCACGGAGAGCTGCCCGTCGACCACCGCGCGCACCCACTCCTGCGCCGCGACGCCGGAGGTGCCGGTCACGGCGCCCTCGCCGCCCCGGGGGATCAGCGCCACGTAGGCGCCGGCGACGCCGTCGAGGCCGCTGGCGGACGCCTGCACGGCGAGGCCGTCGGTGCTCGCCGCGGTCACGTTCGCGACGACCGCACCGCCGATGGCGCGCGCGGGGAGCGCGCCCACGATCGAGGCGGCGGCGATGAGGGCGAAGGCGAGCAGCGCGGCGAGCGCGGCGCGAAGCCGGTGGATGTCTGGCAGTGCTGCGCGCGAGGAATCGACGCGGGGAAGGGCAGTCACGATGGGTTCTCCGGGAGGTCGGCCCGTCGCGGGAGGACGCACAGCGACATGCGTTCAGAACGGACACCTGATTGTTGTGAATTGAGGTTAGGCTCAGCTAAGTCGAGCCACCATGACAGTAGGTCGCGGACTGTCGCGGTGTCAATTAGTAGGTTAGCCTTTCCTAAATTGTTGCAATGGCGCCCACCCCGACGGCCCCCCGACTCCCCCTTGGATTCCCGATGAAACGAACGCTCCGGCCGGCACGCGGCACGCTCGTCGCCCTCGCCGCGCTCATGGGCCTGACCATGCTGCTCGGCGGCTGCACCACCACCTCGGCCTCGACGTCCGGGAGCGCGCCGACGCCAGGGCCCGCCGCGGAGGGCGGCGACGACGCCCGCTTCTGCGCCGAGGCCGGCGCGCCACTCGCATCGCTCCCGCTGCTGGAGACGCCCCGCACCGCGAGCGGCCGCGCGACCGCGTGCCTGGCGAACGACGCCATCCGCGTGATCGACGACGAGACGGCCCCCGCGCTGCCCGCGACCGTCGTCGACGCGGAGGACCGCGAGGTCACCGTGCGCAGCGTCGACCGCATCCTCGCCCTCGACGTCTCGGGCACGATCGCCGCGACGGTCTTCGGCCTCGGGCTCGGGCCCAACGTGATCGGGCGCGACGCCGCCACCGGCTTCGACGGCGCGGACCACCTCCCGCTCGTCACCGGCGCCGGCCACACCCTCGCGGTGGAGGCGATCCTCGCCCTCGAGCCGACCGTCATCCTCACCGACACGACCATCGGACCCAAGGAGGTGCGCCAGCAGCTGCGCGACGCGGGGATCGCGGTCGTGATGATCTCGTCCGAGCGGCGGCTCGAGACCGCGGGCGCCCTGGTGACCGAGGTCGCCGCCGCGCTGGGCGTCGCGCCGCGCGGCGAGGCCCTGGCCACGCGCCTGCACGACGAGATCGAGGCGGCGAGGCGCGAGGTCTCCGTGATCGCGCCGGCCGAGGCATCCGATCGCGTGCGCGTCGCGTTTCTCTACGCCCGCGGCGCCGCGAACGTCTACTACCTCTTCGGGGCCGACTCGGGCGCCGACTCGCTGATCGACGCCCTCGGGGCCGTCGACGTCGCGAGCGAGATCGGCTGGAACGGCATGAAGCCGATGACCGCCGAGGCGCTCGTGGCAGCGCAGCCCGACGCGCTGATCATGATGACCGATGGGCTCGCGTCGGCGGGCGGCGTCGAGGGCCTGCTGCAGCGGATCCCGGCGCTCGCGCAGACACCGGCCGGCCAGCACGGCCGCGTAATCGACATGGCCGACGACGCGATCTTCGGCTTCGGGCCGCGCAGCGCCGACGTCGTGCGGGCCCTGGCGCGGGCGCTGTACGCGGCGCCCGACGGGGGCTCCGCGCAGGATGCTGCCGCCGGATCCGGGGGCCTCGGTTGAGCACCGAGCTCGCGGCCCCGACGGCGCCACCGCACAGCGGACCCGCGGCCCAGGCCGCCCCGCCGCCCCAGAGCGCGGCACCAGCGCGCAGCGGACTCCCGACCACCTCTGCCACCCCGGCGGCCCCGACCGCCCCGGCGGCCCCAGGCACCCGTGCCCCGCGCTCCGCGCGGGCCGGGACGCCACGGCACACCGGCCGCGTCGTGGCGCTGATCGCGGCGCTCACGATCGCGCTCGTCGCCACCGTGGTGTGCTCGCTGGGCGTCGGCCAGTACGCGCTGAGCCCCGGCGAGGTCGCCGGCGTGCTGCTGCAGGCCGTCGGGATCGACACGGCGTGGGCGCCCGAGGCATCCACCGCCCACGGCGTGATCCTCGACATCCGACTCCCCCGCATCGTGCTGGGGCTGATCGTCGGCGCGGCCCTCGCGGCGGCCGGCGTGCTGATGCAGGCGATCTTCGGCAACCCGCTCGCCGACGCCGCCGTGGTGGGCGTCTCGTCGGGCGCGGCGCTCGGCGCGGCGACCAGCCTGAGCCTCGGCCTGGCGACCTTCGGCATGTGGACGACGCCCGTGTGGGCGTTCATCGGCGGGCTCGTCGCGGTGTTCACCGTCTATTGGATCAGCCGCTCCGGCGGGCGCACCGAGGTGGTCACGCTGCTGCTGACCGGCATCGCCGTGAACGCGATCGCGGGCGCCGCGCTGGGGTTCATGACCTTCCTCGGATCGAGCGCGTCGCGCGAGCAGATCGTGTTCTGGCAGCTCGGCAGCCTCAACGGCGCGCTCTGGCAGAACATCGCCCTGATCGCCCCGCTCGTGCTCGCCGGCCTCGTCGCCGCCCTCCTGGTCGCCAGGCGGCTCGACCTGTTCGCCCTCGGCGAGCGCACCGCCCGGCACCTCGGCGTGCGCGTGGAGGCCCTGCGCATCGTGGTGATCGTCACCGTCGCGCTGCTGGTGTGCGCGGCCGTGGCGTTCGCGGGGATCATCGGCTTCGTCGGCCTGATCATCCCGCACCTGATGCGCATGATCATCGGGCCGGCGCACCTGCCCCTGATGATCACGAGCATCCTGGGCGGCGCGCTGCTGCTGGCCGGCGCCGACCTGATCGCCCGCACCGCGGTGCCCATGGCCGACCTGCCCATCGGCACCATCACGGCGATCGTGGGCGGCCCCTTCTTCCTGTGGCTGCTGATCCGCACGCGCCGCACCTCGGGCGGGTGGGGCTGATGCTGGAGGCACGCGGCGTCACCGTCGTCCCCGATCGCGCGAAGGCGCCGATTCTCGCGGATGCCTCGATCAGCATCCACCCGGGAGAGCTGCACGCCCTGCTCGGCCCGAACGGCGCCGGCAAGTCGACCCTGTTCGGCGTGCTCGCGGGCGACATCGCCCCGACCTCGGGCGAGGTGCTCCTGCACGGCGAGCCGCTCGCGCGGCACCGGGCGAAGGAGCTCGCGCGCCTGCGCGGCGTGCTGCTGCAGCAGAATGCCGTGACCTTCTCGTTCACGGCCCGCGAGGTCGTCGCGATGGGCCGCGTCCCGTGGTCGCGCACGCCGCAGGAGGACCAAGACGAGGACGCGATCGCCGAGGCGATGGCGAAGACGGACGTGACCGCGCTCGCCGACCGCACCGTCACGTCGCTCTCCGGCGGCGAGCGCGCCCGCGTCGCCCTGGCCCGCGTGCTCGCGCAGCGCACCCGGCTGCTGCTGCTCGACGAGCCCACGGCCGCGCTCGACCTCCGGCACCACGAGGACGTGCTGCGCATCGCGCGCGCCGAGGCCGACGCGGGCTCGGCCGTCGCCGTCGTGCTGCACGACCTCGACGCCGCGCTCGCGATCGCCGACCACGTCACGCTGCTGGCGCGAGGCCGCGTCGTGGCGCAGGGGCCGGCCCACGAGGTGCTCACCGCCGAGCGCATCGAGGAGGTCTACGGCCAGGCCGTCGACGTGCTCGAGCACCCGATCACCGGCGCGTCGATCATCGTGCCGCGCCGCTCGGTGCACGGCGCTGCAGCGCGACTCAGCGCAGGGGCACCAGCCCACTGAGATCGGCGCGCATGCCGGAGGCCTGCACCCGCCCGGCCGCCAGGGCCTCGGGCCAGCCGAGCGTGCCGCGCGCGAGGGCGAGCCAGGTCGCGGCGTCCATCTCGACCACGTTCGGGGGCGTGCCGCGCGTGTGTCGCGGCCCGGGCACGCACTGCACCGCGCCGAACGGGGGCACGCGCACCTCGAGCGTGCCACCCGGTGCGCGCTCGACGAGCAGCTGCAGCAGGTAGCGCACCGCCGTCGCGAGCTCGGCGCGCGCGGGGGCGGTGGATGCCTCGGCCGCGGCATCCACCGCGCGCAGCGCCGCGCGCCCCTCGTCGATGGTGATTGTGCGAGCCATGCGTTCACGGTACCGCCGGTAGGCTGTGGGGGTGAAGATTCTGGTCCTCGGCTCGGGCGCGCGGGAGCACGCCATCATCGTCGCGCTGCTCGCGGAGAACGCCGGTCATGAGGTGGTCGCGGCGCCCGGGAATGCCGGCATCGGCGAGGTCGCGACGCTCGTCGACCTCGACCCGAACGACCCGGTCGCGGTCACGAACTTTGCCGACGACGCGAGCATCAACCTCGTGATCATCGGCCCCGAGGCCCCGCTCGTCGCGGGGGTCGCCGACCGCCTGCGCGAGAACGGCGTGCCCGTGTTCGGCCCCGGCCGCGCGGCCGCCCAGCTCGAGGGCTCGAAGTCGTTCGCCAAGCGCATCATGCAGGCCGCGAACGTGCCCACCGGCCGGGCCGTGCGCGCCGCCTCGCTGAGCGAGGTCGAGGCCGCGCTCGACGAGCTCGGCGCTCCCTTCGTCGTCAAGGCCGACGGCCTCGCCGCCGGCAAGGGCGTCATCGTCACCGAAGACCGCGCCGCGGCCCTCGCCCACGCCGCCGAGTTCCTCCCCCAGGGCTCGCTCCTGATCGAGGAGTTCCTCAGCGGCCCCGAGGTCTCGCTGTTCTTCGTCAGCGACGGCCACACCGTCGTGCCGCTGAGCCCCGCCCAGGACTACAAGCGCGCGCTCGACGGCGACGAGGGCCCCAACACCGGCGGCATGGGCGCCTACTCGCCCCTGCCGTGGCTCGCCGAGCGCTTCGGCGGCGAGGAGGCGTTCGTCGCCGAGGTGCAGCGCACCGTCGCCGAGCCCGTCGTCCGCGAGCTCGCGAACGAGCAGACCCCGTTCATCGGCCTGCTCTACGCCGGGCTCATCCTCACCGACGCGGGCATCCGCGTGATCGAGTTCAACGCGCGCTTCGGCGACCCCGAGACGCAGGTGGTGCTCCCCCGCCTCACCACGCCGCTGAGCACCCTGCTGTTCGCCGCGGCCTCCGGCACCCTCGACGAGGCCGACGCGCCCCGCTTCGCGCCGGGCACCGCGGTCACCGTCGTGCTCGCAAGCGAGGGCTACCCCGAGTCGCCCAAGACCGGTCGCATCATCACCGGCGTGGATGCCGCGGCCGCCGTCGACGGCGTGCACATCGCGCACGCGGCCACCCGCCGCGGCGCGGATGGCGCGCTCGTGGCGACGGGCGGGCGCGTGCTCAACGTCGTCGCGACCGGCGCCACGTTCGCCGAGTCGACCCGCCGCGCCTACGAGGCGATGGCCGAGATCACCCTCGAGGGGTCACACTTCCGCAGCGACATCGCCGCCCGCGTGATCGCTGACTAGACGCCCCGACGGCTCGGCGTCGACCGGCTCGGCGTCGACCAGCGCAGGTGTCTGCGCCGCCACAGGAGCTGCCGCCGCGGGAGGTGCTGCCGCCGGCGCGGCGCCCGCCTGCGGCGCGGAGAGCTTCGCCGCCTCCCACGCGGGCGCGTCCGGCGCGTCCGCGGCGTGCCGCGGGCTGCGCAGGAACAGCGTGAGCACGCCCCCGAGCCCCACCACGATCGCGGGCACGATCAGCGACTGCCCCATCGCCGTCGCGAAGGGCTCGGCGATGCCCGGCGGAAGCTGGCCCTGCCCGAAGCCCACGCTGGGCGCCCCGCCGCCCGCCGCCTCCGGCAGGTTCGCGACGATGTTCGCCTGCATGATCGCCGCGATGCTCGCGCTGCCGAGCACCGAGCCGATCGTGCGCGTCGTGTTGTAGACGCCCGAGCCCGCACCCGCCAGGCGCGGCGCGAGGTTGCGGGTCGCGGTCGCCGCGAGCGGACCCCACAGGCCGGCGTTGCCGAGGCCGAGCAGCACGTTCGGAAGCAGGAACATCAGGATCGGCGCGCCCGTGGCGATGAGCAGCACGTACCACCCCATGCCGAGCGCGAAGGCGAAGAAGGCGGGCACGATCACCCAGCGCGGGTCGACGCGATCGAGGAGACGCCCCACCAGCGGCGAGCAGAAGATCACGATGACGGCCATGGGCATCATCAGCAGCGCGCACCCGATGGGCGCGACCCCGCGTGAGAGCTGCAGGAAGAACATGTAGGGCAGCAGCATGCTCGTCATGGTGAAGCTGCCGGCGGCGATGCCGAGGCTCGCGAGCGTGAAGTTGCGATCGCGGAAGAGCACGAGCGGCACGAGCGGCTCGCTCCGGGTGCGCGACTGCCACCACAGGAACAGCGCCATCACGACCGCGCCGGCGATGATGAGGCTCCACACGCTGATCGGGCCCCAGATCACGCCCCAGTCGAAGTGCACGGCCTCCTGCAGGCCGAACGCCACCAGGAACAGGCCCAGCGCGCTCAGCGCCACGCCGCCGAGGTCGAAGCGGTGCGGGTGGGTCTCGAGGTTCGGCACGAAGATCGAGGCGAGGATGAACCCGACGACGCCGAGCGGCACGTTGATGAAGAAGACCCACTGCCAGCCGAGGCCGCCCACGAGCACGCCGCCCAGCAGCGGGCCCACGACCATGGCGACGCCCGAGGTCGCGCCCCACAGCCCCATGGCCGCGCCGCGGATCGCCGGAGGGAACGTGCGCGTGATCACTGCCATCGTCTGCGGCGTCATGAGCGCCGCGCCGACGCCCTGCACGGCCCGCGCGGCGATCAGCATCTCGAGGCTGATCGACATGCCGCTCGTGAGCGAGCCGAGGGTGAAGATCACGAGCCCGAGCAGGTAGATGCGCTTCGGGCCGAAGCGATCGCCGAGGCGCCCCGTGACTAGCAGGGGCACGGCGAGGCCGAGCAGGTAGGCGCTCGTGACCCAGACGACGTTGTCGAGGTTGTCGGACGCCGGGTCGAACGCGGCCTTGATCGCGGGGTTCGCCAGCGACACGATGGTCACGTCGATCAGGGTCATGAACAGCCCGATCAGCAGCGCCCAGAGCGCGGGCCAGGGACTGCGAGGCGTCATGCGGTCTCCTTCGACTCATGCACCCGCGTGCGCAGGCTCACGCACACGCTAGTGCACGCGCCGACCCGGCCGCGAGCGCATGTCAGGAGGCCTCGGCCGCGGGCTCCTTGTCCGCAGCGGCATCCGCGCTCGCGTCCGCGTCCGCGTCGATATCGCGATCCGCGAGCTTCGACGCGGCCCACTGCGAGCCCTCGCCTTGGCCGTCCCCGCCGGGGCGCGGGGGCCGCTGCAGGAACAGCAGCGCGAGGCCGCCCAGCACGATGACGACCAGCGGCAGCAGCAGCGACTCGGCCATCGCGGCCGAGAAGGGCGCGATGAGCGACTCCGGGAGCGGGCCGCCGCCGATGTTCGGCGTGGCGCCGTCGGCCGTCACGGGCAGGTTCGCGTCGATGCGCGACTGCATGATGGCGGCGATCCCCGCGCTGCCGAGCACCGAGCCGATCGTGCGCGTGGTGTTGTAGACGCCCGAGCCCGCGCCCGCCATGCGGGGCGCGAGGTTGCGGGTCGCGGTCGCGGCGAGGGGGCCCCACATGCCCGCGTTGCCGAAGCCCATCATCACGCTCGGCACGAGATACCAGAGGATGTTCGAGTCGGGCGTCATCAGCAGGATGTAGAAGAGCAGCCCCGCCCCGATGGTGAGCGTGGCCGGCACGATGATCCAGCGCGGGTCGACGCGATCCAGGAGGCGGCCGGTCACCGGCGAGAACACCGCCGAGACCACGGCGAGCGGCACCATGATCAGCGCCGACTGCGTGGGGGTCAGCCCCCGCGCGAGCTGCAGGAAGAACATGAAGGGCAGCATGAGCGCCGTGATCGCGAAGCCGCCGGCGAAGATGCCGATGTTGGAGAGCGAGAAGTTGCGATCGCGGAACAGCTCGAGCGGCACGAGCGCCTCGCGCCGGGTGCGCGACTGCCACCACACGAAGACCGCGAGCAGGACGACGCCGGCCCCGATCAGGCTCCAGACGCTGATGGGGCCCCAGATCAGCCCCCAGTCGTAGTGCGCGGCCTGCTGCAGGCCGAAGGCGAGCAGGAAGACGCCGAGCGCGCTCAGCAGCACGCCCCCGATGTCGAAGCGGTGCGGGTGCGTCTCGAGTCGCGGCACCAGGACGGCGGCGAGCACGAACGCGACGACGCCCACCGGCAGGTTGATGAAGAAGACCCACTGCCAGCCCAGGGTGTCGACCAGCACGCCGCCCAGCAGCGGGCCGACGAGCATCGCGACGCCGGCGGTCGAGCCCCAGAGCCCCATCGCGGCGCCGCGGATCGCGGGCGGGAAGGTGCGGGTGATGATCGCCATCGTCTGCGGCGTCATGAGCGCCGCGCCGAGGCCCTGCACCGAGCGAGTGACGATCAGCAGCTCGAGCGAGCCCGACAGCCCGCTGCCGAGCGAGCCGAGGGTGAAGATCACGAGCCCGAGCAGGTAGACGCGCTTCGGGCCGAAGCGGTCGCCGAGGCGCCCCGTGACCAGCAGCGGCGCGGCGTACGCGAGCAGGTACGCGCTCGTGACCCAGACGACGTTGTCGAGGTTGCTGCTGTCGGGATCGAGCGCGGCCTTGATCGCGGGGTTCGCGACCGAGACGATCGTCGTGTCGACGAGGATCATGAAGAACCCGATCACGATCGCCCAGAGCGCGGGCCAGGGATTGCGGGTGGTCATCCACAAGACCCTATGCCACGGCCGACCACCGTGACGCCGCCCCTCAGCCGGCCGGCAGCGGCGAGCGATCGCTCGGCAGCAGAAACAGCATCAGCACCGCCGCGAGCACCGCGACGACGGCGGGCAGGATGAGGGACTGCGCCATGGCCTGCCCGAACGGGCCGGCCACCCCCGCCGGCAGCTGCCCCTGCCCGAACCCCGCGCCGCCGCCCGCCGCACCCGCCGCGCCGGGCAGGTTCGCGACCAGGCGCGACTGCATGAGCGCGGCGATCGCGGCGCTGCCCACGACCGAGCCGACCGTGCGCGTGGTGTTGTAGATGCTGGCGCCGGCCCCCGCCTGCCGCGGGTCCATGCTGCGCGTCGCGGTGGTCGCGAGCGGCCCCCACATGCCGGCGTTGCCGAGCCCCATCAGCGCGCTCGGCAGCAGGAACATCAGGATCGGCGCGTCGGCGAGGATGAGCCCGATGTACCAGCCCAGCGCGCTCGCGACGATCAGCAGCGCCGGCACCACCATCAGGCGCGCGTCGATGCGATCGAGCAGGCGCCCGGCGAACGGCGAGAGGATGCCCGAGAGCAGCGCCATCGGCAGCAGCGCCGCCTGCGTGGGGGTGAGCCCCCGCGAGGCCTGCAGGAAGAACATGTAGGGCAGGCTCATGCTGGTCACCGTGAAGCCTACGGCCGACGCGCCCGCGTTGGCGAGGCCGAAGTTGCGGTCGCGAAACAGCGCGAGCGGCACGAGCGGCTCGCGCCTGGTGCGCCCCTGCCACCAGACGAAGGCGACCATGACCACGACCCCGGCGCCGATGAGGCCCCACACGCTGATCGGCCCGACGATGATGCCCCAGTCATACGTGGCCGCCTCCTGCAGCCCGAACACGATGAGAAACAGCCCGAGCGCGCTGAGCGCCACGCCCACCATGTCGAAGCGGTGCCGGTGCGTCTCGAGGTCGGGCACCAGCATCCACGCCAGCACGAACGCGACCACCCCCACCGGGACGTTGATGAAGAAGATCCACTCCCACCCCCACGCGTCCACGAGCACGCCGCCGAGCAGCGGGCCGACCAGGGTCGCGACCCCGGCGGTGCCGCCCCACAGGCCCATCGCCGCGCCGCGCCGCTCGCGCGGGAACGTCCGCGTGATCACCGCCATCGTCTGCGGCGTCATGAGCGCCGCGCCGAGCCCCTGCACCGCGCGCGTCGCCACCAGCGCGTCGAGCGTGCCCGAGAGCCCGCTCCCGACGGAGGCGAGGGTGAACACGACCAGCCCGACGAGGTACACGCGCCGGGGGCCGAACCGGTCGCCGAGCCGGCCCGTGATCAGCAGCGGCACCGCGTAGGCGAGCAGGTACGAGCTGGTGACCCACACCACGTTGTCGAGGTTGGCGGTGTGCGGGTCGAGCGCGGCCTTGATGGCCGGGTTCGCCACCGACACGATCGTGGTGTCGATCAGGATCATGAAGAACCCGATCACCAGCGCCCACAGCGCGGGCCAGGGACTCCGAGGATTCATCGCTGCGCTCCGCCTGTTGCTGCCTCTCGACTCCGTGCCGCGACTCTACGCTCGCGGGCGCGCGCTGACGAGGGGGCGAACGGGCCCGCAACCGCGGCGAGCGCGAACCCGCAATAATGGGCGGGTGAGCGAACCCATGAACCTGCCCGGCTGGCGACACATCTACTCGGGCAAGGTGCGCGACCTCTACGTGCCCGAAGCCCTGCCCGCCGACACCCGCGCCGAGCAGATGCTCGTGGTCGCCAGCGACCGGGTCAGCGCCTTCGACCACGTGCTCGAGCCCGGGATCGAGGGCAAGGGCGAGCTGCTCACGCGCCTGAGCATGTGGTGGTTCGACCAGCTCGCGGGCGCCGACGGCGGCCGCAGCATCCCGAATCAGCTCATCGCCGACGAGGCGCCCGGCGCCGACGGCCGCCCGCACCCGCTGATCCCCGGAGAGGTCGCCGGCCGCGCGATGCTCGTGCAGGCCCTCACGATGTTCCCCGTCGAGTGCGTCGTGCGCGGCTACCTGACCGGCAGCGGCTGGCTCGAGTACCAGGAGTCCGGCACCGTCTGCGGCATTCCGCTGCCCGCCGGCCTGAGCGACGGCGACCGCCTGCCCGAGCCGCTGTTCACCCCGGCCTTCAAGGCGCCCATGGGCGAGCACGACGAGAACATCAGCTTCGAGCGCACGGTGGCGCTGGTCGGCGCGGAGGCCGCCGAGGCGCTGCGCGAGCTCTCGCTCGAGATCTACGGTCGCGCCGCCGCGCTGGCCGAGGCGCGCGGGCTGATCCTCGCCGACACCAAGTTCGAGTTCGGCACCGATGAGGCCGGCGTCATCCACATCGCCGACGAGGTGCTCACGAGCGACTCGTCGCGGTACTGGGACGCGCAGGCCTGGGCCGCGGGCACGACCCCGGCCGAGCGCATGGCGAGCTTCGACAAGCAGATCGTGCGCGACTGGCTCGCGGCGAACTGGGACAAGCAGGGCACGCCCCCCGCGCTGCCCGCCGAGATCCGCGAGCGCACGACCGCGCGCTATCGCGAGCTGCTCGAGCGCCTGACCGGCCGCTAGCCGGCGGTCGCCCCGGCACGCCCCGGACCCCGCGGCGCCCGCACGGGCGCCGAAGACACGCCTGCGCCGCGACGGCGCGCGCAACACGATCGCGCCATCGCAGATGTCGCCCACCACGAAGGAGCCCCATGCCCGCCTGGAAACTGCACGGAAACGGCCGCACCGTCGCGCCCGACACGGTGGTGCGCCCCGACGAGCGCCTGAGCTGGGGCGCCACGATCGCCCTCGGCGTGCAGCACGTGGTCGCGATGTTCGGCGCGACCTTCCTGGTGCCCGTGCTCACCGGGTTCCCCGTCCCGACGACCCTGCTGTTCTCGGGCATCGGCACGATCCTGTTCCTGCTGATCACCAAGAACAAGCTGCCGAGCTACCTCGGCTCGTCGTTCGCGTTCATCGCGCCGATGACGGCGGCGACGACCACCGCCGGCACCGGCTCGGCGCTGGCCGGCATCGTCGCCGTGGGTGTGCTGCTGGCGATCGTCGGCTTCATCGTGCAGTTCGCGGGGATCGGCTGGGTCGACCGGCTCATGCCGCCCGTGGTGGCCGGCGCCATCGTCGCGCTCATCGGCTTCAACCTCGCGCCCGTCGCCTGGGGCAGCTTCGAGAAGGCGCCCGTCACCGCGACCATCACGCTGTGCGCGGTGATCATCTGCAGCGTCGTCTTCCGCGGCTTCCTCGGCCGCATCTCGATCTTCCTCGGTGTGGTGATCGGCTACGTCGTCGCCGTGATTCGCGGCGAGATCGACTACTCGCAGGTCGAGGCCGCCGCGTGGTTCGGCTTCCCGCAGTTTCAGATCGCCGACTTCGCCAGCCCCGGCACCTGGAGCGTCATCGCGATGTTCCTGCCGGTCGTGCTCGTGCTCATCGCCGAGAACGTCGGCCACGTGCGCGGCGTCGCCACGATGACGGATGCCTCGGTCAACAAGTACACCGGCCGCGCGCTCATCGCCGACGGCGTCGCCACCACGGTCGCCGGCGCCTTCGGCGGCGTCGGCACCACGACGTACGGCGAGAACATCGGCGTGATGGCCGCCACCCGCGTGTACTCGACGGCCGCGTACTGGGTGGCGGCGTTCGTGGCGATCCTGCTCGCCATGTCGCCCAAGGTCGGCGCCGTGTTCAACTCGGTGCCCCCGGGCGTGCTCGGCGGCGTGACCACCGCGCTCTACGGCCTGATCGGCATCATCGGCATCAAGATCTGGGTCGACAACCGCGTCGACTTCTCGCGCCCGGTCAATCAGTACACGGGCGCCGTCGCCCTCGTCATCGCGATCGCGGGCTTCAACATCAGGATCGAGGGCTTCGAGCTCGGCGGCATCGTGATCGGATCCGCCGCCGCGCTGCTGATCTACCACCTCGGCAATGCCATCGCGCGCTGGCGCCGCACCGGCGCCGACGACGGCGGCCCGATCCCCGCGGTCGGCCAGATGGGCGGCGACTTCCAGGTCGAGTAGCAGGCCCTGGCGCACGTTCGAAGCGCACCCAGAACGGGCGCCGGCGCGGGAACAAATCCCGACCGGCGCCCGTTCCTATGCATATGGATGAAATCAGCCGCGCGCGCGTCGACACCACCCGCATCGACGCCGCCACCTCGATGGGCGCGGTGACGCTGCTGGTCGGCGACCTCGACGCGATGACCCGCTACTACCGCGATGTCGTCACCCTCGCCGTCATCGACGCCGCGGGCGACACCGTCACGCTCGGCCGCGCTGGGCGCCCGCTCGTGATCCTCCGCCACGAGCCCGCGCTGCGCCACGCGGCGGCCGGATCGGCGGGCCTGTTCCACACCGCGATCCTGTTCGAGTCGCAGACCGCCCTCGCCGCGGCGCTGTACTCGCTCGCCCGGCGCGCGCCCGGCACGTTCACCGGCAGCGCCGACCACCTGGTCAGCCAGGCCTTCTACGCCACCGACCCCGAAGGCAACGGCATCGAGCTGTACTGGGACCGTGATCGCACCGAATGGTCGTGGGCGCACGGGCAGGTCGAGATGGCGACACTCGCGCTCGACCCGAACGCGTTCATCGCCGAGCACCTCACCGAGCCGGCCGCGGGCGGGGCGACGGCGCGGGATGCGGCATCCATCGGCCACGTGCATCTCTCGGTGGGCGACATCGCCACCGCGCGCGCGTTCTACGTCGACGCGCTCGGCTTCGACGCGACGGCGACCCTCGGCAATCAGGCCCTGTTCGTCAGCGCGGGCGGCTACCACCACCACATGGCGATGAACGTGTGGAACTCGCGCGGCGCGGGCCCGCGGATGCCGACGCTCGGCCTCGGCCGGATCGCCCTCGTGCTGCCGGGCGCCGACGCGCTCGGCGAGGTGGCGGAGCGCGTCGCGCACCACGGTTTCGCGGTGCGCGACGACGGCAGCGCCCTCAGCTTCGACGACCCCTGGGGCAACACCCTGCACGCCACCGCGACAGCCCGCGACGCCAGGTAGACTGGGCGGGCACCCACCCCTCGACATTTCGGAGTCTCACGTGCCCACCATCGTCGTCGACGTCATGCCCAAGGCCGAACTTCTTGACCCGCAGGGCAAGGCGGTCAGCGGAGCGTTCGAGCGCCTCGGCCACACCCAGTTCAGCGCGGTCCGCATCGGCAAGCGCTTCGAGCTCACCGTCGATGGCGAGGTCACCGACGAGGTGCTCGCCAGCGCGCGCGAGATCGCCGAGCACATGCTGTCGAACTCGGTGATCGAGGATGTCGTCGGCGTCAAGGTCGTCGACTGATGGCTCCCCGCATCGGGGTCGTCAGCTTCCCCGGCTCGCTCGATGACCGCGACGCGATCCGCGCCGTGCGCCTTGCCGGCGCGGAGGCCGTCGCGCTGTGGCACGGCGCTCACGACCTGCAGGGCGTCGACGCGATCGTGCTCCCCGGCGGCTTCAGCTACGGCGACTACCTCCGCCCGGGCGCGATCGCCGCGATCGCGCCGATCATGCGCGAGGTGAAGGACGCCGCGGCCAAGGGCATGCCCGTGCTGGGCATCTGCAACGGCTTCCAGGTGCTCGTCGAGGCGCACCTGCTGCCCGGCGGCCTGATCCGCAACGCGAACCAGCAGTTCATCCGCCGCGACCAGCGCCTCACCGTCGAGAACTCCGACACGGCGTGGACCAGCGGCTTCTCGAACGGTCAGGAGATCGTCGTGCCGCTGAAGAACGGCGACGGCGGCTACATCGCCGACGCCGAGACCCTCAAGCGCATCAATGGCGAGCGCCTCGTGGCGTTCCGCTACGCGGGCGTCAACCCGAACGGCTCGCTCGACGACATCGCGGGCCTGACCAACGAGGCGGGCAACGTCGTGGGGCTCATGCCGCACCCCGAGCACGCCGTCGAGGCCGGCTTCGGGCCGAACACCTCGGCCGCCATGCGCTCCGGCGTCGACGGGCTGACCTTCTTCACGAGCGCGATCCGCTCGGTCGTCGGCGCCGCGGCCTGATCCGCGACCGCGCGGGCGAGGGCCTGCGCGCGGCGACAGACCCCAAGCGCGACGGCGGCGCGAGCGGGCGGCGACGGATGCCTCTTGTGCCAGGCATGGCACGCGCGTAGCGTCCGGGCTCATGACGCACGATCCCGAGCGGGGCGATGCCGGCGGCGACGCCGCGACCGCGGCGAAGCGCTGGCTGATCGGCGAGCCGCTGCGCAGCGAGCAGGCCCACGGCCAGCTGCTGCCCAAGGGGCTCGCCCTGCCGATCTTCGCATCCGACGCGCTCTCGTCGGTGGCGTACGCCCCGCAGGAGCTGCTGATGATCCTGCTCACCGGCGGGCTCGCGTTCCTCGCATTCGCCCCCTGGGTGGCGGCGGCGGTCGTCGTGCTCCTGATCGTCGTGGTGATCAGCTATCGACAGCTCATCAAGGCGTACCCCTCGGGCGGCGGCGACTACGAGGTCGCGCAGAAGAATCTCGGCAGCAAGGCCGGCGTCATCGTCGCCGCGGCCCTGCTGGTCGACTACGTGCTGACCGTCGCCGTGTCGGTGGCCTCGGGCGTCGACAACATCATCTCGGCGATCCCCGAGATCCAGGACTGGCGGGTCGAGCTCGCGGTGGGCTTCGTCCTGCTGATCATGGCGATGAACCTGCGCGGGGTGCGCGAGGCGAGCCGCGCCTTCGCCATCCCGACCTACCTGTTCATCGGCTCGGTGGGCCTGATGGTGATCGTCGGCCTCGCCCGCACGGCGCTCGGCGACCCGCCCATCGCCTCGAGCGCCGAGTTCGGCGTGCGAGCCGAGGATCTCTCGCAGGCGGCCGTGCTCCTGCTCGTGCTGCGCGCGTTCTCGAGCGGATGCTCCGCCCTCACCGGCGTCGAGGCCGTCTCGAACGGCGTCCCGGCGTTCCGGCTGCCGAAGATCGGCAACGCGCAGGCGACGCTGACGCTCATGGGCGGCATCGCGGTGGCCCTGTTCGCCGGGCTCACCGCGGTCGCGCTCATCTCGGGAGTGCACTACGCCGAGAACCCGTGCAACCTGATCGGCTTCGACTGCACGAGCCAGCCGCAGCCCAGCCTGATGGCGCAGGTCGCGGCGGCGACGTTCGGCGCGGGATCCATCCCGTTCTACGTCATCCAGACCGCCACCGCGGCGGTGCTGCTGCTCGCCGCCAACACCGCCTTCAACGGCTTCCCCCTGCTCGGCTCGGTGCTCGCACGCGACGGCTACGCGCCGAAGGCCCTGAACACCCGCGGCGACCGCCTCGTGTTCTCGAACGGCATGGTGCTGCTCGGCCTCGGGGCGATCGGGGTCCTCCTCATCTTCCGCGCGAGCCTCACGCAGCTGATCCAGCTCTACATCATCGGCGTGTTCATCTCGTTCTCGCTCGGGCAGATCGGCATGGTCCGGCACTGGCAGCGCATCATGCGCGGGATGCACGGGCACGGCGAGAAGGCCCGCGAGGGCCGGCACGAGGCCAGGGTCGGCCTGGCGATCAACGCCTCGGGCGCCGCGCTCACGGCGATCGTGCTCGTGGTCGTGACCATCACGAAATTCACGCACGGCGCCTGGATGGTGTTCGTCGCGATCCCGATCCTCGCCGTCGGGATGCTCGCCGTGCACCGCTACTACGGCAACGTGGAGCGCGAGATCCGGGTCGACGACACCACGCACTTCGGCGCCGCGGGCGACGTCGCCCTGATCCTCGTCGGCCATCTGCAGAAGCCCGTGGTGAAGGCGATCGACTACGCCCTCGCCGCCCGGCACGACCAGACCCTCGCCGTGCACGTCGCCACCGATCCCGCCAGCAGCGATCGGCTGCGCGAGCAGTGGGCCGAGCACGAGATCCCCGTCCCGCTGGTCGTGATCGACTCGCCGTACCGCACCTTCGCCGCGCCGGTCGCGCAGTTCATCCGCCGCTACCGCGACGAGCACGGCGCCAGCGTGGTCACCGTCTACCTGCCGCAGTACATCGTGGGCCACTGGTGGGAGAAGCTGCTGCACAACCGCCGCGCCCGTCGCATCGCCGGGCAGCTCATGCTGGTGCACGGCCTGACGATCACCCTCGTGCCATGGCTGCTCGATTCGTCCGACCTCATCTCCAGCCGCCGCTCCAGGCCGCTCCTCGGCCAGGATCGCTCCGGGGTCCCCGCGCCCGCCGTGCCCTCGCGCCGCCACCGCGACGGCGAACCCCCGGTAGGATAGGACGCGTCCGGCACCCCCTCGATTTCTGGAGCTCAGCCGCGTGTCTGCATCGAACGAAACCCACACCTCCGCGGCATCCGTCAAGATCGCCGATACCGTCGCCAACGCCGAGGCGACCCCCGAGCTCGACCAGCCCTACGAGGCGCTGGGTCTGACGGCCGGCGAGTACGAGCGCATCCGCGAGATCCTCGGCCGCCGCCCCACCAGCGGCGAGCTGGCCATGTACTCCGTGATGTGGTCGGAGCACTGCTCCTACAAGTCGTCGAAGGTGTATCTCCGCCAGTTCGGCGACAAGGTCACCGAGAAGATGCGCGAGAAGATGATGGTCGGCATCGGCCAGAACGCCGGCGTCGTCGACGTGGGCGAGGGCTGGGCCGTCACCTTCAAGGTGGAGAGCCACAACAGCCCGAGCTTCATCGAGCCCTTCCAGGGCGCGGCCACGGGCGTCGGCGGCATCGTGCGCGACATCATCTCGATGGGCGCCCGCCCCGTGGCGGTCATGGACCAGCTGCGCTTCGGCGCCATCGAGCACCCCGACACGGCCCGCGTCGTGCACGGCGCCGTCAGCGGCATCTCGTTCTATGCGAACTGCCTCGGCCTGCCCAACATCGGCGGCGAGACGTACTTCGACCCGGTGTACCAGGGCAACCCCCTCGTGAACGTGCTCGCCGTCGGCGTGCTGCGCCACGAAGACATCAAGCTCGCCAACGCCACGGGCGCGGGCAACAAGGTCGTGCTGTTCGGTGCTCGCACCGGCGGCGACGGCATCGGCGGCGCATCCATCCTCTCGAGCGCGTCGTTCGACGCCGAGGGCCCCACCAAGCGCCCCGCGGTGCAGGTGGGTGACCCCTTCGCCGAGAAGGTGCTCATCGAGTGCTGCCTCGAGCTGTACCGCGACGACCTCGTCGAGGCGATCCAAGACCTGGGGGCCGCCGGCATCTCGTGCGCGACCAGCGAACTGGCCGCCAACGGCGGCAGCGGCATGAAGGTCGACCTCGAGAACGTGCTGCTGCGCGACCCGTCGCTCACGCCCGAGGAGATCCTGATGTCGGAATCGCAGGAGCGCATGATGGCGATCGTGGCGCCCGAGAAGCTCGAGGCGTTCCTCGCGGTCACGCAGAAGTGGGAGGTCGAGACCAGCGTGCTCGGCGAGGTGACCGGCGACGGCCGCCTCACGATCGACTGGTACGGCGAGCGCATCGTCGACGTCGACCCCTCGACCGTCGCGGTCGACGGCCCGGTCTACGACCGCCCCGTCGCGTACCCGAGCTGGATCGACGCGCTGCAGGCCGACACCGCGGAGGCACTCCCCCGCACCAACGAGCCGGCCGCGCTGCGCGAGCAGTTTGCGGCGCTCGTGTCGAGCCCGAACCAGGCCGACAAGTCGTGGGTGACCAACCAGTACGACTACTACGTCGGCGGCAACACCGCGCTCTCGTTCCCCGATGACGCCGGCATGGTGCGCGTGGACGAGGAGTCGGGCCTCGGCTTCGCCGTCGCGACCGACGCCAACGCTCGCTACTGCGAGCTCGACCCGTACGCCGGCGCGCAGCTCGCCCTCGCGGAGGCGTACCGCAACGTCGCCGTGACCGGCGCCGTGCCCGCCGCGGTGACCGACTGCCTGAACTTCGGCAGCCCCGAGAACCCCGAGGTGATGTGGCAGTTCGGGCGCAGCGTCGAGGGCCTCTCGGACGGCTGCCTCGGGCTCGAGATCCCGATCACGGGCGGCAACGTCTCGTTCTACAACCAGACGGGCGACACCCCGATCTTCCCCACCCCCGTCGTGGGCGTGCTCGGCGTCATCGACGACGTCGCCCGGCGCATCCCGTCCGGCTGGCAGGATGCGGGTGAGAACATCTACCTGCTCGGCACCACCGCGACCGAGCTCAGCGGCTCGGCGTGGGCGGGCACCGTGCACGACCACCTGGGCGGCCTGCCCCCGAAGCTCGACCTCGAGCAGGAGAAGCGCCTCGCCGAGCTGCTCCAGGCCGGCGCGCAGCAGTCGCTGCTCTCGAGCGCCCACGACCTCTCGGACGGCGGCCTGGCGCAGGCCCTCGCCGAGGCCGTGCTGCGCTTCGGCGTCGGCGCCCGCGTCTGGCTGCGCGAGATCATGGAGCGCGACGGCGTGGATGCCGCGACCGCGCTGTTCTCGGAGTCGACCGGCCGTGTGCTGGTGTCGGTGCCGCGCGAGGACGACGTCCGCTTCCAGGGCCTGTGCGAGGGTCGCGGCTACCCCGTGCTGCGCATCGGGGTGACCGACGCCGCGGCGGGTGAGGGTGCAGCCCTCGACATCCAGGACCTGTTCTCGCTGCCGATCGACGAGCTGCGGCAGCTCTCGCGCGGCACACTGCCGGCGAACTTCGGCCCCGTCGTCAGCGAAGACGGAGCGAGCGCATGACGCACGACGACGATCTCAGCACGATGAACGAGGCGCGCCAGCGCCGCGTGCGCATCACCGCATGGGTGGTCATCATCGCGCTGATCCTCGGTGGCGGCGGCGCGACGGTGTTCGCCCTGCTGTTCGGCTGACGCCCGCGCACCCCGCCGCGGCGCTGACGGCACCTGCGCGCCGGACTAGCATTGCCACGTGAACCTGTTCGAATTCCTCTCCGCATACTGGTGGCTGGCCTTCCCGCTGATTGGCGCGCTGGCGGGCACCGGGCGCGCATGGCAGAAGGGCTTGGAACGGCGGCACACCCGACGGTTGGAAGTGCTCCGCGTCAAGGGTGAGTTGCGCGCGGCGCAGCTCGCCGCGAAGGAGCAGGGCGCGGCGCGGCGGAGCGCACCGGCTGCCGCGACGGCACCGCCCGCGCAGGCCGGCACCGAACCCGGGCGCCTCGTGCGCCTGTTGGCCGCCCACGATGACATCAACCGGCGCTGGCTCGAGTACGAGCTCGATGTGGCCCGGATCATCGCGTTCCCCACGATGAGCGACGGCCGCGAGCCGCTGACGGCGGCGTTCCTGCGCGCGAAGAAGGTCGCCGACGGCCTCCGGCCGGAATCGGCGCGCGTTCGGCTGGATCCGGCGGCGCTGAACGAATACCGCGACGCGGTGCACGACTACGAGGTGGCATTCGAGATCGCCGAGCAGGATGCCAGGCGACGCCGCGACACGGGCTTCGAGCCCGCCGAGCGCAAGCGGCTCGAGACCGCGCAGCAACTGCTGAGCGTCGCCGTGGACTCGGCCGCCACGCCGGCCGAACGGCAGCTCGCGTATCGCCGCGTGCGGCAGGAGCTCGACGGGCTCATCGCCCTCTCGGACGAGGCGATCGAGGTGCTCGAGTCGAAGGTGTCGCAGGAGCTCACGCGTGGGGATGCCCCCGCCGGCGGTGCGGTCTCGAACGCGGAGCCGTCGCCCGTCTGGCCCATCCCGGCACGCGATCCGCGCCCGGGCGGCCCGCCGCGCGACGTCTGAGCCGTTCCCGCAGCCCTTCGCTGAGCCCTTCGCTGAGCCCGCTGGGCCCACTGGGCCCTTCCCTGAGACCCTGACCCCTTCGTGGCATCGTCCGTCGCCGCAACGGGGCGCGCACGCAACGGGGCGCCGCGGCAGATGCCGCGGCGCCCCGTTGTGTGATTGCCGTTACGAGGTCAGTGCCTCGACCCAGCTCTGGTTCTCCGCCATCCACGTCTTGACGATCTCGGTGTAGTCGGTGACTTCACCATCATGGTTGTACATCACGTCTTCGAGCGAGAAGAGCAGATCCGACTCCATCGTGAAGCCGTCCAGCCACGCGTTGACCTCCGGGTAGTCCTCGGCAAAGCCCGTGCGGGTGAACGTGTGGATCGACTCGGCGTCGCCGAGGGTGCCCTCGGGGTCGGCCAGGTCGCGGATGTCATAGGCGTTGTAGGCCCAGTGCGGACGCCACAGCGTCACCGCGATGTTCTCGCCCTTGCCGAGCGCCTTCGACAGCTCCGCGAGCATCGCCGGCGTCGACGAGGTGATGAAATCCATCCCCTCAAGACCGTAGGTGGGGATCACGTTGTCCTCGGTCGCAGCGGTGAGGCCCGCGCCCGGCTCGATGCCGATGAGGCGACCGCCGAACGCGTCGGCGTTCGCCGCGAGGTCCGCGAGGGAATCGACCGGCGCGTCCTCGTTCACCGCGATCGTGAGCTTGGCATCGTCGTTCCACGAGCCCAGATCGACGATCTTGTCGCCGTACTGCGTGAAGTAGTCCGCGTGCGTGAGCGGCAGCCAGCCATCCAGCGCGAAATCGTAGTCGCCGCGCGCCACGCCCGCGAAGACGGGGCCCGCATCGGCGTATTCGAGGGTGACGTTGTACCCCTGCTCCTCGAGCGCGAGCTTCCAGATGTACGAGACGGCCTCGCCTTCGGGCCAGCCGTTGAACACGCCGATCGTGAGGTCCTTGGAAGGTGCCGCGTCGCCATCGCCGTTTTCTGCGCTGGCGCATCCGGTGAGTGCGAGGGCTGCTGCTGTGCCGAGCGCGAGCGCGCTCAGCAGGTGTCGCCTCTTCATTGGTGTTCCTTTCTTCCCGTGCGCTGTGGCACGGGGATTGGGATGCCCGCGAGCGAACTCGCGGGAAACGACGCGATCATTGCGCCGTGGTCTGTGTGGCTCAGGCCGAAGCCGCCTCGGCACCGCGGCCAGCCCGCACCCGGCGCGAACCGGTCGGCCGGGCGCGCAACCCGAATCCGCCGGTGATGCGATCCAGGATCATCGCGATGATCACGACCGCGAGCCCCGCCTCGAAGCCGAGGGCGATCGCCGTGCGGCTGAGCGCCTGGATGATGTCTTTACCGAGCCCGGGGGCGCCGACCATGCTGGCGATCACGGCCATCGAGAGCGAGAGCATGATGACCTGGTTCACACCCGCCATGATCGATGGCATCGCGAGCGGGAGCTGGATCTGGCGCAGAATGCGTCCGGGGGTCGCGCCGAAGGCGTGGCCCGCCTCCACGACCTCGTTGTCAACGCCACGAATGCCGAGCTCGGTCAGTCGCACGCCCGGCGCGATCGCGAACAGCACGGTCGCGACCATCCCGGGAACCACGCCGACCCCGAAGAGGAAGATGGCGGGGATCAGGTAGACGAAGGCGGGCATCGTCTGCAGAAAATCGAGCACCGGACGCACGATGGTCGACACCAGCTGCGAGCGGGCCGCCCAGATCCCGAGCGGCACCGCGATGAGGATCGCGATGATCACCGCAACGGTGGTCAGCGCGAGGGTCTGCATCGTGTTGTTCCACTGTCCGACGCTGACCACCAGCAGCAGCCCGATGACCGAGCCGATCGCGAGCTTCCACCCCTTGGCGAGCCAGCCGAGCGCGGCGATGGCGGCGATGATCACCCAGAACGGCGGTGTCGTGAACACCCATTCCGCGCCGGAGTACAGGCTGGCGAAGATCACGGCGATGAAGTCGAACAGCCAGCCGAAGTGCTCGATGACGAAGTCGATGGCGTCGTTGACCCACGAGCCGATCGGGATGCGGAAGTCGTTCATGCGGATGCACCTCCGCCAGGCGTCGCGGGCGGGGCATCCACGAGCGACGTGAACTCGGCCACCATCTCGAGGGGGCTCTGGATGACGGCGATCTCGCGCGTCGTCGCGGGCACGTTGCCGAGGGCAGCGAGCAGTGTGACGCGCGGGATGACGCCGATCAGGCGGCGCTGCGCGTCGACGACCGCCAGCGGCACGGGGGTCTCCACCGCCCGCTCCACGATGTCGGTGAGCAGATCATCCGGACCGACGGTCAGCACTGCGGGGTCGATGATGCTGCGAAGATCGCTCTGGCCCGCCTTCACCGCGCGGATCACCGCGCGGTCGCTGACCACCCCGACAAGCCGGCGGTTCTCGATGGCGAACACGTTGCTGGCCTGCATTTCGCGCAGGGCACGAAGCGCGCCGCGCACACCTGCACTCAGCGGGGTCGTCAACGCCGGCGGCTCCATCACCGCGCTCGCGGTGAGCACGCGGGCCCGGTCCACGTCCTGCACGAACTGGGCGACGTAGTCGTTGGCCGGGTCGGTGAGGATCTCCTCCGGCGTACCCAGCTGCACGATGCGGCCATCCCGCATCACGGCGATGCGATCGCCGAGAAACATCGCCTCGTTCAGGTCGTGGGTGATGAACACGATCGTCCGGCCGAGCTCCTGCTGCAGCTCGACCAGCTGCTCCTGCATCTCGCGACGAATCAAGGGATCGAGCGCCGAGAAGGCCTCGTCCATGAGCAGGATATCGGTGCCTGCGGTCAGCGCGCGGGCAAGGCCGACCCGCTGGCGCATACCGCCGGAGAGCTCATCGGGGAAGGCATCGGGCCGGTCGCCGAGCCCGACCTTCTCGAGGACCGCTCGTGCGCGCTCGAAGCGCTCCGCCTTGGCCACCCCCTGAATCTCGAGGGCGTAGGCCGCGTTGTCGATGACCGTCCGGTGGGGCAGCAGGGCGAAGTGCTGGAAGACCATGGAGATGGAGGTCCGGCGAATCGCGCGCAGCTCGGTCGCCGAGGCCGCCGTGACGTTCTGGCCCCCCACGATGACCTCGCCCGCACTCGGCGCGAGCAGGCCGTTGAGCATGCGGATGATGGTGGATTTTCCCGACCCGGAGAGCCCCATGATCACGAAGATCTCGCCACGCTCGACCGTGAAGCTCGCGTCGATCACTGCCGCGGTGCCGGCATCGGCAACGTCCGCCCGTGACTGTCCGGCTCGCAGCCTCGCGATGGCCTGTTTTGGGTTGCGGCCGAACACCTTGAACAGGTTTCTGGCCTCGAGTGCGTGTTCGGTTGGCACTGCTGGATACCTCGGCAGCCCGTTGCATCTGGCTGCATCGGTCACGCCCGGGTTATGGCTATCGGCACTCGCCGACTGGCGGCGTGTGCTCCAGCTGAACACATCGGGTCTTCAGCGATATTCCATGCACCATACGTTCGGTGTTCGCCCCGGCGGGGCGGCGAACATCGAGCGCGGACTGGTCGTGTGGCCCCGGAAGGCCTTCATCGACGGTAGCATGCATGCCGGATCGGCCCGAATCCCGGGCCGGCACCGACTCAGCGCTCGCTGGCGATGCGCACGTGGTGGTGGATGACCTCGGCGACGACGAAGTTCAACCACTTCTCCGCGAAGTCCGGGTCGAGGTCGGCGTCGATCGCGAGCGCCCGCAGCCGCTCCGTCTGACGAGCCTCGCGCGCGGGATCGCTGGGCGGCATGTCGTTGACCGCTTTGAGCTGACCGACCTGCTTGGTGCAGCGAAAACGTTCGGCGAGCATGTAGACAAGCGCGGCATCGATGTTGTCGATGCTCGCGCGCAGGCGCAGCAACTGCTCCTGGGGCGTCTCGTTCGCTTCAGCCATGTGTGGGTCCCTCCATCGCACGCAAGATCACCACGAGACTATCGCGCGCGATGGCGGCGTGATGCGATGGCAATAGAGTGTGACCATGAGCCTCCGCGCATCCCGCAAGCAGCAGCGTGCAGCATCCCCACTCGCCGATCCGATCCGCGACGCGACGCCGCACGTGCACGGCGCGAACCCCGCGGGGGGACGCGAGGTGGCAACCCGGTTCGCGCATCCCTTCGCCACGGGATTCGTCGTGACCCTGGGAGTCCTCGCCGCCATTCTGCTCGGCATCGCGCTGCGCTCGCTGTCGACGGTGCTGATCTACATCGTCCTCGCGCTGTTCGTCGCGCTGGGGCTCGACCCGATCGTGCGCCGCCTTGAGCGCCACAACATCGCGCGCGGCTGGGGCATCCTCATCGTCTTCACCGGGTTCTTGGTGGTGATGACCGGCGTGGTGCTGATCATCCTGCCCCCGGTGATCCAACAGGTCGTGCAATTCGCGTCGTCCATTCCAACCGCGCTGACCGAGTTTCAACAATCCGACTTCTTCAAGAGCGTCACCGCGACCTTCGGTGCGAATCTCGCCGACCTCGTCGACCAGGCCAAGTCGTTCATCTCGAACCCCTCGAACCTGCTGGCGATCGGGGGCGGGGCGCTGCAGTTCGGTGCGGGCGTCGTCGGGGCAGTCTCGGGCTCGTTCATCGTCGTCGTGCTCACGCTCTACTTCCTCGCCTCGCTCGGCACGATGAAGCGGGCCTTCTACCGCCTGGTGCCCGCCCACTCGCGCGCGCAGGTCTCCGGGCTCACCGACCAGATCACCGACTCCGTCGGCGGCTACCTGATCGGCATGGTCATCCTGGCCGCGTGCAACTCGGTACTCGCCTTCTTCCTGCACTTCTTCCTCGGCCTGCCGTTCCCCGCACTGATGGCACTGCTCGCGTTCTTGATCACCCTGATCCCGCTCATCGGTTCGGTGCTCTACTGGGCGCTCGCGAGCAGCGTCGCGCTGTTCACGAGCCCGCTGCTCGCGCTCATCTTCGCCCTGGTGTACCTGGCCTACATGCAGCTCGAGGCATACTTCCTCACGCCGAAGGTGATGAACAAGACGATCTCGATTCCGGGTTCGCTCGTGGTGATCGGCGCCCTCGTCGGTGGCACGCTGCTCGGGCTGGTCGGCGCGTTGGTGGCGATCCCCGTGACCGCATCGATCCTGCTGCTCGTGAAGCAGGTCTTCATCCCGAAGCAGGACGCCAAGCTCACGCCGGGCTGAGTCCCGCTGTCCGCGCGGGCAGGATGCACGACGGCGAGCCGGCTTCCGTGCGGTGGCGCACGCGGCCGGGCACGCCCGTGCGCTCCGAGATCGGCAGTGAGGTGATCTCGCCCGAGCGCTGGTTGGCAACGAGCAGGGTGTCGTGTGCGACGAGGTGGTGGCGGGGCCACTGGCCGCCGCTCTCCTCCAGGCCGATCGCTTCGACACGTTCGCCGGCACCGCGCACCCGGAGCGTCGCGATCGCATCGCTGCCGCGCACCCCGCCGTAGAGGAACTCCCCCCGGCGACCGGCGCTGAGCTCGGACGGGAAGTCGACGCCGATGCGCACATCCGGCGAGACGGGCACCCCGGCGACCACACCCCAGCGCCCATCCGCGCGCGGGGCGAGCGTGAACACCTCGCAGGAGTACTCGGTGACCACGTGCAGGTGGCCGCTCGGATGGACGACCATGTGGCGCGGCCCGCTGCCACGCGGCAGCGCGACGACGTGGTCCGCCACCAGCGTGCCCGGCCCTGCGCGCCAGATGCGCACCGCGTCAAAGCCCAGGTCGGTGGTCGCGATCCGGCCATCGGGCAGGAAGGCGGCGGCGTGCGCATGCGAGGCCCGCGGTGGGGCGGCATCGCCGGGTGCGTGCGCGCCCTCCACGCCGGCCGCGAGCGCTGGTGCGGCGGTGGGGCCAGGTACGGGTGCGCCCGCGCGGTGCGAGGCAGGCACCGGCGCGTCGGTGGGCGCACCATCACGCGCGCGTTCCGCCGCCGCTTCGGCATCGGCGCGCGCATCTTCGCCGAGCGCCGCGGCCATGGCGCGAAGATCGCGCAGCCCGGCGAGCGTGAACTCGTCGCGCTCTTCGGGCGGCGCGTCGGGTCCATGCGGGTCGCGGATGCGCTCCGGGGTGACCACGAGTGCGGCCCCCAGCTCACCGTGCGCGCCGAGCGAGACCCGCACCACGCGCCCATCGCCGTAACAGCTGACGACGAGATAGGCGCCATCTTGGGCGACCGCGATGTGGCACGGGCTCTCGCCCACGCGCAGCGAACGGCAGAGGGGGCGCAGCCGGCGCTCCCCGACCCGCTCGTAGGCTGCGATCGCGCCGGCCCCCTCATGGGCGGCGTAGACGACATCGAGGCTCGGGTGCGCGGCGAGCCACGACGGCGAGGGCGACGGATTGCGCGTGGCGAGTCGCCCGTACGAGAGCGATCCGGATGCCCACGCGGCATCCATCGCCCCTGCCGTCAGCGTGCCGATGCCCTCGCTCCGGCCGCCCATCTCCGACAGGTCGGCACCGTAGCCGCCGACCCAGAACAGCATCAGTCGACGAGGTCGTGGCGCACGATGACCGCCTCGCGGTCGGCGCCGACGCCGATCACCGAGATGCGGCTGCCGCTCATCGCCTCCAGGGCGAGCACATACTCCTGCGCCCGGATCGGGAGGTCCTCGAAGCGGCGCACCCCCGTGATGTCTTCCTGCCAGCCCGGGAACTCTTCGTAGATCGGCACGGCGTGGTGGAAGTCGCTCTGATTCACCGGCACCTCGTCGAACCGCACGCCGTCGACGTCATAGGCGACGCAGACCGGGATCGTCGCGAGGCCGGTGAGGATGTCGAGTTTTGTGAGCACGATGTCGGTCAGCCCGTTGATCCGGGTGGCGTAGCGGGTGATCGGCGCGTCGTACCAGCCGACGCGGCGCGGGCGCCCGGTGGTGGTGCCGAACTCGAAGCCGCGCGAGCGGAGGAACTCACCGGAGGCGTCGAACAGCTCGGTCGGGAACGGGCCCGAGCCGACGCGCGTCGTGTACGCCTTGACGATGCCGACGATGCGGTCGAGCTTGTTGGGGGCGACGCCCGAGCCGGTCGCCGCGCCGCCGGCGGTCGCCGAGGAGGAGGTCACGAACGGGTAGGTGCCGTGGTCGATGTCGAGCATGGTGGCCTGCCCGCCCTCGAACAGCACGGTCTCGCCGCGATCCATCGCCTCGCTCAGCAGGAGCCCTGTGTCGGCGACCATCGGGCGCAGCCGCTCGGCGTACGAGAGCAGATCGTCGACGATCTCGTCGACGGCGATCGCGCGGCGGTTGAAGACCTTCACCAGCAGGTGGTTCTTCTGATCGAGGGCACCCTCGACCTTCTGGCGCAGGATGTTCTCGTCGAAGAGGTCCTGCATGCGGATGCCGACGCGGTTGATCTTGTCGGCGTATGCCGGGCCGATGCCGCGCCCGGTGGTGCCGATCATGCGCTTGCCGAGGAAGCGCTCGGTGACTTTGTCGAGGGTGCGGTGGTACTGCGTGATCACATGCGCGTTGGCGCTGACCTTGAGGTTGGACGTGTCGAGACCGCGGGCGTTCAGCGCCTCGATCTCGTGGAACAGCACCTCCAGGTCGACGACCACGCCGTTGCCGATCACCGGCGTCACGCCAGGCGTGAGGATGCCCGAGGGCAGCAGGTGCAGCGCGTACTTCTCGTCGCCGATGACGACGGTGTGCCCCGCGTTGTTGCCGCCGTTGAACTTGACGACCCAGTCGATACGACTGCCGAGCAGGTCTGTCGCCTTGCCCTTGCCCTCGTCGCCCCACTGGACGCCAACGATCACGATTCCTGGCATTGGATGTACCCCCTGAGGAACGAACGCCCGAATGGCGCCGTACGGCTCGAACGGCCGCCTCCCAGTCTACCGGCACACGCGAAACGGCCCGCACCGCCGGTGAAGCGGTGCGGGCCGTTTCGCGATCAGGCGCGAGCGGCGACTACTCGGCCGTGCGACGGCGACGGATCGCGCTCACGAGCACGAACCCGGCACCACCGGCCAGCAGCAGCGCGCCGAGCGGCAGCATCCACATCGCCCGCTCGCCACCGGTGAGCGGGAGCCCGACCTCGTACGTGTTCTCGACGGTGATGGATGCCGCGGCCCCGGCCGTGACGATCACGCGGGCGGTCGAGTCGTCGGCACCATTCGCGGGGGTCATCGTGGTGCGCACGGCGCCGCCGTTGTCGGTCTCGACGAGGGTGCACTCGGCGCCGATCGGCAGATCGGTGTAGAGCACGCCGTCTGCGACGGTGAGCGCGCGGGTCTCGCCGCCGGGGATCGCGATCGCGTTGCCGCCCAGCTCACAGCGCAGCTCGATCTCGAACACGCGCTGCGCGTGATCGCCCGTCGGGTCGCCCGAGACGAGCTTCGAGACCTCGATGGCGCCGAGGTCGAAGGTGTTCACCAGCACGACCTCGGTCGGCGTGACCGCCGCGGTGATGGTGACCTCGGTGATCGGGTTGCCCGCGTCGTCCTGGATCGCGACCGCGCTCGCGCCGCCGGTCTCGGTCTCCTCGATGCCACAGACCGCGCCGACGGGCAGCGAGTCGTAGCGCGCGGTGTAGCCGCCCTGTGCGTCGAGCACGCGGCTCGCGCCACCGGGGATCGTGACGGCGCTGCCGCCCAAGACGCACTCCAGGGTGACCTCGAACGGACCGGCACCGTACAGCGCCGCGCCGGGGCCCTCGATGCGCTTCTCAATCTGCAGCGAGCCGATCGTGAACGTGTTCGTCACCGTGACGGTCACCACGTTCGCGACCCCGATCACCGCAGGCGACGGCGCGATGGCGACGTCCTGCGCGCCGGCGGCATCGGTCTCGGTGACCACGCACTCGGCGCCGGTGGGCAGGTTGGCGATCTGCTTCGTCAGCGGCTCGCTGCCGCCGAGAATCAGCTCGCCGTCGTAGACCGTGTTGGGCGCCGCGGTTTCGAGCGTGCACACCACGTGCATCGTGAACGGGCCCTGCCCGAAGTCGGCGGCACCGGCCCCGGTGACGACCTTGTCGATCGCGAGCGATCCGACGGTCATCGCGTTCGTGAACAGCACGCTGGTCACGGCGGTCTCATCGCCGATGACAAACTCGGCGATGGTCACGCCGCCGCTGACCTCGGTGACGGTGTCTTCGACGATCGTCACCGTGGTCGTGCCGGCCAGCCCGCGATCGACCTCGGTGATCGTGCACTCGGCGCCTGTGGGCAGACCCGCGAAGCGCTTCGTCTCGTCATCGGCGAGTGAGAACGCCCGGTCGGCGACCGCGATGGTCTCCTGCCCGAGGTACATGCAGCTCGCGGTGAAGTCGAACTCCTGGTCGTACACGATGGCGGTGCCGTCCTGATCGACCGCCCCACCGGCATCCACGGCCTTGCTGACCGAGAAGCCACCGGCGTGGAACTCGTTCGTGATCTGTAGGTTCGCGGTCTGGGTGGCACCGATGTACGGCGACCACACCGCCGGGTCCTCGCTGAGGTCACGCTCAGCGACCACCGTGGCCGTGGGCGTCGTCACCGTGACACCCGCGGGCGGGTTGGGCTCGGTGATGTTGCAGTTCGCGAACAGGGGCAGGTTCACCGGTCCGGTCTGCGCGTTGTAGAGCAGCACGGTGCCATCGCCCGCCACAGAGGGCCGGCTCGCGTCGGCGCCCGCGGCGTTCAGGAGCGTGGCGCGCTGGCCGCCCGAATCACAGGTGACGAGGAACTGGTAGCTCGCAGGCAACTGGATGCTGCCGCTGAACGTCGGCGACTCGACGACCTTCTTCAGATTCAGCTGTCCGGTCGCCGTCGCGATGCCCACGCGCTGCGGCTCGAGCACGAGCTCGGCCCGCTCGGGCTGGGTGAGCGTGGCGACCGTGCGCGATGAGCCCGCGAACGAGTTGTAGGCGACCGGGGTGCCCTCCGCATCGGCCCCTTCGGCCGGGAGCAGGTACGGGGTGCGGGTGTTGAAGGTGAGGCTGAGGGTCTCACCGGGCTGCAGGCCCGGGCCTGGCTTCGCGTCCGCGAGGTTCGAGAACTCGGTCACGAACTTGATGCTCCGTGCCGCCGCGAGCTCGGACTCGGGCGTCGCCGCCGTGAACTCGACCCAGTTGAACGCGCAGCCCGCGTTCGGGGTCGCGTTCGCCGTGTGCACCTGCACCGCGTTCGTGTTGCACGAGGCGCTCAGTACGGCCGGCGAGTAGTACGCGCGCACCGTACCGAGGGCACCATCGGTGAGTTGGTCGAGGTTGTCGCCCAGCTTGCCGAGCAGCGCCACCGCGAACTGTGAGCCGCGGGCCGAGCCCACGAGCACGCCGCGGTCTCCCGGGGCGGGCAGCACGTCGACCGCCGCGACCACCTTGGCCGCGGTGTTGCCGGTGTTTTGGAAGTCGAGTCGCCACGACGCCTCGCCGCCGGGCCGAGTGATCGGCGCGCACGGGTAGGAGGTGAAGCCGTCGCTCGTGAGCCCCGGGGTGCTCGGGTTGCAGTCGTCACCGTCGCCGATGACGTTCAGCACACCGAGATCGTCGCGGGTGGTGGCGGGGTCGCCCGCGCCGTCGCCCTTGACCCACTTCTTCATCGCGACCGTGGCGCTCGCGCGCGGCACGACCGCGGTGTCGGCGGTGCACTCGGCGACACCAGTCGTCACGGCCTTGGGCACGAGATCGGTGGTGGTCGACTCGCAGCGCTCGAACGCGCGGTCGGCGGTGGCGGTGATGCGGTTCGTCACCGTCTCGTCCGGGGAGAGCCCCGGACGGAAGCGCAGGGGCGCGCTGATCGTCAGCTTCCAGCCGGCCTTGAACACGAACGCCGGGTCGGCGTTCACGATCGACAGTGCACCCGTCGTCGTGTTCAGCGACGCCGAGAATCCGGCGTTGCCCGTGGGCGCACCCGGGCCAGTGATCGCAAAGCCGTACGCGCTCGGCATCGGCTCCACGAGGGGAGACACGCCGTCGATGAGTCCGATCTGGTCGGTGAGCGCGAATCCGGTCATGTCCCACTGCCCGGTGTTCGTGATCTCCATCACGAAGTTCACGGGCCCGGCGGGGTTGACCGTGTTTGTCGATCCGCGGGTCTTGGTCACCTTGATCGCGTTCGTCAGATGCGTGACCCGGGTCGTCGCGGACACATCCGCCTGGTCGGTGAACTGCTGGCCCGCGCCGAACTGCGCCACACCGTTGGCGCGCAGCGCGTTGGTGATCGTGCCCGCGACGGTCTCGCCCGGGTTGGGCGCGAGGCCGGGTCGCGTCGTCGACACGCCCGTGGCGGGGTCGCTGCGCAGCGTGTCGCGCCGGGTCGTCTGCAACTTGAAGTTGAGCTGCGGGTTGTGCGGGCGCTCCCACTGCACGGCCTGCCCGTCGACGACGCGGCGCACGCTGTAGCGCACGCCGACCACGGTCGCCGGGTCGACGCCCGTCGGCAGGGGCAGCGCCACGGTGCTGCCACTCGTGCCGGCCACCCACTCGCCCTCCACGATGCACGCTGAGGCGGGATCGACCGGGTTGCCGTCGCAGGTGGCCTGCAGCTTGCCCTCAGGGGTGAGGAGATACTCCACGTCGCCCGCAGCATCGACCAAGACATCCATCTTGACCTGGTTCACCGGCGCCGGCAGGCGCAGCGACGACGACACGTAGTCCATCGTGTTCCAGAAGGTCGGCTCGAAATCCGTCACCTGCAGCAGGGTGGTTCGGGCGTTGCCGGCGGGCCGCGCGGCGAGCGTGCTCGTGTACTGCTTCGAGCCGTTTTCGGCGACGGTGGCGGGATCGATGCTCTTGCTGGCGACGACCGAGTACTCGGCCTCGACGAGCTGGAAGGAGTCGTTCGCCGTCGTGAAACCCGTACTGCAGCCGTCCGCGTCGCACGGCACGCGACCGGGGCTGTCGATCTGGGTGCTCGCGATGTTCGTATAGGTGATCTGCGGCGTCGTGACCGGGTCGCCCGTTGTGCGGTGTGTCGCCCGCAGCTGCCAGGTGAGCTGCAGCTCGCCCGCGGCGCCCGCGGCGATCACCGGGAGCCCGTCGGCGCGAGCGAAGCTGAGCGAGATGGCAGTGACATCGGCGAGGCTGGCCGGCGTGAGCGCCTGCGCCTGCGTGATGTCGTGCTCGCTCGTGCCGCCACCCGCGCGGGTCAGCTTGACGTTCACCTCGTCGGCCGTGAGGCCGGTGGGGATGCCGATGTGCCCGATCGCGTACAGGTTCAGCACGTCAAACACGGGAGCGGCCTGAGCGGGGTCCGGGTCGGTGATCACCATGCTCGCGATGCGCGTCGCGGAGGTGTTGACCGCGCGAATCGTGGAGGAGATCAGGGGGAAATCCGCCTGGTCGGTGCCCACCTGGGGGATCCCCAGCTGCTCCTGGTCGAAGGTCTTCGTCATCGTCACGTTGAGCGGGCTGTCGATGATCTGGATCTCATCGTTCGCGCGGGAGGTGACGTCGACGCCGGTGGCGGCGTTCACGCCGCGCGCGCTGACGGTGTTGTTCACCCAGCCGGGTTCGCCGGTGTTGTAGGTGTGGGTGCTGTGCAGGTTGCCGAGCACCCAGCCGCTCGGGTTGCTGCGAGGCTTGTCGCGCAGCTCGAAGACGAGGTTGAGGGGGCGATGCTCATACGAGCTGCCCACCCCCGCGCCGGCGGTGCGCTCGGTGAAGGTGATCCGCACGCCGAGGGCGCTCTGCTGCTCCTCCGCGCTCAGCGTGTAGCCGCCGAAGCGGCCGTCGCAGCCGTTCGCGCACGCCGCTGCGGTGATGTCCTGCCACGGGTCGCCGGCGGCGCCCGTGTACAGCTCGACCTTGGTGACCCGATCGTTCACAATGAGCGGGTCGGTCGCGGGGGTGACCGGGCGGATCTCGACGAGGTTGAACGCGTCGTAGACGGAGGTCCCCACGTTCGTGCGCTCCCCCTCGGAACCGGGGTCGCTGATGGCGACGCTCGTGAGGTTCAGGCCCTGTGTGCGCCAGCCGAGACGCAGCTCGCGGCGCTCCTTCGACAGCGCCGGCACGCTCGTGTCGAGCCAGGCCTTGTCGATCAGGTCGGCGCCGGGCCCGCCGCCACCGGTGACCGGGACGACGGTGATGTCATCCTGCGCGTCGTCGGTGGCGTCGGGGACGATCGCGTCCGGGTTGTGTACCGCGGACTGGGCGACGTTGGTGTACGTCGCCTGCGTGGAGTGGTGCTCGGTGACCTCGATCTGCATGTAGCTGTGCATCACGAAGCCCGGCGGGAGCAGCCCGCCGCAGGTGGGCAGCACCTCATATTGGATGCCGCCGATGTCGGCACGCAGATTCGCCGGGATGTCGAGGCCCCACTTCGCGACCGGTCCCGCGATGGCTTCCGCACCGGGGAAGGTCGTCCACGCGGCATCCTGCTTCGACCAGTAGCGCACGGTGAGCGAGGTGCACACCGCGATATCGGTGTTGTCGATGGCGGTCGGCGCGAAGGCGTCCCAGAACTCGGGTGCGGCGGCGGGGTCGGCCGGGTCGGAGATGATCAGGCTCTCCGATCCGATCGTCGAATCGTCGTGCACCTTGCCGGTGAGGGTGACCCGGGCGTCGGTGCCCGGGACGCCGAAGACTTGGCCCGGCGTGATCGCCTTCGAGACCTCTGTGTCGACGAGCAGGGGCGCGACCGTGACGCTCGCGTCGGCCGCGTCGGTGCCGCTCGCGCCATCGGCGTTCTCGACGCGCACGTCGACGTGGTTGGTCCCGGTGCGCACCGTGGTGGTCGTGACGGGCAACGCCGTGACCTTCAGGGGCAGCACGGCATATGCGCTGGCGGGAATGTCATCACCGTCGGCGCGGAAGGTGACCGTGAAGCCCTCGACGACGCAGTTCGGCGTCGGTGCCCCGAGGGTGTGCGCGGTCGTTGTCGTCGCGCTCGAGGGAGCGCAATCGGCGTAGACGTAGTCGATCTTGGCGCTCGTCGCGCCTTCAGGCCACTCGAGCTCGTCGCCGAAGCCGTCGAAGCGCAGTCCCTGCGCGGTGAAGTTCGGCTGGCCGGCCGAGGGCTCGGTGAGCCGCAGCTCCTTGACGTTCTGCGCGACGACCGTGGCGAGGATGTTCGCGATGGTGGACTGCCCGCTGACGAGGTCCGAGCGGTCAAAACGCTTCGTGACCGTGACGTCGGGGTCCTGGTTCGCGACCGTCACCGAGGCATCGGCCTTCACCGGCGCGCTCGAGGTGCCGTTCTTGCTGACGGTCGTGAGGGCGTCGTTCGTGATCGCGACCTGCGCATCCTTCGCGATCTCGGTGACCTTGTCGTTGGTCTCGGAGCGCACGACGACGGTGCCTGACGCGCCGGGCGCGAAGGCGCCGGTGAAGGTCACACGGACGCCGTCGGCGTCGCCCAGGAGCGTGGTGGTCCAGGCCGAGTCGATGTAGTACTCGATGCGCGTGTCGGTCGCTCCCGCCGGGGCGACGACTTCGATGCCCGTGATGTCGAGGTAGCCGAGGCTCGCGAGCGGCGGGGTCGCCGGGTCTTGGACGACGATGGTGTCGACGCTCTGATTCGAGGCGTTGCCCGGGGTCAGGGTCCAGTCGATCGCGCGGCCGGGGACCGCCGGGAGGGTCGATGTCGGTGCGACCGTCTTGGTCAGCGAGGGCGCCAGCGTGGTCTGCACGGCGAGCGTCACATCGGCGCTCGCGGGCACCTCGTCGGCGTTGCTCGCATCGACGACGGCGGTGTTCGTGACGGTGGCGCCGTTGAACTCGCCGCTGGTGGTCGTGGGGACGAAGACGCTGACGGTGACGAGCATGCTGTCACCGGCCTTGAGACCGGTGCCGGTCGCGAACGCCTGCTCGGGCTCGACGCGGATCGTCTCGCGCCCATTCGCATCGGTGGAGGTCGAAATGTTCGCGTTGCCGCCGCCCGCGATCGAGGCGACGACGGGGTTTGTCATCGCGGGATCGAGCACGAGCGGGGCCGGCAGCGTGTCGACGAGGAACGCGTCGACACAGCCGGGGGTCGTGGGCGAGGAGCAGCCGACCTGGATCTCGTAGTCGAAGCGGTCACCGGGCGCGAACTGCGTCTGCGTGCCGACGACCGACTTGCTGAGGTTGAGCGCGGCCTCGTGGTTGTCGGCCAGCGCCGCAGTCGGCGCGACCAGCCCCCCGAGCACGATAGCCATGATCGCCGTAAGCGCGGCAAACGTCCGTTTTCTCATGCATCCCCCTTGGCAACGGCTCCGCGCACCCCGAAGACAGGCAAAGCCTCGGTCATCCTATGCAGATTCATCACATTCGGCGGTATGTTAGGATGCGCCCCGGCCTGCGGCGTCATACTCCCGGCGTCATGCTCCCGGCAGCGAGCACCGCCCTTCCCGCCGCGCGCGCGTCCTGCAACGATGAGGGCATGCACGCCCCCGCCTGGACGAACACCACGCTCACTCGAGCCCTGGGCATCGAGGTGCCGATCGTGCTGGGCGCGTTCGGTGGGGCGTCCAGCGTGGCCCTGACCGCCGCCGTCAGCAACGCCGGCGGGCTCGGCTCGTACGGGCTGTATGGCTACTCTGCCGCGCGCATCCTCGACACCGCGCGCGCACTGCGCGCCGCCAGTGACCGCCCGTTCGCACTCAACCTGTGGCTGCCGCACGTCGACCCCGGCGAGGGCGCCCCGGATCCGGATGGCGCCGCCTTCCGCGCGGCAGCCGAACGCCTGCGCCCGCTGTTCGACGCGGTCGGAGCGCCGGTTCCCGATGCCCCGCCCGCCGCCTTCCTGCCCGACTTCGATGCGCAGCTCGATGCGGTGCTCGCGGCGGCGCCCGCCGCACTCAGCCTCGTCTACGGCGTGCCGGACGCCGCGCTCATCGAGCGGTGCCGGGTTCGCGGCATCCGCGTGATCGCCACCGCCACCACGGTCGAGGAGGGGGTCGCCATTGCCGAGGCGGGCGTCGATGCCGTCGTGGCCAGCGGCATGGAGGCCGGCGGGCACCGCGTCTCGTTTCTGCGTCCGGCCGAACACTCGCTCGTCGGGACCATGGCACTCGTCCCGCAGCTCGTCGACGCCGTCGACGTGCCGGTGATCGCCGCCGGCGGGATCGGCGATGCGCGCGGGGTCGCCGCGGCGCTCATGCTGGGCGCCTCCGGTGCGATGCTCGGCACCGCATTTCTCGCCACCCGCGAATCGGGCATCGCGCCCGCCTACCGGGCCGTGCTGCACAGCGCGCGGGCACGGCACACCGAGCTGACCCGGGCCATGAGCGGCCGGCTGGCACGCGGCATCCCCAACCGCGCCTTCGCGCAGATCACCGATCCGGCGCCGTTCCCGGTGCAGAACTGGCTGACCGCACAATTTCGTGCCCTGGCCGGCGAGCGCGATGACCCGGAGCTGCTCTCGCTCTGGGCGGGGCAGGCCGCGGGGCTGGCGCGCGAGCAGGGCGCCGGCGAGCTGATGGATGAGCTCGTCGCCGGGGTCACGGCGCTGCTCGGGCGCTGAGCGCCTGCGCTGAGCGCCTGCACTGAATCTCTGCGCTGAGCCCCGCGCGCTGAGCGCCTGCGCTGCGTCTCTGCACTGCGCCCCTGCGCGCTGAGCCCCTGCGCGCTGAGCCCGCTACTCGGGGCGGCCGTCCTGCTCGCGCTGGCGCGCACGCTGCTGCGAGCGCTGCGCATCACGCAGGTGGTCGCGACGAGCGCGCTCGCGCGCCATCAACACGTAGATCGCGCCGGCGGCGATGATCACGACGGCGACGGTGACGGCGATGATCGTCGGCAGGGGGTTGAAGCCGCCCGCCGCGGTGTCGTCGACGGCCTGCGCGAGGATGGATGCGGCTGTTGCGAACATGGTGCTCCCTGTATGGGGGTGGACGTCGTGGGCCCCGGCGCGGGCACCGCGGGCGGCGCAAATCTGGCGCTGCGCACCCTCAACGGTAGCCGTCCCGCCGCCATCCGGCATCGAACTCACGAGCGGATGCCGCGGCACTAAGCTGGAGGGCATGTCAAAGGTCCTCACATCTCTGCCCGTCGGCGAACGCGTCGGCATCGCTTTCTCCGGGGGCCTTGACACCTCCGTCGCCGTCGCGTGGATGCGCGACAAGGGCGCCGTGCCCTGCACCTACACCGGTGATCTCGGCCAGCCTGACGAGGACGACATCGATGCGATCCCCGGTCGCGCGCTCGAGTACGGCGCCGAGCTCTCGCGCCTGATCGATTGCAAGACGCCCCTGGTTGAGGAGGGCCTCGTCGCCCTCGCCTGCGGCGCCTTCCACATCCGCTCGGGCGGTCGCACCTACTTCAACACCACCCCGCTCGGCCGCGCCGTCACCGGCACCATGCTCGTGCGCGCCATGAAAGAAGACGGCGTCGACATCTGGGGCGACGGCTCGACCTACAAGGGCAACGACATCGAGCGGTTCTACCGCTACGGCCTGCTCGCCAACCCGGCGCTTCGCATCTACAAGCCGTGGCTCGACGCCGACTTCGTCAGCGAGCTCGGCGGCCGCCAGGAGATGAGCGAGTGGCTCCTCGACCACGGCTTCCCCTACCGCGACTCCGCCGAGAAGGCGTACTCGACCGACGCGAACATCTGGGGCGCCACCCACGAGGCGAAGACCCTCGAAGACCTCGACGTCTCGCTCGAGATCGTCGAGCCGATCATGGGCGTGCGCTTCTGGGACCCCGCGGTGCGGATCGACACGGAAGACGTCACCGTCACGTTCGACGCGGGCCGCCCCGTGGCCCTGAACGGCGTGGAGTACACCGACCCGGTCGCGCTCGTGCTCGAAGCCAACCGCATCGGTGGGCGCCACGGCCTCGGGATGAGCGACCAGATCGAAAACCGCATCATCGAGGCGAAGAGCCGCGGCATCTACGAGGCGCCGGGCATGGCGCTGCTGTTCACCGCGTACGAGCGCCTGGTCAACGGCATCCTGAACGAAGACACCCTCGCGACCTACCACGAGCAGGGGCGCCGCCTCGGCCGCCTCATGTACGAGGGCCGCTGGCTCGAGCCGCAGTCGCTGATGCTGCGTGAGTCGATCCAGAAGTGGGTCGGATCCACCATCACGGGCACGGTCACGCTGCGCCTGCGCCGCGGCGAGGACTACACGATCCTCGACACCACCGGCCCCACCCTCTCGTACGCCGCCGAGAAGCTCTCGATGGAGCGCGTCGGCGACGCCGCATTCGGCCCGACCGACCGCATCGGCCAGCTCACCATGCGCAACCTCGACATCGCCGACTCGCGCTCGCGCCTCGAGCAGTACGCGGCCATGGGCATGATCGGCGGCGCCACGGGCGAGCTCGTCGGCAAGGTCACCGCAGGCGGCGCCGACGAGATCCTCGATTCGGGCACGCCGATGGATGCCGCAGCCGGCGCCCTCGACGCCGCCAACGAGGCCTCGGCCTTCGACAGCGGCACCGACTAAGCAGCCACCGTCGAAGCAGCCATCGACGAAGCCGCGCGGCCCCGCCCTCGGGCGGGACGCGCGGTTTTGTCGTCTTCGGATCTGGTCGCGAGCGTGGACGTCGCTCCGGCAGTGCTGACCCTGCGCTCGGTCCGGCTCAGGCGTGCGCGCCCGCGTAGCGGCGGCACCACTCGTACATCACGACCGCGGCCGCGGCCGAGGCGTTGATCGAGCGGGTCGATCCGTACTGCGTGATCTCGACGATGCCGGATGCCGCGGCGACGGCCTCCGCGCTCAGCCCCGGGCCCTCCTGGCCGAACAGCAGCACGCAGCGCTCCGGCAGGGTCGCGGCATCCACCGGCACCGCGCCCCGGACGTTGTCGACCGCGACGATCGGCACGCCCTCGCCCTGGGCCCACGCGGTGAAGGCGGCGACGTCCTCGTGGTGCACGACGTGCTGGTAGCGGTCGGTGACCATGGCGCCGCGCTTGTTCCAGCGGCGGCGGCCGATGATGTGCACGGTGTCGGCGAGGAACGCGTTGGCGCTGCGCACGATCGAGCCGATGTTCATGTCGTGCTGCCAGTTCTCGATGGCGACGTGGAAGGGATGCCGCTTGGTGTCGAGGTCGGCGACGATCGCGTCCATGCGCCAGTAGCGGTAGCGGTCGATGACGTTGCGGGTGTCGCCGGCGGCGAGCAGCTCGGGGTCGAACCACGGCTCCGCGGGCCACTCGGCCTCGCCGCCCGGCCACGGGCCGACGCCGTGCGTGGTGTGCTCCGGGGTCGCTGCGGGCTCGGCTGGCTGGGCTGGCTGGGCTGCGTCGGCTGTCTGGTCCACCCCGCAAGGGTAGTCCGCGCGCGACGGCGCCGCATTCGGCTTGCCTGGTTTCGGCACACCGAAAGATTGCTATGATTTCGGCATGCCTAAATCTTCCCTGCTGCCGCGAACCCGGCGAGCGCCCGGGGCCGCGGTCTCCACCCCCCGCGTCGCCTGGCTGATCGGGCCCGCCCTGGTCGCGGGCGTCGCGTATCTCGACCCGGGCAACGTGGCGAGCAACATGACCGCGGGCGCCCAGTACGGATATCTGCTCGTGTGGATCGTCGTGCTCGGCAACGTGATGGCCTGGCTGATCCAGTACCTCTCGGCCAAGCTCGGGGTCGTGACCGGGCAGAGCCTGCCCGAGATCCTTGGGCAGCGCATCGCACGTCGCTGGGCGCGGCGGGCCTACTGGGTGCAGGCCGAGCTCGTGGCGATGGCCACCGACCTCGCCGAGGTGATCGGCGGGGCGGTCGCCCTCAACCTCCTGTTCGGTGTGCCGCTGATCTGGGGCGGCGTGATCACCGGCGTCGTCTCCCTCCTGCTGCTCATGCTGCAGACGCGGCGCGGGCCCCGCACCTTCGAGACCGTCGTGATCGGGCTGCTCGCGATCATCACGATCGGCTTCACGGTGGGCGTGTTCATCGCACCGCCCGATCCCGGCGGCGTCATCGGCGGCCTCGTGCCCCGCTTCGAAGACACGGGTTCGGTGCTGCTCGCGGCCTCCATCCTCGGTGCGACGATCATGCCGCATGCGATATATGCACACTCCGCGCTCGCGCGCGATCGCTTCGCGCCGCGCACGGGGGAGGCGCTGGCCCACGCAGGGCCGGCGGAAGCAGCGCCCGAACCGGCGACCGGAGCGCTGGCGCCCAGCACACCGACACCGACACCGACGCGGGCACGGGGACAGGCACAGACTCAGGCTCAGGCGCGACGCGCCGCCCCGGCCGGTGACCTGGCCGAGCTGCGCGGCATCGGCACCGCGCGCCTGCTGCGCGCCACCCGCTGGGACGTGTCGATCGCGATGGCGATCGCCGGCACGGTGAACCTGTGCATCCTGCTGCTCGCGGCCGTGAATCTCTCCGGGGTCGCGGGCACCGATTCACTCGAGGGCGCGTACGCCGCGCTCCATGCTGCGCTCGGCCCGATCGTCGCGACGCTCTTCGCGGTCGGGCTGCTCGCCTCGGGGCTCGCCTCGACGTCGGTGGGGGCGTACGCCGGCGCCGAGATCATGCACGGCCTCCTGCACCTGCGCGTTCCCCTCCTGCTCCGGCGGCTGGTCACCCTGATCCCCGCGCTGGTGGTGCTGGGGCTCGGGATCGATCCGACGCTCGCGCTCGTGCTCAGCCAAGTGGTGCTCTCGTTCGGGATCCCGTTCGCACTGATCCCGCTGGTCTCGGTCACCGCGCGCACCGAGGTGCTGGGCGCGTGGCGCAACCACTGGGTCACGACCGCCGCGGGGGTCGCAGCATCCATGTTTCTCATCGCGCTGAACGGCGTGCTGCTGTGGCTCGTGATCGGCGGCGGATAGGCACGCCTGCGCCTACCGCCGGGTAGCCTTGACGGGTGCCCCCCACCAGCCCCGCGGTCGAAGATTATCTGAAGGCCGTCTATCAGCACACCGAGTGGCAGGACCAGCCGATCACGCCCAAGGTGCTGGCCGACGCGCTCGGCGTCGCGCCCTCCTCGGTCACCGAGATGGTGAAGAAGCTGGCGGCAGCCGGGCTCGTCTCGCACGTGCCCTACGGTGCCGTGCGGCTGACCACCGAGGGCGAGGCCCGCGCGCTGCAGGTGCTGCGCCGCCACCGGATCATCGAGACCTGGCTCGTGCGCGAGCACGCATACAGCTGGGACGAGGTGCACGACGAGGCCGAGGTGCTCGAGCACGCCCTCTCGGATCGCCTCCTCGATGCCATCGACGCGCAGCTGGGTCGGCCGCGCCACGACCCCCACGGCGACGCGATCCCCGCCGCCGACGGTTCGGTCGCACGCGAGCCCTTCGTGCTGTTGGCCGATGCCCCCGAGGGCCACGAGGGCCGGGTGATCCGCGTCAGCGACCGCGACCCCGCGCTGCTGCGCGCCATCGACGAGTCGGGGCTGCGCGTCGGCGATGCGGTCACGGTGCTCACACGAGTGGCGGATGCCGTCACCCTCCGCCGCGGCGGCACCGAGCTGCCACTGCCCGGCGCCGCGAGCGAGACGATCTGGCTGAGCGCCGCACCGGCATCCTGAACCACGGCTGTGCTGCCCTGCAACAGCAACAGCAACAGCAACCACAACTGCCACGGCAACTGCGACCGCAACAGCAGCCGCAACAGCAGCCGCGCACGCAACGGTCACCTGCCGGCAACCAAGCCGCCACCCGCTGGCCACCCCCCGTGCACCTGGGCGGGACCGGGCCCCGCACCCGGCGCGTAGGCTGAGGGCATGCAACGTCGAGACGCGATCGAATGCTGGCTGACCGACATGGATGGCGTGCTGGTGCACGAGAACCAGCCCATTCCCGGCGCGGCCGAGCTGCTTGGCCATTGGGAGGCCACCGGCACCCCATTTCTCGTGCTGACGAACAACTCGATCTTCACGCCGCGTGACCTCAGCGCGCGGCTGCGCCAATCGGGCCTCAAGGTGCCCGAGCGCGCCATCTGGACCTCCGCGCTGGCCACCGCCGACTTCCTCGCCAGCCAGAAGCCGGGCGGCAGCGCGTTCGTGATCGGCGAGGCGGGCCTGACCACGGCCCTGCACGAGGCCGGGTTCATCATGACCGAGACGGAGCCCGATTATGTGGTCGTCGGCGAGACGCGCAATTACTCGTTTGAAGCGATCACGAAGGCGATCCGCCTGATCGGCGGCGGCGCGCGCTTCATCGCCACGAACCCCGACGCCACCGGACCCTCCCCCGAGGGCCCGCTGCCGGCGACCGGCGCGATCTCGGCGCTGATCACCAAGGCCACCGGCATGGAGCCCTATGTCGTGGGCAAGCCGAACCCGATGATGTTCCGCTCCGCGCTGAACCGCATCGGCGCGCACAGCCACAACACGGGCATGATCGGCGACCGGATGGACACCGACATCGTCGCGGGCATCGAGGCGGGATTGCACACGGTGCTCGTGATGACGGGCATCAGCGACCAGGCCGAGATCGAGAAGTACCCCTTCCGACCGAGCGAGATCCTCGGCTCGGTGGCCGAGCTGCTGCCGCGGGCCGCGTCCGGCGACGCGAAGGCCGAGAAGCCAAACAAGGACGGCAACGGCGGCAAAGGCAACCAGGGCGGCGACACGTCCCGGTAGCCCGAGCCGCGCTGCCGGGCACGGCACTGAACGCACTCGGCGGGCGCAGCACCGAACGCTCTCGGCGGGCGCGCTTGGGGCACCACCCCGAACCCGAACCGGACGCCAGCCCGGGCGCGAGCCCGAGCGCGTTACTGCGCGAGCCCGAACGCGTTACTGCGGGTCGAGGCCCAGGTCGTCGAGATCGATCGCCCAGATGTAGTCGAGGCCCGCGGCCTCGATCGCCTGGCGCGACCCGGTGTTGCGGTCGACGATCACGGCCACCGCGACCACCTCGGCCCCGGCGGCGCGCAGCACCTCGACGGCCTTCAGCGCCGACTGCCCCGTGGTGGACGTGTCTTCGACCACGACGACGCGCTTGCCCGCGACATCCGCACCCTCGATCTGGCGTCCGCGGCCGTGGTCCTTGGGTTCCTTGCGCACGACGAAGGCATCGTAGGGACGACCGGCCGCGACACCCTGGTGCAGGATCGCGTTGGCGATCGGGTCGGCGCCGAGGGTCAGGCCGCCGACAGATGCGATCCCGGGAATATCTTTGATCAGGTCGAGCATGACGCGGCCGACGAGCGGCGCGGCGCGGTGGTCCAGCGTGAGCTTGCGCATGTCGACGTAGTACTTGGCCTGCTTGCCGCTGGAGAGCACGAAGTCGCCGTGGAAGACGGCCTCGTCTTTGATGAGCTCGATCAGCTGCTGGCGGTCGGCTTGCACCTCGGGGGTCGTCACACTCGTCATGAGGCAAGTCTAGGGTTTGCCACTCCGCGGCCACGCGCGATCGCGCCATAGGCTAGAACCATGCGCCTGGCCACCTGGAATGTGAACTCGATCCGCGCGCGCGTCGTGCGCACCGTCGATTGGATGGTGCGCAACGACGTCGATGTGCTCGCGATGCAGGAGATCAAGTGCAAGCCCGAGCAGTTTCCGCTGCAGGCGTTCGAAGACGCCGGCTACGAGGTCGCCGCCCACGGTCTGAACCAGTGGAACGGCGTGGCCATCGCGAGCCGGCTCCCCATGGCGGACGTGCAGACGTCGTTCACGGGGATGCCCGGGTTCCAGAAGGGCATGGAGGGCCCGGACCAGCCCCTCGAGGCGCGCGCGATCAGCGCCCTCATCGACGGCGTGCGGGTGTGGAGCCTCTACACCCCCAACGGGCGCGCCCTCGATGACCCGCACTACCGCTACAAGCTGGACTGGCTCCGTGCCCTCACCGAGCACACCCGCGAGGAACTGGCCCGGGATCCCGAGCTGGCGATGGCGCTGACCGGCGATTTCAACATCGCGCCGGGCGACGAAGACATGGGCGACCCGAGCTTCGTGCCGGGCGTCTCGACCCACATCTCGCCCGCCGAGCGTGAGGCGTTCCAGAACCTGCTCGCCGCCGGCGTCAGCGACCTCGTGCGCCCGCTCGTGCCGAGCGGGTTCACCTTCTGGGACTACAAGCAGCTTCGCTTTCCACGCAACGAGGGCATGCGCATCGACTTCGTGCTCGGCACCCGCGCCCTGGCGGAGGCGGTGGCCGGGGCATCCATTCACCGCGACGAGCGCAAGGGTGAAATTCCCAGCGATCACGTGCCGGTCATGGTGGATTTCGATTTCGGGGGCGACGATGAGGATGACATGCCGATGATCTTCGGCTAGCGTCGCGCGACACGCACCGGATCCACGAAAGGGTGAGCATGCGATACACGAGTGGCAACTATGAGGCGTTCGCCCGGCCCCGCAAGCCCGCCGGCGTCGACGAGAATCGCGCCTGGTTCGTCGGTTCAGGCCTCGCCGCCCTCGCCGGCGCAGCGTTTCTCATCCGTGACGGGCACATGGATGGCTCGCGCATCACGATCTTCGAGCAGCAAGCCATCCCCGGCGGCGCGCTCGATGGGCTGGATGTCCCGGAGAAGGGCTTCGTGATTCGCGGGGGCCGCGAGATGGAGAGCAACTTCGAGTGCCTCTGGGACCTGTTCCGCTCGATCCCCTCGCTGGAGATCGAGGATGCCAGCGTGCTCGACGAGTTCTTCTGGCTCAACTGCGACGACCCCAACTACACCCTGCGCCGCACCACGAAGAACCAGGGCGAGGACGGCGGCACCGACTTCAAGTTCGGCCTCTCCAAGCGGGCGAGGTGTTCTCGCAAGAGTTTCTCGAGAGCAACTTCTGGCTGTATTGGCGCACCATGTTCGCGTTCGAGGAGTGGCACGCGGCCCTCGAGATGAAGCTCTACCTGCACCGGTTCATCCACCAGATCCACGGGTTGCCCGACTTCTCGACGCTGAAGTTCACGAGATTCAACCAGTACGAGTCCCTCGTCCTGCCGCTGGTCACCTGGCTGCGCGAGCGCGGCGTCGTCTTCCGCTACGACACGGTGGTCACCGACGTCGACTTCGAGATCTCGCAGGATTCGCCAGAGAAGCAGGCAACCAGCATCCACATCATCGAAGCCGGCGAGTCGAAGCGGGTCGATCTGACCGCCGACGATCTGCTGTTCATGACGATCGGCTCGCTGACCGAGAACTCGGATGACGGCGATCACGGCACACCCGCGAAGCTCAACACCGGCCCGGCGCCCGCGTGGGATCTCTGGCGCCGCATCGCCGCAAAAGACAAGGCCTTCGGTAACCCCGATGTCTTCGGCGCGCACATTCCCGAGACGAAGTGGGAGTCGGCGACGGTCACCACGCTGGACCCGCGCATTCCGCGATACATCGAGAAGATCGCGCAGCGCGATCCGTTCAGCGGCAAGGTGGTCACGGGCGGCATCGTCTCGGTGATGGACTCGAGCTGGCTCATGTCGTGGACCGTGAACCGCCAACCGCACTTCAAGAAGCAGCCGAAGGATCAGATCGTCGTGTGGGTGTACGGCCTGTTCCCGGAGGCCGTGGGCGACTTCGTGAAGAAGCCGATGCAGGAGTGCACCGGCGAGGAGATCACGCAGGAATGGCTGTTCCACCTGGGTGTTCCCGTAGACGAGATCCCGGAGCTCGCGGCCACCGGGGCGCGCACCGTGCCGGTGATGATGCCCCACGTGACCGCATTCTTCATGCCGCGCACGCACACCGATCGGCCCGCCGTCGTGCCCGAGGGTGCCGTGAACTTCGCGTTCATCGGGCAGTTCGCGCAGTCCGCGCAGCGCGACTGCATCTTCACCACCGAGTACTCGGTGCGCACACCCATGGAGGCCGTGTACACCTTGCTCGGGGTCGAGCGCGGCGTGCCCGAGGTGTTCAATTCGACCTACGACGTGCGCTCGTTGTTCAAGGCGGTGACCTTCCTGCGCGACGGCGCCGAGTTCAAGCTCCCCGGTGGCGCGCCGGTGCGACGCTTCGCACACAAACACATCGAGAACAACGTCGTGGGCCAGCTGCTGCAGGAGTTCGGCCTGGTGGAGTAGGGGCCGGGGCGAGGGTTCGCGCTCAGGGAGGGCTCCCGCTCAGGGCGGGCTTCCGCTCAGGGCACCACGCCGCCGTCGTCCGTGTCGTCGTCGGCGCCAGCGTCATCGCCCGCGTGCTCGGCCATGAACGCCTCCGGACCGGCCTCGATGGCTGCGGGATCCATGTAGAAGAACTCGAGCACGTTGCCATCCGGGTCTTCGAGGTCGCGCCCGTACATGAACCCGTGATCCTGCGGCGACACCGGCTCCCGGCCGCCATGGGCGAGGCCGACCTCGAGCGCCTCGTCGACCGCGGCCCGCGACTCGCGGCTGAGCGCGGTGAGCACCGAGGTCGTCGTCTTCGTGTCGGCAACGGTCTTCTCGGTGAAGGTCCCGAAGAACTCGCGGGTGAGGAGCATGAAGAAGATGTCGTCTTCGACGACGATGCACGCCCCATTCTCGTCGCTGAACAGGGGATTCACCTCGAACCCGAGCGCCGTGTAGAACGAAGTGGCACGCGCGAGGTCGGTCACTGCAAGGTTCACGAAAATGCTGGTAGCCATGATGGCCTCCGTCTGGTGTGGGGGTGGTTGCAGCTGTGATGCCGAAAGACTGACAAACCGCATGCAGGCGGTCAAGGGGGCTTCGCGCGGGAGTGGCGGGCGTGCCGGCGGCGTGCCCGGCGGCGGGGGCGGCCACGCCCGGCACGATCTCCCCCGCGCGGCCTCCCCCGCACTCCCCCGCACGGGGAACGTCCCCTCCCGCGGGCGCCCGTAGCCTAGAGCACATGACGACGGATACCCCGGCCACGTCCCTCCCCGCACCCGCACCCGCACCGCTCACCCCGGCGCAGCGGCGCTTCGACGTGTTCCTGGCGCTCGTCCTGTTCGTCGGCGGCCTAATCAGCGCAGCGCTCTCTGCGGTGGCGGGGTATTACGGCGACGAGCAACAGAACAACATGCTCCTCGCGCTCGCGTACGTCGCGGTGCTTTCGATGCCGCTCGCGCTCCGGCGCCGTTGGCCCTGCCAGGTGGGCGTGATCGTCGTGTTCGCCTTCTTCATGGGCGTCACCCTGCGGATCCCCGACATCTTCGTCGGCAACATCGCCATGTTCATCGCCCTCTACACGGTCGGCGCCTGGGCGACGGATCGCCGCCGAGCCCGCATCGTGCGCATCGTGCTGATCGTCGCCATGTTCGCCTGGCTGCTCACGGTCATGTTCTTCGAGGTCACCGCCGCGGGTTCCGAACAGGGCACACCCGCCGGTGCCTTCACGCCCTACATGGCGGCCATGCTGATCAACCTCCTGATCAACGTGCTCTACTTCGGCGGCGCCTACTACCTCGGCGACCGGGCCTGGAGCGGCCGCCTCCAGCGCCTCGCCCTCGAGCAGCGCACCGCCGAGCTCGAAGCCGAGCGCGAACTGACCGCGACCCAGGCCGTCGCCCTCGACCGCGTGCACATCGCCCGCGAGTTGCACGACGTCGTCGCGCACCACGTCTCGGCGATGGGGGTGCAGGCCGGGGCGGCGCGCGCGGTGATGGACCTCGACCCGGCGGCCGCGCGCGAGGCCCTGCACGGCATCGAGACGTCGGCGCGCGACGCGATCGCCGAGCTCAAGCAGCTGCTGCACACGCTGCGCAGCTCGAGCGAGGTCGAGGTCGAGGCATCCACCCTCACCCTCGATGCGCTCCCCGACCTGGTCGATGCCGTCGGCGCCGCGGGGATGCCGGTGAACCTGACGATCGTCGGCTGCCCGCGGCCGATCGCGCAGCTCGTGCAGGTCAACCTCTATCGGATCGCGCAGGAGGCCCTCACCAACGCACGCCGGCACGGCGGCGCCGGCGTGCGCGCCGAGGTCCGGCTGCGATTCGACGCCGAGAGCGTCGAGTTGGAGATCACCAATACGGGGCACGCGGGCACATATGCCAAACCTGGCATGGGTCAGCTGGGGATGCTCGAGCGGGCCGAGGTGTCGGGCGGGACCCTCACCTTCGGCCCGCGCTCGACCGACCGCGGTGGGTACCTCGTGCGCGTGCGCGTCCCGATGGCGGCGGGCGCGGCGAGCGCTGCCGGCGCGGCGGGAGCGACGGGAGCGACGGGAGCGACGGGAGCGACGGGAGCGGCCGGAGCTGCGGGAGCGGCCGAAGGTGCGGGATCGACTGGATCGACGGGAGCGACTGGAACGGCTGACCCGCCCGAGACGGCGAACCCGGCGGTGGCGCTCGGCGCGGCGTCGCCGGCCCCGCGCGTCGGCGCGAGCGATCCTGCGTCTGCGCCGCGCCCTGCGGGGGCCCCAGCATGAGCGCCCAGCACCCGGGAGCCGGCACGAACACCCCGCCGATCCGCGTGCTGCTGGTCGATGACCACGCGATCATGCGCGCGGGGTTCCGCATGATCCTGCAGGCGTCCGGCGTGCAGGTCGTCGGTGAGGCCGCCACGGGCACCGAGGCGATCGCCGCGGCATCCGCGTTGCAGCCCGATGTAATCTGCATGGACGTGCAGATGCCCGACATGGACGGGCTCGAGGCCACACGGCGCATCGTCGCCGACCGCGACATCACCGCGGCGGTGCTGGTCGTCACGACGTTCGACCGCGACGACTATCTGTTCGCGGCGCTGGCCGCCGGCGCGAGCGGCTTCCTGTTGAAAAACGCCGGACCGGAGGATCTCGTCAGCGCCGTGCGGGTCGTCGCCGGCGGTGATGCGTTGCTGGCGCCGGAGGTGACGCGCCGGGTGATTGAGCGCTTCAGCGCGCAGCCACCGGCGGTGGTGGAGGGCGGCGTGGGAGCGCCACGCAGCGTAGCCGCGCCCGCGGCCGCACCTGCCGCATCCGCTACATCACCTGCCGCATCCCCGGCCGCCCCTGCCGCATCCCCCACCGGGAACCACGCCGGGAATCACGCCGCGGGCTGCGCGCCCGAGCTCAGCGAGCCGCTCACCGAGCGGGAGGGCGAGGTGCTCGCGCTGCTCGCCCAGGCGCTGAGCAACGCCGAGATCGCCGAGCAGCTGTTCATCGGCGAGGCCACCGTGAAGACGCACGTCTCGAAGGTGCTGCAGAAGCTCGGCGCGCGTGATCGCGTGCAGGCCGTGGTGTTCGCCCACCGCAGCGGACTCGCCTGAGCCGCGGCATCCACGCACCCGACGCCCGTGCCCGCAGCGCACCCGCCCTCCCCCGCAAGGGGGAGCCGCGCCCGCCGGTGCCGGCGAGACCCCCGCGCGATGCGCCAAAGACCCCTCGCACGGGGGATGCCGCGGCCGCGCGCGATCCGTAGCGTTGCACACGACGGTGCGAACGGATGATCGGTCCCGCACCGATCGCGCATCGACAGGCACCACAACGACGGAGGACGCATGCTCGAGCTTCGAGGCATTACCAAGAGCTACGGCGGGAGGCGGGTGCTCGACGACGTCTCGTTCACCGTCGCACCCGGCCGGCTGACCGGCTTTGTCGGCGGCAACGGCGCGGGCAAGACCACCACCATGCGCATCGTGCTCGGTGTGCTCTCGGACGACGGCGGCACCGTGTCGCTCGACGGTCGCCCGCTGACCTCGGCCGACCGCCGCCGCTTCGGCTACATGCCGGAGGAGCGGGGCCTCTACCCCAAGATGAAGGTGCTCGAGCAGATCGTCTACCTCGCCCGGCTGCACGGGTACAGCAAGGCCGAGGCGGAGTCGGAGGCGACCGCGCTGCTCGAGAAGCTCGGGCTCGGCGAGCGCCTCGGCGACAACGTCGAGACCCTCTCGCTCGGCAACCAGCAGCGCGCGCAGATCGCCGCCGCCCTCGTGCACGACCCGAAGGTGCTGATCCTCGACGAGCCGTTCTCGGGCCTCGACCCGATCGCGGTCGACGTGGTCGCGGGCGTCCTGCAGGAGCGCGCCGCACGCGGCACCGCCGTGCTGTTCTCCTCCCACCAGCTCGACGTCGTCGAGCGCCTCTGCGACGACCTCGTCATCATCGCCGGCGGCACGATCCGCGCGAGCGGCGCCCGCGAGGCGCTCCGCGCCGAGCACTCCACCCGCCGGTACGAGCTCATCTCGAGTGGCGATGCCGGGTGGCTGCGCGGCGAGCCGGGCGTGCAGATCATCGAGTTCGACGGCGGCTATGCGCTCTTCGACGTCGACAGCGAAGCCACCGCACAGCGCGTGCTGCGCCAGGCGGTCGCCCTCGGCGATGTCGCAAGCTTCTCGCCGCAGCATCCCACCCTCGCACAGATCTTCAAGGAGGTCATCCAGTGAGCACGCCCGCCCGCGCCACGAGCGCCAACCGCACGGCCCCACGAAACGCGCCCAGCGAGCTGCAGGGGGTCTGGCTCGTCGCCGAGCGCGAGATCGGCTCGAAGCTGCGCAGCAAGGCCTTCATCATCTCGACCGCGATCCTGTTCGCGATCGCCCTCGCCGGCATCCTGTTCGCCGGGCTCGCCTCGAAGGATGCCACCGGCACGCCCGTCGCCGTGGTCGGCACGGCGAGCGCGTCCGTCGAGGGCATCGAGGGCATCTCGCCCACCCAGGTGGCCGACCGTGCCGCGGCCGAGTCGCTCGTGCGCAGCGGCGACGTCGACGCGGCGATCGTGAACGACCCCGACAGCCCCGCCGGCTTCACCGTCATCGCCGACTCGCAGGCGCCCACCTCGCTGCTGCTGACCCTCGCCAAGGTCCCGACCGTCGAGCTGCTGAACCCACCGACCACCGATGAGGGCCTGCGCTACCTCGTCGCGATCGGCTTCGGCGTGGTGTTCCTGATGGCGGCCAGCCTGTTCGGCAGCACCATCGCGCAGAGCGTCGTCGAAGAGAAGCAGACCCGCGTGGTCGAGATCCTCATCTCGGCGATCCCCGCCCGCACCCTGCTGGCCGGCAAGGTCATCGGCAACACGATCCTCGCGATGGGGCAGGTGCTCGGGCTCGCGGCGATCGCGATCATCGGGCTCACCGTCACGGGGCAGGCCGCCCTCCTGCAGGGCCTTGGCGCGCCCATCGTGTGGTTTGCGATCTTCTTCCTGTTCGGCTTCATCCTGCTCGCCTCGCTGTTCGCGGCCGCCGCCGCGATGGTCTCGCGCCAGGAAGACATCGGCTCGACCACGATGCCGCTGACCATGCTCATCATGGCGCCGTACATGCTGGTCATCCTGTTCAACGACAACCCGCTGGTGATGTCGATCATGTCGTACGTGCCGTTCTCGGCACCCGTCGGCATGCCCATGCGCCTGTTCCTCGGCGAGGTGCAGTGGTGGGAGCCGCTGCTCTCGCTCGTGATCCTGCTCGCCACCTGCGTCGCCGCGATCTGGGTGGGCGCGAAGATCTACGAGAACTCGCTGCTGCGGATGGGCGCGCGCGTGAAGCTCGGCGAGGCGCTTCGGGGCTAGCCCGGCCGGGGCGGTGCGCCTCGTGCGCGCGCCCCGGGTGGATGCCACAGCCCCCGCTTCGCCGAAGTGCGGGCCGCGGCATCCACCTCTTGTGAGAATGGATGCATGGACTCGCTGCACGATCTCCGCACCCACCACTTCGCCTCCGACAACCACGCCGGCGCGCACCCCGAGGTGCTCGCCGCGCTCGTTGCCGCGAACGGCGGCCACCAGGACGCCTACGGCGCCGATGCGTACACGGCGCACCTCGACGGGGTGCTGGCCGGGCACTTCGGCGAGGGGATCGACGTCTACCCGGTGTTCAACGGCACGGGCGCGAACGTCGTCGGGCTGCAATCGATGCTGCCGCGCTGGGGCGGCGTGATCACGGCGCGCACCGCCCACATCAACGTCGACGAGAACGGGGCACCCGAGCGCGTGGGCGGCATGAAGCTGCTGCCCCTCGACACCCCCGACGGCAAGCTGCGCCCCGAGCAGATCGACCGTGCCGCATGGGGCTGGGGCGATGAGCATCGCGCGCAGCCGCTCGTGGTGTCGATCACGCAATCGACCGAGCTTGGCACCAACTACACCCCGGCCGAGGTCAAGGCGATCGCCGACGCCGCGCATGCCCAGGGCATGCGCGTGCACCTCGACGGGGCGCGCATCGCGAACGCGGCCGCGGCCCTCGGGGTGCCGCTGCGCGCCTTCACGACCGACGCCGACGTCGATGTGCTCTCGCTCGGCGGCACCAAGAACGGGGCGATCGGCGCCGAGGCCATCGTCGTGCTGCGGCCCGGGGCATCCGAGGGCCTGCGCTACCTGCGCAAGCTCAACATGCAGCTGGGCTCGAAGCAGCGCTTCGCCTCGGCGCAGCTGATCGCCCTGTTCGAAGGCGCACTGTGGCTCGACTCGGCCGCGCACGCGAACGCGATGGCGAGCCGGCTGCGCGCAGGGCTGGCGGATGCCGCGGCCGCCGGCGCGCTCGCATTCACCCAGGCGACCGAGTCGAACGCCGTGTTCGCCCGCCTGCCGCTTGCCGCGGCGAACGCGCTGCGGCCCCGCTTCGGGTTTTATGACTGGGCCGGACCGTTCGCCGACGGCACGGTCGAGGTGCGCTGGATGTGCTCGTGGGACACCACCGAGGCCGATGTGGATGCCTTCGCCGCGGCGATCATCGCCGCGTGCGCCTCGCGCTCGGGCGGCTAGCGTTCGGGCTGGCGCGGGTCGTGCCTGCGCGGTTTCGAAGCCCCGCGGCTCGTGTGCGTGCCGCCGGCGGAATATCTTGGCGCGCGTAGGGTTGAAGTCGGAGTGGGCGATGCCCATCCACGCAATCTTTGCCCGAACACCGTGAAAGCGAGCTCCTCTTGACCACTCCCGCCGTGAGCCTTGACCAGCCCCGCACCGACCGCGCCGCCGCCACCGAGGCGCCCCTGCTCGACGTGCTCAGCACGCGTTGGAGTCCCCGCGCGTTCGACGCCGAAGCGGCGATCGACGAGGAGAAGCTGAACAACGCGCTCGAGGCGGCCCGCTGGTCACCGTCTGCCGGCAACTCGCAGCCCTGGCGATTTGTGGTCGCCCGCCGCGGCTCCGAAGCACACGCCACGATCCACGCGAGCCTCACCGGCTGGAACAAGGAATGGGCCGGCGAGGCCGCGGTGCTCATCGTCGCGCTCGCCGAGGTCGAGAACGCGCTCGGGGAGCCTCAGCACTGGGCACGCTACGACCTCGGTCAGGCGATGGCGCACCTCTCGGTGCAGGCGCACCACGACGGGCTGCACGCCCACCAGATGGGCGGCTTCGACGCGGCCGCGCTGTGCGAGGCCTTCGCGCTCGAGCCGCGACTGGCGCCGGTCACGGTGACGGCGCTCGGCACGATCGGCGACCCGGCGCAGCTGCCCGAGGTGCTGCGCGAGCGTGAGGGCGCCCCGCGCGCCCGCCGCACCCTCGACGACACCGTCATCGTCAACGCCTAGCCTGCGCGCGGAGCCTCCGGGCGCGCGTGTCTCCGAGCGCGCGATGCCTCCGGGCGTGCGATGCCTCCGGGCGCGCGTAGCCCCCGGGCGCGCGATGCCCGCGGTCAACGCGCAGGCGCCTCGCCCTCGGCGGGTGCGGGCAGCTCCTGCCGGTCGGGGTGGAACGCGGTGAACACCGAGTAGGTCTCGCCATCGGCATCGGGGCCGCGTTCCTTGAACTCGTTGATGAGGGCGTAGAGCCGCTCCTCGAACTCTGCCTTCGAGGCCGCGTTGATCTTCAGCCCGAGCCAGCTGATGTGCAGCTGTTCGGGGTCAAGCCCCTCGATCTGCTGCAGGAACGTCTCGACCAGCACGGGCGACGCGTTCGGGATGTGCGTGTTCCAGGAGCGCCCCGTGGCCCGGTAGGGCACCTCGCGAGCGCCCTGCGCGCCGTGGCGCTCGGGTTCGGCCACGAGGAACCCTGTGTGCACGAGGGTGCGCACATGATGCAGCATCGTGCCCGGGTTGACGCCGAGGAGGGTGGCGAGCTCCTTATTGGTGCGCGCCGTGTGGGCACACAGTCGCAGCACGCGCAGCCGCAGCGGCGAACTCAGCGCCCGCGCGATCGCCTGCGCGTCAGCCTCCGTATCCGCCGCCATGCCACCACGCTAGCCCACCGATTGACAGTGCTCAATCAATCGCGCACACTGATTGACATGTCTCAATCAGAGGGATCGGGAGCGGGATCGGGAGCGGGATCGGGAGCGGGCCCAGACACCCACGCACCGCACACCGCGAGCCCGAGCCCGGCCCCGGCCCCCGCGCCCACGCGCTCGCTGTGGCGCGACGCCAACTTCCTCACCATGTGGAGCGGCCAGTCGCTCGCCCAGTTCGGCGCACAGCTGACGGAGCTGGCGATCCCCGTGCTCGCCGTGCTCGTGCTGGGCGCGAGCGAGCTCGAGGTCGGGGTGCTCACGGCCGCCGGGCTCGCCGCGTTTCTCGTCGTGGGCCTGCCGGCCGGCGCGTGGATCGACCGGATGCGCAAGCGCCACGTGATGATCTGGGCCGACGCCGTCCGGGCGCTCGCGCTGGCCGCGCTGCCGACCCTCTGGGCGCTCGGGGTGCTCGAGATGTGGCACCTGTATGCCGTCGCGCTCGTCGTGGGCGTGGCGACCGTGTTCTTCGACGTCTCGTACCAGAGCCTGATCCCCTCGCTCGTCCGCCCCGAGCAGATCGCCGAGGCCAACGGCAAGCTCGAATCCACCCACCAGCTCGCCGGCGTCGCCGGGCCCGCGATCGGTGGCTGGCTGATCGGCGTTCTCGGCGCGCCGCTGTCGATCGTCGGCACCGTGCTCACCTACGTCGCGTCGTTCGTGGCCCTCATCCGCACCCGCGATCACGAGCAACTGCGCGACCCGGCTGACCACGCCCCGCTCCTGCACGAGATCGGCGAGGGCCTGCGCTGGGTGTTCGGCAACCCTCTCCTCCGCCGGATCGTGGCCACCACCGGCGTCTCGAACCTGTGCAACACCATCTCATTCACGATGCTGCCGATCTTCCTCCTGCGCGAGCTCGGCCTGAGCCCCGCCTCGATGGGCGTGATCTTCGCGCTCGGCGCGATCGGCGGCCTTCTCGGCGCCGTCGCGACGCCGCACATCGTGCGCTGGATCGGCGAGGCCCGCGCCATCCCGGTGAGCGCCATCGCGTTCAGCGTCCTGGCGCTCGGCCTCCCCCTCGCGGCGACCTTCCCGGCCTTCGCCTTCGGAGTGCTGGTCGTGCAGGGCTTCGTGTCGAGCTTTACCGTGCTGCTCTACAACATCACCCAGGTCACCTTCCGTCAGCGCATCACGCCGCCCCGCCTGCTCGGTCGCATGAACGCCTCGGTGCGATTCGTCGTCTGGGGCGTCATGCCGATCGCCGCGCTCCTGGCGGGCGTGCTCGGGCAATGGCTCGGGGTGCTGGCCACGATGTGGATCGGCGCGATCGGTCAGCTGCTCTCGGCCACGTTCGTCGCGATCGGCCCGTTCTGGCGCATGCGCGAGCTGCCGAGCGCGAACGCGAGCACCGACACGGCCCCAAACACGACCCCGAACACGGGCACGAGCGCGTAGCGCCCGGCGGTGCTGACCCGCGGCGCGGCGGCTACGACGCGCCCTGCACCCGCGGCGCCGGCATGCCCGTGGGGCGACGCGAGCGCACGATGCCGATGATCGCCAGCGCGATGGTCGCCACCCACATGATCAGCGCGAAGATCGACGCCAGCGTGAAGATGAACGACGCCATCTCGATGCTGACGCCGCCGCCGGTCCACACCGTCAGCGCCGCCGGTACCGGCGGTCCGTCGGCCTGGTCGGGCACCGTCAGCCCCATGAGCACGAGCGCGAGCCACAGCATCCACGACACCGCCGTGTACGAACTGCGGGTGGATGCCACCGGCCGCACATCGCGATCGAACACGGTGAGCACCGGCGCGATGTACAGGGCGATGAGCAGCAGGGCCCCGTAGACCACGCCGACCACGGCCAGCCACCCCAGCTCCGCACCGACGAACGCGCGGCCCCAGAACAGGAAGAACGTGAGCACCACGGGCACGATCCACTGAAGGATGAACGCGACCCTGCCGGCGACCGAGAAAATCATGTTTCGACCCTAGCGATCCGCGGTCGCGCGTTACGCCGTGCGACCCGATCTCGTGGGCACACCGTCAACCGCATCACACCGCGCCGGCGGGTCCGCCGCCGGTCTCCCCCGCCGCGCGACGATGCGCGCCGCGGCCGACACGACCGCCCAGCGCATCCGCCGCCCGCACGAGCGCGAGGTGCGTGAGTGCCTGCGGCGCGTTGCCCGCCTGACGCCCCGTCGCGGGGTCGTACTCCTCCGCGAGCAGCCCGAGGTCGTTCGCCGCGTCGCAGAGCCGATCCATCAGCGCCTCCGCGTCGGCGAGGCGCCCGGTCGCGGCGTACTGCTCGACGAGCCAGAACGAGCAGGCAAGAAACGTCTGCTCGCTGCCGAGCACGCCGTCGCCGGCCGCGTCGGTGCGGTACCGCGCGACGAACCCGCCGCGCATGAGGTCGCGTTCGATCGCCGCGACCGTCGCGAGCATGCGCGGATCGTCGGGCGCGCAAAAGCCCACGAGCGGCAGCAGCAGCAGCGAGGCATCCACCTCGCCCGCGCCGTACGACTGCACGAAGTGCCCGCGCTCGGCATCGACGCCGTGCGCCTCGACCTCGGCCCGAACCCGATCGCGCAGGCGGGCCCAGTGCGCGTCCGGCCCATCGCAGCCATGCTCGCGCACCGCGCGCACGCCGCGGTCGAGCGCGGCCCACACCATCACCCGCGAGTACGTGAACATCCGCGGATCGCCGCGCATCTCCCAGATGCCCTGATCCGGCTCGTCGATGTGTGCCTCGACGAAATCGAGCAGCGCCCGTTGCAGGGGCCAGGAGAAGTCCGTCTCCTCGAGCCCGGCCATGCGCGCCGCCTCGAGCGCGACCATCACCTCGCCGACGACATCGGCCTGAAACTGCAGTGCCGCGGCGTTGCCCATCCGCACCGGCGCCGCGCCGCCGTAGCCGGGCAGGTGCGGGAGCGTGCGCTCCGCGAGATCCCGCTCGCCGGCGACGCCGTACATGATCTGCACGTCCGAGGCATCGCCCGCGATGGCGCGCAGCAGCCAGCCGCGCCACTGCTGCACCTCGGCCGTGAAGCCGTGCGCGACGAGCGCCTCGATCGTGAGCGAGGCATCCCGAAGCCACACGTAGCGGTAGTCCCAGTTGCGCGCGCCGCCGAACTGCTCCGGCAGCGAGGTGGTGGGCGCCGCGACGATGCCGCCCGTCTCCTCGTGGCTGAGCGCCCGCAGCACCAGCAGCGAACGCACGACCTCGACGTGACGCGGGCCGCTGTGGTCGATGCCGGCGCTCCAATCCGACCACCACCGCGCGGTGCGCGCGAGCACTGCGTCGACGTCGCACGGGGGCGGCGCGGCGCGGTGGGAGGCGAACCACGCGAGCGTGAGATCGACGTGCTCCCCCGGCGAGACCGTCACGACTCCACGGTGGGCAAAACCCTCGGCATGCAGCCGGGCGCCCCGGATCACGAGCGCATCGGGCCCCGCGATCGCGACCAGCGCGGGGTGCTCCTCGCTGCCGACCTGGCGCATCCACGGCATCGCGCGCGCGTAGTCCGGGCGAATGCGCAGGTCGACCTCGAACTCGACCCTCCCCGACACCCCGCGCACGCGGCGCACGATGTCGGTGTCGTCGTCGCACGGCATGACGTCGATCACCTCGGCGACGCCGGCGGCGCTCGTCCACCGCGTACGCAGCGTGAAGCTGTCGCCGTCGTACGCGCGTTCCGCGCGCGCCGCAGGATCGGCGGGGCGAAGCATCCATCGCCCGTGCCGTTCGTCGCCCAGGATCGCGCCGAACAGCGACGCCGAGTCGAAGCGGGGCAGACACAGCCAGTCCATGCTGCCCTCGCGCGACACGAGCGTCGCCGCCCGGCAATTGCTCAGAAGCGCGTACTCCTCGATGGGGACCGCCATGCCCTCATCCTGCCAGCGCGCGGCGCGGTTTTCACGCCGTGTGCTCGCTGAGGATCGCGAGGGTCGAGCCGTCGGCCGCGACATCCACCCGCACCGTGTCGCCGTCGCGCACCCCGCCGGAGAGGATCGCCCGTGCGAGGCGGTCCTGGATCTCGGTCTGGATGAGGCGGCGCAGGGGACGCGCCCCGTACATCGGGTCGTAGCCCCGCTCGGCGAGCCAGGCCCGCGCATCGGGGGTGACCGCGAGGGTGAGGCGACGTTCGTGCAGGCGCTCCTGCAGGCGGTCGACCGAGATCTCGACGATCTGGGCCAGGTCGTCCTCGGTGAGCGCGTGGAAGATCACGATGTCATCGAGGCGGTTGATGAACTCGGGCTTGAACGCCTGGCGCACGAGCGCCTGCACGGCCTCGCGCTTGGCCTGCACGTCGATCGTCGGGTCGATGAGGATCTGCGAGCCGAGGTTCGAGGTGAGGATGAGGATGACGTTGCGGAAGTCGACGGTGCGACCCTGCCCATCGGTGAGGCGGCCGTCGTCCATGACCTGCAGCAGCACGTCGAAGACCTCGGGGTGCGCCTTCTCGACCTCATCGAGCAGGACCACGCTGTAGGGGCGACGACGGACGGCCTCGGTGAGCTGGCCGCCCTGCTCGTAGCCGACGTAGCCGGGAGGGGCGCCGACGAGCCGCGAGACGGAGTGCTTCTCGCCGTACTCCGACATGTCGATGCGCACCATGGCGTGCTCGTCATCGAAGAGGAACTGGGCGAGTGCCTTGGCCAGCTCGGTCTTGCCGACGCCGGTGGGGCCGAGAAAGAGGAACGAGCCCGTGGGGCGACCGGGGTCGCTGATGCCGGCGCGCGAGCGGCGCACCGCGTCGGCGACGGCCTGCACGGGCTCGCGCTGCCCGATGATGCGCTTGCCGAGCTCCTGCTCGAGATGCAGCAGCTTCTCGGTCTCGCCCTGCAGCAGGCGCCCGACGGGGATGCCCGTCCACGAGGCGATCACCCCGGCGATGTCCTCGTCGGTGACCTGGTCGTTGACCATGCGCCCCTCGCCCGGGGACTCCTCAGCGCGCTCGGCGTCGAGCAGCTCGCGCTCGAGCTGCGGGATCTCGCCGTAGAGCAGGCGAGAGGCCTGCTCGAGCTTGCCCTCGCGCTGCGCGCGCTCGGCGGAGCTGCGTGCGGCGTCGAGCCGGGTCTTCAGCTCGCCGACGCGGTTGAGCGATGCGCGCTCGGCTTCCCAGCGCTCCTGCAGCTCGGCCAGGCGCGCGCGGCGCTCGGCGAGGTCTTCGCGCAGCTTCGCGAGGCGCTCCTTCGAGGCGTCGTCCTTCTCCTTCTTCAGCGCGAGCTCCTCGAGGGCGAGGCGATCCACGCTGCGGCGCAGCTCGTCGATCGCAACCGGCGCCGAGTCGATCTCCATGCGCAGGCGCGACGCGGCCTCGTCGATCAGGTCGATCGCCTTGTCGGGCAGCTGCCGGCTCGGAATATAGCGATTGCTCAGGCTCGCGGCCGCGACCAGCGCGTTGTCGGCGATGGCCACCTTGTGGTGGGCCTCGTAACGCTCCTTCAGGCCGCGCAGGATCGCGATCGTGTCTTCGACCGACGGCTCGCCGACGAACACCTGCTGGAAGCGGCGCTCGAGCGCGGCATCCTTCTCGATGAACTCGCGGTACTCGTTCAGCGTCGTGGCGCCGATCAGGCGCAGCTCGCCGCGGGCGAGCATGGGCTTGAGCATGTTGGATGCCGCGACCGAGCCCTCCCCGCCGCCCGCGCCCATCAGCACGTGCAGCTCGTCGATGAAGGTGATCACGCGGCCCTCCGACTCGGTGATCTCTTTGAGGACGCTCTTGAGGCGTTCCTCGAACTGGCCGCGATACATCGCGCCGGCCACGAGCGCCGAAATGTCGAGGCTGATCAGGTCTTTGCCCTTCAGACTCTCGGCCACGTCGCCGGCGACAATGCGCTGCGCGAGGCCCTCGGCGACGGCGGTCTTGCCGACGCCGGGCTCGCCGATGAGCACGGGGTTGTTCTTGGTGCGCCGGGTCAGCACCTGGCTGACGCGGCGAATCTCGCTGTCTCGGCCGATGACGGGGTCGAGCTTGCCCTGTCGTGCAAGCTCCGTGAGGTTGATCCCGAACTGTTCGAGGGCGCTCTTCTGCTCCTCCTGCCCGGGCTGCTGCGTTGCGTTCATGTCTCTCCTGAAGTGTGGTGCGCACTCAAAGTTGAGTCGCTGTGGCTCAAGTTTACCAGAGGCGCATTTCGGGGGCAAGACCGTGCGGCGGTCGCGTGCGCGCACGCAAAAAGCGGGGCACCCCCGTGGGGCGCCCCGCTGTGCGGGTCCTGGAGCCTACGCGTACGTCGCGAGCACGCGGTCGATCTCGGCGAGCGCCGCAGCATCGGGCTCGGCGAGCGCCATGCGGCAGGTGCCATCGGCGATGCCCATCGCGCGGTAACCGGCCTTCATGCGCGGCATGTCGCCGCCGATCACCGAGACGATGTCGTCGACGTCGGCCTGCGCGCGCGCGAGCAGTGCCGGGTCCCCGCTGGCGGCGGCCGCCGCCAGCGCGCGGAAGGGCTTCGGGAGCACCGAGGAGACGCCCGAGACCACGCCCTGCGCGCCGGCCTCGCCGGCGGCGACGAGGTCGCGGTCGGCGCCCGTGTAGAGCACGAAGTCGGCGGGGACCACGGCCCGGTACGCGCGGATGTCGTCGAGGCTCAGCTCGCTGATCTTCGCGCCGATCACATTCGGCAACTCGGCGAGGCGGGCGAGCAGCTCGGGGCTGACCGCGTTGCCGCTGAGCTTCGGATAGATGTAGATGAACAGCTCTCCGTCGCCGACGGCCTCGGCTACGGCCTTGAAGTAGTCGTACAGCGCGTCCTGCGTCGAGGCGAGGTAGTACGGCGTAAGCGCGGCGAACTCGCGGGCGCCCAGCTCGCGGGCGATGCGCACGCGGCGGACGGCCTCGTAGGCGCTCGGGCGACCGACGTGCACGATCACGCGCATGTGCTCGCGGAGCTCCTCGAGCGCGACACCCACGAGCGCGGCGAACTCGGCCTCGTCGACGGCCGGGAACTCGCCGGTGGTGCCGAGCACGAAGGCGCCCTCGTTGCCCGAGGCGGCCACGTAGCGATAAATCGAACGTGTCCCCTCGAGGTCGAGGCTGCCGTCGGCGTGGAAGCTCGTGGGGATGGCGGTCACGATGTCGCGACGAGTCACTGTTCGTTCTCCTTGGTGTCGGTGACGGCGGGGTCCGTCGAAGCGGAGCCGGCACCATGTGCGGCGGGGCTGTGGATGTCGGATGGATCGATGGGGACCATTCCCGTCACCGGATCGGGCAGTTCGTCGATGACGCTGTGCTTGGCCGCGATGTCGGCGACCACCTCATCGGCGAGGATCGACTCGGAGAGGGAGCCCCGCTTGCCGCGCGGCTTGCGCGCATTGCGAATCGCGGGCATCACGATCGAGAGCACGGCGAGCGTGAGCAGGATGATCGTGATCGGGCTGATGACCTCGAAGAACGGGCGCGTCGGCAGGATCGCCAGCGTGCGCGAGAGGTTCTCCTCCGCCAGCGGTCCCAGCAGCAGGCCGAGCACGATCGGGCCGGCCGGCACCGAGAGCCGCTTGAGCAACACGCCGATCACGCCGAACACGAGCATCGTGACCACGGTCGAGAGGCTGTTCGAGGTGGCGTATGTGCCGATGATGCAGAAGATCAGGATGCCGGGCCAGAGGAAGCTCTGCGGCACATCGAGCAGCTTCACCATGCCGCGCATGCGCACGAGGCTCAGGCCCAGCGAGAGGATCGTCGCGATCAGCATGATGCCGACGATGGAAACGACGAGGTCGGGGCGGTTCGAGAACAGGGTGGGTCCCGGGGTGATGCCCCAGATCATCATCGAGCCGATCATGACCGCCATCACCGAGTCGCCGGGGATGCCGAGCGCCATCGTGGTGGTCAGCGAGCCGCCGAGCGTGGCGCTCGAGGCGGTGTCTGCCGCGGTCACGCCTTCGATCGAGCCCTTGCCGAATTGCTCGGGATGCTTCGACACCTTGCGGGCGCGCTCCCAGCCGATCAGGCCGGCGATGTCGCCGCCCGCGGCCGGGACCAGGCCCACCCCGAGCCCCACGCCGCCACCCACGAACAGCGCGGCGCGCGACTGCTTGAAATCGGCACGGCTCGGCCACCAGCGCCCGAGGCTCGAGATCGGGCGGGTCTTCGACGCGTGGTGGGTGAGCATCTGGTCGAACAACTCGGCGATGCCGAACAGGCCGATGATCACGGCGATGAAGTTGAAGCCCTCCACGAGCTCGAGGATCCCGAAGGTGAAGCGGTGATCGGCGGTGGCGGCGTAGGTGCCGACCGTGCCGAGCATCAGGCCGAACAGGCCCGCGAGGATGCCCTTGAGCATCGACTTGGACGAGATGCCGATCATGATCGAGATGCCGAACACCACGAGCGCGAACAGCTCGGGCGAGCGGAAGTAGTCGCGCGCCAGCGTCGCGACGGGCACCGCCGCGACGGCGAACAGCACGAGCGAGGCCAGGATGCCGATGGCCGTGACGATCGCCGACATGGTGAGCGCGAGCCCGGCCTTGCCCTGCTTGGCCATGGGATAGCCATCGAGGGTGGTGGCGATGGATGCCGGGGTGCCGGGGGTGTTGATCAGGATCGACGGCACGCGGTCGCCGAAGTTGGCCGCGACGTAGATGGTCAGCAGCACGGCAAGACCCTGCACCGGCTCGAGCGTCATCGTGAAGCCGGCGGCGAGCGCGACCGCCATGGTCGCGGTGATTCCCGGGAACGCGCCGACCAGGAAGCCGAGCAGGAGCCCGACCAGGATGTACAGGATCATCGAGACGTCGAGCAGCGCCCCGAGTCCGTCGACAAGTGCGTTCACAGTGGAATCCTCAGGAGCATGCCGAACAGCACGTAGATCAGTGCCGTCACCGCGACGGGGTAGACGATCAGTCCGACCCAGCGACGATGCCCGTACACGAGCATCAGCAGGAAGAGATAGATCGCCGTGGCGATCGGGAAGATCTCGAAACGGTACCCGAACAGCACCATCGTGGAGAAGCTCCACGAGAAGACGAAGGCGACCGTCAGCGCACCGGTGACGATCACGCGCGCCACCCCACCGGGCTGGATGCGATCGATGTCGTCACGCGAGGGCGCGGGCCGCGAGAGGGCGATGACGAGCAGGATGAGGGCGATGGCGACGGCCGTCGTGCCGAGCACGATCGGCCAGAAGCGCGCATCGATCTGCCCGGGGGCGGCCTCCTTGCGCAGCACGATCTGCGTGCCGAGGAAGAGATAGGTGGCGCTGCACAGCAGCGCGATCGCGGCGAAGGCGATCTCGAGGGGGCGCGACGCGGTCGCGCTGGCCTCGTGGTCTTGCTCTGGTGCGATGTCGGTCGTCGACATGATGTGTACTCCCGGTGTGGGGCGGGGCGAAGACCTCGCCCCGCCCCACACGAACGGATCAGCCCAGCAGTTCCTTGAACAGGCCGAACTGCTCGTTCACGAACTTGGTGAAATCAGCCGAGTTCTTGTAGACGACGAGGTTGCCCGCGCCCTCCTGGAACTCCTGGTACGAGTCGCTCTCGACGGCCTCCTTGATGGCCGCCTCGAGGGTCGACTTCACGTCGGCCGGCAGGCCGGCGGGCGCGTAGATGCCACCCCAGCCACCGAAGATGACGTCGGCGCCGATGGCCTCGTTCGAGGTCGGCACCTGGTCGACGGCCGGGTGACGAACGTCGTTGAGGACCGCGAGGATGCGCACGGCGTCGCCCTGCGCGAGCGCCTCGCCGAGGCCCGACACTGCGGCGTCGGTCTCGCCCGATGCCGCGGCGGCGACGGCCGTCGCGCCACCGTCGTAGGGCACGGGGGTGAAGGTCGCGTCGGTCTCGGCGCCGAGGCCGAGGGCCGCAGCCTCCCAGATCGAGCCGGCGCCCGAGTTGGCGACGGTGACCGAGCCGGCCTTCGCCTTCTCGACGAGCTGCTCGAGCGAGGTGATGTCGCTGTTTGCGCCGACGGTGACGACACCCGGCGCGAGCATGATCTGGCCGAGCAGGTCGTAGTTCTCGGGGAGCACGTTGGCGCCCTGCGTCGTGTTGAGCATGGCGATCTCGACGGGGCCGAAGCCGATGACGTAGCCGTCGGCGGGCTGCGCCGCGACGTACTCCATGGCGAGCGCACCGGCTGCGCCGGGCATGTTCTCGGCGATCACGCTGACGCCGAGGATGCCCTCGAGCTCAGCGGCGAGCGCGCGCGACGACAGGTCGGAGCCACCACCGGGGTTGGCCTGGATGATGAGACGGATGTCCTTCTCGGGGAATGCCGATTCGGCGGCGTCTCCACCCTCGTCCACCTTGCTGCAGGCGGAGAGGACGAGAGCCGTGGCCGCAACGGCCGCAAGAGCTGCGGCGGCACGGGCGATGCGCTTACGGGGCATCTTCGCTCCTTTGATGCATGAGGCCGACCGAGTTGTCGGCAGGGCAACGCTAGCACTGTTAACTGTTAACAATTGGGTGAAGATCGGCTCCGTTATCGCGTCGATATGAAGCGCGGATGCCGGGGCGCGGCGCCGCGCGCGGCCCCTCGGAGCCCACCCGAACGTGGGCGGGCCAACCGGCGCATCACCCGCTGTCGGGCGGGGCCACACCCCCGGCCCCGCGCCGCGCAAGCCGCTCAGCCCTGGCGCGCGGCCAACTCCAGCGAGAGCCGGGCCCGGGCGCCGTCAAGATGCGCGCCGAGCACCTCGCGCGCCGCCGCGACATCACCCGAGCGCATCACCGAGTACAGCCGATCGTGGTCGGCCGCCGAGCCGTGCAGATCGTCGTCGTGATTGATGGTGACCTCGAGCAGCGCCGTGAAGGTGGGCAGATACTGCTGCCACGCCGCCTCGAGCCGGGGATGATCCGCGAGGGCGTAGATCTCGGAGTGGAAGTCGAGGTCGGCGACCGCAAAGGTCTCGTGGTCGCCCTCATCGGCGGCCGCCATCATGCGGCTGACGGCGTCGCGCGAGGCCCGCCAGCGGGCGTCATCCCCGACGCGCATCGCGCGTTCGACGGCGAGGTGCTCGAGCGCCCCGCGCAGGCTGTAGAGCTGGTCCAGGTCGTCGTCGCTGAGCCCGACGATGTAGATGCCGCGGGGCTTGCGCACCCGGATGAGCTTTTCGAAGCTGAGCTGGCGGATCGCGTCACGCACCGGGCCGCGGCTGACGGCGAACTCCTCGGCGAGCGATTCCTCCGTCAGGCGCGATCCGGGCACCAACTCGCCGCGCACGATGCGCTGGCGCAGGACGTCCGCGACCTGCGCTCCGAGCGAGGTGCCACGCTGCACAACTTTTCCCACGACGCACTCCCGACAAATTGTTAACAGTTGACAGAATACGGTGTCGGCGGGGCTCCGTGACGGCATCGGTGTCGTGGCACACGCGTGACGCGCGACGCGCGACGTCGGAGCGGCCAGCGGGTGGCCCCGCGCGGCGTGCGGCGTGCGACGTGCGGCGCACCAGGTTCGGTGTGCGCGGCGCCGCGACTACGGCAGCGCGCGCGCCGCGGCGGCCGCGTACACGGTGCGCACGCGCTGGAGGTACACGTCCGGGTCGAACTCGCGGGCGGCGACGACCGCGCGGGCGGAGGCATCCACCACCTCGTCGGGATGCTCGGCGAGCCGCACGATCGCATCGGCCATGCCGGCCGGGGTGTGGGACGCCAGGATCCCGCAGGCCTCAAGCCCCTCGGTGAGCGCGGGGTCGACGTACAGCACGCTGCGGCCCGCGTGCAGCGCCTCGATGACGGTCATCGGCTGATTGTCGAAGCCGTAGGAGGTGAGCGCGACGAGGTCGGCGCCGCGCATGGCCGCCGAGACCTGCAGCCGCGGCAGGCGCCCGGTGAAGCGGAGCGTGCCTGCCGGAGCGGCCTCCGCACGCTGGCGCGCCTCCGCACGCAGCGGCCCCTCGCCGATGATCTCGACCTCGAGCGCGCCCGGGCCGAGCCGGGCCGCGGCCGACACGACCGCGTCGACGAACTCGAGCAGCCGCTTCTCGGGCACGAGGCGCCCCACCCAGACGATGCGCAGGGGGCCGGTGGCGGCATCCGCCGGCAGCGCCTCGCCGGGCGCATCGCCCAGCGCGATCGCGTTCGGCACGGTGTGCACGTGCGCGAGCCCGGCGGCGCGAAGCCGCTCCGCCTGATGCGCCGAGGGCGAAATGACCGCGTCGACGCGGCTGCCCATCGAGAGGGTGACGTTTCGCAGTGCCGAGTCGAGGGGCCGGAGCGCGAGCGACTCGTGCCCCGCCGCGAAGCCCCGCAGCCACCGGGTGAAGCCCCGCACGGCGGCGGCGGCGAGCACACCGATCGCCCGCGGCATCGGCGCCTGCCAGAAGAAGGTGTGCACGGTCTGCACCGTCGGGATCCCGAGCTCGCGCGCCGCCGCCACCGCGGCAGCCGAGAGTCCGAACTCGGAGTGCAGATGCACCACCTCGATGCCGCGCGCGTACAGCTCCTCGTGCAGGCGGGCGCGCAGCCGGGCCGTGTTGCGCACGACGGGCAGGTCAACCCCGGCAAGGCGCACCCGAGCGGCCACCGTGACGGCGCCGCCGGGGCCGTTCGCCCAGGCATCCACCCCGCCCGCGGCGCCATCCGTGCCCGCGGCGCCTCCCGTGCCCGCGGCACCCTTGGCAGCTGCGGCACCTGCGGCACCCTTGGCACCCGCGGCACCGCTGATGGGCGCGATCACCGTGACGGCGTGCCCGCGCTCGCGCATGATGCGCACCTGATCGAGAAACGCGCTCTGCGCGCCGCCGAGATACTCGAGCGAGTAGTCACAGACGAGCGCGATGCGCATGCCGGGCGCTGCGGCATCCTCGGGTGCCGTCGGTGCGGCGGGCGCGTTCTGCATGGCGGGCGGGTCAGTCTGCGACGGACTCGCCGCGGTAGAGCGCCTCGAACGTGCGCAGCGTGCGGTCGATGTCGTGCACCTTCACGCCCTCGAGCGAGCCGCGCTGCAGCCGCAGGTACTCCTCGCGATCGGCGGTGAGCACCGTCGTGAGCTTGGCGGCCAGATCGTCGCGGCTTGTCGGGTCGAAGAGGTAGCCGTTCTCGCCGTCGTGCACGAGGTGCGGCAGCGCCATGGCGTCGGCGGCGACCACGGGCAGCCCGGAGGCCATGGCCTCCATGGTCGCAATCGACTGGAGCTCGGCGATGGAGGGCATCGCGAACACGCTTGCGCCGGTGTACAGCGCGCGCAGCTCGTCTTCGTCGACCCGGCCGTGGAAGTGCACGCGGCCCGACATGCCGAGGCGCTTCGCGTGCTCCTCGAGGTTTCGCATCTGGTCACCGCCGCCCACGATGTCGACCTGCACGTCGAGGGCGGGGTCCATCGCGTGCACGGCGTCCAGGAGCAGATCAATCTGCTTCTCGCGCGTGAGGCGACCGACAAACAGCACGCGGTGCTGGGCGCGGGCGGTGAGGTCGGCCTCGTATCCGGACGCCTGGATGCCGCAGCTCACGGCCCGAGCGGTCAGCCCGGTCGAGCGCACGAAGAAGTCGGCGGCGCGTTGCGTGGGGGTCGTGATGGCCTGCGCACGCACGAAGGTGCGCTTGGCCATCCACCAGCCCCACTTCACGAACGCGCCCTTGAGGAAGGGGGGCAGGGTCGTGAAGTCGAGGATGTTCTCGGGCATCACGTGATTGGTGCCGACGATGCGGATTCCCCGCTTCTGCGCCTCGATCGCGAGCCCCCGGCCGATCACGATGTGCGATTGGAAGTGCATCACATCGGGCTTGACGGCATCGAGCACCTGGCGGGCGTAGTGCTTCGAGCGCCACGGCCAGACAAAACGCAGCCAATCGTGCGGCAGCCAGCGCAGCGCGGGCAGGCGGTGCACGGTCATCGGCTGCCCCTCGATGATCTCGATGCCGGTGCTGCGTCGGTAGCGCTGGGCGGGGGCCGAGATGAAGACCTCGTGTCCGCGCTCCACGAGCCCGGCGGCCAGGCGCTCGGTGAAGCGGGCGGCGCCATTGACATCGGGGAAGAAGGTGTCGCAGCCGATCAGGATGCGCAGGGGTCTGCTGGGTGCCGAGTCCGCGCGGTCGGCGCTGCTCGTCTCAGTTGTCACGGGAGAAGTACTGCCTATCTCTCTGCGGCGGGAGCGCACGTGTTGTGTGCGTCCAGAACGGCCAGTCTAACCATCGCCCCGACCCCGGCCTGGGAGCCCGGGCCGGAGTGTGCCGCATCGCCGGGCCGCCGCCAAGGCGCCGCGCGCGGTGGTCGCCCGGGCGCGTCGCACGGCCGCGCGCGGGCGACCCACACAGCCTTTCCCGCGCCCGCGCAACTACCCTGTGAGCATGCGTCGCCTCGTTGCCAGCCCCGACCCCGCCCTGTGGATCCCGGTCACCGGATCGTTCGGCCTGCGCGGTCGCCGCGCCCGCAAGAAGGCGATCGGGATGCTGCTGTCGCAGGCGATGCGCGGCGTCACGCCCGGCGCGGGTCTCGGCGAGATCGACGGTGCCGGCGCGGGCCCGGCACCCGGGCGGGCCCCCGGCGGCGTCGCCGCCTGGGCGCTCAGCCAAGCCGCCCCGATGCTGATGCGCCGGCTCGAGGGCCGCGTGCTCGCCTACATCTGGAAGGACGATCCCGCACTCGTCGTCGCGCTCGCGACCGTCATCGACGCCACGAACGACATGCGCGTCGCACAGGCGATGTCGGACGATGAGGGCGAGGATTTCCGCTCGCCGCACCTCGGCACCGGCGAGAAGTTCGTGCGCACCGATCCGGGCGCGGCCACCGCCACGATCACCTACCTCTGGGACACGGGCTCGCAATTCGTCTCGCTCTCGGCGATCGCGGGCGACGCCCTTCGCGTGGGCACCATCGTGCGCGCGCTCGACGATCTCGCCCGCACCGTCCGATTGGTCGACGACCTCGCCGTCGGCGAGGCCGGTGCGGTGGTGCGGCTCGACCCGTAGCGCACAGCGCACGCCGAGGGCGCCGCGCGCCGGTCGGGCCGCGGCCCGGTCGGCCCCGAACCTGCAGGGCCGACCGGGCCGCAGCATCCACCCGCGCCGCGGGCGGTGCGTCGCCGCGGGCGGTGCGTCGCCGAACTACGCCGGGATGTGCACCCGGCCGATCAGGTGCACGTGCACGCCCAGGCGCTCGAACATGGCCGCCTTTGCGAGCAGCGCGCGATCAGCGGCGTCGGCGTCGGGCGCGTAGACCAGCTGCGCGTGGTTGGCCTTGTGGCGGGCCATGAACTGATCGCGGGTGACGTCGTGCAGCACGACGTTGGCGATGGGCCACTCGGGGTTCGTGGCGTCCTTGCGGCGCTGCGTCTCCTCGGCGGGCAGGTCGACGACCGTGCCGCGGAACAGGTCCACGTGCAGCTCGTCCTCGGCGATGTACACGCGGCTGAGCACGACCTCGCCGGGCTTCGACACACCGTTGAGCGTCGCCCCGCCGGCGGGGAAGAACACGTGACCCTGGCGCCAGCCCTCGGCCTTGTCGTAGCCGCCGAGGTGCGAGGCCGGGACCGAGCCCGAGATCTCGTAGACCCAGACGAACTCGCCGTCGTAGTCCTCGCCCCAGCGCACATCGTGCAGCGTGTTGTCGGGCACGAGGCCCATCGCGCGCCACACGCGGTCGGTGATCAGCGCGTCGACGGCAACGCCCTCATCGGCCTCGTTGAAGTGCGGGAACGCGCGGCCCTCGTGCAGCACGCGCGAGCCATCGCGGCTCGTCACCGGCGGGCGCTCGGTGGCGTTGAGCAGGCCCTCGGCGAGGTCGGATGCCGGCACCAGGTCTTTGAGACCCTGCTGGTACTGGATGCCCACCGCGTCGAGCCCGAAGTCGTCGGCGATGCGCAGGGCGGCGATGTACATCTTGTACTGCCAGCGCAGCTGCGTCGTGGTCAGCTCGGTGGCCTCGTCGGCGCCGAGCTTGAAGGTCATGACGTGCGCGATGAGCCAGTCGCCGACCGCGTCGGCCTCCTCGTCGCTGACGGTGAGCATCTCGGCGTACAGGGCCGACTGCGAGAGGCGCTCCTTGTAGATGCCGATCTTGTTCAGCAGCTCGTCGTCGAAGATCGCGTTGTACATGCCCATGCAGCCCTCATCGAAGACGCCGATGATGGCCTTATCGGCGAGCAGCTCGTCGGCCAGCGCGTAGCCGAGCTCGCGTTCGGGGCTCTCCGCCAGCGCCGGCAGCGGGCGCACGTGCGAGGCGTCGTGCGTGATCTGGCCGGTCTCGACCCACTCGGTGAGCTTGGTCTTGAACCACTCGTCGGTGAAGTCGACGCTCCACAGGGTCGAGTACGGCTTGCCCATCTTGGTCAGACCGGCGTTCAGGCCGAGCAGGCCGACGAGCCCGGGCCACTCGCCCTCGAAGTTGGCGACCGTGAGGATCGGGCCCTCGTGCGTGCGCAGGCCCGCCAGCACGTGGTGCGAGTACTGCCAGACGGCCTCGGCGACGACCAGCGGCGCGTCGACCGGGATCGATTTGAACACCTCCATGCCCATGCGCTGGCTCGAGATGAAGCCGTGGCCGGTGGCGGGGTCGATCTCGTTCGCGCGGATGACATTCCAGCCGAGCTCGGCGAACGCGGCGACCACGGCCGCTTCCATGGCGGCCTGGGTGGGCCAGCCGGCGGTGTTCGCGGATTCGCGGAGGTCGCCGCTGGCGATCAGGTACGCGGTCTTCGGCGCGGCGGCGGGACGCTCGGCGCGGACGGGGAGGGTGTACGTGCTCATGGGATGCTTCTTTCTGTGCGTTGCCGGTCGGCGAGTGCGTGCACGACCCGCCTGGTGTTCTCGTAGGTCTCGAGGTAGAGCGCGAACAGCTCGTCGTACGCCGAGGCGACGGCGGGGTTCGGCTCGATCGTGGTGGCGACCGGGTTCCACTCGCGCATCACGGGGGCTTCGCCGGGGGCCGCGATCGCGGCCGCCGCGAGGAACGCGACACCGTAGCTCGCGCCGATCGTGATCCGGGGCACCTGTTGGGTGAGCCCGGTGACGTCAGAGACGATCTGCAGCCAGAGCGCGCCCTGGGTGCCGCCGCCCACCGCGACGATGCGCCGGATGTCGGCGCCCGCGGCGCGCATGGTCTCGACGTTGTGCCGCACCCCGAGCGCCGTCGCCTCGAGCGCCGAGCGATACAGATCGCCGCGGGTGTGGCTGAGGGTAAGGCCCGCGATCACGCCGCGCGCATCCGGGTCGAGGATCGGGGTACGCTCGCCCGCGAAGTACGGCAGGGTCAGCAGCCCGCGGGCACCCGGGCCCGACTCGGCGGCCTCGGCCAGCAGCGTCGGGTAGTCGGCCCGGGTCAGATCCTTCAGCCACGCGGTCAGCGCGCCGGAGGTCGACAGGCCGCCCGCGAGGTTGCGGGTGCCGGGGAACGCCCCGACGGTCGTCCACATGGACGGCGTGCGCAGGGTTTCGGCGCCGGTGGCGACGAGGAACATGGTGGTGCCGTACATCAGCATCAGATCACCGAGCTCGTGCGCGCCGACGCTCACGGCCTCGCTCCAGGCGTCGATCGTCCCGGCGATGACGGGAATGCCCGCCGGCAGGCCCGTGGCCGCGGCCGCGGCATCCGTCACCGTGCCGGCGATGTCGCCCGCCCAGAGCAGGCGCGGCGCCTCGATCCCCGGCGCATACCGGGCCCAGTGCGCGTCGTGCCACTGCTCGCGCTCGACGTCGTAGAGGGGTGAGACCTGGCTCGCCGACTGGTGGTCGAGCACGTACGCGCCGGTGAGCCGGCGCGCAAGCCACGACGCGGGCATGAACAGCCGCCGCGCCGCGACGTAGGCGGCAGGCTCCTCGTCGGCGACCCAGACGATCTTGGGTCCGCCGGCCTGCGTCGTGAGCGTCGACCCGCCCACGCGGGTGATCTCCTCCACCCCGAGCTCGGCGGTCATCCGCTCGATCTGGGCGGTCGCCCGGGTGTCGACCCCGTACAAGATCGCCGGGCGCACCGGCTCGTCGTCGGCATCGGCCAGCAGCACGCACGGCCCCATGCCGCTGACGCCGACGGCGGCGATCTCGATGTCGCGTTGCAGCGTGGATGCCTCGGCCAACAGCGCGCGCGTCAGCTGGACGAACTCGTCCCACCAGATGCGGCCGTCCATCTCGACCCACCCGGTGCGGGGGCGCTGCACCTCGTGCGCGACGGTCGCCGAGGCGAGAATCTCGCCCGCCGCGTCGACGAGCACCCCCTTGCTGCTGGAGGTGCCGATATCGACGCCGATGGTGCAGCGCTCGCGCACGTGCGTTTCCGGGCGCATGGTGTTCCTCTCGGGCATCGTGTTCCCTCGTGCTGATCGTGTTCCGTCGTGTGCCGTGTGCAGCGTGCGGTCGCGCGACGCGATCACTCGCCTTGTGAAATCGATTTCAAGTGTAGTTGTGCGGCGCCCGCGCTGTCGCCGGTGATGCTGGGAGGCGGCTGTCGCGGCGCGGTCTCGCGGCCGGGCGGGCGGCCGCGCGGGCGGCCGGGCGGGCGGCCGGGCGAGTGTCGCGGGGCACCGGCCGCGCGGTTACTGCACCGCCTCGTCGCGCCGCTCCCGGCTCGCGGGTGGCACCGGGCCGGGTGGCACCGGGCCGGGTGGTACGAGCCCGGCGTGCGCATCCGCGGGCTGCATCTCGTTGCGCAGCACCACCGTGCGCGCCGGCTGCCGATCGCCCTCGATCCGCTCGAGCAGCAGGCGCGCGGCCGTGACCCCCATGTGCCGGGCCGGCAGGCGCACCACGGTCACCGCACTCGGCGAGAGCGTCGTGAACGGCAGCGAGCCGACGACAGCGACCCCGAGCTTCGGCGGCGTGAGCCCACGCTCGGTGAGCACCTGAATCGCCCCCACGCCCAGGAGGTTGTTGGCCGCCACCACGGCGTCCGGTGGCTCGGGCATCGCGAGCAGCTCCTCCATCTTCTCCCGCCCACCGTCGACCCGAAACGTCGAGTAGCGCAGATACGGCTCGGGATCGAACTGCGGCAGGTGCTGCGCGAGCACCGAGCGCCACCCCTGCGAACGCTCGCGCGCGGTCTCGATGTGCTCGGGCCCGGTGATGCAGGCGATGCGGGTGAACCCGGCACGCACGAGGTGCTCGGTCGCGGCCTCTCCCGCGGCCCGATTGGCCATCACCACGCCGTCGATGTCGTAGCCGGTCCCCCGGTCGACCGCGACGATCGGGCGGCCAGTCGCGATCAGGTCGTCCAGGTTGGTGCGGTCGGAGGCGGCCGCCAGGATCACCCCGGCCATGCGCTCCGAGATGGCGATCTTCAGGTAGTTCGCCTCCTTCTCGATCTGCGAGTCCGAGTTGCAGATCACGAGCGAGTAGCCGGCGGCGGACGCGACATCCTCGACCCCACGCGCCATCTCGGTGAAGTAGGGGTTCTCGATATCGGGCAGCACGAGGGCGATGACCTCGGATGCCTGTCGGCGCAGGCTCCGCGCCGTGCGGTTCGGGGTGAAGCGCAGCTCGCGGGCGGCCTCGCGCACGGCGAGCGTCTTCTGCTCGGAGACGCCCATGCCGTTGAACACCCGCGACACCGTCGCCGGCGAGACCCCCGCCAGCTTCGCGACCTCGTAAATCGTCGCCATCACGCACCCCCCTTCGTCCGGCTCGCGTGCGTGCACCGTGCTGGGCACACGCCGAAATCGATTGCACCATATTCCGTGACGTGCACAAAACGACGGTCACGACACCTCGCCCACGATCCCGTCCGCCCCCGCGATCCCGTCCGCCCCCGCAGCCCCGCCCGCACCGGCCACGGCCTGGGCACCCGCCGCATCGGTCCCGGCCGCGGTGGCGCGGGGCGTCACGGCATCCGCGCCGGCCTCGACCGAGACTCGCCCGAGGTTGCCGCCGCGGTCGCCGTCACGCAGCACCGCGACGTGCAGCGCGCCCGCCGCGCATCGCACCGACACCTCCGTCCCACGCACGTCGACCGTGCCGTAGCCGGTCGAGCAGACCCAGGGCCAGCGCCCGTCGCGCGCGAGGTGCATCTCACCGTGCGCCTCGTCGATGCGCACCCCGCTGCGCGCCTGCAGCACGGTCCACCCCGCCATGGCGCGCGCGTAGTGGTCGCCGCATTCGATCTCGTTGTAGGGGTTGCGCCGGCGCCCGTCGTGCCGGGTCCACAGCGCATCGAGCACGGCGTCGGCCTCGGCATCCAGCCCCTCCCACAGACAGTGCGCGGCGACCTGATATTCGATGCCGCTCCACACCTCGTCGCTGTAGCGGGTCGGCACCTCGGGGCGGCCACCCGCCGGCCACGAGCACATCAACAGCCCCGAGTCCTCCGCCGCGTCGGCATAGACGCGGTACGGGTGTTCGAAGTCTTCGAAACCGTGTTTCAGGTTCGTGCGCACCACGTGCTGCAGGGCCGTGCGCACGTGCTCGGGCGGCAGGATGTGCCCGAGCCCGAGCTGGTGCGCCCACCACTGCCCGATCAGCTGATCGCTGAGCGTGCCGCCGAGCCACTGAAAGTCGCTCGGGTCGCCCGGGTCGAGCGTCTGGATGTAGTGCGTGCCATCGAACAGCAGCTCGTCGTAGCGCCGCGATCCCGATTCGAAGCGCTCGCGCACCTCCCGCTCCGCCTCGGCATCGCCCACCATGCGCGCGAGCTCCTCGAGTGCGCGCAGCGCCGCGAGCCAGAGCGTGCCCATGAACGTGTTCACACCCGCGAGGTCGATGTCGTGGGTGCTGGGCTGGATGCCGCGAAGCACGCCGTCGCCGTCGGCATCCCATTTCTCGGCGATGTGCCGATACAGTGCGTAAAGCCTCGGCCAGCGCCGCTGCACCCACTCGCGCCCAGCCCCGCGCTGCGCGTCACGGAGCGATTTGAGGATCGTCGCGAGCATGCCGTCGAGGGCCGGTTCCTCGGGCCCGCCGATGTGCTCATCCCACATCTGCCGCAGGTACACGGGCACCCGGAGCCGGTGCGGGATCGCCCCGTTCGGCGCCTGCATGACGTCGAACTCGGTGTCGCGCATATTGCGCTCGAGGCAGGGCCACAGCGCAGCGAGCGCCGCCTCGTACTGCCACACGTGGGTGCAGTTGAGCGGGCACGAACCGCCGAACGCACCCGACCACATGGTGGTGGATGCCCCGAGCGAGCCCTCGTACCCATAAAAGCGGCCGTCCGCCCCGACGAAGCAGGTCGGGCTGCGCACGAGCGACGCCTGCGCCGCCATCCGGTCGACCGTGCGCGCGTCGAGATCGGAGTCGAGCAGCGTCTGCGTCCACGAGAGCGTCTCGTCGACGAGCGCGTCCCACTGCGTCGCCACCTGTCGCTCGACGTCCAGGGCATCGAGGTAGCGGCCGGCGTAGGCGTTGCCGATGTAGAAGCGCGAACCGCCCCACTCGGGGTGCGGCTGCCCGAACTGCTCGATGTCGACGAAGCGGTTGGCGAAGTGCCACGACATGCTGAAGCGGATCACCCGGGTCTGCCCCGGCTCCAGCCAAAACGGCACGCCGATCACCCCGAGCCACGAGCGGCCCGGGGCGCTCGGCCCCTCGCCCGAGCGCGGCGCGTGCAGCTGCGGGTCGGCGATCGTGGGCGCGAGCTCCAGCTTCGCGCGCCCATCGGCGAGCGCCCGCGACTCGAGGAACGACACCAGGTGCTCCACCCCCGCGCAGCGCGGCAGCGCCGCCGCCCGCTCGTCGTCGGCGGCGAGCACCATCTGCCCCGCGAACTGGGCGCTCTCGGCCAGCGCGGGATTGTCCATCACCACGCGGGTCCAGCCCTTGCCGCGCACCATCCGGTTCACGTTGCCGCCAAGCCCGGGGGTCACATCGGCGATGGGCGAGACGCCATCCCACCCCACGGCGTTCAGCAGCGAGCCCGCCAGCGTGCCGTGCACCTCGATGGGCCCGTCGTTGCGCAGCGTGAACTCGAACATCGCGGTCGGGATGCTGCTGGTTTCCACGTCTCCCGGCACCATCGGGTTCAGCACCCGCATCGTCACGTGCAGCGGCACCCGATCGTCGGTGAACTCGACGTCGGCGACGGGGTAGGTGGCGCTGAAGCGGGCCTGCGACATCGTGCCGACGCGCTCGGCGGCATCGAGCATCCACTCGGGAACCTCGCCGTCGGTGACCAGCGGCGCCGCGGGGTCTGGCGCCGGGGCGCCCTGCAGCATGGTGACCACCTGCACCGGGGGCTCGATCCGCGCGAGGCGCAGCCAGAACCCCGTGCCGGGAAGCGCGCCGCGGTGGTTCGGCATGCCGCTCAGCTGCCACTGCCGAAGCGAGCCGTCGGCGCCCACGGCGAATCCCCCCGTGCCGATGCCGCCGACGGGCATGGCCAGTGCGGGTGCGTCGGTGTGGTGGACGCGCTGACGAAGAACGGGACTCATGGCGTGCTCCTTTGCTGCGAATTCGCGGATGGGCGCCCGGGGTGCGGCGCGGTGCCGCTGCGAGGCGAGAACGGGGAGAGGGCCGGGAGCGCGACACCCGCGCGCACGACGGTGGGCCAGGCCGCACCGACGGCGAGCGCGGCGAGCAGGCCCGGCGCGATGGCGGCGAGCCCGGGCAGGCCCGACATGGCGAACCAGGCCAGCGCGCTGCCCACCGTCGCGACGGCGAGCGCCGGCAGCGGCGAGCGCAGCAGCGCGTAGCAGGCGACCAGGACGATCGCGCGCAGGGTGTGCTCGGGTCGGGCGATGCACAGCGGGAGCGCGACGATCGCGATCAGCGCGAGCACCAGCGCGGCGAGCGCGCCTGCGGCCGCGGCGATCGAGAACACCGCGGAGCCGGTCTCGGCCGCGGCGTACGCGGCGATCAGGCTGAGCGCCGCGGCGAGCCCGCACGGCAGCACGATCGCCTCGGCGCGCAGGGCGCGGTGCCACCAGCGCCGCCCAGCGCCGGCCTCGCGCTCGAACAGTTCCGCGTGCAGGCGTTCGATGCACACGAGCAGCAGCGGTGCGCCCACCGCACAGACGAGGAGGGCGAGCAGCGGGCTCTCGGCCCCGAACAGCGCGCCGACAAGCAGGGTGGGCGCGAGGAGTGCGCACCCGCACACGAGCAGCACGGGCAGGCTGCGCCAGAACGCCATCGGCAGCCGCCGCAGCACCGGATCGGGCTCGCGCTCGCGGCGTGCCAGCTGGGCACCTGCGGACCCGTGCCCGCGCACCGGAGCAGCCATGGCCTCAGCCCTTCAGCCCCGAGGAGGCGACGCTGGCGACGAACTGCCGCTGGAAGATGAGAAACACGATCAGCAGCGGGGTCACCACCATCGTGATCGCCGCGAAGACCACGGCCGCGGGCGCCGCGCCGAACCCCTGCTGCAGCACGACCAGGCCGAGCGGCAGGGTCATGTTCTCGGGGCTGGAGAGGAAGATCAACGGCCCGAAATAGCCGTTCCAGGATGCCTCGAAGCTCAGGATGGCAAGCGCCGCGATCGCCGGTCCCGCCAGGGGCAGCAGCATCCGAAACAGAATCCACAGGTGCCCGGCGCCGTCGATCTTCGCCGCCTCGTCGAGCTCGCGCGGGATCGTGCGGAAATACTGCGTGAGGAAGAAGATCTGGAAGACGTTCACGAGCGCGGGAAGCCACAGCGCGGCGAGCGTGTCGACGAGCCCGAGCTGGCGCATCATGATGAAGATCGGGATGATCACCAGCTGCGCCGGGACCATGAGCGCCGAGAGCATCACGACCAGGAGCGGCCCACTGCCACGGAAGGCGACGCGGGCGAAGCCGTAGGCGGCGAGCACCGAGAAGGTCAGCGAACCGCCCGTGACGATGACGGCGAGCAGCACCGAGTTGAGAAACTGCTGGCCGAACGGGACGTACTCGAACACGTCGATGAAGTTCTGCACGGTGAAGGGGATCGGCAGCCATTTGGGCGGCTCGGTGAAGGCCTCCGAGCCGACCGTGAAGCTCGTCGAGATCAGCCAATACAGCGGCGCCAGCATCAGGACGCCGAAGACGATGAGCACGATCCCGAGGACGATGTCGAACCAGCGCAGGCGCCGGCCGCGCGTGCGGGCATCGACCCGCCGGAGCAGGTCGCCCTGGTAGTCGGTGCGCACACCGGGTGGCATGGTCATGCTTCGTACACCCACCTTCTGCGCCCCCAGAACTGCAGGAGCGTCACGCCCATCACGATGAGGAAGACGAGGATGGCGACCGCGGCCGCATAGCCCATCTGGAAGGCCTGGAAGCCCTTCTCCCACAGGTACATGACGATGGTCGTCGTCGAGTTCTGCGGCCCGCCCTTGGTGATGATCTGAATCGGATCGAAGATCTGGAACGCCCCGATGAACGTGATGATCACGGCGAAGAACATGGTGGGCGACATCAGCGGCAGCGTCACGCGCCAGAACACCTGCCACGCGTTGGCGCCGTCGGTGCGCGCGACCTCGATGAGGTCGGTCGGCACCGTCTGCAGGCCGGCCAGCATGATGATGAACGTGAAGCCGAGCGTGTGCCACAGGTCGATGAAGATGATCGCCGGCAGCGCCCACGCCGGGTCGGTGAAGAAGTTCGGGGTGTCGATCCCGATCATGCCCGCGTATTGCGCGACGAACCCGAATGTGGGATCCAGCACGTACTTCCACAGCAGCGAGACCGCCGCCCACGAGATCAGGAAGGGGAAGAAGATCGCGACCCGCAGGAAGTAGCTCAGGGAGCGGCTGATCACGCGGTTCACCGCGATCGCGAGCAGCAGGCCGAGCACGATGTGGGTGACGATCGACGCGAACGCGAAGATGAACGTGTTGCCGAGCACCCTCGGCAGCAGCGGGTCGCTGAACAGCTTGACGAAGTTGTCGAACCCGACGAACTCGGGGTCGGTGAGCAGGTCCCACTTGAACAGGGCGAGCCCGATGGCGAAGACAAACGGGCCGGCGATGAAGATCAGAAACAGCAGGGTGGCCGGGCTGACGAACAGCCAGCCCGCCACCTCGGTGAGACGCCGCTGGCGAACTGCTCCAGGGCGCCTCACCGCTGCCGTGCTACTTGTTTGCGACAAGACTCTCCAGCTTTGCCTGTGCCGCATCCAGGGTGCTCTTCGCGTCACCCTGGCCCGAGATGATGGTCAGCCACGCCTCCTCGATGACCTTCTGCGCCTCGGCGCCGCGGTCGATCGAGGGGATGGGAGTGGCGTAGTCCATCGCCTCGCTGAGGCGGATGCTGCCCTCGGGGGCGTTGTCGAGGAAGAAGCTCGACGCGGCAACCGATTCGCGGGCCGGGACGATCGTGCCGCCGATGCTCGCGAAGTACTCACCCGCCTCCTTCGACATCAGGAACTTGATGAAGGTCCAGGCCGTCTCCTTGTTCTTGCTGTTCTTCGCGATGTTCCAGGCATCCCAGCCGACAGGCGAGCCGTTCGCGACCTTGGTCGGCCAGTTGACGATCACGGTCTCGTCGACCATGTCGAGGTTGCGGATGCCGATGTTCGGCCACCGCCCGCCTGTGAGGCTCGCGAGCTTGCCCTGCTTGTATGCGGCCTCCACGTCGAACTGTCCGCCCGGTTCCGGCGAGAGCCCCTCGGCGACCAGCTGCCGCGCCATCTCGGCGGAGGCGACCGCTGCCGGGGTGTTGAAGGTCGGGACCGTCCAATCGGCGTTGAACGTGCTCGCGCCGTTCGTCGTCAGCCACGGCATCGCGTCGATGAAGTAGCCCGAGCCCGCCGCCTGGATGTACGCGCCGGTCTTGTCTTTGATCTGGTGCCCGGCCGCGAGGTATTCCTCCCACGTCCAATTGCCATCGGCGGGGATCTCGACTCCGGCGGCTTCGAACACCGAGCGGTTCAGGTACATCACCATGGTGTTGAACCCGCCCGGGATGAACAGCACCTCGCCGTTCGGGCCCGAGGCGAACTCCTCGTTGAACTGCTTGAGCTTCGGGCTGATGTCGGCCCAGTAGTCATCGACCAGCTGCTGGTCCTGGGCGATGTACGGGCCGAGGTCTTCGAGCACGCCCTTCGAGGCGAACAGCCGCTGCCCCTCGGTCGCCACCTGGATGATGTCGATGGTCTGCCCGCCCGCGAGGCGGGTCGCGACGGTGTTCGAGTAGTCGGCCCAGTTGCCGGCGGGGATGCCCTGGGCCTTGAGCTTGATGTCGGGGTTTTTCTTGTTGAACTCGGCGAACAGGGCGTTGAAGGCCTTCTGCTGATCGGCATCGCCGAGGTAGACGAAGGTCAACTCACCGCTCTCGCCGCCGCCGGCGCTGCCGCTCGGGTCGCCTCCCCCGCCGCCGGAGCATCCGGCAACCAGCACACCCGTCGTGGCGATGGCGAGCACGGAAAGTGCTGTTCTGCCTCTTCTGAAACGCATCGCATCCTCCTCAGACTTGAGACTCGTCGGTGAGTCACCACGGGAGGGGAGCCATCGGCATCGGTTCGCCTGTGCTCATTCACGTGGCGGGTCGGATGACCTCTCACGCCAGAGGCTAGGAGAAATCGATTTCAGCCACAAGGGCCTCCCGGGCGACCGCGTTCGCGCCCTGCCGCGGCGAGGGGGCGCCGCGGCAGGACGGGCAGTCGCGAATTCCCCGCCGTTGCGCGCCCGCCTGCGCGCGAAGGCCGTTGACAGCGCCGAGGCGCGTCACTAGTTTGACTGAAATCGATTACATCGATCGATGCGCGGTCATGCCAAAACACGAGGAAGTGGTGGTCACGATGCACGCGTACTCAAGCCCGAATCCCGATCTGTCGAGCATCGCGGCGCTGCGCCCTGTGCGCACCCGCTCGATCTCGCCCGAGAACTTCGACGGCAGCGTCGGGGGTGGCGCGAGGGCCACCGAGGGCACCGGCGCGGCGTGTGCCGCAGAGCTCGGACCGGGCTGGAAGATCTCGCCGAGCGTCGACATCAAGGCCGGTGAGACCTTCGAGCTGGCGAGGATCGCGGGGGCGGGCAGGATCACCCACATGTGGATCACCACGCACAAAGACAATTGGCGCACCCTCGTGCTGCGCGCGTTCTGGGACGGTGCCGCCGAACCGGCGGTCGAGGTGCCGTACGGCGATTTCTTCTGCAACGGCTGGGGCGAGTTCGCGCAGGTGAACTCGCAAGCCATCGCCGCGAACCCCAACGGCGGCTTCAACTCGTACTGGCCGATGCCGTTTCGCACCGGCGCGCGCCTCACGCTCGAGAACACCTCGGTGATCGACGTGCGGGTGTACTACCAGATCACCTACGAGGAGGGCGGCGATCACGAGGGCGATGCCTACTTCCACGCCCAGTGGCGGCGCTCGAACCCGCTCGAGGCGGCCACCCCGCACGTGCTGGTCGAGGGCGTCGAGGGGCAGGGGCACTACGTGGGCACCTACATCGCCTGGGGCGTGCACTCGAACGGATGGTGGGGCGAGGGCGAGGTGAAGTTCTACCTCGACGACGATGAGGAGTACCCCACCATCTGCGGCACGGGCACCGAGGACTACTTCGGCGGCGCCTGGAATTTCGACGTGCCGGGCCAGGGCTACACCGCGTTTTCGACACCGTATCTGGGGATGCCGCAGGTCATCCGTCCGGACGGGCTGTACATCAGCCAGCAACGCTTCGGGCTCTACCGCTGGCACCTGCTCGACCCGATCTTCTTCGCCAAGCGGCTCGCCAAGGTCGATGTGCAGGCACTCGGATGGCGCAGCGGCTGGCGCTATCTGCCGCTGCGCGACGACATCGCCTCGACCGCCATCTTCTACCTCGACCGACCGAGCGCGCGGCGGCCGGGCGCGCCGTCGGCCGATGACATGGAGGTGCACCTCGGCCGCGAGGCCGTGCCAGACCTCGGGGCGACGCCACCGCGGCGCTGAGCTTCGCTCCGGCGCCGACTTCTCCCTCCGACGCCGCGTTCCGCTCAGGTGTTCAGCCCGCCGCGCGCTCGAGGTCGACCGAGAACCAGAACACGTTGTAGGGCCCCCACAGCGAGAGGGTGAAGTAGATCGTGCGGCCGTCGTCGCTGACGTAGCGAGGGTTCATGTACGGCGCGTACAAGCCCGCGTAGTCGAGCCCCGACACGATCTCCATGGGCTCGCCCCATGGCCCCCACGGCGTGATGCCCTCGCGGAGGTAGGCAGATCCGGCGTCCGAGTAGCTCATCAGCCAGCGATCGAGCGCGCCCGCGTACAGCACCGACATCTCGCCGATGGTCGGCTCGAGCACCGTGACCGCGTCGCGCAGCTGTGCACTCCACACCGGGTCGCCCGAGGCGTCGGTGCCGGCGAAGTAGCGGTAGCTCGCGATGCGCTCGACGTCCTGCTCCGTCGCGGGCACGCGCATGAGCTGCACGCCACCGAATCGCCCAGCGGGGATCGCCCAGATGTAGACGTAGTCGGTGTCGCCCTCACGCACCTGCGCCGTGGCGAACTGGATGAAGTTCGACTCGCCGGGCCAGCGCACGGCATCGAGCGGGCTCCAGCTCTGCCCCTGGTCGACCGACTTCGCGAGCGAGCTGAACCCGGCATCCCACCGGCCTGCGTCCCCCCAGCGCGAGACCGACATGTAGGCCAGGTACATCGCGTCGCCGATCGCGAAGGCGTGCGTGGGAATCTTGGTGACCTCGCCGCTGCCGTCGCCCGGGCCGTGCTCGCCCTCGACGAGCGCGGCGGCGAGGCCGATCGCATCCTCGCTCCAGCCGTCGAACGTGATCCCGTCGCTCGGGTCGTCGTCCGTGCTCCACGCCGAGACGTTGGAGCGCCACATCCCGCCCTGGCCGCCATACGAGTCGGGGTCACGGATGCCGAAGGTGTCGCCGAAGAAGAAGTAGGTGCGCTCACCGACGGTGAGCATCGAGCCGAGATCGGTGCCGGTCACCCCCACCACCTCGGTGTCGTTGATGGCACCGGGGCCGGTCAGCTGTGCGATCTCGCGCATGCCACTGACGCCGGTGAGCACGAAGGGCCGCTCGGCATCGGGGTTCAAAGGTACGGGGTTCAGAGGCACGGGGTTCAGCGGTGCGGGGCCGCCCGGGCTGCAGCCGCCCAAGGCCACGGTGAGGCCGGCGATTGCAAGGAGCGCGGCGAATGCCGCCCCTGCACGCACCGCTCCGAAACGCATGATCCCCCTTGATCGATGCGTGAAGCGTACTCGGCATCGACGCCGGGGGAAAGGTGACGGCGCGCGCCGCCCGGCGCGCCCGCGGTCAGTCCCGCGCGTGCTCGTCGTCGGCCGCGGCGGGCTCCGCCTGCAGCAGCTCGGGGCGCCACAGCATCACATCGGTCTGTCGGCGCACGCGCATGCCCGCGCGCAACGTGACGACCGAGCCGGTCGCCGCCGCCGCGAACACTCGGCTGCCGGGGCGCTGCTCGCGCTCGGCCTGCAGCAACGCCTCGAGCTCGCCGACCCGGCGGTGCAGCGCGTGCACCTGCTCCTCGAGGGCGAGCACCCGCGAGATGGCGGGCAGGCTCATGCCGTCCGCCGAGAGGCGGGCGACCTCGCGCAGCTGCTCGATGTTGCGGCTCGAGTACCGCCGCGAGCCGCCGCGGGTACGACCGGGGACCACGAGGCCCAGCCGGTCGTACTGGCGCAGCGTCTGCGGGTGCATGCCTGCCAGCTCGGCCGCGACCGCGATCGCGAACAGCGGGGAGTCCTCATGCAATGAGGCATCCATCGACGTGCACCTTCCCTTCGAATGTTCTTTGCGCGCACGCGCGTGCGCGCGGCGTCCTAGCTGTGCGCCTTGGCCATGAGCTCATCGCGCGGGTTCTCGTGCGGCTCGACCTCGCGGTAGCGCTCGAGCGCCTCGCGAGCGGCATCGTCGAGGTGCGACGGTACCGCCACCTGCACGACGGCGAGCAGATCGCCCGTGCCCTTCTTGCTGGTGATCCCGCGGCCCTTCACGCGCAGCACGCGGCCGCTCGGGGTGCCGGGCGCCACGCGCAGCTTGACGGGGTTGCCGCCGAGGGTGGGCACCTCGATGGTCGCGCCGAGCGCCGCCTCCACGAAGGTGACGGGCACGGTGACACGCAGGTTCAGACCGTCTCGTTCAAAGACGGGATGCTTGCGCACGGTGACCTGCAGCAGCATGTCGCCGCTCTCGCCGCCGTCCGGTGAGGGACGACCGCGACCGCGCAGGCGGATCTTCTGCCCATCGGCGACGCCGGCGGGCACTTTCACCTTGAAGGATTCGCCATCGGCGCTCTGCAGGTTGACGGTGTCGCCGTTGGCGGCCTTCGCGAAGTCGAGGGTCACGGTGGCCGTGACATCCTGCCCCTTCGTGGGCCCGCCGAAGCCGCGGAATCCGCCGCTCGACTGGCTGAAGCCGCCCTGCCCGAACATGCCGCCGAACAGGTCCTCGTAGCCACTCGGGGCCTGCTGGCGCCCGCGGGCACCCTGCCCGAACATGCTGAACACGTCTTCGAAGCCCTGGCTGCTCTGGCCGCCCGAGGTGAACCTCGCGCCGGAGCCCATGGCCCGGATCTGGTCGTATTCGGCGCGCTGCTCCGGATCGGAGAGCACCGAGTAGGCCTCGCTGATCTCTTTGAACTTCGCTTCGGCGGCTGCATCACCCTGGTTCGAGTCGGGGTGATACTTGCGGGCGAGCTTGCGATAGGTCTTCTTCAGCTCGGCCGCATCGACCGACTTGGTCACCCCGAGCGTCTTGTAGAAGTCCTTGTCGAACCAATCCTGACTCGCCATGGGGTTCCTATTCCGCTGGGACCGCGACAACGACCTTTGCCGGTCGCAGCTCGACGGAACCCAGCATGTAGCCGATCTCGACGACCTCGAGGATCGTCGACTCGGTGACGCCGGGGGTGGGTGCCTGGAAGATCGCCTCGTGGCGCTGCGGGTCGAAGACCTCGCCCGCCTCGCCGTAGGCGAGCAGGCCCATCCGCTCCGAGACGAAGCGAATCTTCTCGGCGATCGTGGCGAACGGGCTGCCCTCGATCAGATCGCCATGCTTCTGCGCGCGATCGAGGTCATCGAGCACGGGCAGGAGGCTGCGTGCCGCCTCACCCTTGGCGCGCTCGATCTCGATCTGCCGCTGCTCCTCGGTGCGCCGACGGTAGTTGGCGTACTCCGCGGTCAGGCGCTTGAGGTCGGCGAGGTGCTCGGCCGCGGCGCCCGCGAGTTGCGGGTTGTGCTCGGCGAGCGCCTCCTCCTCGACGCCGTGGGCGGATGCCTCGGCCGTCTGCTCGGCATTCAGAATGTCGTCGATCGTGAGTTCATCGAAGTCCGACCCGTGCGGGCCGGGGCCGGAGGCGTGTGCCTCCGACCCCGGCGTGGCGTCGGGTTGAACCTCGTCGCGGCCCTCGGGGCCCGAATCGGGGTTCTGGTTCGTCATGACTACTTCTTCTCGTCCTCGTCTTCGACGACCTCTGCGTCGATGACATCCTCGTCGGTCGATGCCGACTCTGCGTTCTCGGCGCCCGCGTCGGCACCGGCCTGCTCCTGCGCGTAGATCGCCTCGCCGAGCTTCTGCTGGCTCTCGTTCAGGGTGTCGAACGCGGTCTTCACGGCCGCGTCGTCCTCGCCGGCGAGCGCCGTCTTGAGCGCGTCGACGTCGGCCTGGACCGAGGTCTTCACGTCTTCAGGCAGCTTGTCTTCGTTGTCCTTGATCAGCTTCTCGATCGAGTACGAGAGCTGCTCGGCCTGGTTGCGGGTCTCGGCCGACTCGCGACGCTGCTTGTCTTCAGCGGCGTGCTCCTCGGCCTCGCGCACCATGCGCTCGATGTCTTCCTTCGACAGCGACGAGCCGCCGGTGATCGTCATCGACTGCTCCTTGCCGGTGCCCTTGTCCTTGGCGGACACGTGCACGATGCCGTTCGCGTCGATGTCGAACGTGACCTCGATCTGCGGGATGCCGCGGGGCGCGGGTGCGATCCCGGTGAGCTCGAAGGTGCCGAGCGCCTTGTTGTCGCGGGTGAAGTCGCGCTCACCCTGGAACACCTGGATGGCGACCGAGGGCTGGTTGTCGTCGGCGGTGGTGAAGGTCTCGCTGCGCTTGGTCGGGATGGCCGTGTTGCGCTCGATGAGCTTGGTCATCATGCCGCCCTTGGTCTCGATACCGAGGCTCAGGGGGGTGACGTCGATCAGCAGGACGTCCTTGCGCTCGCCGCGCAGCACGCCGGCCTGCAGGGCCGCGCCGACGGCGACGACCTCGTCAGGGTTGACGCCCTTGTTGGGCTCCTGACCAGTCTCGCCCTTGACGAGCTCGCTGACGGCGGGCATGCGGGTCGAACCACCGACGAGCACGACGTGGTCGATGTCGCCGACCTTGACGCCGGCCTCGCGGATGACGTCCGCGAAGGGCTTCTTGGTGCGGTCGAGCAGGTCCTTCGTGAGGTCCTCGAACTTCGCGCGCGTGATGGTCTCGGACAGCGAGACGGGTCCGTTCTCGGTGAGCGAGAGGTAGGGGAGGTTCACGCTGGTCGAGGTCGACGAGCTGAGCTCCTTCTTCGCCTGCTCCGCGGCCTCCTTGAGGCGCTGCAGGGCGATCTTGTCACCCGAGACATCCACACCCGTGGTGTCCTTGAACTGCTTGATGAAGTGGTCGACGAGGCGCTGGTCCCAGTCGTCGCCGCCGAGGCGGTTGTCGCCGGCGGTGGCGCGCACCTGGATGGTCGAGAAGTCGTCGTCCTTGCCCACCTCGAGCAGCGAGACGTCGAACGTGCCGCCACCGAGGTCGAAGACCAGGATGAGCTCGTCTTCCTTGCCCTTGTCGAGGCCGTAGGCGAGGGCCGCGGCGGTGGGCTCGTTGATGATGCGCAGCACGTTCAGGCCCGCGACCTCACCGGCCTCCTTGGTGGCCTGACGCTCGGCGTCGTTGAAGTACGCGGGGACCGTGATGACCGCGTCGGTCACGGTGTCGCCGAGGTACTCCTCAGCGTCGCGCTTGAGCTTGCCGAGGATGCGGGCCGAGATCTCCTGGGGGGAGTACTTCTTGTCGTCGACGCCGAAGCTCCAGTCGGTGCCCATGTGGCGCTTGACCGACGCGATGGTGCGGTCGACGTTGGTGACGGCCTGGCGCTTTGCGGTCTCGCCGACCAGCACCTCGCCGTCCTTCGTGAACGCGACGACCGAGGGGGTGGTGCGGAAGCCCTCTGCGTTGGCGATGACCTTGGGCTCGCCGCCCTCGAGGACGCTGACGACGGAGTTCGTGGTTCCGAGGTCGATTCCCACTGCACGTGACATATGTGTCTCTCTCTTTCTTTTCGCGCGGTGTGCCGCGCGGTGCTTGGAGTGTTCTGAAAAAATCCGTGGTGCCGAAAATTCTTGGGGTTGGAGTTGAGTCCAACTGGCTCAATGCTACAGATTGCGTCGACTCGTGTCAACATGAAGTTGATACGGGCTCACTCAAGTTTGAGAATGGCTCTCAGCATCCCGCCTGCAGCGCACGCCCGCCCCCAGCGCGGCGACACCCACCGTTCACGAAACCGCCGTAGCGTGACCCTCATGTCATCGCCTGCGCACCCCACCCCGGACCACCCGGGCCGGCCCGGCCGGCCAGCAACACCGCCGCCGACGGCGAACACCGGCGCACTCGGCGCCATGGGCGCGATGTTCCAAGACACCGATGCGGTGGGCGCCGTGCCCCGCAGACAGGTGTATTCGTGGGCGCTGTGGGACTGGGCGACCCAGCCGTTCAACTCGGTGCTGCTCACCTTCGTGTTCGCCTCGCTCTACCTCGTCTCCGACGCCTTCCTGCCCGCAGACGTCGCCGCCCTCGCCGACGACGACCCGGCAAAGCAGGCGGCGATGGCCGCGCTCTCGAGCGGATACGGGCTCGCGACCTTCATCGCCGGCATCCTGATTCTCGTGCTCGCGCCGGTGCTGGGGCAGCAGGCCGACCGCCGCGGCAGCAAGAAGCGCGCGCTGGCGCTGTTCACCGCACTGCTCGCGCTGGCGCAGTTCGCGCTGTTTTTCGTGCACGCCGACCCCGCCTACTTCTGGTTCGGCGCGATCGTGCTCTCGCTCGGCGCCGTGGTCGCCGAGATCGCGGGCGTGAACTACAACGCGATGCTCGTGCAGATCTCGACCCCGCGCACGGTGGGCCGCGTGAGCGGGCTGGGCTGGGGCCTTGGATACATCGGCGGCATCGTCGCCCTCACCATCGTGGTGCTGCTGACCTTCGCCGATTGGTTCGGCATGGACACCTCCGACGGGATGGCCTATCGGCTGATCGCCCTCGGCTGCGGCGTGTGGACGATCGTGTTCGCGCTGCCGCTGTTTTTCAACGTGCCCGAGTCGCCCGCACGCATGGGCGCGCAGCGCGTGGGCTTCTTCCGCAGCTACGTCGTACTCGTGCACGACATCGTGCGGCTGTACCGCACGCACCGGCCCACGTTCTGGTTTCTCGTCTCGAGCGCCGTGTACCGCGACGGCCTCGCCGGGGTCTTCGCGTTCGGCGGCATCCTGGCAGCCGTGGTGTTCGGCTTCACGGCCACCGAGGTGATGATCTTCGGCATCGCCGCGAACGTGGTCGCCGGCATCTCGACCATCGTCGCCGGCCGCGCCGACGACCGCTTCGGTGCGCGGGCCGTGATCGTCACCGCCCTGAGCGGCCTCGTGATCATCGCGCTGGCGCTGTTCTTCCTCCGCGATGTGGGCACGATCGTGTTCTGGATCGGCGGGCTGATCCTCTCGGCCTTCGTCGGCCCCGCGCAGGCGGCGAGCCGTTCGCTGCTCGCGCGCGTCACCCCCACCGGGATGCAGGGCGAGATCTTCGGCCTCTACGCCACCACCGGGCGGGTCGCGAGCTTCATGGCCCCCGGCCTGTGGGCGCTGTCGATTGCCGTGTTCGGCGCCACCGCCTGGGGCATCCTCGGCATCACGCTCGTGCTGGCCGTGGGCCTCGTGCTCCTGCTGCTCGTCAAGCTGCCGCCGCAGCGGCGCACCTGAGCCTTTCGCCGCTGGCCGCCCGCTGGGCGCACTGCTCGCCGCGACAGCCCGCAGCGGGCGCCGTGTGCCGGCGCGGGCGCCCGGCTACTCGCCGCGCGCGCCGGCGTCGGTGACGCCCACGTCGGAGCGGTGGAAGTTCTGAAACGAGCGGGATGCCGTCGGCCCGCGCTGCCCCTGATACCGGTTGCCGTACGGCCCCGAGCCATAGGCGTTCTCGGCCGGCGAGGTGAGCCGGAAGAAGCACAGCTGCCCGATCTTCATGCCCGGCCACAGCTTGATGGGCAGGGTCGCCACGTTCGAGAGCTCGAGGGTGACGTGCCCCGAGAAGCCCGGGTCGATGAAGCCGGCGGTCGAGTGCGTGAGCAGGCCGAGGCGTCCCAGCGAGGATTTGCCCTCCAGGCGCGCCGCGATGTCGTCCGGGAGCGTGACCTGCTCGAAGGTGGCACCCAGCACGAACTCGCCGGGGTGCAGGATGAACGGCTCGTCCGGGTCGGCCTCGATCAGCTGCGTGAGGTCGGGCTGATCCAGGGCCGGATCGATGAAGGGGTATTTGTGGTTGTCGAACAGCCGGAAGTACCGGTCGAGCCGCACGTCGACGCTCGAGGGCTGCACCATGTCGGGCGTGAACGGCTCGAGGCCGATGCGGCCGGCGTCGAGTTCGAGCTTGATATCGCGATCAGAGAGCAGCACGCGCCCAGCTTATCGATGGGCTGTTGCTAGGATGGCGTGTGTTGCTTCGGCAACGCGGGGCTGTAGTTCAATGGCAGAACTTCTGCTTCCCAAGCAGACAGCGCGGGTTCGATTCCCGTCAGCCCCTCCACAGGATCGGCGCACGCCGACCGCCTCCTCACTCCGCGGGATCAGCGAGCACGGCCGCGAGCCTGCGACGCGCGCGCGCATACGACGCGAGATCGATGACCACGTCGCCGTTCACCTCGTGCATCTCGCGGATCGCCTCGTCGCCGAGAGAGATCGACATCGCGACGATGATGCGGGCTTCGGTGGCGCTGTCCTCCTCGGGCAGCCGGGCGCGCTCGCGATGGGCATCCAGCCAGTCGGCGATCACGGTGATGAGGCGGGTGCGGCTCAGATCGCTCGACCATGAGACCGCGGTCGTCGTGCCGGGCTCCCGCGCGAACAGCGCGAGACGACGGCGGGTGACGGCGTCGTCGGTCTGGCCGCGCACCGACTCGGTCACGATCAGCGACGCAGCGATCACGAGATCGCTCGCGTGCTTGGTCAGCAGCCGCCCCGTCAGCTCCGGGTCGTACTCGAGCGGCTCGCCGAAGATCGCCACGTCGAGTGAGGGGAAGTAGTTGAAAAACGTGCTGCGCGAGACCATCGCGATCTCGCAGATCCGATCGACGGTGACGCTCGCGATGCCCTCTTCGTAGGCGAGGTCGACCGCCGCCTGCTCCATGCGGCGACGTGTGAGGAGCATCTTGCGCTGGCGCAGTCCGTCAGCCATGGAGTTCTCCCCTCGAGACGGATCGGGTGGGCCCACGATCCGTGACCGGGACCGAGGCGCGCGTGGCACGTCCGATCCCGGTCATCGAATCACCCTATGCCTTGGACCGACGCATCCGCGCGATGACGAACATCGCTCCGGCGCCGACGATCAGGGCGAGCGCGAGCAGCAGCATCCCGGTGGAGTCCGCACCCGTCGACGGCAGGATCCCGTTCGCGCCCGGTGAGGACGCGTTGTCACCACCGGGCTCTTGGTCGCCACCGCCGGGCGCGACGTCTTCGGTCACGGTGACGGTGACCGTGGTGGAGCCTTCCAGCATCGCTGCCGAGTCCGGCACGAAGCGCAGCGTCACCGCGTGCGTGCCGACGGGCAGCCCTGGAAACGCCAGCGTCCCGGCGCCGTCCACCAGCACGAGCGGGTCGCCGAGTGGGTCCGCGCCCAGGCGCACCTCGACGTGCCCGTCCACCGCATCGCCCGCTGCCGCGCGCCGGCTCTTGCTTCCATCGACGGTCGCCGTCAGATCCACGGATGCGGGGTTCGCCGGCGTGCCCGCGATGGTCGACGCGCGCGGGGTGAGGACGGTGGCGATTCCGCGCACCTCCAGCTCCGCGGCATCCGAAGTGGATGCCGCGAACCCGGGCGCCGGCACGAACTGGGCCGTCACGCGGTGCGTGCCGATCGGCAGGGTGTCGGCCTCGATCTCGAAGCGGGCTTCCCCGTCATCGGTCTCGGCGTCGCTGTCCATCCCGGCCGGGACGGTGTGCACGACGTCTCCGTCGAGGAGGAACTCGACCGCACCGCGCGGGTCGGTGGTCACGCCCGGTTGCGCGGTGGTGACCGTTGCCGTCAACGTGACCGGCTCGTCCGCGCGGATGCCGCTCGACGACACTGCCAGGGCCGTCGTGGTCGCCACCGGCGTGATCGAGACGGGGTGCTCGGCAGAGGTCGACATCGCGAAGTTCCCGTCCACGTCGCCGAGGTACGCCACGGTGAGCCGCTCGGCACCCCAGGGCAGCACGACGTCGTCGAACAGCACGGTGCCGCCCGCGGCGAGGGGGGCGTACATCAGCGGGGAGCCGTCGGCCAAGAGCACGGCGCTCCCGCCCAGCCCCCCGGTCACCGACGTCACGGCCGCCTCGACGTCCACCGGCGTGAAGGCGCGCGCGGTCGTCGGAGCGCTCGAGATGCGGGTTGTCGTCGGCGCCTGCACGACGGAGAACGTCACCGGGTCGCTGACCGAGGGCAGCGCGTCCGGCGTCAGTGGATCCGCGTCCGCGACGCCCGGGAACCGTGCGACCACCTCGTGGTCACCGGCAGGCGGCACCATGGTGACCGGAAACAACGTGCCGAATCGTCCGGCACCCGTGTAGATGAGCGGAATCGAGCCGACGCCGACACCGTCGACCTCGAACGAGACCAGCTGCCCGGAGAGGTCCACCGGCCCACCCAGCGCGACGCTCGCCCCGAGCACGAGCACGTCGCCGAAGGTCGACGGGGTCGTCAGCACGGTGAGGGTCGTGCTGGACGGGACGTCACCGGGCTCCGGCTGCTGTGGCGACGGCTCGCTCACGGTCACGGTCACCGCCCCCGAGGAGAAGGTGGATCGTTCCCGGAAGTCGCGCTGATCCGCATGCGGCCGGAACTCGGCGCGGAACTCGTGGGTGCCGGCGGGGAGGCCGGGAAGCGTGAAGATCCGGTCGCCGCTCGTCGTGCCGTAGGCCACGCGGGTGCTGCCCTGGTACAGATCCACCCACCCGTCCAGCGGCGTGTTCGGCGTGCGGGTGTCGGCGGTGCGCACCCGCACCGGGATCTGCGCACCGGTCTCAAGGTGCGCCGGGGCGCTCACCGTCGTCGTGCTGCGCATCGGGATCATGATGCGCACCGTGCCCGTCTCGGCGAGCGGGCCGAAGTAGTCGTGCATGTCTTCAGGGCGCCTGGCGTCCCGGTCGATACGGACGCCGGGCACGGCATCCGTGACCCAGCTGAGCCCTGCCCCGCCGCCCGAGCCGGCCGTGTAGCCGAGGAAGGTGCGCCCACCTCCGCCGCCGGTGCCGGACGCGGGCCAGCCCCCACCACCGCCGCCGCCGCCACCGCCGCTGGTGCTGGTGGACGCCGAACCACCGTTCGCGCCCGGCTTTTTGTAGCGCGAGAACGAGGGATCGTTCGTGGCGTTCTGCCCGATGCCGCCGGGGTGCTTGCCGGCACCGGCGGTGGCCGGGAACATTGTGATGGTCTTGCCGTCGTAGGACGATCCGGCGTTACTGGCACCCTCGCCGCCGCGCACGTGGCCGAAGGTGCCGCTCCCCGAGGACTCACCGTGGTAGCCGCCGGCCGCGGCGATGATGGCGGCGAGATCCCACAGCGAGAGTGACACCTTTGGCTTGCCGGTGTAGCCTCCCCCGCCGCCCCCGCCCCCGGCCACCGCGATGAGCTCGCCGTTGAGTTTGACGGCGGATGCGCCGCCACCGCCTCCTCCGCTGGCGCCCAGCAGGCTGCCCTTGCCGCCGTCGCCACCGGAGACGAACCCGGCGCCTCCGATGCGCTCGTCGCCCTTGCCGCGCGCGGGCTGTCCCGCAAACACGGTGAGGCGGTCACCGGTCTTCACGGGGATGGTGACGCCGAAGTCCGCTCCGCGGCCGCCGTTGGTGCGCTCGACGAACCCGCCCCTTCCGCCGCGCAGACCGAGCACGACCTCGGTCACCCCGGCCGGGACCACCCAGTCGGTGCCGCTCGGGCTGGTGAACTCGAAGATCTGCTGCGGCATGGGCGCGGCGTGCGCGGGGCTCGCCGCGCCCAGTCCGATGCCGCTGAGGGCGATCGCCGCCGCGGTGACGAGTGCCACGCGACGGCGCGATCGTGGCACAGGGGGCGGAGCGGGGGCGTCACGGCGCGGGCGCCCGACGGGAGCGCGGAAAGAATGGATCACAGTCCAAGATTAGACTGCAATGCAGACTTAGCCGGCCACTGCGGAACCCCGCGACGCGCCCCTCGTGTTCGGACGATGCGTGAACGGCGTGAGCGCTACACCATCCCGAGCGTGCGGTGCCCGACCGCGATCGTCTCGCCGCTGATCGGGCGCGAGAGCGGCGAGATCAGGAACGCGATGAGATCGGCGATCTCGTCCGGGCTCGACTGGCCGCTCGAGGCGAACTTCACCTCGTCGACGGGGTCGTGCGTGATCACACCGGGACTGATCGCGTTGACCGTGACGCCAGTGCCCGCGACCTGGTCGGCGAAATGCTTCGAGGCGATGATCAGCGCCGCGTTGCGCAGCGAGCCGGTCATGTTCGCGGTGTAGGCGGCATTCTGACCGCTCACGCCGACCACTCGGCCGTAGCCGGCCGCGGTCATGTGCGGCAGCACCGCGTTCGTGATGCGGATGAACGTCATCGCCTTCGTGTCGATGCCGTCGAGCACGCGGCTGGGCTCCGAGTTCAGCTTCGGATCGGTGATCGTCGGCACCGTTGCCGCCGTCATCACCAGTCCGTCGATGCGCCCGTGCTCGGCCAGCACCCGCGCGACGCCGGCGTTGACCGACTCATCGCTCGTGGCATCCATCACGATGCCCTCGTTGGCGCTGCGCGATGCGGGGATGGCGATTGCCCCCTCGGCGCGGAGGCGCTTGACGACGGCGCTGCCGACAAGCCCGTGCCCTCCGACGACGAGAATGACTCGTTCCTTGAGTTGAAGATCCATGTCGGAATGCTACTGGCGCTCGGGATTGGCGAAGATGCACTCGCCGCACAACCCTGCAAGAATGACAGGCATGCGTCGCTCCCGAGCCTCCCGCGCCCTGCGCGGGCTGATTGGAGCCTCGATTGCTACGTTCGTGGCCCTGCTCTCGCACGTCGCCGCCGGTGGCGCGATGCCCGGCTGGGTCGGCATCGCCCTGCCCTGGCTGCTCTCGGTCATGGTCTGCACGCTGCTCGCGGGGCGGGCGCTCTCGCTGATCCGCCTCTCGCTCGCGGTCGCCGCAAGCCAGGCGCTGTTCCACTGCCTCTTCGTCTTCGGGTTCATCACCGGCGCCGGCCCCGCTGCCGCGGCGCTGGGCGCGCACGCCCACCATCTGCCGCCCGGCCAGCTCACCCTGGCCCCGGCCTCGACGATCCCCCTCGACGCCATCGTCGGCGACACCGCGATGTGGGTCTCGCACGCCATCGCCGCCGCCGTGACCATCGCCGCGCTCTATCGCGGCGAGCGCGGCGTCCTCCGCCTCATGGCGCTCGCCCGCGACATCGTCGCCTGGGCCGCACGCACCTTCGGCGTCGGCCTCGGTGCCATCCCCGTGCCGCTGCGCCCCGTGCGCCTGCGCGCCACTCGTACCTCACGGCTCCCCGTCACGGGCCCGACCCTCTCGTCGCTCCAGCGGCGCGGCCCACCCGTTCTCGCGTGATCTGACCGCGGCATCCGCGCCCTCCCGGCGTGCGGCGCCGCTTCGCGCCCGGCGTGTTCCGGGCGATCGATTGCGCATTGGATGCCGCCACCCGGCGTCCGAAGAGAGGTTTCGCCATGTTTCGCCCTCGCATCATTGCGATGGGGGTGCTGGCGGCGGCGCTCGCGATGTTCGCGACGTCACCCGCGGCATCCGCTCATGACTCCCTGATCAGCAGCTCACCCGAGGAGCAGCAGCGCCTCGAGACCGCGCCCGCCGAGGTCTCGCTGCGGTTCACCGCCGAGGTGCTGCCCATCGGGGCCGCCGTCATCGTCTCGGACGCCGCGGATCGCGACTGGGTTTCGGGCGAGGTCGTCCTCGTCGGCGACACCGTCACGGCACCGCTCGCGGCGGGTATGCCCGACGCGGGATATGAGCTGCGCTGGCGTGTGGTCTCGTCGGACGGGCACCCGATCTCGGGGCTCATCCCGTTCACCGTCGGCGACGGCGAGCTGATCGTGCGTCCCGCGGACGGCAGCGGCGACACGAGCGCGAACGGCAACAGCGCCAACGGATCCGATTCGTCGGCGAACAGTGCCGACGACGATGCGCACGGTCAGCTCACCGATGCGGGCTCCGAGGAGCCCGGCGGCATTCCCCGAGTCGTCTGGCTCGGGGCGGGCGGGGCGGTCATCGCCCTCGCCATCGCCGCACTCATTGCATTCATCCGCCGGCGCGCCCGCGCCGGCGAGGCGGCAGGCTCCCCCGCGACGCCCGAAGCGGAGGCGGGCATCGACCCCGTCGCCGAGGCGGCCGCGGCCGGCACTGCCGCCGATTCCCAACATTCCCGCGACGACGCGTCGTCCGGGCAGCACTCGCTGTGAAAGGCATGTCCATGAACACACTCACCACCCTCCGCATCTCGGCCGTCATCGCCGCCGCCGCGCTCACCCTCACCGGCTGCGCAGCCGCGGCCGAGCCGGCCCCCACCCCGCCCGCGACCAGCGAGCACGACGGCCACGGCGCCTCAGGCGACACGCACGGCGGCCACAACACCGCGGCGAACGCGGATGCCGAGGCATCCACCGTCGTCACGATCTCGGATGCCTGGTTCAAGGCGGCAGAGAGCGGCATGTCGGGCGCCTTCGGCGTCTTCACCAACGCGGGCGATCAGCCCATCACGATCGTGTCGGCCTCCAGCCCGGTGGCGCACATGGTCGAGTTGCACGAGACGGCCGAGAACGCCGGCGGCGAGATGGAGATGCGCGAGGTCACCGGCGGCTTCACCATCCCGGCCGGCGGCACCTACGTGCTCGAGCCCGGCGCCGATCACCTCATGTTCATGGGGCTCACCGAGCCCCTGCTCGCCGGCGCGATCGTCGAGGTCACCGTGACCTTCGACGACGGCACGGTGCTCACGTTCGAGGCCCCCGTGAAGGACTACGCGGGCGCGAACGAGAACTACGAGTCGGAGAAGTAATGAACGACCCCGGAACGCGCAAGGCATCTGCGGGCCGGGCCGGAGCGACGCGGCGACAGTTCCTCCTCGGAGGGGCTGTCGCCGGCGTCGGCGCGGCCGCGGCCATCGGGCTCGACGCCATGCTGGGTCGCTCGGATGAGCCGGCCGCGGGAGGCGGCGCGGGAGGCGGCGCCGACGGCGCCGCGGGTACGACCGCGAGCAGCGCAGGCCCGGTCGCCGCCCTCCACGGCGGCAACACCGTGCCGTTCTACGGCGTGCACCAGGCCGGCATCGCGACCGTGCCGCAGGCGCACGCCACCTTCGTCGCGCTCGATCTGCGCGAGGGCGTCGACCGCGCGGCGCTCACTCGCATGATGCGCCTGCTCAGCGACGACGCCGCCCGGCTCACCCAGGGCGTGCCGGCCCTAGCCGACTCCGAGCCCGAGCTCGCGCTCGCACCGGCCCGGCTCACGGTGACGTTCGGCTTCGGTCCCGGCTTCGTCGCACGCGCGGGCGGCCCCGCGCCGTCGTGGCTCGCGCCCCTGCCGCCGTTCACGATCGACCGCCTGCAGCCCGAGTTCAGCGACGGTGATCTGCTGCTGCAGATCGCGGCCGACGATCCGCTCACCGTCTCGCACACCGCCCGGATGCTCCTCAAAGACACCCGCACCTTCACCACCGTGCGATGGGTGCAGCGCGGGTTCCGCCGCGCCGTCGGCAGCGAGCCGGCCGGCACCACCATGCGCAACCTCTTCGGGCAGGTGGACGGCACGGTCAACGTGCAGCCCGGCACCCCCGAGTTCGACTCGGTCGTCTGGGAGAGCGCATCCGGCGCCGCCGGGGCGTGGATGGCCGGGGGCACGAGCGCGGTGGTGCGGCGCATCCACATGAATCTCGACACCTGGGACCACCTCGACCGACCCGGTCGCGAGCAGTCGGTGGGTCGCACGCTGGCCACTGGCGCGCCGCTGACCGGTGTGCACGAACACGACGAACCCGACTTCGAGGCCAAAACGGCGATCGGATTCCCGGTGATTCCCGAGTTCTCGCACATCCGTCGTGCCCGCAGCGACAACCCCGCCGAGCAGATCTTCCGGCGTTCGTACAACTACGACGATGCGCCCGTGGGTGCCGAGATCGCCGACGCGGGGCTCGTGTTCGTGTCGTTCCAGGCCGACGTCGACACGCAGTTCACCCCCATGCAACGCCGACTCGACGAGCTCGACCTGCTCAACACGTGGACGACGCCCGTCGGCTCCGCGGTCTTCGCGATCCCGCCCGGGTGCGCTAAGGGCGGCTTCGTCGGCGACACGCTGCTCGCGTAACCCCGGCAGGCCATGCCGCTGTCGGCATATGCTCGGCTGCTCGCTAGCCGGCGGGCGCTTCCTCCGGTGCCGGCTGGCAGACCGCGAGCTGGGTGATCTCTTCGCCGTACTGCTCGGCGGTCCACGGCAGGCCGAACTCGGGGGCGGTCTGCTCGGCGGCCGGTGCGGCCTTCGACGCGATCGCGGCGAGCTGCCACGCAAGATCGCGCACGAGCGCCGGGTTCGCGGTCGAGTTGTTGAGCACGGCGACCACCACCAGGCCGGTCGCCGGGTCGGCGAAGGCCGCCGTGAGGTAGCCCGGCATCGCGCCATACTGGCCGATCAGCGAGCCGGCCTGCAGCACCCCGCCCGTGGCGGTGAACCAAGCGGGCACGCCCTCGGCAACCGGGAGCGGATTCGCGTAGCGCGACGCGGCGAGCTTCGCCGCATCCGACTCCTCGTTGCCGCCGGCCCGGTGTGCGAGCAGGGAGTCGGCAGCGAGCGCCCGCATGTACCGGCCGAGGTCGGTGACGGTCGTGACCACACCGGAGTTGGTGAATCCCATCGATGCGGAGCGCACCGTCATCTCTTGCGTGGCGGCGCAGTCGAAGCCGCCATCGGGCCCGCGCGCGGCCTGGAACCCGGGCAGCGCCACGGGGCCGGGTGCCGCGGGAGCGGGGCCGGGAAGCTCCGTGCGACCCAGCGCGAGGGGACCGAAGACATACTCGTCGAGCAACTGTGCCGCGGGCGTCCGTGTCGCGTTCTCAAGCGCGAGCCCGAGCAGCACATAGCCCGCCTCGGCCTCCTTGTACGCCTCGCCGGGCGTCGACCGCTGCGCCTCGCCGAGCCCGAAGCTGACGAGCTCGCGCGGGTTCCAGTGCCGCGCCGGGTTGCCCTCCCACGTGGGCGTGAGCACGTTCGAGTACGAGCCGATGCCGGAGGTGCCGTTGCACAGCTGTACGAGCGTGACGTCGGTGAGCGTCGGGACGCCCACCGCGTAGTCGGTCACGGGGTCATCGAGCGAGACGCGCCCGTCGGCGGCAAGGCTGTAGAGCACATCGCAGATCATGGGGCGGGTCACGTTGCCCGCGCGGAACGCCATCTCGGGCGTCACCGCGCTCTCGCCACCCGCGGTCGTGGTGCCGAGCCCCGCCACCCATGAACCACTCCACGGCGCCCAGACGCCGACGAGCGCGCCGGGTGAAGCGCTCATCGCCATGGCATGGGAGACCGCCTCCTCGAGCGCGATCTGCGTCTCGGGCGCGAAGGGGGCCTCGGACTGCTCGGGGACCTCAAGCGAGATGGCCTGGCCTCCCGCGCACGCGCTGAGCGTGAGCAGCAGCGCCCCGATCGCCGCGGTGAGTCCGACGACTCGACGATGCGTCGGCCCTGTCCGCATGTGGATCCCCCCGGTTGCTGTTCAAGCGATTGTAGCCCGGGGCACGCCCATCGCCGGGCGCGCTCGCCTCCGGGCGATGCGGGATGCCGCTGGCCTAACATGGTGCTCGTGCCTCACATCTTCGAAGACAACGTCCGTGCCGCCGTGCTGCACCACATGAACGACGACCACCAGGACGACAACCTGCTCATCACCCGGGCCTTCGGCGGCGCCGACGGCGGCAAGGCCGACGTCACCGCAGCCGCGATGGTCGACTTCGACGGCGCCGGCGGTGACTGGTCGATCACGCTGGCCGACGGCACCGTGCGCGCCGCGCGCATCCCGTGGCCGGGCGGCGCCATCAGCGAGCGCATCGAGGTGCGCCAGCAGATCGTGCGGCTGTATGACGACGCCTGCGCCGCGCTCGGCGTCGAGCCGCGCCCGCACGAATAGCGTGACGCGGGCACGGATCGTGACGCCCGCACCGCGCATTCAGGCAGTTCAAAGCCGATTGCTAAGGCGAACCTAAGGAACACCGCACCGAGTTCGCTACACTCGGAGTATGCCCTCGGTCATCCCTTTCTCCACTGCCGTTCGCGAGCGTAGCTCGGCTGCCCACTCGAGCAGTGAGCACGCCGGTTTCATGAGCGATCTCCTGAAGGGTGATGGCACGCTCGACGACTACATCGCCCTGGTCGCCCAGCACTACTTCATCTATGTCGCCCTCGAGGGCGCCGCAGACGCGATGCGCCAGGATCCGCTTGCCGCGAAGTTCATCACCGACGCGCTCACGCGCCTGCCCGCCGTCGAAGCCGACCTTCGCGCGCTGCTCGGCGAGGGCTGGCGCGAGCAGATCAGCCCGCTCCCCGCGACGCAGCGCTACGTCGACCGCATCAACGAGGTCGGCCCGACGTGGGCTGGCGGCTTCATCGCCCACCACTACACCCGCTACCTCGGCGACCTCTCCGGTGGCATCTTCATCGGCAAGGTGATGGCGCGTCGCTTCGGTCTCGAAAATGGCGGCGTGACCTTCTACACCTTCGACGAGATCGCCGACCCCACCGTGTTCAAGGACGCGTACCGCGCCGAGCTCGACCTCGTCTCGTGGGACGAGGCAGAGCGCGAGCGCGTCATCCAGGAGGTCCTCGCGGCCTACCAGTTCAACACCGACGTGTTCGAGGAGCTCGCGGCCGCGAAGAACGGCGCGCTAGTCTAGCCACCCCGAATCGGTCATTGAAACGCCGCTCACGCATCACGCGCAGCGGCGTTTCTACTGCGCAGCGGCGTTTTTACTGCGCAGCGGCAGTTCCGCACGACCGCGCGCTCAGCGCCGCGCCATGAACCGCTGCACGTCGGGGTCGACCTTGATGTCGCTCGGCCGCAGCGGCCGCGAGAGGTACAGGCCCTCGAGCGATGTCAGCCGGCTGAGCGCCACATACGTCTGCCCGGGGCTGAACGCCCCAGAGCCGAGGTCGACGATCGCGCGATCGTACGTCTTGCCCTGCGATTTGTGGATCGTGACCGCCCAGGCGAGGCGCAGCGGAAACTGCGTGAACTCGGCAACCACCTCGCGCGAGAGCTTTTTGGATGCCGCGTGGTAGCTGTAGCGGTATTTCTCCCACGCGACCGGGTCGACCTCGTGCTCGGTGCCGTCGATGTCGACGTGCACGGTCCCGCCGATCCGCGTCACCGTGCCGATCGTGCCGTTCACCCAGCGCTGCCCGTCGGGGCCGCCGCCGACGTCGTTGCGCAGGAACATCACCTGCGCGCCCTCCTTCAGGCTGAGCTCCGCGTCGGCGGGATAGTTCGACTCGCGGCCGAAGTCCCCGTTCACCTCGGCCCGTGCCATCTGGGCGCGGCCGGGAAGGGCCTCGAGGTGGCGCCGGTTGATGTTTGCGACGATGTCGTTGCGCGACGCGAGGGTGATGATCGACTCGCCCGGCTCGAGGCCACTGCCGGGGGCCGGGGGCGTGCGTGCGCCCATGCCGTTCAGGATGCCGGCGATCTCGGCCGTGACCTGCCCGTGGCGCACGGCGTTCAGCATCGCCTTGAAGCCGTCGTCAGCCTGGCGGTGGATGTCGACGAGCTCGACGATGCGCAGGGGTGCGGCATCCACCGCCCCAAGGTCGAGGGTGCCCTCGCCGCCGGAGGTACCCGCCCAGACCTTCGCGTCGAAGAACCAGAACGAGCGGTAGTGATCGCGCACGTAGGCGAGCTCGTCGCCGCGCGGCGGCACGGGCGCGAGCTGGTACGGGTCGCCGAACATGACCAGCTGCACCCCGCCGAACGGCTCGCGTCGGCGGGCGCGGGCCTGCCGCAGCGAGCGGTCGATGGCGTCCATCAGGTCGGCGTTCACCATCGAGATCTCGTCGATCACGAGCGTGTCGATCGCGTTCAGGATCTTGCGCGTCGCGTCGTTCTGTTCGATGTCCTGGTCGGCGATCAGGCCGATCGGCAGGCGGAAGAGGGAGTGGATCGTCTGCCCGTCGACGTTCAGGGCTGCGACGCCGGTGGGCGCGCACACGGCGATCTGCTTGCGGGTGTTCCACGCGAGGTGGTTCAGCACGGTCGATTTGCCGGTGCCGGCGCGACCGGTCACGAAGATGTGCTCGCTCGTGTCTTCGATGAGGCGGAACAGGGCCTCCTGCTCGGCGGAGAGCTGAAAGGCGGTCACGACGGCATCACATCGGCAATTCTACCGGGGCGGTTTCGTAGACTGGCCAGGTGGAGCCTGCCGAGCACGACGAGACGCCGCCGCGAAAGCGTGCGCTCGCGGTCGATCTGAGCCTCCTCGGGCTCGTGGGCGTGCTGCTGATCGCGGCCCTCGCCGCCACCGGCGTGATCCTGTATCGCGAGTTCTACAGCCCCACCGCCTACGCCATGCGCTACCTCTCGCTGCTGCAGGAGCACCGTGCCGCCGATGCCCTCGAAATGCCCGGTGTGCGGATCGACTCGGTGGAGCTCGACGCGGCCGCCCTCCCCGCGGGCGCCTCGGATGCCCTCCTTCGCCAGGCGGCGATGGGCCGGCTCACCGACATCGAGCCGCTGAGCGAGCGCACCGAGCAGGGTGTGACGCACGTCACGATCGCGTACACGGCGCAGGGCACGCCCGGCACGACCACGTTCAGCATCGCCCAGGACGGCTGGATCGGCGTTGTACCGGCCTGGCGCTTCACGCAGAGCCCGCTCGGCGTCGTGAGCCTCACCGTGCGCGGCTCGATGCGCTTTGCGGTCAACGGCTTCGAGATCGACAAGCGCCAGGTCGCGCCCGAGGGCATGGATGCCGATCCCTTGGCTCCCGTCTCGATGCTCGTGTTCTCACCGGGGATCTACTCGGTCACGGTCGACACCGCCATCGCGCACAGCGACGGCGTGCTCGTCCTCGCCGACGCGCCCCTGCACAACACCCCGATCGACAGCCAGGCCGAACCGACCCAGGAGTTCATCGACGTCGTCCAGCAGGAGGTGGACGGGTTCCTCGACGCGTGCGCCACCCAGCAGGTGCTGCAACCCACCGGGTGTCCGTTCGGCCGGATCGTCGCGAACCGGATCGTCGCCCCGCCGGAATGGTCGATCTCGGACTACCCGCGCGTGCAGCTCGAGCCCGATGGCGCGAACTGGCGGATCGCCCCCGCACCCGGCAGCGCGCACATCGATGTCAACGTCAGGTCCCTCTTCGACGGCTCGGTGCGCGAGCTCGATGAGGACGTGGAGTTCATGCTCGACGGCACGATCTCGGTGCTGCCCGACGGCAGCGTCTCCATCCGGGTCGGCGGCGGCGAGCACCGGCTCGACTAGCCGCGCCCCACGGGCGCGGTGGCCTGCCCGCCCGCCCGCCCGCCCGGGACGCGCTAGGGGCGCCCCTGCGCCTCGCGCTGCGCGTCGCGCGCGGCGATGCGGGCCAGCTGCTCGTTGTACTCGTTCAGCTCGGCGTCGCCCGTGCGATCGGCGTGCCGGTCGAGGCGCTTCTGCTCCTTGGTGTCGCTGCGGCTCCACTGGATCGCCAGGGTGATCGCGAGGATCAGCGACGGCACCTCGCCGACGCTCCACGCGATGCCGCCCCCGGACTGCTGGTCCTCCATCGGGGTCGGGCCCCAGGTGCGGCCCATGGCGCCGAACCATTCGGCCACGAACAGGCCCTCCTGCGCCATGATCGCCACGCCGAAGAACGCGTGCACGGCCATGGTCGCGAGCAGGAGCACGAGGCGGCCGGGGTACGGCAGGCGGTAGGGCACCGGGTCGATGCCGATCAGCGACTGGGCGAACAGGTAGCCCGAGATCAGGAAGTGCACGACCATCCACTGGTGGCCGAGGTGATCGACCATCGACCAGCGGAAGATGCCCGTGTAGTAGAAGACCCAGAGCGAGAGCACGAAGATCCCGGCGGTGACGAACGGGTTCGTGATCACCTTCGAGAAGGGGGTGTTGATCGCCCACATGATCCACTCGCGGCCGCCACGGGTGCCGTCGTCGCGTTTGCGGATCGTGCGCAGCGCGAGCGTGACGGGGGCGCCGAGCACGAGCAGGATCGGGATCGCCATCGCGAGCAGCATGTGCCCGATCATGTGCACGCTGAACAGGTACTCCTGGTAGGCGTTGATCGGGCCGTTGGTGACCCACAGCAGCGCCAGCACGCCGACGACCCACAAGATGGTGCGGTAGATCGGCCACGAGTCGCCGCGGCGGCGCAGGCGCCACACGGCGGCGAGGTAGAAGAACAGCCCGAAGCCGCACGCGACGATCCAGAGCAGGTCGACGTACCACTCGGTGAACCACTGCAGCGGGCCGAGCTCGGGCGGCAGCAGCCGGTCGGTCAAACGCTGCGCCGGGGTGGGGATCTCGGCGGGCTCCTGCGGTACCGGCGGGGCCGTGCGGGCGAGGGCGACGGCCACCCCGGAGGCGATGCCCATGAACGCCAGCTCGAGCAGGATCAGGCCCCAAAAACGGCGGTCGCCCGCGGCGCGTGCCTGCGCGAGCGACGCGCGCGCCGCGGCGTTCGACGCGCGCGTGGATGCGTTCGATCCGCGTGCGCCGCGCACGGTGGCTCCGGCGCCCGGAGCGGGGGTGGATGCCGCGGCCCTGGCATCCACCCGTTGCATCGCCGCCAGCTCGCGCTTGGAGGGGCCGACGATGCGCGCGATCAGCGAGCGCCGGTAGATCGCGCCCAGCACGCCGATCGCGAGCAGCGCGGCCACCTTGACGATGATGAGGATGCCGTACGGGGTGCCCAGCGCATCCCACTCGCCGACGCGCAGGGCCGCGCTCGCGTAGCCCGAGAAGGCCACGACGAGAAACGCGGCGAGGGCGAGCGATGAGTAGCGCAGCAGCACGCGGCCCATCCGCTCGCGGTCGATGACGGGGCGGATCACGACGAGCAGGATGAGCCCGCCGAGCCAGACCGCGGCGCCCACGAGGTGGAGGAAGAGCCCCGTGACGGCGATGTTGTGGCCCGCGGCGCCTGCGGTGTGGCCCTGCGTGGCCATCGGGTACAGTGCCGCGATCGAGAGCCCCAGCAGCAGCGCGGTGCCGAGCCAGCTGCGCACCGCGAAGGCCAGCACGGTGATGATGGCGCCGGCGATGACCGTCATCAGCCAGGCGCGGCCCATCGGGATGTCGAGCATGAACGCCGCAAGCTGCGCGCCGAACTCGGCGTCGGGGCGCACCTGGGTCGGAAACGCGTTCAGGTAGGTGAGGAAGGCGGTGAAGGCGCTCGCGACCGTGAAGACCGCCGCCGAGATGGATGCCACATCCAGCGCCGTCTCGAACTCCCGCTCGCCGCGCCGCAACGCGAACAGCGCGAGCACGAGCGTGCCGATGATGCCGGCGGCGCCGATATTGACGAACAGCCGCGCAACGGGCAGGCCCCAGCGCACGAACGGCCCCGCGTCGAGCAGCAGCTGCTCCTTGGCACCCCCGCCGAACGCGAGCCCGGCCGCCAGCGCGACGAGCGCGAAGACGAGCAGGATGACGGGACCGAGCAGGCGCAGACGACGGGGGGACACCCCCCAAGCCTACGTTTGCCCGGGGCGAGTATCGAACCGGGGTGAGGATTGCACCGGGGCGGGTATCGAAGCGGCGCCGCACCCAGTGCCGCCGCGAACGAGAGAGGGGGACGCCGCGAGTCGCGGCGTCCCCCTCTCTCGGGAAAGCGGTCTTACTTGACGGCTGCCTTGAGCTTCGAGCCAGCGGTGACCTTGACGCGGTTGCCGGCGGGAATCTTGATCTCGTCGCCGGTCTGCGGGTTGCGACCGGTGCGCGCCGAGGTCGCGACCTTCTCGAACGCGATCCAACCGGGGATCGAAACCTTGTTGCCTGCGGCGACTGCCTCAGAGACGGTGGCGAAGAGGCTGTCGAGCACGCCGCTGACGGCGGCCTGGCTCTGACCGGTGGCGCTGGCGATGCTCGCGACGAGCTCGGTCTTGGTGATGGACTTGTCAGCCATGGAGATGTCCTCCTCGGACGTTGCGGCGAAGTGGCCGCAGTATTGCTTGGACCAAGGCGCGGTGTCCCCGGCTGGTCTGATTGACCGTGACGAATGTACCAACTCCCCGCGTGTTCTCGCGGATTTTCGCCGTGATTGGAGGGGTTTCGGGCGTGTCGCGAGCGGATTTCATCGAATTTCAGAGCGATCCGCGGATTTTCG
>JAKPAC010000029.1 GCA_029779645.1 Actinomycetes bacterium | reverse complement strand
CTCGACGGTCGGGCTGCTCAGGGTCACGCATCGGGCGAGGGTGTCGTGGTCGGCCTGCAACTCCCCGGGCAGTCCGTAGTCGGCCAGTAGCCGCGGCCGTAGTCGGCGTACTTGCGCGCTGCCCCAGTCGCGGCCGAGGGACACCAGCGCTGTCGCCACCGTGATGTGGGTTTCCGGCCGCAACCGGCGCTCCAAACGGGTCATCTCGGACATGACCGTCATCGCCACGGCGGGCAGCAACTCGCCGTGCAGGACCGAGCGCACGACCACCTGCACCGGTGTGCCCGCCGAAGTTGCTGCCTCGACCGATGCCTCGGCCTGCGCCTCTGGGCCATCGGTGTCGCCGGCCGCGGTGGAGTCGAGCACGTCTGCGCCCGCGCCCGCCCTAAACACGTCCACGCCAACGGCCGACAGCCCGCGCCGTTCGGCGGCGACCAAGCCCGCGCACTCGGCGACTGCTTTGGCCCCACCTTGGCGCAGCGACGGCGCGTGCTCGCACAGCCAGGCCACAACACTGCCGCTCTGCGAGGTCTGCGTCTCGCCCCGCACCAGCGCCTCGGCTGCCGCGGCGACGGTCGCCCCACGCGCCGCTGCACCGATGTCATCCAGCGCGCGCACGACCTGTGCCAACTCCTCGCCTGAGGCTCGCCACAACGCCTCGGGTATGCCGTCCACGACCGCCCGCGCGGCGTCGAGCAGCTCGCTCAACGCCATAGTTGGCTCGGTCGGGTTCATGCAAGTATGATACACCCGTACGAGTGCATGCGCTACCCTGCACAGGCGCCAATCTCGCACCCCCGATGCGAGCACTGAACTGCCGGCGCGACGGCATACCGTGCCCTCGTGGCGCGATCTGCACCCGAACCGGCATGCTCAGCTGGTGAACCTGCCCGCCGACGACCTGCCCCCGACCGGCGGGCTGTGGCGCGGCGGGTTCGGCCGCCTCTTCGCCGCCGACGCGATCTCCTCGACTGGCCGCGCGATGTCGAGCCTCGCGCTGCAACTACTCCTCGTCACGACCATGCAGGCCACCCCCGAACAACTCGGGATCGTCCGCGGCGCGCAGTGGGCGCCCTACCTCGTCTTCGGGCTGGTGGCCGGCGTCGTCGTCGACCGGGTCCGCCGACGCCCGGTCCTCATCGCAAGCGACGTC
>JAKPAC010000019.1 GCA_029779645.1 Actinomycetes bacterium | reverse complement strand
CAGCCGTCGTGCCCCGCACACAAGCACACCATCGATGGTGATCGTGAGCGGTTGCAGCAGGCCGTCGCGGTCGATGGATGCCGCGAGGGCGTCGATGTCGCCGAGGTCGGCGCGGTGCCGGGTGCCGACGAGGATCGACTCGACGGTGCGGTCGAGCTGGATGCTGCCGATCTGTGGCTCGATCACGACGACTCACCGCCTCCACCACTCGGAGCGGCCAGTGCGAGCGCAAGGATCAGATCGTCGTCGCGGAGCAGCAGGTCGAGCGTTTCGCCCAGCAGCAGCCGGAGCAGGATGCCGCGACCGCTGCTGGTGGCCACGTAAGCCGGGTGCGGGTTCCCGAGCAGCGCCTTCAGCAGCGCGGCCCAGGAGCGGCGCGGCAGGTCGAGCAGTGCCCGCGCGTGCCGATCGCGGCGCAGTGCCTCGTAGGCGGACTGGCGGGTGCCAGCCTTCATCAACGCCCCGCAGACGTGCTCGACAGCGGCACGCGCCGTGTCGGTCGGCCAGTCGAGCAGGCACAGCATCGCGATGGCGTCCTCGGCCGCCGATCCAGCGGACATGCACGCTTGCGCTGACCCGAGACTGTCGCGCGGTTCCGGTTCGAGGTCGCTGGGACGAAGGTCGGTGGTGTGGAACGCGGGATGGTAGTCGGCCAGCGCGGTGTCGCGTTCGGAGAATCGTTCAGGGTCGTGGAACGCCGAGACGTGGGCGCGGCGGGCCTGGTGCACCGAGCAGAGCAGACCTTGAGCGCGTTCCTCGTAGACGCAGGTGATCCGCACGGCGTGGGTGATGATCGCCCACGGATCGTTGGCTTCACGGGTCGAGCGGTACTGCATCGCGTCGAACGCCGCCGTCACCGCTTCCCAGGTGTCGAGCCTGTGTTTCCTCGCGAGCGCGCGGTACTTGTCGGCGGCGAACTCCATCAGGTCGCGGGCCACCGGGTCGTGAACCCAGGCATCCTCGCCGCCCTCGGCGAGGCGATTGAGCAGGGCACGCAGGCCCTCGCCGGTGGTGAAGTCCTCAGCCCCGTCGGCCGTCTGCTCGGTGCTGGTGCTGGTTGGTCTGGTCATGGTGTCGGCACCTCCTGGCAGGCAGGTGCGCACTCGCTCCCACGAGCGCGTCCTGCATGCCGATGCCGTCGCAGCCATGACCTGTCACCACCGTCAACTCATCGAGACCCCGGAGCGGGACACCTGCGAGGCAGGTGCGGTGCTGCACCCGAACGCCGAGATCGGCGGCAACCGCCGGGCGCGATCCCCGAGACGACGAACACCTGCACCGAGCGGGGTGCGGGTGCGGCGTGCCAGCTCGGCCTGGAAGTCGAGACCCCGCCCGGCCGCGTGCGCCGAGTGCCGGGCGATCAAGTCAGTGGGGCGCACCCACTCCACGCCTCGCCCACGAACGAGCGCGTGCCGCTTGTCGTCGCGGGCGACCGGCGCGGCCCGCACCGCCTCCGGCGTACTCATCACTTCGACCGACTCGGGGCGCTCCCGCGGCTCCTCGGGCACCAGCCGTGCGGGATCGGGCCTCGCGGAATCGTTGCGCTGGGGGTTCTCAGTGGTGTTCATGGGATCGTCTCCTCCCGCTCGTCGGCGGTGTCAGTGGTGTCAGTGAGGTGCGCGACGGCGAACCAGCGGCCCACCGTCGACGGATGCACCCCGAGTTCGCGGGCGATCCGCTTGTTCGACCAGCCCGCCTCGCGCAGCTCCCACCCCAGCGCCCGCCGATCCGCCACACCCTCATCGCGACGGTTGGCCTCCATCTCGCCAGGCGGCAGCGCAGGCATCGAATCCGCGGTGTTCGTCGAGAACGAGTCGGCAGTGGCGGGTTCCGCATGGGGGTCGGTGGTGCGGGTGAGAATCACGGTCAGGTGCGTGATGGCCAGCAGCACGACGGGCGGCACCGCGGCGACCGAGGCCGCGAGCATCCTTGGCACGTCGGCGTCCGCGGCGACGACAGCATGAATGGCGTTCGCCGTCACCGACACGAGCGCGCCGCCTACCAGCAGCGCCCACGGATACCAGGCCGAGCGCTGCCCGGCGAGCGCGACGACGGCAACCGTGGCGACGACGATGATGCCGTCCACGATCAGCGGCCACGCCCACGCCTGCCCAGCCCCGATCCCGGAGCGAGCAGCCAGATCGGCCAACGACGTGAACGACAGCCAGAACGCCCCGGCGGCGATGAACACCGTCCCCGCGACCGCCGTCATCGCGGCCCAGCGCCGCCCTCCCGATTCACGCCTCACAGCCCAGCCCTCCCCAAGGCTGCGGACGGTGGGCTCGCCGAGCGACCGAACCACCGACCCGCGCTCTGGCTCCGGCCGCCGGGCGTCACTTCGGATGCGGGCTGGGTGGCTCGGTAGGCGGAGCGCACGGTCGTGGTGATCTCGCGATCACCCAGACCCGCCGACTGTGCCGCAGCACCCAGCGCATCGAGCGCCTCGGCGGGCGAGACGCCGTTCTCTGCGAGGCGGCAGGCAGCCCAGAACAGGCCTCGGTTCCGCTCGCCCTCACCCCGCCCAGCGACCCACGTCGCCAACCGCTCAGCATCCTCATCCATCGAGCCGCTGCTGGCGCGTAGTGGAGCGACGGGGCGCGGGTCGAGGAAGTCCCGCAGACGGGCCGCGTCCACATGACCGACCGAGTGCGCGGCGATGTCCGCGACCTCGTAGCGGCACACACTGCCGTCGATGATTCGCCGGGAGGGAGGAGCGATGATGTAGCCGCCGTCGCCCCGGAAG
>JAKPAC010000025.1 GCA_029779645.1 Actinomycetes bacterium | reverse complement strand
AAGTCGCCGCCGGAGAGGTCGATCGGGGCCTGCGCGCCGACCGTGGCGGCGCTCCACGCGGCGCTGAGAAACTCGCGGTTCGTCTCGCCCAGGGTGATCGCGCGGCCGACCGCGCGCTCCGGGTCGAGCAGGGCGACGGCGGCGCCCGCCGGCATGTACCGCGTGAGCGGCACGAGCCCGCCGGTCAGCGCCGGGGTGAGCGACTCCATGCCCTCCACCGGGATCCCCTCGGCCAGCTTCTCGAGCATCCCCGCCAGGCTCGGAAACTCGCCCTGCATCTCGCGGGCCCGCTGGCGGACCTCGTCGGTCAGCAGCAGCTCGCGGCTGGGCACCACCACGACGCGCTCGACCGCCTCGGGGAGCGAGCGCTGGTCGGCCACCGAGAACGCGCGGATCTGGTCGATCTCGTCGCCGAAGAACTCGACGCGGTACGGATGCTCGGCGGTCGGCGGGAAGATGTCGAGGATGCCGCCGCGCACGGCGAACTCGCCGCGCCGCGAGACCATGTCGACGCGGGCGTAGGCCAGCTGCACGAGCTGCCCCGCGAGCGCGGTGAGCTCGAAGCCCCGCGCGCCGACCACCAGCTCGAGCGGCTCGACATCGCCGAGTCCGCGGGCGATCGGCTGGATCGCGCCGCGCACCGACGCGGTGACGATCAGCGGTGACGCCCCGTCCCAGCTCGTCATCGCGCGCAGCACGGCCAGGCGCCGGCCGACGATCTCGGGGCTCGGGCTGAGGCGCTCATGCGGCAGGGTCTCCCACGCCGGGAAGTGCAGCACCGTGGCTTCGGGCATCATCGCCGCAAGCGCGGGACCGAGCGATTCGGCGCGGCGGCCGGTCGGCGCGATGGCCAGCAGCGCGGCCGTCGCCCCGCGCTCGGCCCGGCGGGCGAGCAGCGCCGACAGCAGCGGCGCATCGGCGCCGTCCACCATCGAGAAATCGGCGTCGACCTGCGCCATCGACAGTGCGCTGCGAACGGTCTCACCCGTCGCCAGCGCGTGAACAATCCCCGACACACTCACCGAAGAAGTCTACGGGAGCAGGGGGCGGCGCTCACTGCTTCGGCGCGTGATGGCGCTGCTGCGCGGCGACGAGCCCCTCGTCGATGATGCGCTCGACCGCGTCGGCGGCGTCCCCGACGAGCACCGGCAGGTTCGGGCGCTCGCTCGGGCCGAACTCGCTGAGCACCCAGTTCGCGGGGTCCTGCCTCCCGGGCGGGCGACCGATGCCCACGCGCACGCGCGTGAAGTTCGGGGTGTCGAGGGCCTTGGCGATGTCGCGCACCCCGTTGTGCCCGCCGTGCCCGCCGCCGACCTTGAGCCGCAGCGTGTCGAAGTCGATGTCGAGCTCGTCGTGGACGACGATGACCCGGTCGGCGCCGATGCCGTAATAGGCGACGAGCCCCGCGACCGGCCCGCCCGAGACGTTCATGAACGAGTTGGGCTTCGCCAGGATGAGCTTGGGCCCGCCGGGGCGCAGCCATGTCTCGGCGACGCGCGCGTTCGCCTTGTGCGCCTTGAAGGCGGCGCCGTGCCGCGCGGCGAGCTCGTCGACCACGAACTGGCCGACGTTGTGCCGGGTCGCCGCATAGCGTGCGCCGGGATTGCCGAGGCCGACCACGAGCCAGGTGTTCCCCACCGGTTCCTCCTTCATCGACGACGAAGCCCGCCCCCACCAAGGTCTGGGGAAGCGGGCTCCGACGGGTGTCACGTGTGACGCGCTTACTCGGCTGCTGCGGCGCCCTCTTCGGCGGCCGCCTCGTCCTCTTCGGCTGCCGCGCCGGCGGGGGCCGAGACGCCGATGATGAGCAGGTCGGGCTCGTCGACCAGCGCCGCGCCCTTGGGCAGCGCGATGTCGGCGGCGTAGATGTGCGCGCCCTCCTCGCGGCCCGTGACGTCGACGACGACGTTCTCGGGGATGTGGGTCGCCTCGACGTCCAGTCGCAGGCTGGCGGCGTCGAGGTTGAAGATCGTGCCGGGCGCGGTCTCGCCGATGACGTGCACGGGCACCTCGACGTGGACGCGCTCGCCCTTCTTCACGACGAGCAGGTCGATGTGCTCGACGATCTGCAGCACGGGGTCACGCTGCACGTCCTTCACGAGCACGAGCTGCGAGGCGCCGGCGATGTCGAGGTCGAGCAGCGCGTTGGCGCGGCGGATGAGCAGCGTCACCTGGTGGCCGGGCAGCGCGACGTGCTGCGGCTCGGTGCCGTGGCCGTAGATGACCGCGGGGATCTTGCCGGCGGCGCGCAGGCGGCGGGCGAAGCCCTTGCCGAAGTTCTCGCGCAGCTCGACGACAACCTTGTTGTCTTCAGACATTTCGTACTCCTCAGATGGCCGCCCGGGCGGCCGCTCGTGCGGGCGGCGGTGCCGACCCGATTGCTGGTGTGCTCAACTCGAACGCAAGCGCGTGAGGAGACCCATCGGGCCCACATCACCGCGTCGATAACGGATGCCGGTGACGTTCGTCATACGGAGGTCGTGGCATCCCTCGCCGAAGTTCGCGACCCAGTCTACCTGCTACCGTGGGGGCATGGATCCGAACCTCCCTTCACAGATCATCGTTGGCGTGCTCGGCGCTCTGGCCGCGCTCTCGGGCGTTGCGGGCGTCCTCGCGCTGTGGTCGATGGGTCGCCAGGCGAACTACCGCGGCTGAGCCCGCGCCGGCGCGCGCCCACTCGCTCGAGGCGACGCGCGCGACCGCGGCCCGGGCGTGCTGTCCGGGCCCGCTCCCCGCGGGCGCGGCGCCCGCGCTAGCCTTGGGCCACTGCCATGGAGCGCATCGGCGCCGCGGCTGAGCGAGACAAGGAGCCATCGTGTCTGAAAACGTCGTGCCAGCACAGCAGCCCGCACAGACCGCCCCCGACACCGGCACGGGTGCCGCCGCGAACATCGGCGTCGTCGGCCTCGCCGTCATGGGCTCCAACCTGGCTCGAAACCTCGCGAGCCGCGAGGGCAACACCGTGGCGGTGTACAACCGAAGCCACGAGCGCACCGATCAGCTGCTCGCCGCCCACCCCGAGGCCGGCTTCGTCGCCGCATACGACTACGCCGGCTTCGCCGCCGCGCTGCAGAAGCCGCGCACGGCCATCATCATGGTGCAGGCCGGCCGCGCCACCGATGCCGTCATCGACGCGCTCGCGGCCGTCTTCGAGCCCGGCGACATCATCGTCGACGGCGGCAACGCGCTGTTCACCGACACCATCCGACGCGAGCGCGCGATTCGCGCGACGGGCATCAACTTCGTCGGCGCCGGCATCTCCGGCGGCGAGGAGGGCGCCCTCACCGGCCCGTCGATCATGCCCGGCGGCTCGGACGAGTCCTGGGTCACGCTCGGCCCGATCCTGCGCTCGATCGCCGCGGTCGCGGAGGGCGAGCCGTGCGTCACGCACGTCGGCCACGACGGCGCCGGCCACTTCGTGAAGATGATCCACAACGGCATCGAGTACGCCGACATGCAGCTGATCGCCGAGGCCTACGACCTGATCCGCCATGGCACCGGCGCGGGCCCGGCGCAGATCGCCGAGATCTTCGCCGAGTGGAACCGCGGCGAGCTCGAGTCGTATCTGATCGAGATCACCGCGGAGGTCCTCCGCCAGGTCGACGCCCGCACCGGCGCCCCGCTGGTCGACGTGATCCTCGACGAGGCGGGCTCGAAGGGCACCGGCGTGTGGACCGTGCAGAACGCCCTGGGCCTGGGCGTGCCCGTCTCGGGCATCGCGGAGGCGGTGTTCGCCCGATCGCTCTCCTCGCACCCCGAGCAGCGCCAGGTCGCCGGCGACCTTCCCGGCCCCGCGCAGACGCTCACCGTGCCCGACGAGGCGGCGTTCATCGAGGACGTGCGCCTGGCGCTGTACGCCTCGAAGATCGTCGCGTACTCGCAGGGCTTCGACGCGATCCGCGCCGGCGCCATGGAGTACGGCTGGCGCATCGACCTCGGCGCCATCGCGAAGATCTGGCGCGGCGGCTGCATCATCCGCGCGCAGTTTCTCAACCGCATCTCCGACGCCTACGCGGCCGAGCCCGACATGCCGGTGCTGCTGACGGCGCCCTACTTCGTCGAGGCCTTCACCCGGGCGCAGTCGGCCTGGCGCCGGGTCGTCGCGGCGGCGGCGGGCTCCGGCATCCCCGCGCCCGCGTTCTCGTCGTCGCTCTCGTACTACGACGGCCTGCGCGCCGAGCGGCTCCCCGCCGCGCTCGTGCAGGGCCAGCGCGACTTCTTCGGCGCGCACACCTATCGTCGCCGCGACATGGCGGGCGCCTTCCACACGCTGTGGTCGGGCGACCGCAGCGAGATCGAGGCCGACGGCACGCACTGAGCGCCGTGCCGGCGATCGCCGCTGCGACGACCGCGCCGGGCAGCTAGAGCCAGCCCTTGGTCTTGAACACGGTGTACAGCGTGATGCTGGAGGCCAGCATCAGGCCGAGCGCGATCGGGTAGCCGAGTCCCCAGTGCAGCTCGGGCATGTGGTCGAAGTTCATGCCGTAGATGCCGCCCACCAGCGTGGGGGCGAACAGGATCGCCGCCCAGCCCGAGACCTTCTTGACCTGCTCGTTCTGCTGCAGGCCGAGCTCGTTCTGCTGCTGCGTCACAATCGTCGAATGCACGATCAGCGCGTTCTCGAGGATCGCCCGGAACGCGGAGGCGCGCTCGGTCACGCGCAGCGCGTGGTCGTGCACATCGCGGATGGAGCGGGAGAGCTCCGCGTCGATGCCGAAGCTCGCGGCCTCGGCCTGCAGCCGCTCGAGCATGGGCGTGAGCGGCTCGACCGCACGCTGGAAGTCGATGACCTCGCGCGAGAGGCCGAAGATGCGGCGCGAGATGTCGGTGTTGCCGTCGAAGAGCTGGTTCTCGATCTCGTCGATGTCGACCTGCAGGCCGTTGATCACCGGCTGATAGGCGTCGACGACCTCGTCGACGATGGCGTAGAGGATCGCCATGGCGCCCAGGGCGAGCAGCTCGGGATGCGTCTCGAGGCGACGGCGCACCCGGCTGAGGTCGGGCGACTCGGCGTGCCGCACGGTGACGACCGAGCGCGGCCCGACGAACACGTGCACCTCGCCGAACTCGACCTCCTCGGTGGCGTCGAGGTAGCGAGCCGGCCGGAGCACGACGAAGGTGCCCTCGTCGTAGCGCTCGAGCTTGGCGCGCTGATGGCCTGAGAGCGCGTCCTCGACGACGAGCTCGTGCAGGTCGAGCTCGAGCGCGAGGGCGCGCAGCTCCCGCTCGTCGGGTCGGTACAGCCCTATCCAGGCGATGCCGTCGTGGGCGCGCAGCTGCGCGAATGTCTCATCAAGCGTCGTCGGAGAGGCGACGCGACGCCCGTCCCGATAGATCGCGCTGTCAACGATGGCCACGAATGCTCCTCTGCCCGGTCGCCCCAGCCTAGCCAGCGGCGCCGCCTCACAGCGTTCCCACACGGAGCGCATAGGAATCCCCGGCCGGCGCGGCCAGAATGGGAGCATGGCCACTCCCGCTTCCCTCCTGCGCACCGACGGGACGCCCGTGCGCGTGCTCGTCGTCGACGACGAGCCGATGCTGACCGATCTGCTCTCGATGGCGCTGCGCATGGAGGGCTGGGAGGTGCGCGCCGCGGGCTCGGGCGCCGCAGCGCTCGCGGCGGCGCGCGACTTCGCCCCGGACGCAATGGTGCTCGACGTCATGATGCCCGATCTCGACGGCCTGCAGGTGCTCCGGCGGCTGCGCGCCTCGGGCGACGACGTGCCGGTGCTGTTCCTCACGGCGAAGGACGCCGTGGGCGACCGCATCGCCGGCCTCACCGCGGGCGGCGACGACTACGTGACCAAGCCCTTCAGCCTGGAGGAGGTGGTCGCGCGCCTGCGCGCCCTGCTGCGGCGCGCAGGCTCCGCGCACCCCGCCGACGAGAACCCGGTGCTGCGCGTGGGCGATCTCACCCTGAACGAGGACAGCCACGAGGTTGAGCGCGACGGGGTGCCGATCGAGCTGACCGCCACCGAGTTCGAGCTGCTGCGCTTTCTGATGCGCAACCCGCGCCGGGTGATGTCACGGGCGCAGATCCTCGATCGGGTCTGGAACTACGACTTCGGAGGCCGATCGAGCGTGGTCGAGCTCTACATCTCGTACCTGCGCAAGAAGGTCGACGCCGGGCGCGAGCCGCTGCTGCACACCGTCCGCGGCGCCGGCTACATGATCAAGGCGGCGTGATGACGGACGCGGCCCGGCCCGAAGCATCCGCCCCGCCCGCCCCACACGAGGCGCCGAGCGCGCCCCGCGCGCGCCGCTGGACGCTGCAGCGACGCCTGATCGTGACCGTTGCGGGCCTGGTCTCGCTGCTGTTCGTGCTCGTCGCGCTCACGAGCGCCGCAACGCTCGGACGCGTGCTCGAGCAGCGGCTCGACACACAGCTCTGGGCGGCCACGCAGCGGGTGAACGCGCAGCTGGCGGGCCTCGGATCCGCCCTGCGCGGCCCCGACCCGGTCGCGATCCTCTCCTCGGGCGCCCAGCCCAGCGGGCTCCTGATCGGCGTCTACACCACGGGCGCCACGCAGGGTGCCTGGATCAGCGCCGACGGGGTCGTGCGCGCGCTCGACAGCACCCAGCTGAACTCGCTCGCCGAGTCGCTCAGCGGCGCCCCCGCCGACACGGTCGACCTCGGCCGCGCGCTCGGCTCGTACCGCGTCACCGCGACCAGCACCCCCAGCTCCATCGTGATCGTCGGGCTCCCCCGCTCCGAGGTGCAGCAGACGATCGCCGAGCTGCTGTTGACGATCGGGCTCGTCACCGCGGGCGGCCTGCTGCTGCTGGCCGCCGCGACGGCGCTCGTCGTGCGGCTCGGGCTGCGCCCCCTGCGCTCGGTCGCCGAGACCGCGGCGCGGGTGTCGCGACAGCCGCTCTCGTCCGGCGCCGTGTCGATCACCGAGCGGGTGCCCGCCGCCGAGGCCGACCCGCGCACCGAGATCGGGCAGGTGGGCGCGGCCCTGAACACCCTGCTTGATCACGTCGACACCGCGCTCGAAGAGCGCCATCGAGGCGAGGAGCGGATGCGCCGGTTCATCGCCGACGCGAGCCACGAGCTGCGCACCCCGCTGTCGTCGATCCGCGGCTACGCCGAGCTCACGCTCCGCGACCCGCAGCTCGGCGAGCCCGCCACCACCTCGCTCGAGCGCATCCAGGCACAGTCGCTGCGCATGACGACGCTCGTGCAGGATCTGCTGCTGCTTGCCCGGCTCGACGAGGGCCAGGAGCTCGTGCACGACGCCGTCGACCTCACGCGCCTCGCCGTCGAGGCCGTGGGCGACGCGCACGCCGCGTATCGCGAGCACCGCTTCGTGCTCGACGTGCCGGGCGAGCCCGTCACCATCGCGGGCGACCCCGCACGGCTCGCGCAGGTGTTCGCCAACCTGCTCGCCAACGCCGGCGCGCACACTCCCGCCGGCACCGAGGTCACGGTCTCGGTTCGACCGGACGGCGACGATGCCCTGCTGCGCGTGCACGACGGCGGCCCGGGCATCGACCCCGCGCTGCGCCCCGAGCTGTTCGCCCGATTCGCGCGCGGTGAGCGGTCCCGCTCGCGCGGCACGGGCGGCTCGGGGCTCGGGCTGTCGATCGTGCGCGCCATCGTCGAGGCGCATCGCGGCACGATCACCGTGCGGAGCGAGCCGGGAGACACGGTCTTCGAGGTGCGCCTCCCCCTCGGCACGCCGGCGTCGCCGGACAAGGCCGGCTAGTCTTCGGCGCCAGCCAGCGCGCCCGCGCGCGGCACCTGCGGCGAGACGGCCGCCGGTGCCGATGCGGGCGTCGGTGCCGACGCGGACGGTGATGCGGGCGTCGATGATGCGACCGCGGGCGCGGCCACGGCCGCGGCCGCTTCCTTGGGCGAGGCCGTGTACTCGGTGGGCACGCGGGGTCCGTCGTCGAGCTTCAGGCGGAATCGGTACCCGGCCCGGCGCGTGACGCGACCGGTGGCGAACAGCCAGCCGACCATGACCAGGAACACCAGGAACACGACGGCCGCGCCGGCGACGATCGCTGTCCGCGGCCCCCCGTGCGCCGCGACGAACCCAATGACGGGCGCGCCGGCTGCGGTGCCCCCCATGCTCATCGCCATGTACAGCGCGAGCACACGGCCACGCACCTCCGGCGCGCTTGTGGTCTGCACCACGCCGTTCGAGGTGGCGAAGATCGTCACCACGGCGAAGCCGGTGAAGGCGAGTGTCGACACGTACAGCCAGTAGGAGGGCATGAACGCCGATGCGCCCGCGGCGACCGCGTAGAGCACCGCGGCCCACATCGCCACACGGATGCGGGCCTTCGGGCGCCGGGCCGTCAGCAGCGCGCCGAAGAGCGAGCCGATTGCGAGGAACGTGTTCATGAGGCCGAAGCCGTCGGCGCCCTCCCCGAACTCCAGCGCCATCGTTGAGGCGATGATCGGGAAGTTCATCGCGATGGCACCGACGGCGAACACGAGCAGGAACGTGACCATCAGGTCGGAACGCCCGGCGACGTATCGGAATCCGTCGGCAAGCCCGGTCGCGCGCCCGAAGGGTGTGCGCGGGTTGAGCTCGCGGACCCGGATCAACACGAGCACCGCGATCAGCACCAGGAAGCTCGCGGCGTTGATCAGGAAGACCCACCCGGTGCCCACCGCGACGATCAGCACCCCGGCAAGCGCGGGGCCGACGAGGCGTGCGAGGTTGAACGAGGCGGCATTCAGCGCCACCGCGTTCGACATGTTCTGGTATGCGACGAGGTCGGAGACGAACGCCTGGCGCGCGGGGTTGTCGAACGCGGTCAGCACGCCGAGCGCCGCGGCGAGCACGTACATCAACGGCAGCGTCATCACCCCGCTGAGGAGCATGAAGCCGACGGCTCCGGCGAGCAGGGCGAGCAGGATCTGCGTGACCAGCAGCGGCTTGCGACGGTCGAAGCGGTCCGCCACCCAGCCGGTGACCGGCACGAGCAGCAGCTGAGGTGCGAACTGCAGCGCCATGGTGATGCCGACCGCCGACGCGTCGCCGTCGCTGAGCTCGGTCAGCACAACCCAGCTCTGGGCCGTGGTCTGCATCCACATGCCGGCGCCGGAAACCAGCGCGCCGATGAACCAAAGGCGGTAGTTGTATGACGCGAGCGAACGGAACATGGTGCTCATTGGGGTAGCGGCCTGCCAAGCGGAGCAACGGTGCGTCTCATGAATGGCGAGTGTATGTCATTAGCTTGGCTAAGTAAAATCGGCGCGGACGCCCTGCGTCATGTTCGGTGTTCGACCCGTGAACTCGCCTACGCTTCAAGCATCCCTCGACGTCGCGAGCGCCCACGGCCCCGCGGCCCAGCGAGGGAGACTCTGCGAACACAACATCAACACGCAGCGCGTGTCGGGACACGGCACGCGTGGGGAGAAAGGTCAACAATGTCGTTGATTTACACGCCGGAGGAGGAAGCGTTCCGCGCCGAGGTGCGGACCTTCCTTCAGAACGAATATCCAGAAGAGGTGAAGGAGGCCGTCCGCGCGGGCAAGCGTCCCAACCGCGAGCAGGTGATCGCCGGCCAGAAGGCGCTCGCCAAGGGCGGCTACGCCGCTCCGAAGTGGCCCGTCGAGTGGGGCGGCCAGGACTGGACGCCGATGCAGTCCTACATCTTCGCGGATGAGGTGCTCGAGAACGACGTCGCGGGCACCAACGGGTTCGGCATCGGCCTGCTCGCTCCGGTGCTCGTCGAGTTCGGCACGCAGGAGCAGAAGGAGCGCTTCCTTCCGGCGATCTACAACGCCGACCAGTACTGGTGCCAGGGCTTCTCGGAGCCCGAGGCCGGCTCGGACCTCGCCTCGCTGCGCACCCGCGCCGTGCGCGATGGCGACAACTACATCGTCAACGGCCAGAAGATGTGGACCACGGAGGCGCACAACGCCGACTGGATCTTCATGCTGGTCCGCACCGACCCGAACGCGCCCAAGCGCCAGATGGGCATCTCGTTCCTGCTGATCGACATGAAGACGCCCGGCGTCAGCGTGCGCAAGATCCGCCTCATGGACGGCGAGCACGAGGTCAACGAGGTCTTCTTCGACAACGTGGTCGTCCCCGTCGAGAACCTCATCGGCGAGGAGAACAAGGGCTGGACGTACGCCAAGTTCCTCCTCGGCAACGAGCGCGGCGGCATGTCGAACGCGAAGCCGTTCTGGCGTCGGCTCGAGGTCGCCAAGCGCGAGGCCGCGAAGGTGCAGCTCGAGAACGGCACCCTCATGGATGACCTGCTCTTCCGTGCCCGCCTCGCCGAGCTCGAGACGAAGATCACCGCGTTCGAGCAGACCGCGCTGCGCGTCAAGGGCACCTCGGCCGACGGCGCGCCCAACCCGGGCGGCTCCGTCATCAAGCTGCGCGGAACGGAGCTCATGCAGGAGCTCACGGCGCTGCTCATCGATGTCGCCGGCCCCAACGCCCGCGCGTTCGAGAACGACGGCCTCAGCGAGGTCGAGAACTGGCAGTCCGCCACCATCCACACCTACCTGAACACTCGCAAGGTGACCATTTTCGGAGGCTCCAGCGAAGTTCAGCGCTCGATCATCGCCTCCGCGATCCTGGGGCTGTGACCACTATGACCGAACAGAACGAATTTGCCGAAGCCGTCCGCTCGCTGCTGGCGGCCCACTACGAGAACGTCACCGCACGCAACGCCGTCTCCGACACCGAGCTGGGCTTCAGCGAAGAGGTCTGGAACGCGCTGGGTGAGATGAACGTGCAGGGACTCGTGTTCCCCGAGGAGTTCGGTGGCCTCGAGGCCAGCGTCGAAGACCTCGCCGCCGTCCTCGCCGAGGTCGGCCGTGTGCTGGCACCCGAGCCGCTGCTGGACGCCGTGTTCATCCCCGGCTTCCTCGTCGAGCGCCTCGGCACCGACGAGCAGAAGACCCGCATCCTGAACCCCCTCAGCACCGGTGAGCTCAAGCTCGCCCTCGCACACGAGGAATACGGTTCGCGCTGGCCCGGCATCCGCACCGCGGCGACCGTCGCGGGCGGCAAGCTCACCGGCAAGAAGTTCCCCGTCGCAGCCGGCCCCTCGGCCGACCTCCTCGTCGTCTCGGCGAAGCAGGAGAACGGCTCGCTCGGCCTGTACCTGGTCGACGCGAAGGCCGACGGCGTCACGAGCGTCTCGTACCCCACCAACGACGAGCGCCGCGGCGCCGAAATCACCTTCGACGGCGCAGCCGCCGAACTGCTCGGCACCGGCGCAGACGTCGACGAGGCCCTCGCCGACATGTACGTGTACGCACAGATCCTCCAGGGCGCCGAGACCGTCGGGTCGATGCGCGAAGGCCTGAAGATCACCGTCGCCTACATCAAGCAGCGCGAGCAGTTCGGCAAGCCCCTCGCCGTGCACCAGACGCTCCAGCACCGCGCGTCCGACCTGCACGTGCTCAACGAGCTCACCGCGAACCTCGTCGTCCAGGCCGTCGAGACCCTCGCAAAGGGCGAGTACGACAAGAAGATCGCCTCGCAGGTCAAGCTCCAGCTCGGCCGCGCCGGCACCCAGGCAGCAGAGCAGTACGTGCAGATGCACGGCGGCATCGGCATCACCTTCGAGTACCCGATCAGCCACTACCTCTCCCGCATGGTCGCCGCGACCCGCACCTACGGCTCCACCGAGGACCACCTCCGCGTCCTCGCAGAGTCGATCACGGTCTAGGGCCCGACAGCAGAAGCGCCGGTCCCCCTTCGGGGGCCGGCGCTTCTGCGTGCGTGCGGCGGCGCTGCGGCTACGCGGCGCCGTCGAACATGCTCGTGACGGAGCCGTCCTCGAACACCTCGTGGATCGCGCGCGCCAGCAGCGGCGCGATCGGCAGCACGGTGAGGCCGGGGAAGCGGCGCTCCTCGGGCAGCGGCAGGGTGTCGGTGACGACGACCTCGTCGATCGCCTCCGAGGTGAGGATGACGGGCGCGGGATCGCTGAACACGGCGTGCGTGGCGGCCACGATCACCCGGAGCGCGCCGTTCGCCTTGAGCGCCTCGGCGGCCTTGACGATGGTGCCGCCCGTGTCGATCATGTCGTCGACGAGCAGGCAGACCCGGCCCTCGACCTGGCCGACGATCTCGTGCACGGTCACCTGGTTGGCAACGCGCGGATCGCGACGCTTGTGGATGATCGCGAGCGGGGCGCCGAGCTGGTCAGACCAGTTGTCGGCGACGCGCACCCGGCCCATGTCGGGCGAGACGATCGTGACGAGGTCCTTCTCGGCCTCCAGCTGCTGACGGAAGTAGTCGAGCAGCACGGGCTGCGCGAACAGGTGGTCGACCGGGCCGTCGAAGAAGCCCTGGATCTGCGCGGCGTGCAGGTCGACGCTCATGATGCGGTTCGCGCCGGCGGCCTTCATCAGGTCGGCGATCAGGCGGGCGCTGATCGGCTCGCGGCCGCGACCCTTCTTATCCTGGCGCGAGTACGGGTAGTACGGCGCGACCACCGTGATGCGCTTCGCGGACGCCCGCTTGAGCGCGTCGACCATGATCAGCATCTCCATGATCCACTCGTTCACCGGCTGGCCGAAGCTCTGGATCACGAACGCGTCGCAGCCGCGCACGCTCTCGCCGAAGCGCGTGTAGATCTCGCCGCTGGCGAAGGTGCGGTGCTCAGTCGGCAGCAGCTCCGAGTCGAGCGCCTTCGCTACGTCCTCGGCCAGCTCCGGGTGCGATCGCCCCGAGACCAGCACCAGCCTCTTGCTGCTGCGGGTGACAATTCCCGGTCCATCGGACTTCGACTTCTCAGCCTTCTTCTTGCCCATTGCTCGCCTTTTCTGCGTGCCGTGCCTGCTCTGCTGCCAGAGCCGCGTCCGTGCCCGCTCGATGTTTTTCGACCCAACCCTCGATGTTGCGCTGAGGAGACACGTTGAGCGCAAGCGCTCCGGCCGGCACATCCTTGCGGATGACCGACCCTGCGCCGGTTGTCACACCGGCACCAACTCTCACGGGTGCGACGAAGACCGTGTGCGATCCCGAGTGCACCTGATCGTCGATCTGCGTGCGGTGCTTGTGCACCCCGTCGTAGTTCGCGGTGATCGCACCGGCGCCGAGGTTCACGCCCTCGCCGATCGTCGCGTCGCCGACGTACGAGAGGTGCGGAACCTTGCTCCCCGCGCCGATCGTCGAATTCTTCACCTCGACGAACGTGCCGATCTTGCCGCCTGCGGCGAGGTGCGCGCCGGGCCGCAGGTAGGCGAACGGCCCGACCGATGCGCCGGCGTCGATGACGGCGAGCGTGGCGTCGGTGCGGCGCACCGTCGCGCCCTCGCCCACCTCGCAGTCGCTGAGGGTGGTGTCCGGCCCGATGGTCGCCCCGGCGGCGATGACGCTCGCGCGCAGGATCTGGGTCCCGGGCAGGATCGTCACGTCGGGGGCGAGGGTCGCGGTCACATCGATCCAGGTGGTCGCCGGGTCTTGCACCGTGACGCCCGCGAGCTGCCACCGGCGGATCACGCGGGCGTTCAGCCGCGCCGTCGCCGCCGCGAGCTGCACGCGGTCGTTGACGCCCTCGATCAAGGTCGAGTCGGCGATCGATCGTGCGGCGACCGCCTCGCCCGCCCCGCGCAGCAGCGCGACCACGTCGGTGAGGTACATCTCGCCCTGCGCGTTGTCGGTCGTGAGCGCGCCGATGTGCGCCCGCAGCGCCGTCGCGCGGAAGACGTACACGCCGGCGTTGATCTCGTCGACGGCGCGCTCCTGCGCCGAGGCATCCTTCTGCTCGACAATGCGCGCCACCCCGCCCTCGGCATCGCGGATGACCCGGCCATAGCCGGTCGGGTCGCCCAGGCGCGTGCTCAGGAGCGTGGCTGCGGCGTGGGCGGCACGGTGGTCAGCAATCAGTCCGCGCAGCGTCTCGGCATCCAGCAGGGGCACGTCGCCGCTGAGCACCAGCACGTCGCCGGCGAAGTCGGCGGGCAGCGCCTCGACGGCCTGCGCGACGGCGCGGCCGGTGCCGGGCACCTCGTCTTGATCGACGATCTGCACGGGCGCCGCCTCGGCCTGCAGCGCCTCGACGATTCGCTCGCGCTCGTGGCGCACGACGGCCAGCAGGTGGCCAGCCTCGAGGGTCGCCGCGGTGTCGAGGACATGCCCGACGAGCGTGCGACCGCCGAGCGGGTGCAGCACCTTGGGCAGCGACGACCTCATTCGGGTGCCCTGACCGGCGGCAAGGATGACGACTGCGAGTTGAGTATCCACGCTCCGCCGCCAGGATTCGAACCTGGACTTAACAGCTCCAAAGGCTGTCGTGCTGCCGTTACACTACGGCGGATTACGCCAGAGATCGGCGCGTCCATCAATTCTGCCAGACCGTGACCGCCCCGATTCGCGTGCGACAGCGCGATCACCCTCGACTTCCCGCGAGAATGGGGGCATGGCCGCCGAAATGGATGAAGTCGACCGCATCGTCGAGGCGTGGGGCCGACAGCGCCCCGACCTCGACTTCTCGCCGCTCGAGGTGCTCTCCCGCGTCGACCGGCTCTCGCGCCACCTCGACCGCGCCCGTCGCGCGGCGTTCCAGCGCAGCGAGCTCGAGCCGTGGGAGTGGGACGTGCTCTCGGCGCTGCGCCGCGCCGGAGAGCCGTTCGAGCTGAGCCCGAAGGCCCTCCTGCAGCAGACCCTCGTCTCGAGCGGCACCATGACGAACCGCATCGACCGCCTCGTCGCCCGCCGCCTCGTGCACCGCCGCAGCGACCCGGTCGACGGTCGCAGCGTGCTGGTGGGGCTCACCGACGACGGCAGGATTCGGATGGATGCCGCGATCACGCGGCTCGTCGACGCCGAGGCCGCCCTGCTCGCCGTGCTCTCGCGCTCGGAGCGCGATCGCCTCGCCGCGCTGCTGCGGCGCCTGAGCCTCGAGTTCGACGGCCCGCACGGCGGCCACTGAGCCGGCGCGGCGCCGCACCGCGCGCACGCCGCGCCCCCGCACAGCGCCTACGCTGGGAGCATGGCCCACCTGCTTGGGGGCGAGTCCCTCCACCTCGAATATCCCGCCAAAGTCGTGCTCGGCGACGTCACCGTCGGGATCGCCGAGGGCGACCGCGTCGGCATCGTGGGGCGCAATGGCGATGGCAAGTCGACGCTGATGAAGGTGCTCACCGGGCTCGTCGAACCCGATGCGGGCAAGGTCACGCGCCGCGGCGGCATCACGGTCGGGATGCTCGCGCAGTCGGACGACCTCCCCGCCTGCACCACGGTCGAACGGGCCATCGTCGGCGATGTGCCCGAGCACGAGTGGGCGGGCGACCCGCGCGTGCGCGATGTACTGCAGGGCCTCGTGCGCGGCATCGACTGGAAGGGCCTGGTCGACGACCTCAGCGGCGGACAGCGTCGCCGCGTCTCGCTCGCGAAGCTGCTCGTCGGCGACTGGGACGTGCTCGCGCTCGACGAGCCGACCAACCACCTCGACATGGAGGGCATCGCCTGGCTCGCCGGCCACCTGAAGGCCCGCTGGTCGGCCAGCGCGGGCGGCCTGCTGATCGTCACGCACGACCGCTGGTTTCTCGACGCGGTCTGCACCCGCATGTGGGAGGTGCACGACGGCGAGGTCGAGCCCTTCGAGGGCGGCTATGCCGCATACATCCTGCAGCGCATGGAGCGCCGCCGGCAGCAGGACGTGGCCGAGACCAAGCGCCGCAACATCCTGCGCAAGGAGCTCGCGTGGCTGCGCCGCGGCGCCCCGGCCCGCACGAGCAAGCCGAAGTTCCGCATCGACGCGGCCACGCAGCTGATCGCCGACGAGCCGGCGCCGCGCGACAGCGTCGACCTCGCGCGCCTCGCGACAGCACGCCTGGGCAAGGACGTCGTGGATCTGCTGCACGTGGGCGTCACCTATCCCCCGAACGCCCCCGGCGGCGAGCCCTTCGAGGTGCTTCGCGAGATCGAGTGGCGGATCGCCCCCGGCGAGCGCACCGGCATCCTCGGCCCCAACGGCGTCGGCAAGTCAACCCTGCTCGGCCTCGTCACGGGCGACGTGCTGCCCACCGCGGGCAAGGTCAAGCGCGGCGTCACCGTGCGGGTCGCCACGCTCAGCCAGCAGCTGACCGAGCTCGACGAGTTCGCGAACGCGAAGGTACGCGAGGTGCTCGATCTGCAGAAGACGAGCTTCATGAGCGAAGGCAAGGAGCTCAGCCCCACCCAGCTGCTCGAGCGCCTGGGCTTTCGCTCGTCCGAGCTTTCGACCCCGGTCCGCGACCTCTCGGGCGGGCAGCGCCGGCGCCTGCAGCTGCTGCTCGTGCTGATGGGCGAACCCAACGTGCTGATCCTCGACGAGCCCAGCAATGACCTCGACACCGACATGCTCGCGGCGATGGAAGACCTGCTCGACACCTGGCCGGGCACGCTGCTGGTCGTCTCGCACGACCGCTACCTGATCGAGCGCATCACCGACAATCAGTATTCGATCGAGGGCGGCACCATGCGCCACCTCCCCGGTGGGGTGGAGGAGTACCTGCAGCGCCAGGCGGCGGGCTACGGCGCCGCGCCCAGCGCGGGTGGCGGCGCGCGACCGGGGTCGGCCGCCGGCGGCGCATCCTCAGCGGATGCCGCGGCCCCGGGCGCCGACGGCGCGGCGGCCGCGCAGCCCGCGCTCGCCGGCGCCGAGCGACGCGCCGCCGAGAAGGAGCTCTCGGCGATCGACCGGCGACTCGTCAAGCTCGCGGACGAGATTCGCGCCAGCCACGAGCGCATCGCGGCGCACGATCAGAGCGACTACACGGGGCTCGGCGGGCTGACCGCCGAGCTCGAGGCGCACGAGGCCGAGGTGGCCCGCCTCGAGGACCGCTGGCTCGAGCTCGGCGAGCTGCTCGGCTGAGGCGGGCCCGCCCGCCGATCGCGCCTCAGCCCAGGCCCTGCGCCTTCAGCCACTGCGTGGCGATCACGTCCGGTGCCAGCTGGTCGACCGTGCTCTGCACGTTCAACGCGACGAGCCCCTCCGGCGTCAGCTTGGCGCTGACCGCGTTGATCACCTCGGCGATCTCGACCGCGATGTTCGCGTTCACGAGCGGCACGACATGGGATGCCAGGAACAGCCCCTTGGGATCGCTCAGCGTCACCAGGTCGTCGGTCTGGATCCGCGGGTCGGCGCTGTACACGTTCGCGATGTTGATCGTGCCGGCCAGCAGCTCCTCCACCGTGGTGTCGCCCGAGCCGATGAACTGCACGGTCACGTCGTAGAGCTCCTTCAGCCCCTTCGGGCCGTACGGACGCTCCGCCAGCTCCGGGGCGCCGCCGAGGATGAGCGTCTGCTGCACCTTCGCGAGGTCGTCGAGGCTCGTCAGGCTCTGCGCCTTCGCGAACTCGGCCGTCACGTTGTACGAGTCCTGATCGGTCGCCGGCGCCTGGTTGAGCACCGTGAGGCCCTCCGGCAGCGCGGCACCCAGCTCGTCGTAGACCGCCTCGCTCGTGCGCGCCGTGGTGTCGGGCTCGAACCACTGCAGCAGGTTGCCGGTGTACTCGGGGAACAGACCGATCTCACCGGATTCGATCGCGGGCATGTACGCCTCGCGCTGACCGATGTTGAACCTGCGCTCGACCTCGTAGCCCGCTCCCTCCAGCGCCTGCGCGTAGATCTCGGCGATGATCTCGTTCGAGTAGTACGCCTGCGAGCCGATCACGATCGTGCTCGACGTGTCTGCCGGCACGGGCGGCTCTGGGGCCGGCTCGACCACGTCGCTGGTCGCGCAGCCGGCGATGGTGAGCGCGGCCGCCGCGACGAGCGCGGCCATGCCGAGGCGCAGCTTCTTCTTCGAAGGTGACATTCGATCTGCCTTTCGGGCGGGGCTCGCGGCCTGCGACCGGAGCCGGTTATGAAATCAGTGTTGCATCGAACGCGCGCCCCTGGCGAGGGCTCACGCGAGATCTGACCGCGCGCTGCACCAGCGCGAAGAGCCCGTCGACGACGAGCGCGAGGGCGGTGACGAGCATCGCCCCGGCGAGCACCTGCGTGTAGTCACGCAGCGCGATGCCGGTGATGATGTACTGTCCGAGGCCACCCAGCGCGACATATGCCGCGAGCGTCACGGTGGCGATCACCTGCAGCGTCGCGGCACGCAGCCCGCCCACCAGCAGCGGCATGCCGAGCGGCACCTCGATGCGCCAGAGCACCTGCCACGGGGTCATCCCCATCGCCTTCCCGGCGTCGATCACGGTGCGATCGATCGCCTGCAGCCCGGTGTATGCCCCGGCCAGAATCGAGGGGATCGCGAGGAGCACGAAGGCGACCATGGCCGCCGCGGGCTTGTGCAGCACACCGAACACGAGCACCAGCAGCAGCATCAGCCCGAAGGACGGCAGCGCCCGGGCAGCGCCCGAGACCGCCACGGCCACCTCGCGACCGCGCCCGGTGTGCCCGATCGCCCAGCCGAACGGCACCGCGATCGCGGCGGCGATGAGCACGGCGGTCGCCGTGAACGCGAGGTGCGCGACGAGCGCGGCCGGGATGCCGTCGCTGCCGCCGAGCCGCTCGGGCGAGAAGATCCAGGCGATCGCGTCGCCGAAGAGATTCATGCCCCGCTCCCCGCCGCGGCGACCGCGCGCGACCAGGGCATGAGCGCGCGGCCGGCGAGGATCAGCAGGCCGTCGACGAGCAGGGCGATCAGCATCACGGTGACGACCCCGGCGAGGATCTCGGGGATGATCCGACGCTGGAAGCCGTTGGTGAAGAGGTATCCGAGATTCGTGACCCCCAGCAGGATCCCCACCGTCGCGAGCGAGATGGTGCTCACCGCCGTGACGCGCAGGCCCGCGAGCACGACCGGACCGGCGAGGGGAAACTCCACCGCCCAGAATCGGCGGAACGGCCCGAAGCCCATCGCGACGGCCGCCGCGCGCGCCGAGTGGTCGACCGACTGCAGGCCGTCGGTGACCGAGCGCACCATGATCGCGACCGCGTACATCGTCAGCGCGATCACGAGGTTCGCCTCGCTGAGGAAGCTGATGCCGAGCAGCCCGGGCAGCAGCCCGAACAGGGCGAGCGACGGGATCGTGTACAGCAGCCCGGTGACCGTGAGGATGACCCCGCGGCCGAGACGGAAGCGGAACGCGAGCCAGCCGATCGGCACGCTGAGCGCGAATCCGATCACGATCGGCAGGATGCTCTGGCGCAGGTGCTCCAGGCTCAGCGACCCGATCAGGCCGAGGTTGTCGACGATCCAGCTCATCGGGGCTCCCCGTCGCCCTCGACGAGCACCCCCTGCGTGCGCCCCTGCGCATCCACCAGCACGTCGCCGCGCGGCGTGCGCTTGATCGTCATGGCCCGCTTGCCCTGCGCCGTGCCGATGAAGCTCGCGACGAAGTCGTCGGCGGGCGCCTCGATGATCTCGCTGGGCGATCCGCGCTGGGCGATCCGCGCGCCGGGGCGCAGGATGACGACCTGGTCGCCGAGCAGGAAAGCCTCGTCGATGTCGTGGGTGACGAACACGATGGTCTTGTCGAGCTCGCGCTGCAGCCGGATCAGCTCCTGCTGGAGCTCGGCGCGCACGATCGGGTCGACCGCGCCGAAGGGCTCGTCCATGAGCAGGATGCTGGGATCCGCGGCGAGCGCGCGGGCCACGCCGACCCGCTGCTGCTGGCCGCCCGAGAGCTGGGCCGGGCGGCGCGTCGCGAGCGCGCGGTCGAGGCCGACGCGCTCGAGCAGCTCGAGCGCCTGCGCGCGGGCCGTGCGCCGCGGCATCCCGCGCAGCACGGGCACGGTGGCGATGTTGTCGGCGACGGTGAAGTGCGGCAGCAGTCCGGCGTTCTGCATGACGTAGCCGATGCTTCGGCGCAGCTGCACGGGGCTGCCGGCGCCGACGTCGACCCCGTCGATGCGCACCTCGCCGGAGCTCGGGGTGACCATGCGGTTGATCATCCGCAGCAGCGTCGTCTTGCCGCACCCGGACGACCCGACGAGCACCGTCGTCTGGCGAGCCGGGATCGTCAGCGTGAAATGATCGACCGCACGGGTCCCGTCGGCGAAGACCTTGGACACCCCGCGGAACTCGATCATGCGCGCGCGCGCTCCGTCATGATCCGGGCCCCCGCGACGGGGCCGTACGCGCGGATCGCGTCGTGGCCGGCCGCGCGCAGCACGCCCATCAGGTCGTGGGCGGCCTCGCCGTCGGCGGCGAGGAAGGCGATGGTGGGACCGGAGCCGGAGATGAGCCCGGCGAGGGCGCCGGAGGTCTCGCCGAGCTCGAGCACCTCCGCGAGGTCGGGGCGCAGGCTCAGCGCCGGCGCCTGCAGGTCGTTGCGCATGCTCTCGGCGAGCATCGCGGCGTCGCCGGCGCGCAGCGCGTGCAGCACGGCCGCGTCGACGCTCGGCCGCGACGTCGGCGGCGCGATGTCGAGCGTGTGGCGCTGGCGGTGGATGTCGAGCTCGTCATACACCTCGGGGGTCGACATCCCCTCCGCGCTGGTGACGAGCACCCACTCGAAGCGGCCCATCGCCAGCGCGGGGTTCAGCTCGTCGCCGCGGCCGGTGCCGATCGCGGTGCCGCCCTGCAGGGCGAAGGGCACATCGGCGCCGAGCCTTGCGGCCAGCTCGTGCAGGCGCTGCTGGCTGAGCCCGGTGCCCCACAGCGCGTCGCAGGCCAGCAGCGCGGCCGCGGCGTCGGCGCTGCCGCCGCCCATGCCGCCGGCGACGGGAACCTGCTTCGCGATCCGCAGGTGGACGCCGCCCGGGTGCCCGGTGGTGTGCGCGAGCAGCTTCGCGGCGCGGATCGCGAGGTTGCGATCGTCGGTCGGCACGCCCGGGACGTCGGCGGCGCCGGTCACCTCGACCGTGAACCCCTCCGCGTCCGTGGCCACGACGTCCTCGTACAGCGCGACGGCCTGATACGCCGTCGCGACCTCGTGGTAGCCGTCGTCCAGGAGCGCCCCGATTTCGAGGTAGACGTTGATCTTGCCCGGCGCGCGGACGTGCACGCGGGTTCCCTGCTGCTGCCTCGTCATGGATCCAACCTAGTCGAGGCCCCGCGTCAGGCTTCTCCGGTGACCCAGATGTTCGCGGCGCCGTCCGCCGCGAGCCGGTCGATCTCGGCGAGCTCCTCGGCGCTGAAGGCCGGCCCCTGGGCGGCCGCGATGTTCTCGTCGAGCTGCGCCGTGCTCGAGGCGCCGATGAGCGCGGAGGCGACCACGGGATCGCGCAGGATCCACTGCAGCGACATCTGCGCGAGCGACTGCCCGCGCTCGCGCGCGATGGCGTCGAGGCTCTGCAGCCGTGCGCGCCCCTCGGGCGTGACCGTTCCGGCGGGCGGCAGCGAGCTGCGCCGCTGCGAGCGCTGCCCGGGGCCGTCGCCCAGGTACTTCGCGGTGAGCAGGCCCTGCGCGAGGGGCGAGAACGCGATCGCGCCGAGCCCCTCCTGACGCAGCGCGTCGGTGAGGCCGTCCTCGATCCAGCGGTTCACGATCGAGTACGAGGGCTGGTGGATGATCAGCGGCGTGCCGAGCGCGCGGGCCGCGGCGACCGCCGCGATGGTCTCGCCCGCCGAGTACGACGAGATGCCGACGTAGAGCGCCTTGCCCTGCCGCACGAGCGTGTCGAGCGCGCCCATCGTCTCCTCGATCGGGGTCGCCGGGTCGGGGCGGTGCGAGTAGAAGATGTCGACGTAATCCAGCGACATCCGGCGCAGCGACGCCTCGGCGCTGGCGATCACGTACTTGCGCGAGCCGAACTCGCCGTGCGGTCCGGGCCACATGTTCCAGCCCGCCTTGGACGAGACGATCAGCTCGTCGCGGTACGGCGCGAAGTCCTCGCGCATCATCCGGCCGAAGTTGGTCTCGGCGCTGCCGAACGGCGGCCCATAGTTGTTGGCCAGGTCGAAGTGGTTGATGCCGTGGTCGAACGCGTGGCGCAGCACTGCGCGCTGGCTGTCGAACGGCACGTTGTCGCCGAAGTTCCACCACAGGCCGAGCGAGATCGGCGGGAGGTAGAGGCCGGACGCGCCCACCTGCCGGTACTGGGTGCCGTGGTAGCGCGCTACCGGCGCCACATACGGGGCGTGCACGTCGGGGGTGTTCAGCCGGAGGCGAGGTTCCTGGGTCACGTCCCCGAGCCTAGCCACGCGGGGCGCCCGACGAAAGGCGCGGCGGGCGCCCCGGCGGCGGTGCCGGGTGCCGCCGGTGCTGGTGCCCGCGAAGGCGAGCGCGAGCGCCGGCGCGGGCGCGCGGGAGGCTCTGGCGCATGTCGGCGGCACGGCTCATACTCGTCGTGGATGCCGCGACCGCGGCCCGCACCAGCGCAGGGCGCATCGGCACTGCCCCGTCGCAGAATCGGAGTCATCATGACCATGCTCAACCCGTACATCTCGTTCCACCGCAACGCGCGCGAGGCGCTGGAGTTCTATGCCACGGCGCTTGGCGGCGAGCTCACCATGTCGACGTTTCGCGAGTTCAACATGCCCGGCACCGCCGACGAAGACCTCGACCTGATCATGCACGGCATGATCACGACCCCCGGCGGCCTGAACCTCATGGCGTCCGATACGCCGCAGGGCATGAGCCGTCCCGACGAGAGCTTCATCACGATCTCGCTCAGCGGTGACGACGAGCCCGCGCTGCGGGCGATGTGGGACGGCCTCGCCGACGGCGGCACCGTCACGATGCCTCTCCAGCCCGTGCCGTGGGGCGACATCTTCGGTCAGCTCACCGACCGCTTCGGCGTGAACTGGATGGTCGACATCCTGGGCGCAAGCCCGGCGGACGCCGGCGCGAGCTAAGCAGGACAGCTAGGCGGCCAGCGACGCCCGCGCGATCGCGAGGAACGCGTCGATCGTCAGCTCCTCGCCGCGCGCGGTCGGCGCGACGCCGGCGGCTTCGAGCACGGCAGCCGCCTCCGCGGCGGTGCCCCCGAGCACCCCGGCCAGCGCCTGCCGGAGCATCTTGCGGCGCTGCTGGAAGGCGGCATCCACGATCTTGAAGGTCTGCGCGCGCTCCTGCTCGGTGCCGCGGGCCTCGGGGTCGCGGGTGAAGCCGACGAGCACGCTGTCGACGCCGGGCACCGGCCAGAAGACCTGGCGCGAGATGTTGCCCACCACCCGCCACGGTCCGTACCAGGCGGCCTTCGCGCTGGGCGCGCCGTAGACCTTGCTCCCCGGGGGCGCGGCGAGGCGGTGCCCCACCTCGGCCTGCACCATCACGACGCCCTTGCGCAGGTACGGGAACGACTCCATGAAGTGCAGGAGCACGGGCACCGACACGTTGTACGGCAGGTTCGCGACGAGCGTTTCCGGCTCGCCCGGCAGCTCGGTGACACGCAGGGCGTCGGCGTCGACGACCGTCAGCGAGCCCTCGGGCGCGCCCTGGGCCGCGCAGGTGATCGGCAGGCGCGCGGCCAGGCGGTGGTCGATCTCGACCGCGGTCACGCTCGCGCCGGCCTCGATGATGCCGAGGGTCAGCGAGCCGAGCCCGGGCCCGACCTCGACGACCTTCTCCCCCGGCCGCACATCGGCGGTCTTCACGATGCGGCGCACCGTGTTCGCGTCGATCACGAAGTTCTGACCGAGCTTCTTCGTCGGGGTGACGTCGAGCGCTTCCGCGAGGGCGCGGATCTCGGCGGGCCCGAGCAGCTGCACGCTCACGCGCGCGCCCACTCGCCGTAGGCGCGCACGGTGTTCGCGGCGATGTCGGCGGCGAGCACGTCCGCGTCCTCGCCCAGCACGCCGGCCATGAACCGCAGGGTGTTCGGGATCAGGTACGGCGCGTTCGGGCGGCCGCGGGTGGGCTCGGGCGTCAGGAACGGGGCATCCGTCTCGATCAGGATGCGATCGCGCGGCGCAGCCAGAAGCGCGTCGCGCAGCCGCTGCGCGTTCTTGAACGTGACGTTGCCCGCGAACGAGAGATAGTAGCCGCGCGGCGCGCAGAAGCGGGCCATCTCGGCGTCGCCCGAGAAGCAGTGGAACACCGTGGTCTCGGGCGCGCCGACGCGCTCGAGGGTCTCGAGCACGGCGTCGTGGGCGTCGCGATCGTGGATCTGCAGGGCGATGCCGTGGCGCTTCGCGATCTCGATGTGCGCCTCGAAGCTGCGATGCTGCGCCGGCCGCCCGTCGTCCTCCGTGCGGAAGAAGTCGAGGCCGGTCTCGCCGACCGCGCGAACCCGCGGCCGCGCGGCGAGCTCGTCGATGATCGCGAGGGCCTCGTCGAGCGTGCCGGCTGCCTCGTAGCCGGGCGCCTCGTTCGGGTGGATCGCCACGGCCGCCAGCACGCGCTCATCGCGCTCGGCGGCGTCGGCCGACCAGCGAGACGACTCGACGTCGCCGCCGACCTGGATCACACCGCGTACCCCGACGGCCTCAGCGCGATCGAGCTGCTCCGCGAGGGTCAGCGGCTGCTCGCCGTCGGCGATCTCGAGGTGCGTGTGGTTGTCGTAGACGGCCACCGCGAGCGGCTCGGGCAGGGGCGGGTACCGCAGGTCGCCGCGGTCGCCCTTGAAGCGCTCGCGGATGTACTCGCCGCCGGGCACCGGGGGCGCGCCGTCGAGGCTGCTCCCCGGCACCAGGGGTCCGAGCGGCGCGGCCGGGTCAGTCATCACGATCCGATCAGTCGACGGTCGACTCGACGCGCGGGAACAGCGGCGCGAGCCCGTTCACGCTGGTGCCGGGCCCCAGCTGCCCCCACGTGCCCGCGTCGCGGATCGGCTGGTCGTGCAGGCGACCGAGGGTCTCGGCGGCGCCGAGCGCGATCCACAGCTTCTCGCATGCCTTCGGCATCACGGGCGAGAGCAGCACGGCGAGGGCGCGCAGGCCCTCGGCCGCCGTGTAGAGCACGGTGCCGAGCCGCTCGCGCTGCGCGTCGTCCTTCGCGAGCGCCCACGGTTCGTTCTCGGTGATGTAGCCGTTCAGCGCGTCGACGATCGTCCAGATCGAGGCGACCGCCTCGTCGATCTGCAGGCGATCGATCGCGGCGTCGGCCCCGGCGGCGGCATCCCGAACGATCTGCTGGATGCGCGCGTCGCTCTCGGCGACGGCTCCCTGCGGCGGCACGATGCCCTCGAAGTAGCGCTCGATCATCGCGGTGGTGCGCGAGGCGAGGTTGCCGAAGCCGTTGGCCAGCTCGGCCTGATAGCGCGCCGCGAGGTCCTCCCATGAGAACGAGCCGTCGTGGCCGAACGCGATGGCGCTCATGAAGTAGAACCGGAACGCGTCGGAGCCGAACACGTCGATGATCTCGGCCGGCGCGATGCCGGTGAGCTTCGACTTCGACATCTTCTCGCCGCCGACGAGCAGCCAGCCGTGCGCGAACACCTGATGGGGCACCTCGATGCCGGCGGCCATGAGCATGGCGGGCCAGATCACCGCGTGGAAGCGCAGGATGTCTTTGCCGACGATGTGCGTCGCGGGCCAGCGGCGGGCGAACTGCTCGTCGTCTTCGCCGTAGCCGACGGCGGTGGCGTAGTTCAGCAGCGCGTCGAACCAGACGTAGACGACGTGCGTCTCGTCCCACGGGACCTTGATGCCCCAGTCGAAGGTGGAGCGCGAGATCGAGAGGTCCTTCAGCCCGTGCTTGACGAACTGGATGACCTCGTTGCGCGCCGATTCGGGCTGCACGAAGTCGGGGCGCTCCGTGTAGAGCTTCAGCAGCTCGTCCTGGAACTCGCTGAGCTTGAAGAAGTAGTTCTTCTCGTGCAGCAGCTCGAGCGGCTTCGAGTGGATCGCGCAGACCTTCAGGCCCTCAAAGGGCCCGGTGCCGTCCTGGATCTCGGATTCGGGCTTGAACTCCTCGCAGCCCACGCAGTAGAGCGCCTCGTACTCGCCCGCATAGATGTAGCCGCGGTCGTACACCCGCTGCAGGAAGGTCTGGACGTTGCGCTCGTGACGGCCCTGCGTGGTGCGGATGAAGTCGTCGTTCGCGATGTCGAGGGTGCGAAGCACGGGATACCACGACTCGGCGACGAGGCGATCGACCCACTCCTGCGGGGTGGCGCCGTTCGCGGCCGCGGTGCGCAGCATCTTCTGCCCGTGCTCGTCCGTCCCGGTGAGCATCCACGTGTCGTCACCGGCCTGGCGGTGCCAGCGGGCAAGCGTGTCGACGGCGACGGTCGAGTAACCGTGGCCGATGTGCGGCACATCGCTGGGGTAGTAGATGGGCGTGGTGATGTAGAAGGAACGGCCGTCGGGCATGCGCTCCATTGTACGGAGCCGCGGCGAGCGCCGGGGACCGCCCGCAGCCACTGTGACACGCGTCGCGCGTCGACCCTGCGGCCTGCGAGGGCCTGCGCTCAGCCCTGCTCGCCGCGCGCCGCGAGCGCGCCCTGGTAGAGCTCGCGCGACGACAGCCCGGTCTGGCCCGCCACCTCCGCGGCGGCGGCCTTCAGCCGAGCTCCGGATGCCACGAGCTCGCGCACCTGCGCGACGCCGTCGGCGAGCGACAGCCGCACCGGGGCCGCACCCTCGACGACCACGCAGATCTCGCCGCGCACGCCCTGCGCGGCCCACTCGGCGAGCTCGTCGAGCGTGCCGCGGCGCACCTCCTCGTACAGCTTCGTCAGCTCGCGGCACACCGCGGCACGGCGGTGCGCGCCGAACGCGCCGCGCATGTCGCCCAGGGTCTCGGCCAGGCGCGAGGGCGACTCGAAGAACACCATCGTGCGCGGCTCGCTCGCGAGGGCCGCGAGCGAGCCCCGGCGGTCGCCGCCCTTGCGCGGCAGGAACCCCTCGAACGTGAAGCGGTCGGTGGGCAGGCCTGAGACGGCGAGGGCCGTGATCACCGCGCTCGGCCCGGGGATCGCGGTCACCGTCACCCCCGCGGCGGCCGCCGCCGCGACGAGCGCGAAGCCTGGGTCCGAGACGGTGGGCATGCCGGCGTCGCTGAGCACGAGCACATCGCCCTCCGCGGCGAGCTCGACGATCGACTCGGCGCGCTCCTTCTCGTTGTGATCGTGCAGCGCGAGCAGGCGCGGCCGGTTCTCGACGCCGAGGGCCGCCAGCAGGCGCTGCGTGGTGCGGGTGTCTTCGGAGGCGACGACCGTCGCGGCCTCGAGCGCGGCGACGAGGCGGGGCGAGGCATCCCCGAGATTGCCGATGGGGGTCGCGGCGAGAATGATCACCGTCCCAGTGTCGCACCCTAGGCTTGAGCGCGTGAGTGAGCCTGCGACCATCGCGCCCGGCGCGCACGCGCGCGCGGCGGCCCCGCGGGGTCGCTGGTGGGGGCGGATGCTGCGCACCCCGGCCCGCGCGCGGCTGTGGTGGTGGGGCGGCCCCGCCCTCGTGACGCTCCTCGCCCTCGTGCTGCGAGTCTGGAACCTCGGCAGCCCGCACGCCCTCGTGTTCGACGAGACCTACTACGTGAAGGACGCGTTCTCGCTGCTGCACCTCGGCTTCGAGGCGAAGTGGCCGGAGGGCGCCAACGCCTCGTTCGAGGCCGGCGACACGAACGTGTTCCTGCCGCAGGCCGCCTACGTGGTGCATCCCCCGCTCGGCAAGTGGATCATCGCGCTCGGGATGCTGGCCTTCGGCGCCGGCGACGCCTGGGCCTGGCGCATCACCACCGCCCTCGTGGGCGCTGGCGCCGTGCTGCTGGTGACCGTGATCGGCCGCAAGCTCACCGGCTCGACCATGCTCGGCGTGGTCGCGGGGTTCCTGATGGCGATCGACGGCGTCGCGATCGTGATGAGCCGCGTCGCGCTGCTCGACAACTCGCTGATGCTGTGCATCCTGCTGGCGCTCCTGTTCGTGCTGTACGACCGCGAGCGCATGCAGGCCCGCATCGCCCTCGCCGTGGCCGCGCGCCGCGCCGCGCACCCCGGCGAGCCGCCGGCGTGGGGGCCCGTCGTGTGGTCGCGGCCCTGGGTGCTCGCGGCCGGGGTGGCACTGGGCGCGGCCTCGGCCGTGAAGTGGTCCGGCGCCTACGCGCTGGCCGGCGTGGGCATCTACCTCGTCGTCACCGACATGCTCGCCCGCCGCCGGGCGGGCATCGACGGCTGGTTCGTCGACGGGATGCTGCGGCAGGGGCCGGTCGCGTTCCTGCAGCTCGTGCCGATCGCGCTGCTGACCTACCTCGCCTCGTGGACGGGCTGGTTCGTCACCGAGGGCGGCTACGACCGCGGCGCGGCGGCGTCGTCGCCGGCGACCGGATTCTGGTCGTGGGTGCCGCTGCCCCTGCAGAGCCTGTGGCAGTACCACCAGTCGATGTACAGCTTCCACGTCGGGCTGACGTCGGAGCACGGCTACGCTGCGCCCGCGTGGACATGGCCGCTGCTGCTGCGCCCCACGTTCATGCACTGGCTCAAGACCGACGGGGGCGACGCCGGGTGCGCGCTCGACGGCGGCTGCGTGCAGGCGATCACGAGCGTCTCGAATCCGCTCATCTGGTGGGGCGGCATGGCGGCGGCGCTGTTTCTCGTCTACCGGTTCGCGCGCACCCGCGACTGGCGCATCGCGTTCGTGCTCACCGGGCTCGCGGTCACCTACCTGCCCTGGCTGCTGTACGGCGAGCGCACGATCTTCCAGTTCTACACGGTCGTGATGATCCCGTTCGTGGCGCTCGCGCTCGCCCTCGTCGCCCGCGACGCACTCGGCCCGCGGGACGGACCGCCCGGGCGCCGCGCGAACGGCGCCGCGGCGATCGTCGTCTTCCTCGTCGTGGCGACGCTGATCTCTGCGTTCTTCTACCCGGTGTGGACCGGGATGGAGATCTCATACCAGTTCTGGATCATGCACAACTGGCTGCCCACCTGGGTCTGAGCGGCGCAGCCCGGGTCTGAGCGGCGCAGCCCGCGCTAGTTGACGTCGAGCGGGTGCGAGCCCACGCGGCCGGCCCCGCCGGGCACGTCGAGGGCCGAGATGGCGGCCATGTCGTCGGCCGAGAGCTCGAAGTCGAAGATGTCGATGTTCTCGCGGATGCGGTCCGGGTTCGTCGACTTCGGGAACACGATCCGCCCCTCCTGGATGTGCCAGCGCAGCACGACCTGCGCGGCGGACTTGCCGTGCGCGGCGGCCGCGGCGACGATCGCCGGCTCCTCCAGCAGCGGGTACTTGCCCTGCCCGAGGGGGCCCCAGGCCTCGATCGCGATCCCGCGCTGCGCGCACCAGTCGGTCAGCTCGCGCTGCTGGTACGCCGGGTGCAGCTCGATCTGGTTGACCGCGGGCCGCACGTCCGACTCGCGGCCGATGGCCTCGAGGTGCGGGATCAGGAAGTTCGAGACGCCGACGCTGCGGGCGAGGCCCTGGTCGCGGAAGGCGACGAGCCGCTGCCACGCGTGCACGAACGCGCCGCGCTCGGGCGTGGGCCAGTGCACGAGGTACAGGTCGACGTGGTCGAGGCCGAGCTTGCCCAGGCTCTCGGCGATCGCCTTGTCTGGCTCGTCGCCGGCCTGACGATTGTTCCAGAGCTTCGTGGTGACGTAGAGCTCGTCGCGGGCGATGCCGCTGGCGGCGAGCGCGCGACCGACGCCCTCCTCGTTGCCGTAGATGGCGGCCGTGTCGATGTGGCGGTAGCCCGCCTCGAGCGCGTCGAGCACGCTGCGCTCGGTGTCGGCGGCATCCACCTTGAACACCCCGTATCCGAGCTGCGGGATGTTGAAGCCGGAATTCAGCGAGATCTCGGGAACAGTCATGCCCCAAGCCTACGACCCGTACGGGCCCCCTACACCTCGGCGGCCACGCGGGTGAACGTCGCCGCCAGCGCCTGCAGCTCGGCGAGGTGCGACTCGAGGATGCCGCGGGGCGTCGCGCCGTGCTTGTTGCACAGGTGCGCGGCGGCCGCCGTCGCGATCGCGTGCTGCCCGCCGTTGCCCATCAGCTTCGTGTTCGATCCCGCGATGCGCGTCACGCTGGTGTGCTTGCCCGCCACCAACAGGTTCGAGATGTTCACCGAGTAGAGCGTGCGGAACGGGATGTTGTAGGGCAGGTCGTCCCGAACATCCCAGATCCAGTCCTTCAGACGGAAGTCGTACTTGTCGTTCTCGTCGCCGGGGAAGTGCATGCAGAACGCACCAAAGTTCTGCACCACGGTGTCGTCGAACTCGGCGTGCCCGCGCACATCGTTTTCGCTCAGCACATAGTCGCCGCGGTAGCGCTTGTACTCGCCCTGACCGGGCACGAACGCCACCCAGTCGAGCTCCAGGTTCGCCCACTTCTCGGGTTCCATCGTCTTGACGTTCGAGAGCGTCCCGTACAGCGCGCGCCACAGGTGATCGCGCACCAGCTCGCCGTTCGTGTACGGGTCGAGCCACTGGCCGTATTCCCAGAAGTGGGTGCCCGGAAACTTCATCCGCGGGTTCATGTTCGGGTCTTCGATGAAGCCGGGGTGCACCACCACGGGGCCGGGGCCGTTCTCGAATCCGGGCGTCATCAGCTGCCCGCTGAGGTCTGAGAAGTCCTTCGACACCTCGGTTGCCCACGGCACGTCGGGGAACGAGACGGGATGCTCCGCCATCCGCGTGCGGAAGAACACCGTGTTGCCGTGGTGCATGGTGTTGCGCTCTTCGGGTGCCAGCGGCTCACCGTACTCGGAGCGCGCCTCCTGCCCGAACATGGTCTCGGCGCCCGAGAGGAGGCCGAGCGCCGCCGTGCCGCTGCAGTCGATGAATACGGGCGCGCTCAGGCGGATCTCACGCCCGGTGCGCGACTCACGAGCATCGACCGAAAGAATCGTGCTGTCTTCCGTCACCGCATCAAAGACGAGGTGCTCCATGAACACGGTGGCGGTCGGTTCGGCGCGCAGCAGCGAGAGCGCGCGCAGATCGCCGGTCTCGTCGCGCTCGGCGAGCTCGTTGATCAGGGGCCCGGTCATGCCGCGGGGGCTGAGACCGATCTCGATGCTGGCGTTGCCGCCAAGCACCGGGCGGTCCTGGATCAGCGCCACGCGGTCGCCCAGGCGCGCTGCGGCGAGCGCCGCGGCGGCTCCCGTCACGCCGCCGCCCACAACGACGACGTCGAAGCTGCCGGCATCGACCGGCTCCTCGGGCAGGCCGCGCAGGGTCTTGCGCCACGAACGTGCGCCGTCATGACCCGGCTCGGGTGGCGTGAGCTCGTCGCGCGCGAAGAAGATCGCATCGCAGCGGCCGGCGAATCCGGTGAGATCGTGCAGCACGAGTCGGGTGTCGCCCGCGGGCAGCTCGACCGAGCCGGCCGCCTGCCACGACCAGTCCTGGCCGTTGGCGCCGAACTCCGTGTCGAGCGTCACGCCGTTGACCGACAGCGTGAACCGGCCCGGGTGGTGCGCCGGCACCCAGTCCTTGGCGCGGACCCAGACGGCGTAGCTGCCGGCCTCGGCAACCGAGACGAGCGTCGTGGCATCCGCCACCGGCACGCCGTTGCCGTGCGCGAGGAGGTAGGGCGAGCCCATCTCGTGCTCGAACTGCGAGTCCATGACCCAGCCGCCGAAATCGTCGAACGCCTCGGCCTCGACCAGGATGCCGCCGGGCAGCAGGCCCGCAGCGGACGCCAGGATCTCGCCCGGCACTTCGGGAACGCTCATGCGGTAGACCCCTTCGTCATCGCGGGAGGCGCCGTCGCCCCACGGGTGATTCACGCTAGCGCGTCGCGAATGTCGCCGACGCGAGTGTGACGCGCCGCGCACGGCATACGATGAAAGGCTATGTCTGTGCCCGTCCCCGTCATCGTCTACCCCGAGTCGCTGCCCGTCAGCCGGCGGCGAGACGACATCACGCGCGCCATCCGCGATCACCAGGTGGTGATCGTCGCCGGCGCGACGGGATCGGGCAAGACGACGCAGCTGCCGAAGATGTGCCTCGAGCTCGGTCGCGAGTCGATCGCGCACACGCAGCCGCGCCGGCTCGCCGCCCGCACGATCGCCGAGCGCGTGGCGGAGGAGCTGGGCCAGGACGTCGGCGGGCTCGTCGGCTACCGTGTGCGCTTCACCGACAAGGTCGGCAGAGACACCCGCATCGCGCTGATGACCGACGGCATCCTGCTCAACGAGATCCACCGCGATCGCCTGCTGCGCCGCTACGACACGATCATCATCGACGAGGCGCACGAGCGCAGCCTCAACATCGACTTCCTGCTCGGCTACCTCAAGCGCATCCTGCCGGAGCGCCCCGAGCTGCGCGTGATCGTCACCTCGGCCACGATCGACCCCGAGAGCTTCGCGCGCTTCTTCGCCGAGGCATCCGGCGAGCCCGCCCCGATCATCGAGGTCTCGGGCCGGACGTTCCCGGTCGACGTGCGCTACCGCCCGCTCGTCGCCGAGAAGGACCCGGATGCCGACGGCGAGGATGGCGACGGCGCCGACGACAAGGACTACCTGGAGGGCATCGTCGCCGGGCTCGCCGAGCTCGATCGGGAGGCCCCGGGTGACGTGCTCGTGTTTCTCTCGGGCGAGGCCGAGATCAAGGACGCGGCGGAGGCCGTGCGCGGCGCCTACGCGCACGCGACCTCGCCGACCGAGGTGCTCCCCCTCTATGGCCGGCTCTCGGCCGCCGATCAGCACCGCGTCTTCGAGCCGTCCAAGGTCGCGGGTCTGAAGCGCCGCGTCGTGCTCGCCACGAACGTCGCCGAGACCAGCCTCACCGTGCCCGGCATCCGCTACGTGATCGACGCGGGCACCGCGCGCATCTCGCGCTACAGCGCGCGCTCGAAGGTGCAGCGCCTGCCGATCGAGGCGATCTCGCAGGCCTCGGCGCAGCAGCGCTCGGGCCGCGCCGGTCGCACGAGCGACGGCATCGCGATCCGGCTCTACAGCGAGGAGGACTTCGAGCGGCGCCCCGAGTTCACCGAGCCCGAGATCCTCCGCACGAGCCTCGCCAGCGTCATCCTGCAGATGCTCTCGCTCGGCTTCGGCGACCTGGCCGAGTTTCCCTTCATCCAGCCGCCCGACTCGCGCGGCATCAAGGACGGCATCGAGCTGCTCACCGAGCTCGGCGCGATCCGCATGCGCAGGCCCCGCACGGGCGAGCGCGCCGACGAGCGCGCGCGCGACAACGCCGGAGAGCGCGCCGGCGACGCCAAGCGCGCGGCAACGCCCGAGCTGACCCGCATCGGCCGCGACCTGGCGCGCCTGCCGATCGACCCCCGCTTCGCACGCATGGTCATCGAGTCGGCCAGGCAGCACACCGGGCGCGAGGTGCTCGCGATCGTCGCGGGCCTGACCGTGCAGGACGTGCGGGAGCGACCGCTCGAGCATCGCGAGCGCGCCGATCAGCTGCACGCCCGCTTCACCGATCCGACCAGCGACTTCCTCAGCCTGCTGAACCTGTGGAACTACCTGCAGAAGCAGCAGGGCGAGCTCGGCTCGAGCGCGTTCCGCCGCCTGTGCCGGAGCGAGCACCTCAACTACCTCCGCGTGCGCGAGTGGCAGGACGTGTATCGGCAGCTGCGCCAGCTCTCGGCCTCGGTCGGCGTGACGATCGGCGAGCCCGCCGTCAACCCCGACGGCATCCACCGCTCGCTGCTGGCCGGCCTGCTCTCGCACATCGGGGTGAAGGACGCCTCGGCCGCGAGCCGCGCACCCGCCAAGCGCGCACCGGGCGGCGGCCCGGGCCCGCGTCCGAAGGGCGACTACATCGGCGCCCGGCACGTGCGCTTCGCGATCTTCCCCGGCTCGGGCCTCGCCAAGAAGCAGCCGAACGCGGTGATGGCGGCCGAGCTGGTCGAGACCTCGCGCCTGTTCGCGCGCACGGTTGCGCAGATCGACCCGGCCTGGGCCGAGCCGCTCGCCGGCGACCTCGCGAAGCGCAGCGTGAGCGAGCCGCACTGGGAGAAGTCGCAGGGCGCGGCGGTCGCGTACGAGAAGGTCACCCTCTACGGCGTCGAGATCATCCCGCGCCGTCGCATCCAGTTCTCGAGGATCGACCCGGAGGGCGCCCGCGAGCTGTTCATCCGGCACGCCCTCGTCGAGGGCGAGTGGGATGCGAGCCGGCTCGACAAGCGGCTCACCGCCTTCGACCGCGACAACCGGAGCCTGCGCCGCCGGCTCGAGGAGGTCGAGGAGCGCACGCGCCGCCGCGACATCCTCGTCGACGACGAGGCGGTGGTCGAGTTCTACGATGCCCGCATTCCCCGAGACATCGCCAGCGTGCGTGCGTTCGAGCGGTGGTGGCGCGACGCGCGACCCGAGAGCCCCGAGCTGCTCACGATGCGCGAGGCCGATCTGCTTCCCGAGGAGGCCGAGTCCGCCGAGGAGCACGACGAGACGCGGTATCCCTCCCACTGGCAGCAGGGCGACCAGCGACTCTCGCTCAGCTACCGCTTCGAGCCCGGGGCGAGCGACGACGGCGTGACCGTGGTCGTGCCGCTCCCCCTGCTGGCGAGCCTCCGGCCCGACGGCTTCGACTGGCAGGTGCCGGGCAGCCGCACCGAGCTCATCGCCGCGCTCATCCGCGCCCTGCCCAAGGCGATTCGCCGCCACGTCGTGCCGGCGGCCGACTACGCCGCGCGCTTCGCCGAGGAGCTCGAGGGCCAGGGCCCCGAGTCGCACGCGGGCCTTCCCCCGCGCACGCTGCGAGCGGCGCTCGCCGAGCGGATCGCGAAGACGGCGTATCAGCGCCTCGACGCCGACACGTTCGAGATGGACCGGGTGCCCGATCACCTGCAGATCGCGTTCCGCGCGGTCGACGAGCGCGGCCGGACGCTCGGCAGCGACGCCGACCTGGCGGCCCTGCAGGCCCAGCTGGCCGGTCGCGCGCGCGAGAGCGTCGCCCGCACGACCGCCTCGGCGAAGGGCGCCCGCGCGGCGCGCACACCGGCCGCGAGTGGCGCCGCCGCCGTGGCGGGCGCGCGCGGGGGCGGCGCTGGTGCTGCTGCCGCCGCCGGGCGCGCCGGGAGCGCCGCGGTGCGCGAGCGCTCCAGGATCACGACGTGGGACATGGGCGAGGTGCCGCACGTGGTCGACACCCCGGTCGCGGGCGGGGTCGTCCGCGGGTACCCGGCGCTCGTCGACGACGGCGAGTCCGTGTCGCTGCGCATCGAGGCGACGCCCGAGCGCCAGCGGGCCGCGATGCGCGGCGGCGTACGCCGGCTGGTGCTGCTGGCCGTGGCATCGCCCGTCTCGTACGTGCAGGAGCACCTGAGCGCGGCCGAGAAGCTCACGCTCGCGGCATCCCCCTACCCGTCGGCGCGCGCCCTGATCGAGGACTGCCGCGTGGCGGTCGCGGATCAGCTCATCGCGACCGTCGCGCCCGACGGCGTGGTGTTCGACCGCGCGAGCTTCGAGCGCGCCCGCGACGCCGTCTCGGCTGGGATGGTCGACGGACTGTTCGCCGCGGTCGCCCTCACCGCCCGCATCCTGGGCCGCGCCCGCGACGCCGAGCGCCTGCTCGCGTCGCAGAACAGCATGGTGCTGCTCGGCGCGCTCACCGACGTGCGCTCCCAGCTGGCCGGGCTCGTGCATCCGCGGTTCGTCTCGCGCACGGGCGTCGCGCGCCTGCCGCACCTGCTGCGGTACCTGAACGCCGTCGTGGCGCGCCTCGAGGGGCTCGCCGACAACCCCGCTCGCGACCGGCAGCGGATGACCGAGTACGAGCGCGCCGCTGCGCTGTTCACTGCGGCGGGCGGCGCCATCCCCCTGCCGGAGGAGGCGACCCCGACCCTCGAGCGCGCACGCTGGCTGCTCGAGGAGCTGCGCGTGAGCGTGTTCGCGCAGCAGCTGGGCACGCCCGAGCCGGTGTCGGTGCAGCGCGTCGCAAAGGCGCTGCAGGCCGGCTGAGCCGATAGCTTGGAGACATTCGCGCCGCCGCGGGCCTCACCGTCGGCGCCAGGATTCCGAGCGCCGGAGGGCACCGCAGCATGCACGAGCACACGATGAACCACAGCGTCGTCTATTCCGAGCTCGGCGGGCCCGAGGTGCTGCACCTGCTCGAGACCCCGATGCCCACCGCGGGCGAGGGGCAGGTGGTGGTGCGCATCACCGCCGCCGGCGTCAACCCGATCGACGCGAAGCAGCGCCGGGGCACCCGGCCGCTGCCGCCGATCATCGAGCCGCGCCACGTCGGCTTCGACGGCGCCGGCGTCGTGACCGAGCTCGGACCGGGCGTCACCGAGCTCGCGCTCGGCGATCGCGTCGCCATCACCGACACGCGCGGCACGTACGCCGAGTTTCTCACCGTCGACGAGCGAAGCGCAGCGCGCATCCCGGAGGGCGTGAGCGACGAGGAGGCCGCCGCGATCGGCACGCCGGCCGCGACCGCCTTCCAGGCCGTGAACTCGCTCGACATCCGCGCGCAGGACATGCTGCTCATCCACGGCGGCTCGGGCGCCGTCGGCCAGGCCGCGGTGCAGTTCGCCGTCGACCGCGGCGCGCGCGTCATCGCGACCGCGAGCCCCGCGAACCACCCCCGCCTGCGTCAGCTCAACGCCATGCCCGTGGCCTACGGGCCGGGCCTGATCGAGCGCGTGCGCGAGCTCGCGCCGTTCGGCATCACGGCGGTGCTGGATGCCGCGGGCACGGACGAGGCGATCGAGACCTCGTTCGAGCTGCTCGAGGACCGCTCGCGCATCGGCACCATCGTGCGCGGCGCGGACGCCCCCGGATGGGGCATCGAGGCCTGGTCGGGCGGCAGCCCGCACCCGCTCACGTCGCAGCAGATGGCGTGGCGCCACGAGGCGATTCCACTCACGCTCGAGCTGCTCGCCACCGGGCGCTTCAGCGTCGAGATCGGCACGCGCCTCCCCCTGGCCGACTTCGTGCAGGCACACCGCCTGCTCGACGCCGGTGAGGGCGGCAAGATCATCCTGCTGCCGTAGCGACGCACGCGCACTGCGCGCGCCGACACCGCGCGTCGCCCGCACGCACTTGCGCGCGGCGGCCGCCTTGCGGGTGCACCGCCCGCGACCACTGCCCAGGGAGCGCGCGGCCACGGCGTAGGGACTCGCCGCTTGCATGCCGTCACTGCGCGGAGCTCGCCGTCTGCGCACGCTCACTGCACGGCGCGACTGCCGTCCGCGGGCGGGTCGTGCGCGGCGGGCTCAGCGCCCGAGCCCGACTTACTGGGCGGCGGCCTCGCCGTCCGGCTCGGCGCCCGTCGCGACCGGGCGGCCCGGGGTATTCGACCACGCGCTCCACGAGCCCGAGTACAGCTTCGCGTCGATGCCGATCTCGGCCAGCGCGAGCGCGGTGTGCGCCGCATTGACGCCAGAGCCGCAGTACGCGGCAACCTCCGTGCTGGGCTCGACGCCCACGCTGGCGAAGCTCGCGCGCAGCGCTTCGAGGCCCTGCAGCGTGCCGTCCGCGGCGATGTTGCCGGCGGCGGGAAGGTTGATCGCGCCCGGGATGTGCCCGGCGATCGGGTCGACCGGCTCGGTCTCGCCGCGATAGCGCTCGGCGACGCGCACATCGAGCAGCACACCGTGCCCGGGAAGCCCGGCGGCCTCATCGATGCTCATCTCGCCCTCGAGACTGGCCTCGAGCACCACGTCGCCGGCGGCGGGGGTGACATCGCCCGACTCGACGGGCAGACCGGCCGCCCGCCACGCGCCGAGCCCGCCGTCGAGCACGCGAATGCTGACGCCGGTGCGACGCAGCAGCCACCAGGCGCGGGCGGCCGCGACCGAGCCATTGTCGTCGTAGGCGACGACGACGTCGCCGTTTCGCAGGCCCCACCGGCGCGCAGCATCCTGCAGCTGCTCGTGCGAGGGCACGGGGTGCCGCCCCTCGGAGGGATCGCCGTGCTGGGCAAGCTCGCTGTCGAGGTCGACGTACACGGCGCCCGGCAGATGCGCGGCAGCGTGATCGGCGCGCCCGTCCGGCTGGTCGAGTCGCCAGCGCACGTCAAGCAGACGCACCGATGCGCCGGACACGATCAACGTGTTCAGCGCATCGGGGGTGATGAGGTTGCTCATCGGAGTGCTCATGTCGCAGTCGTCCTGTTCGCGCGTCGGCGCGCGAGCAGACTAGTGACCGACGGGACGACGCTGGTGGATCGCGACGCCCAGACCGAGCGACGCGACGAGAATGCCAGCGATGAAGATGTAGGCCTCGTACTCCGGGATCCGGAACGCCAGGGCCAGCAGTCCAATGCCGCCGAAGAACAGCACGAACGAGATGATGAGCCGAGCCGCCATCGGCAGCTCGAAGCGGGCAGCGCTGGAGTTTGACATACCTGTCCTTTCGGGAAGCGTCTCTACCTTAGCAAGGGTTGCCACGCCGTGCCGCCGTCAATGACACACTGAAGGCATGCCCGAGATTTCGGAACCCCGCGTCGCCGTCTACCTGGACTTCGACAACATCGTGATTTCCCGCTACGACCAGGTGCACGGCCGCGGCCACTTCATGCGCGACCGGGGCCGGTTCGCCGATGCCGCACGCGGCGCCGACCCCGAGATCAGCTTGAAACTCAGCCTCGCGACGGTTGACATCGGCGCGATCATAGACTTCGCGGCCTCGTTCGGCACGCTCGTGCTCACCCGGGCCTACGCCGACTGGTCGGCGCCCGTGAACGCCGACTACCGACAGCAGCTGGTAGCCCGCGCGATCGATCTCGTGCAGCTGTTTCCCGCGGCCGCATACGCGAAGAACGGCGCCGACATCCGCCTCGCCGTCGATGCGGTCGAAGACATGTTCCGCCTGCCCGACCTCACGCACGTGGTGATCGTGGCCGGCGACTCGGACTACATCGCGCTCGCACAGCGATGCAAGCGCCTCGGCCGCTACGTCGTCGGCGTCGGCGTCGCCGGCTCCACGTCCAAGGCCCTGGCTGCGGCCTGCGACGAGTTCGACATCTACGATTCGCTCCCGGGCGTGCCCGCGCTCGACCGCGCGCAGGTGCGCGCGAGCATCGAGGCGATGAACGCCTTCATGGCCGGCGGGCCCGGCGAGCCTGACGCGGGCGCCACGACGGGCTCGGACGCCGCGCCGGGCTCCGCCGCTGCTCCCGCCGCGGGGGCCGGCAAGCGCGCCGGTTCGGATGGAGGCTCCGGCACGGAGGCGGAGGCTGGCCCCGGGGCGGCCACGGCCGACGAGGCCCAGGCGAAGAAGGGCGCGCGAAAGACCGCCGGCAAGGGCGCCGCCCAGAAGTCGGGCGCGAAGAAGTCCGCCACCCCCGAGGCATCCGCCCAGGCGATCGATGCCCGCACCGCCACCGAGGCGAGCCTCGCGAGCGCGCTCGACGCCGTCGCCGGCGGGACCAGCGGCGCCCGGGGCGCGGCGTCCACAGGCCTCGCCGGGGAGTCCGCCGCCGGCGCACCGGGCGCCAACGGGCCCTCGGGCGACACGGCCGCCGACGACCCGACGGCGGGCAGCGCCTCGACCTCCGGCACCGGCAAGCGAGCCCCGCGGCGCGCGTCGACGGCGATGATCATCGCGCCGTACGAGCCCGAGCACGACGAGGACGACGATGATGCCGACGACGAGCACACCGAGGATCCGCAGGATGCCGCGACCAAGCTGCTCGAGCGCGCGCTCGAGCTCGGGCACGGCAAGGACGACGCCGACTGGCTGCACAGCTCGGCGGTGAAGCAGCACATGAAGCGCATGGACCCGTCGTTCAGCGAGAAGGCCCTCGGCTGTCGCACCTTCTCCGACTTCGTGAAAGCGCGCGAGAGCATCGCCGAGCTCGAGGAGACGGGGCATGAGCGCCTCGTTCG
>JAKPAC010000005.1 GCA_029779645.1 Actinomycetes bacterium | reverse complement strand
AAACCAACGGAAAGATCGAACGCTTCCACCGCACGCTCGCCGAGGGGTGGGCATTCTCCCGCCACTACAACAGCGAATCAGCCCGCCGAGCAGCCCTCCCCGCCTGGCTCCACGAATACAATCACCACAGGCCCCACACCGCCATCGGAGGCAAAACACCGATCACACGGTTAACTAACCTGGCTGGGCAGTACACCTAGGCGCGCATCCGCGCCGCACCCGGGGCACCTGTTTTACTACGTCATAGTCCGACGCGCACCGACGCGAAGCGCGCGGTGGCGCCGATCGCCGCAGCCGAGGAAGAGACACCGGTGTCAGCTGGCCGTCCCAGCGATCTCGCCCAAGACGCGGCCGAGTTCGACGGGCGCGTCCTCCTGGACGTTGTGCCCGGCGGCGATCGTGAACGACGCCGAGCCGGGCAGCCGCTCGAGGAACTCCGCGTTGTTCGCATCGGTGATGTAGCCGCGGTCGCCGCGCACGAGCGCGACCGGCACGGCGACGGCGTCGAGGTCGTCCCAGAGCGCGCGCAGCGGCACGACCGGACGCGAGCCGGCGTCGCCCGAGGGCAGGCCGCCGAGGTTCGCGAAGTGGTGCTTGAAGACCACGCGCCCGTCCTCGCGGATGCGCGTGTTGAGGAAGACGCCGCGCTCGGTCGACTCGCGGTCGCCGCCGAGGCCGAACGAGATCGCCCGCTCGACGATCTCGTCGCGGCTGGCGAAGTCGGTGGCGCCGTCGAGGAAGCCGCGCACCTGCCCGACGCCCGACTGCTCGAAGCCGGGCGTGATGTCGACCAGCACGAGCCGGCGCACCAGCTGCGGGTTTCGCGCCGCGACGACGGCGGCGGTGAGCCCGCCGAGGGACTGTCCGACGAGCAGCTGCGGGGCATCCGTCCATGCCGCGATCGCGGTGGCGACGTCGTCGGCCATGGAGCGCGGGCTGTAGTCGACGTCCTCGCGCCAGCTGGAGTCGCCGTGGCCCGGCAGATCGATCGAGAGCGCCGGCACGCCCATGGCGAGCACCGTGGTGTCGAAGGTGTGGGCGTTCAGGCCGGCGCCGTGCAGCAGCGTCACGACCGGGGCGACGTCGCCGTAGCGCAGGGCGCTGATCGTGCGGCCGCTCTCGAGGGTGAGGCTCAGACGGGTCACACGTGGCACCGCGACGCCGATCGCCGCGGCTTGCGCCGGAATGAAGTCGAACTCGGTACGAGGTGTGGAATCGTGCACGCTGCATCCTTGGGGTGACGAGACGATGGATGCCCCCATTCTCACTGCTTCGCGCACGCAGGGCAGGAGTGTGACGCCTTCATTATGGCTTTGTGTCCATTTCGGCTCCTGGTCTTGCGTTTCGGCGCGCAGTCATGCGCTCGGCGCGCGCGTTGCGCGGCGTGTCAGCCGTGCGGCCGACCCCGCGGCATCCGTCGTAGCATGAACCCATGAGCGAAGAGACCAGGGTGCACCTGTCAAGATCTGAGCCCACCGCGTACAAGGCGCTCGCCGCGTTCTCGGCGGCGGTCGGCAAGGTTGCGGCCGACAACGGCGTCGAGCGGCGCCTGAGCGAGCTGCTGCAGCTGCACATCTCGCAGCTCAACGGATGCGCCTACTGCGTGCGCGTGCACGTCGACGCGGCAGTGAAGGCCGGGGCCACCGTCGACGAGATCGCGCAGCTGGCGACGTGGCGCGAGTCCGGCGTGTTCACCGAGCGCGAGCGCGCGGCGTTCGAGCTCGGCGAGGCATTCACCTTCATCCACGAGGATGGCATTCCCGACGAGGTATACGACCACGTCGGCGGCATCCTGAGCGAGAAGGAGTACACGGCCATCAGCTGGATCTCGGTCTCGATCAACGCGTTCAACCGCGTCGCGATCGCGGGTCGCTACCCGGTGCCGCCGCGCGCGGCGACCGCAGGGGAGGGCGCCGCATGAGCCCCATGACAGATCCGTCGCTCGTGCCGGGCGCCTACAACTTCCGCGATGTCGGCGGGCTGCCCGCCGCGGCCGGCAGCACGCGTCGCGGCGTGCTCTACCGCTCCGGCAGCCTCGCGCACCTCGGCGACGAGGGCCGCGCGACGATCGCCTCGCTGCACCTGCGCCGGATCATCGACCTGCGCGACGGCACCGAGGTCGAGCGCCAGCCGAGCCTGATCGATGGCCTCGACGTCGAGCGCCTCAGCGTGCCCGTGTTCCTCGGCTCATCGGCGACCTTCTACGACGACGACTTGAGCATCACCGACATGTATCGCATGATCATCGGCGAGAGCCGCGAGCGCGTGATCCGGGTGGTGCGCGGGATCGTCGAGGATCAGCCGGTGCTCGTGCACTGCACCGCCGGCAAGGACCGCACGGGCGTCACCGTCGCCATGGCGCTCTCCGCCGTCGGCGTCGAGCGCGAGGCCGTGATCGCCGACTACGCGCGCACCGAGGAGTTCGTGCCGCCGGCGGTGGCCGAGCGCGTGATCAAGCACCTGCGAGCGCAGCACCCGAACAACTCGAGCAACCTCGAGGAGCTCGCGGCGATGTCGCCCGCGCGTGTCATGCGCGAGGTGCTGACCGAGGTCGACCGCGACTACGGCTCGCCGGTCGAGTACCTGCGCTCGGGTGGGCTGAGCGACGACGAGATTGCCGAGCTGCGGCGCGTGCTGGTGGTGCGCGGCTCGTAGCCACTGGTCCTGCACATCGCGCGCCGCGAGGGGCGCTGGGCCGGTTCTCGGTCTCGGCTCACGCGGCGCGCCGCGGCGGCGCCCCGGGCGGCAGGGTGGGTGGATGCCTCGACCCGCCGCTCCGCGCTCGTCGCCGCAGCGCCCGGCACCGTCGGGCCCGCTGCCACCGCTGCTTCGCGAGCTGTGGCGCGTGTCGCATGCGGCGCTCGCCGAGGCGGGTGCGCTCGCGTTTCCCGTGCCCTGCGTCGGCTGCGGCGAGCCGCCAGCGATGCTGTGCGCGCGGTGCCGCATCGAGCTGCGCCCCGCCGTGTGCCTGCGCGTGCTCGAGCCGGGCCTGCACGTGTGGAGCGGGCTGCCGTTTGCGGGGGTTCCGGCGCGGGCGATCCGCGCCCTGAAGTCGGAGTCGCGCACGCCGCTGGCGCGGGCGCTGGCGCCGGCCCTCGGCGAGGCCCTCGACACCGCATGGCACGCGGCGGTGACACCGGGCGCGGCCGGGCCCCTGCTGGTGCCGATTCCGACCTCGGCGGCGTCGTGGCGGCGCCGCGGCGTGCGCGTGGTCGAGCTCGTGATGCGGCGGGCCGGGGCGCCCCGCGCGCGCATGCTGCGACACGCCCGGCGCGTCGCCGACCAGCGGGCGCTGGGCCGCGCGGAGCGGGGGCGCAACGTCGCCGGGAGCATGCGCTGCGACGAGCTGGGTGGCGCGAGCGTGCTCCTGGTCGACGACGTCGTGACCACCGGCGCGACGCTCGTGGAGGCATCCCGAGCCGTCGTCGCGGCGGGCGGTCGCGTGCTCGGCGCAGTCACCGTGGCGAGCACGCCACGCGTTTTCGAGCCAACCCCGATTCGTGCGTGACATCACGTCGCCACGGGGCTACGGTGGCACCAAAGGCGACAGTGGTCAGCCCCTAGCACCGGCTGACCGGAGCGAGGAGGACAACGTGGAAACCAACATCATTGGTATCGGAATCACGGTCTCGGATCGTTTTCGGGACGTGGTAGACGAGAAGGCCGAGCGCATCGCGCACCTGGCCCCACGGGCCCAGCGCCTCGATATCAAGGTGACCCGGCGCCTCGACAGGCAGGGTCGCAAGAGCGATGAGACCGTCGAGCTGACCCTGGTCGGCAAGGGCCCCGTGGTGCGGGCCGAAGCGGTCGAGATCGACAAGTTCACGGCGCTCGACATCGCCATCGACAAGCTGAGCGAGCGGCTGCGCCGTGCCAAGGGCAAGCGCGAGGACGCCCGCGACCGCGGCAAGGGCGCGCACTACGAGAAGGGCAGCGGCTCGATCGCCGGGATCGACGTCGAGCCGGCCTCGGTCGAGGTGCTCCGCCAGGTGGCCACCGGCACGATCCCGACCATCGACGCGGGCGACGCCGATGAGGCCGACTACACGCCGGTCGTGATCCGCCAGAAGGAGTTCGCCGCGGAGTGGATGACCGCGGACGAGGCCGTCGACCGGATGGAGCTGGTCGGCCACGACTTCTTCCTGTTCATCGACGCCGCCACCGACAAGCCGAGCGTCGTCTACCGGCGCAAGGGCTGGGACTACGGCGCGATCGCGCTCGGGGTGCTCGCGCCCCCGGCGGCCGCCGAGCTCGTCTCGTAGCGGCGCCGACGCGCGGCACCACCGACACTGTGGCGGGTGGCCCTCGGGCCCCCGCCACAGTGGCGTGCGTGGGCTGCGCTGCGCGGGCTGAAGGCTGCGGGCTACGGGGGCGGGCGCCGGCGAGCGATCCGCGCGCGAGGCTCGCCGCGGCATGCGTCATATTGGTGCGCGCCCGCCGGTCGCCGCGCGCCCCGCTGTTACGCTCGCTCGACAACGACGAGGAGCGCAATGAGCACTGAAGTTACCCCCCATCCGTTCGCATTCTCCGACGAGGCGCTGGCCGATCTGCAGGCCCGACTCGCGCTCACGCGCTGGCCGGAGCCCGCCACGGTCGACGGCTGGGGGCAGGGCGCGCCGCTGGCGAGCGTGCAGGCGCTCGTGGAGCGCTGGCGAAACGGCTACGACTGGCGCGCCTGCGAGGCCCGCCTCAACGCGCTCTCGCCCTCGATGACCACGATCGACGGCCTCGACATCCACTTTCTGCACGTGCGCTCGCCCGAGCCCGACGCCATGCCCCTGCTGCTGACCCACGGCTGGCCGGGCTCGGTCATCGAGTTCCTCAAGGTCGCAGAGGCGCTCGCCGACCCCCGCGCGCACGGCGGCGACCCGGCCGACGCGTTCCACGTCGTCATCCCCTCGCTGCCCGGGTACGGGCTCTCGGGCAAGCCGGCGGAGGCGGGCTGGAACACCGACCGCATCGCGCGCGCCTGGATCGAGCTCATGCAGCGGCTCGGCTACGAGCGCTTCGTCGCGCAGGGCGGCGACTGGGGCTCGGCCGTCACCAACGCGCTCGGCGCGAGCGGCGACCCCGCGGTGATCGGCATCCACCTCAACTTCGTGATCGCCCGCCCCGATGCCGCCGACCTCGCCGACGCCACGCCCGCCGAGCTTGCGGCCCTCGCCGACATGCAGCGGTACTCGACCGAGGGCAACGCCTACGCGCTCCAGCAGAAGACGCGGCCGCAGACGCTCGGCTATGGCCTGACCGATTCGCCGGTCGGCCAGGCGGCATGGATCTACGAGAAGTTCCGCGAGTGGACCGACTGCGACGGCGAGCCCGAGAACGCGCTGAGCATCGACGAGATGCTCGACAACATCACGCTCTACTGGCTCACGGGCACGGCAGCCTCTTCGGCGCGCCTGTACTGGGAGAGCTTCGGGTCGTTCAACGCCGCCCCGGTCTCGATCCCGGTCGGCTGCAGCATCTTCCCGCGCGAGTTCCTGCGCTCGTCGCGTCGCTGGGCCGAGAAGCGCTTCGCGAACCTCGTGCACTGGGGCGAGCTCGACCAGGGCGGCCACTTCGCGGCCTTCGAGCAGCCCGAGCTGTTCACCGACGAGGTGCGCGCCTCGTTCCGCTCGCTCCGCTGACCCGTGCCTGGGCGCCGCACAGCCGGGCGCCCGGGCACGTGAAAGGACCCCGTTACGCGACGGGGTCCTTTCACGTGCGGTTGGCGGCGGTGACGCGGCTCCCGCTCGTCGACGCCGCGGGCGTGCGCTCAGTCGAACATGCCGCCGAGCAGGCTGCCCAGCAGCACGCCGCCGAGCACAGCGCCCATGCCGCTGCCGCCGTTGTTCCCGGCGTTGCCGCGGGGCCCGTTGCCCCACCCGCCCTGCTGGTCTTGCGGCCGTGAGCTGTCGATGTCGTGCTGCGCGAGGCGCAGGGCCTCGGCGGCCAGCGCGCCGGCGCGGCGCGCGAGCTCGAGCGCTCGCTCGCGGGTGTCTTCGTCGCCGATGAGGGGCTCGACGGCGGCGATCGTGCGCTCCGCCTCCGCCAGGCGGGTGCGCGCATCCGCGCCGATCCAGCCGCGGTGCCCGGCGATCACGCTACGGGCGACGCCCAGCTGGCTCTCGGCGTCGTCGATGGCGTGCCGAACGTAGGCGATGGGCGGGATCGGGCGGGCGGCACGCTGGTGCGCGGCCGTGATCGCGGCGTCCAATGCGGCGTTGGCCTCGCGCAGCGACGACAGCTGGGCGAACGGATCGCTCTTCGTGCCGCCGGCAGGCAGGGCGGTGAGCGCGCCCTGCAGCTGCTGCATCGCGACGGCGACGGCGGGGGCCTGCGGTGCACCCTGGGCGCGGATCAGGTCGTCGCGCGAGTCGACCACGACCGCGGCGAGGGCCGATTCGGCCCGCAGCGCCTCGATCTCGTAGTCCTCGACCGCGCGCAGCAGTGTGCCCGCACGACGCACCGACTCGGTGGCGGCCTCGAGCGCGTAGTTCGCGGCCGAGCGCTGGCCCTCCTCGCGTCGCCGCTTGGCGATCTCGCCGCTGTGCTCGGCGAAATCCAGCAGCTGGGCCGCCTCGTCGGCGTTGTGTGCGATCTGCTGCAGCGCCTCCGTGCTGTAGCGGGCGCCCAGCCGCACGATGGTCTCTTGAGCGCCGGGAATGCGGGCGCGCAGTCCCGCCGCCTCGGCACGAAGCTGGGCGAGCACCTCGGGGGCCCGGCGGGCGTTGGCGATCGGCACCTCGAGCGCCGTCATGTGGTGCTCGAGCAGCCCCAGCGCCCACTCGCACAGCTGCACGATGCGCGCGTTGCGGGTGCGCAGCTCCTCAGGGGTGTCGGGGATCTCGTCGTGGTTGAGCTGGTGCAGCTCGAACGCCTCGGCGAGGTGGTGGCGCACGGCGCCGAGCGCCTCGCGCAGTGCGGCCGTGGGATCGTCGCCCAGCTCCGCGGTCGCGAACAGCAGCTCATCGCCGGCGAGGCGCACGCGCTCGTCGGTCTCGACCAGCGCCTGCTGCGCGCGCAGCGCCAGGCTCGCGTCCTGCGCGGCCAGCTGCTCTCGCTGCGCGCGTCGGGCACCCCAGAATCCAGCCATTTCTCGATCATAAGCGCGCGCGCCGACACTGGCACCGAGGAGACGCCCAGGATGTGGCGACGCGCACGGCGGGCGGGGGAGCGAGGCGCGGCGGTGCCGGCTCAGCCGATCGGCGCGGCGACCAGCGGCGGGCGCCCGCGGCGTGGGCGCTCGAGGTCGAGCTCGAGCGCGAGGGTGCGGGCCGGGTGCTCCGCGAGGCGCTCCGCGGCGCGGTCGAGCCACCGCAGCTCCGCCTCCGCCTGGTACACGAGCGCATCGGCGACGAGCTGGCGGGCGAGCGTCTCGCCGCTCGGGGATGCGGCGGCCCCGGCATCCTGCCCCCTCGCCCCCGGCGCGGGATCGTCGGCCGCGTGCCGCAGCGCCTCGAGCGTGGCCCGCGTCTCGGCGCGCTGCCGGGCGATCATGCCCGTGACGTCGACGCCGGGCAGCGTGGCCGCCAGCGCCAGCTTGAGGGGGAGCTCGTCGCGGGTGCCGGTGGGGCGGGCCACCGCCGTGCCCAGCCAATCGCCAACCTCGGCCGAGCCGGCATCCGTGATCATGTAGTAGACGTGTCCCTGCTCGTCGGCGTCGCCGCGCGAGACGAGGCCGTCGCGCTCCAGCCGATCGAGCGTGTTGTAGATCTGTCCGACGTTCAGCGGCGAGCTCGCGCCGGTGCGGCGATGGAACTCGGCGCGCAGCTGATAGCCGTAGCAGGGTCCCTGATCGAGGATCGCCAGCAGGCTGGATCGAACTGACATGGATGCCTCCGCTCTCGGCATGCGCGTTGGGCAGCCAGGAGCAAAGATACCGAGAAAATACATACCCGGTATTCGCCGCGCGGCGGGGCGTGGAACCGCGGACGAGCGCGCCGGAGCGGCGCGCGCGTCGCGCGATTGTGGAGCTCATCCACAGGTCACAGACCGGTAACATGAGTGCATGTGCCTCGGCGAGGCGCAGGCGCGCGTGAGCGCGTCGGGGTCCGTGCGCGCCGCGGGCCCACACTCGAACAGATGGAGATCCCACCGTGGCCTCACCCTTTGAAAAGCTGCTCCGTGCCGGTGAAGGGCGCGTGATCAAGCGCCTTCAGGGCGTCGCCAAGGCCGTCAACGCGCTCGAAGAGGAGTACTCGCGGCTGAGTGACGAGGAGCTTCGCGCCGAGACGGTCGAGTTTCGCGAGCGCTTCGCGGGCGGCGAGTCACTCGACAAGCTGATGCCCGAGGCGTTCGCCGCGATCCGCGAGGCGGCGAAGCGCACCATCGGCCTGCGCGCCTACGACGTGCAGATCATGGGCGGTGCGGCGCTGCACCTGGGCAACATCGCCGAGATGAAGACCGGCGAGGGCAAGACGCTCGTCGCGACGCTGCCCGCGTACCTCAACGCCATCGCGGGCAAGGGCGTGCACGTCATCACGACCAACGACTTCCTCGCGAGCTATCAGTCCGATCTGATGGGCCGCATCTTCCGAGCCCTCGGCATGACGACCGGCGTGATCATCGCGGGCCAGACGCCGGAGCAGCGCCGCGAGGAGTACGCGGCAGACATCACCTACGGCACGAACAACGAGTTCGGCTTCGACTACCTGCGCGACAACATGGCGTGGCGCCACGAGGATCTGGTGCAGCGCGGGCACTTCTTCGCGATCGTCGACGAGGTCGACTCGATCCTCATCGACGAGGCGCGCACGCCGCTGATCATCTCCGGCCCGTCGTCAGGCGAGGCGAACCGCTGGTTCACCGAGTTCGCGCGCCTCGCCAACACGCTCGAGCCTGGCGTCGACTTCGAGGTCGACGAGAAGAAGCGCACCATCGGCGTGCTCGAGCCCGGGATCGAGAAGGTCGAGGACTACCTCGGCATCGACAACCTGTACGAGTCGGCGAACACCCCGCTCATCTCGTTCCTGAACAACTCGATCAAGGCGATCGCGCTGTTCAAGCGCGACTCCGACTACGTCGTGATGAACGACGAGGTCATGATCGTCGACGAGCACACCGGCCGCATCCTGGCCGGACGCCGCTACAACGAGGGCATCCACCAGGCGATCGAGGCCAAGGAGGGCGTCCCGGTCAAGGCTGAGAACCAGACACTCGCGACCGTCACGCTGCAGAACTACTTCCGCCTCTACGAGAAGCTCTCGGGCATGACCGGCACGGCCGAGACCGAGGCGGCCGAGTTCATGTCGACCTACAAGCTCGGCGTGGTCGAGATCCCGACCAACAAGCCGATGATCCGCAAGGACAAGCCCGACCTGGTCTACAAGAACGAGCAGGCCAAGTTCGTCCAGGTCGTCGAAGACATCGCGCTGCGCCACGCCGCCGGGCAGCCGGTGCTCGTGGGCACCGTCAGCGTCGAGAAGAGCGAGTACCTCTCGCGGATGCTGGCCAAGAAGGGCATCAAGCACGAGGTGCTGAACGCGAAGAACCACGCGCGCGAGGCCGAGATCGTCGCCCGCGCGGGCCGGCTCGGCAGCGTCACGGTGGCGACCAACATGGCCGGCCGAGGCACCGACATCATGCTCGGCGGCAACGCCGAGTTCCTCGCCGTGCAGGAGATGAAGGCCAAGGGCCTCGACCCGGCCGAGACGCCCGAAGCCTACGAGGCCGAGTGGGACGACGTGTTCGCGGCGGTTCGCGAGACGGTCGACGCCGAGGCTGCCAAGGTCGTCGACGCGGGCGGGCTCTACGTGCTCGGCACCGAGCGGCACGAGTCGCGCCGCATCGACAACCAGCTCCGCGGTCGCGCGGGCCGCCAGGGCGACCCTGGCGAGAGCCGGTTCTACCTCTCGCTCACCGACGATCTGATGCGGCTGTTCCAGTCGGGCGCCGTCGAGGCCATCCTCGCCCGCACCAACTTCCCTGACGACGTCGCGATCGAGTCGGGCATGGTCTCGCGCGCGATCAAGAGCGCGCAGTCGCAGGTCGAGTCCCGAAACGCCGAGATCCGCAAGAACGTCCTGAAGTACGACGACGTGCTCAACCGCCAGCGCGAGGCGATCTACGCCGACCGCCGCCAGATTCTCGCGGGCGATGACATCGCCGACCGCGTGGGCAACTTCATCGAGGACGCGATCACCGCCGTCATCGACGAGCACACCTCCAGCGGCAACACCGAGGGCTGGGACTTCGACGCCCTCTGGACCGAGCTGAAGACCCTGTACCCCGTCAGCGTCACGATCGACGAGGTCGTGGCAGAGGCAGGCGGCAACAAGGGCCGCATCACGAGCGCGGGGCTCAAGCGCGAGATCGTCTCGGACGCGAAGATCGCCTACGCGAACCGCGAGGCGACGCTCGGCGAGCCCGCGACCCGCGAGCTCGAGCGCCGTGTCGTGATGCAGGTGCTCGACCGCCGCTGGCGCGATCACCTCTACGAGATGGACTACCTCAAGGACGGCATCGGGCTGCGCGCCATGGCCCAGCGCGACCCGCTCATCGAGTACCAGCGCGAGGGCTACGCCATGTTCCAGCAGATGATGGGGCAGATCCGCGAGGAGTCGGTGGGCTACCTGTACAACCTCGAGGTCGAGGTGCACCGCACCGGCGAGGCCGAGCACCCGGCCGAGGTCGAGGCGAAGGGCCTCGGGATCCCCGCCAGCAACGCGCAGCAGCTGCACTACTCGGCGCCCAACGACGCCGGCGAGGTCGAGATCCGCGACGGTCGCGGCCAGGTCGAGCAGGCGGCCACCGCGCGCCTGCGCCAGGCGATGGAGCAGCGCGCCGCGCAGGAGCGCCCCGAGGCGCAGGAGGCGCCGGCGGCCGAGGCGCCGCGGGGTGCGTTCGGGCAGCGCACCGAGGCCTCCGAGCAGCAGGGCGCGGCGGGCAACCGCGCGCAGCGCAGAGCCGCGGGCAAGCGCAAGTAAACTGGGTCGATGACCACGCTGCGCCCGCTCGACCAGTCGTCGAAGCTCAAGAACGTCCTGTACGAGATCCGCGGTCAGGCCCTCGCCGAGGCGGCGCGCCTCGAGAGCGAGGGACACACGATCCTCAAGCTCAACACCGGCAACCCGGCGGCGTTCGGCTTCGAGGCGCCGTACCAGATCGTGCGCGACATGATCGCGGCGATGCCCAGCGCGCACGGCTACACCGAGAGCCGGGGCGTGCTCTCGGCGCGCCGCGCGATCGTCAACCGCTACGAGGAGACGCCCGGGTTCCCGAAGGTCGACCCCGACATGGTCTTCCTCGGCAACGGCGTGTCAGAGCTGATCACGATGGTGATGCAGGCGCTGCTCGACGAGGGCGACGAGGTGCTGATCCCGGCCCCCGACTACCCGCTCTGGACCGCGATGACCAGCCTCAGCGGCGGCACCCCGGTGCATTACATCTGCGATGAGCTCGCGGGCTGGCAGCCCGACCTTGAAGACATCCGGGCGAAGATCACGCCGAGCACCAAGGCGATCGTGATCATCAACCCGAACAACCCCACCGGCGCCGTCTACAGCCGCGAGATTCTCGAGGGGATCGCGGCCATCGCGCGCGAGCACTCGCTGCTCGTGCTGTCGGACGAGATCTACGACCGGATCCTCTTCGACGACGCCGAGCACATCCCGATGGCGTCCGTCGCGCCGGATCTGCTGTGCCTCACGTTCAACGGGCTCTCGAAGACGTACCGCGTGGCCGGGTACCGCTCCGGCTGGGTCGTGATCACGGGCCCGACCCGGCACGCCCAGGGCTTCCTCGAGGGCATCAACCTGCTGGCATCCACTCGGCTGTGCCCCAACGTGCCCGCGCAGTTCGCGGTGCAGGCGGCGCTCAGCGGCGTGCAGACGATCGACTCGCTGATCGCGCCCCGCGGCCGTCTCCACGAGCAGCGGGATGCCGCGTGGAACGGCCTCGAGGCCATCCCCGGCGTCTCGTGCGTCAAGCCCGCCGGCGCGCTCTACGCCTTTCCGCGGCTCGACCCCAACGTGCACGAGATTCACGACGACGCCAAGTTCGTCTACGACCTGCTCGTGTCGGAGCACCTCCTGCTGGTGCAGGGAACCGGCTTCAACTGGCCGAACCCCGATCACCTGCGGATCGTCACGCTGCCCGAGGCGCGCGTGATCACCGAGGCGATCGAGCGCATGGGCAACTTCCTGGCGAGCTACAAGCAGCGCTAGACGGCGCGGCGCGGCGTGGCGCTGCGGGATGACGTCGCGGCATCAGGCCGCGGCATCGCGCAGCCGTCGACCTAGGATGTGTCTTCCACTAGGGTTGCTCAGCGATCAATGTCGTGACCGGAAGGCTCCGCCTGAGCGACGTGGAGATTCTTGTGATTCCAAAGGTTCCCTGTGGGCTGATCGGGACGATGGGTGTTCGTCGCATACCGATGCGCGCGAGCGATTGTTGCGTTGACCGACACATCTCAATCGACAACGCCAGCCACATCCGCCTGCGACAGTAACGCCTGCAGGATCCGATCCCATCTGGCGCTGCCGGCAGAGCGGCGGTGACGCGTTCGGCTCGTCTGCCACGGGCCGAACTCCCCACGGGGCAGAGCCCGCCGCGCCGCACCTGCACGGCGCCGATAGCTGGTCCCATCGAAAACACGACGGTCATCGCGGAAGGGACGACCACGCCGCCCTTGATTCGACTGCAATCGCGACCAATCATCTCCCGCCCAGAATCTGTCGAGCGGGGGTACGGGAGTCGACAGCGGCAGCCACTATCGCGGGCCAATCACCCCACGGAGGGGAGACGCGCCCTTGTGTGCCATCCTTCATGCATGCCGCGCACCTCATTCGAGCAATTCCTCAACGTCCTTCGCAACGGCGAGGCCCGGCGCTACAGTGGGCTGCGCCTGACCGATGCGGAAGCCGCGGGTGTCGCGAGCGATCCGGAAGCCGCGCGTGCGCTCTACGAGAGTTGGGTTGGCGCGCCCCGTCCTCAGCCGTTGCCGTTGCCGGGCTGGTACTCGGCACCGCATGCAGGCAACGAGATGCGCTACTGGGACGGCGCGAAGTGGCTGGAAATCTCGCCGCCAGCGCCGGAGACTGCCGCAGCACGGTCGGCCGGGTCATCGACACGAGCTCTCTTGGAAGAGCATCCCGCGCTGGTCGTCTCCTGCATTGCAGCGGCGCTGTCGTTCTTTGCTGTGTTTCCATGGGGCTACGAGTACTACATCTTCCTCAGGTGGACCCTCAGTATCACCGCGGTGTTCCTTGGGATCCACGCCGTCCGCAGTAGCCAGCAGATCTGGTTGCTCGCCGCCATCCCCATTCTCGTGCTGTGGGCGCCTGGAGCGCTCATCCCGCTTGAGCGAGTCGTGTGGGGCACGCTCAACGTTGTGGCGGCCGGCGTACTAGTCGCCGCAGGGTGGTACATCACCCGGCCAGCGACCCGCCGAGAGGATGGGAAACCTCGCTGGGAATGGTGGAAGATCGCCGCGCTCACGTTCGGCATCGCTTTGGTCTTCGCGCTCATCGCGCAGCCTGGCAACCGTGCAGTTGACTGCGACGTCAGATACGAGAGATCGGGCACGTTCTGCGACTGAGCCCGCGCAGTCGCCGCGGCGACGCCACCTAGAGCAGGGCGAGCGAGGTCGCCCGCCAGCGCCCGTCGATGCCCTCGAGGCGGATCGCGACCGCGCGCGTGCGCGCCGGGCCCCGGGCGATGACGACGGCCTCGACCACGCCGTCGGCGGGACTCATCTGGCGGAGCGAGACGATCGCGTGCTGCGTGCGCGCGGCGGGCATCCGGCGGGCGCTCCGCGCCCGGGTGGCGAGGCTCGCACGCGTCATGAGCGCTCGGTAGACGTCCTCCGTCATCCAGCGCGCGAGCTGCTCGATCTCGCGGGTGCCGGCGAGCACCTCGAGCACCCCGCGGGTGAGGTTGCGCAGCAGCGGCTCCGGGTCGCTCAGCTCGGCGGTCGAGGTGTGCTGGTGACCGAAGTACGCGTGCAGGTCGGCGGGGTCGTTCGCCCGCGGCAGCGGTGCCAGGCGACGTGCAGAAGAGGGTGACATGGGATGCCTCTCGGCTGGAGGAGTGCAGAACCCATGCAGTAGAACACGCGCCAAAATCGGCAAAACCCCTGATCCACAGCCCGTGGCGGGCTCGTGATCAATCCGCAACGAAGTCGGGCAGAATGGGACATGACCTCGCTCGATTCGTGACATCGCGGCGTCGTCCGCGTCACGAATCGCCCGATCTGCGTCGCGCTCCGTCACACGCGCCGGCGCCCGCAGTCACCCCCAACCTCACCCTCGGCCGAAGAACTGGAGTCTCGATGAGCCGCTCGCGCCGCCCCGCTCTGCGCTGGTGGCTTCGCCCGCCATTCTGGCTGTGGCTCGGCGCGGCCGCGCTCGTGGTGGGCGCCGGGCTCGCGTTCTACACCGAGTTCTGGATGCTGCTGGCCGCCGCCCCCGTCTTCATCGCCCTCGGCGTCGTGGCCTGGATCGCCGTCGTCGCGCGCGTGCACGCGCGGGCGCGCGACGGCCGCGGCACCGTCGCCGGGTTCGAGGCGCTCCTGCGCGACTACCTCCCGTTCGCCGCGCCGCTCACGCTCGACGTCCTGCGCGAGCGGTACCGCGATGCGGCCGCGGCCGCGCACGCCGAGTCGCACGGCTGAGGCGCGGTCGACGCCCGGCGCCGGTGCGCCGGGCCGTGCTCCAGCCGGGTCGTGATTCGGTGGCGCAGTGTTCCAGCTGGGTCGTGATTCGGAGGGGCCGCGATCGGCCGGGGCCACGCCTGTGGAGGGTTCGGCGGCGGCCGCGTCGGCAGCGCGTACGCTTCACCGATGCGCTGGGACCGATTCTTCGAAGACCTCGAACACCAGCTCGACTTCGAGCGGGAGGCCCAGCGGCGCGCCGTCGACGGCGAGGCCGAGCGGCTGCGGGTGTCGAAGCTCGAGCTGCGAACGCGGCTGCTCGCACTCGTCGGCGCCCGGCTGGGGGTGGAGCTCGCCGTGCCGGGCCCGGAGCGCGAGCCCGGCGGCACGTTCGCGGGCGGGACGCTGCGGGGCGCGGTGGCCGCGGTCGGCGCCGACTGGCTCGGGCTCGAGCTCGGCCTCGAACGCGAGCCCGGGCCGGGCTCGGCGGGTGCCGCCGCGGCGATCCCGCTGCGCGGCATCCGCTCGCTGCTGCTGGATCGCGCGGCGCTGCTCGCGAGCCGCGGCGCGGATGCCAGGGACACGGCCGACGGCGGGGGAGTCGCCCGCGCGCGGGCGGCGTCGCTCAGCGCGCGCCAGAGCTTCGGATTCCTGCTGCGCGACCTCGCCCGGCGGCGGCGCCCGGTCACCCTCCACGACGGCGGCGGTCGGGTGCTGCACGGCACGATCGACGGCGTCGGCGCCGACCACGTGGAGCTCGCGCTCCACGAGCCGGGGACGGCGCGGCGGCGTGCCGAGGTGTCCGGCTACCGCCTCGTGCCGCTGCGCGCCGTGACCTGGGTGCAGCTCTGACCAGCACGGCCCTGGCCCGTGCGACTCGCGGCCGGGAGTCAGTCGCCGTGGCGGATCGCCCCGCTGCCCCACAGCTCGGGGAAGCTCGCGGCGTTGCTCTGGTTCCACAGGTGCATGCGCCGGGTCTGCTCGATCTGCTCCTCGATGTACTCGGCGATGCTGTCGTGCTCGACGCGCCAGTGCGCACCGGCGCCGAGGCGCACCCCACGCAGCGAGCCCTCGCTCAGCAGCGCGAGCACCTCGTCGACGTCGATCGTCAGCAGCTCCGCGGCCTGCGCGAGCGTGAGCAGGCGCGGAGCAGGGAATGCTGGGGGAGGCATCCTCTCAGTATGCTCACCGGGCGTCGGTCAGGGGCGCGGGGCGGGGCGGCTGTGGATAACTCCGAGGGCGCTCGGGCGCGATGCCTGAGCATGGGGGCATGACTTCGACTGTCTCGGCGCGCCACGGGCGCGCGTTCTGGGCGGATGCCAGATTCTTCGTCGGCATCGCGCTGGTGGTGGCATCCATCGCCGGCGTCTGGGCCATCGTGACGAGTGCGCGCACCACGGTGCCGGTCCTGGCCGCCGCACGCACGATCGTGCCGGGTGAGGAGGTGTCGTCGGCGGCCCTCGAGGTGGTGCAGGTGTCGCTCGGCGCGGCCGGCGCGTCGTATCTGACGCCGGACGCGCTGGGCGCCGAGCTGGTCGCGACGCGCACGATCGACGCAGGCGAGCTGATTCCGGCGGGGGCGCTCGCGCCGGCGGCCTCCTCACGCGCGACGTCGGTGGTCGTGACGTCGGCGGGCGAGATCCCCACGAGCGTGACGGTCGGCGCCGTCGTCGAGCTGTGGGGCGCTCCGCGGCTGGAGCGCGGCGAGCACGGCGTGCCCGAGATCGTCGTCGCCGATGCCGTCGTGCGGGCGGTGGGGGAGAAGACCTCGGTGATGGGGCGCCCCGGCGTGCCGCTCGAGCTGATCATCCCGCGCGCAGACATCGCGCCCACGCTCGGCGCGGTGGCGGCCGACTGGTCGTTCTCGATCGTGCCGACGGCGGCTCGCTGATGCTGCGCGTGACGATCGCTGCGGACGCCGCGGTGGCGGCGGACCTCGCCGCCGAGCTGCGCCATGCGGGCATGCATGTGACCGGCCTGTTGGAGATCGCGGCGCTCGAGGCCCTGGTCTTCGCGTCCGATCGCGCGGCGATGCACGACCTGGACGTGCGGGCGCATGTCGATCTCGGCGCGGGGGCGGGATCGGGCGTCGGCGAGGGCATCGATCTGGGCGTCGATCCGGAGCTGGCCCCGGATCTCGACGCAGAGCTCGATCCGGAGCTGCAGCCGCCGAGCGCGGACGAGCTGCTGCACCACACCGACGTGCTGGCGGTGCAGTGCGAGGGTCGTGGTGTGCGACTGCTCGGCGCGCAGCTGCGCGGACTGTGCGACCGGCGGGGGATCCGGATCGTTCCGCTCGCGGCGAGCGATGACGTGCGCCGCCGGGCACGCGCCCTCGGGCTCGAGGGCGTCGCGGATCCCGCTGCGCCGGCCGCCGTGATCGCGGCCGTGCTCGGCGAGGAGCACGGCGGCACGCGCGCCGAGCGGGGCGAGGGCGAGCGCGAGCCTGGCGCGGGGCATCCGACCGCCACGCCGGCGGGCGGCCGCGTCTTCACGGTGTGGGGGCCGGGCGGCGCGCCCGGCCGATCGACCGTGGCGATCGAGCTCGCCTACGAGCTGGCACGCGGCGGGCGTCTCGTTGCGCTCGTCGATGCCGATACGCAGGGGCCGTCGCTGGCACTGGCCCTGGGGCTCCCCGACGAGGGGCCCGGGTTCGCCGCAGCGTGTCGCGCGGCCGGCATGGGTGCGCTCGACGACGAGGAGCTGGAGCGCATCAGCCTCGCGGTGCCGCACCGCGACGGCTCGCTGCGCGTGCTGACCGGGCTCAATCGTCCGGCGCGCTGGCCGGAGCTCAGCGAGGAGCGGGTCGTCGAGACGCTGCGCGCGTGCCGGGCATGGGCCGACTACGTCGTCGTCGATATCGCGGCGCCGCTCGAGCAGGACGAGGAGATCGTGAGCGACCTCGACGGGCTGCGCAGGCACGCCGCCGGGCTCGGCGCGCTGCGAGCAGCCGATCGGGTCGTCGCCGTCGCATCCATCGAGCCGATTGGCATGGCGCGCTTCGTGCGCGGCTTCGCCGAGCTGCGTGAGGTGATCGGGGCAACGCCCGTCGCGGTGATCGCGAACCGGCTGCGACCCGGAGTGCTGCCCGCCGATGCCAAGGGGCAGGTGCGCAGGATGCTCGCGCGCTTCGCCGGGATCGAGGCGGTGTCGTTCGTGCCGCTAGACCCGCGTTCGGCGGATGCCGCCATGCTGGCCGGCACGCCGATCGGCGCGAAGCTGCCGAACTCGCCCCTCGCCTGCGCGGTGCGACGCGTCGCGGGCGATGCGCTGCTCGCCCCGGCGCGTGGCGGGGAAGGCCGCGGGAAGCGCGCGCCGCGGCGGGATCCGGAGCAGGGGGCGGCGCGGCCCTCCGCCGCGACGCCCTCCGCTGCGGCGCCGGTGCGGGCGAGCCGACTTCCCTGGCGACGTGGGGCGTCACAACGAGCCGGAACGGCGGCACCCGCGATCTAGACTGGTGCCGTGTCAACGCTCAGTGATCTGGTCAATGCCCAAGGGCTGTCGAAGGATGTCGACATCGAGTGGCTGCATCGCCTCTCTGCCGACGGTCAGCTGCTGGCCGACCTTGCCTTCGCCGACATCGTGATCTGGGTACCGACGGCCGACGACTCGTTCGTCGCCGTCGCCCACGCCCGCCCGAGCGGCGCCGCGACGCTGTTCTATCGTGACATCGTCGGCGATCGCGTGCGGCCCCAGTGGCGCACGCAGGTGCTCGAGGCGTTCAGCAACGGCACGATCGTGGATTCCTCATCTCCCGACTGGTTCGAGGAGACGCCCACGCGCGTGCGCGCGGTGCCCATCAAGCGGCACCTCAGCCACGACGAGGAGCCCGTGCCGACGATCATCGGCGTGCTGACGCGGCACACGAACCTCGGCGAGTCCCGCGCCCCCAGCCGCCAGCAGATCACCTTCAACGAGTGCGCCGACGACCTGTTCTCGATGGTCGCGTCCGGGCACTTCCCCGACCTGGCGTCGCCGCCGTCGCCTCGCCGAGGATCGCCCCGCGCATCGGACGGACTCATCCGCATCGACACCGAGGGCATCACCACCTTCGCGAGCCCGAACGCGCTCTCGGCCTTCAACCGCATGGGCTTCGACGACGAGCTCGAGGGCGAGTCGCTGATCGAGGTCACGACCGCGCTGCTGCCGTCGCAGCAGAACGTCGACGAGAGCCTGCCGGTGGTCGTCTCGGGGCGGGCGCCCTGGCGCACCGACATCGAGGCCCGTGGGGTGACGGTGTCGCTGCGCTCGATCCCGCTGCGCGAGCAGGGGGAGCGCATCGGCGCCGTGGTGCTGTGCCGCGATGTCACCGAGCTGCGGCACCAGGAGCAGGAGCTCATCACGAAGGACGCGACCATTCGTGAGATCCACCACCGGGTGAAGAACAACCTGCAGACGGTCGCATCACTGCTGCGCATCCAGGCCCGGCGCACGCACTCCGAAGAGGCGCGCGACGCGCTCTCGCAGGCGATGCGGCGCGTCGCATCCATCGCCGTCGTGCACGACACGCTCTCTGAGGGGCTCACGCAGAACGTCGACTTCGACGAGGTCTTCGATCGCGTGCTCCGCCTGGTCGCCGAGGTGGCGGCGGCGCCGAACACCATGGCGCAGACGAGCTCCTCGGGCAAGTTCGGCGTGCTGCCGAGCGCGTACGCGACCCCGCTCGCGCTCGCGCTCACCGAGCTCGTGACCAACGCGGTCGAGCACGGGCTCGCCGGGCTCGAGGGTCGGGTCGAGATCGTGACCGAGCGCAGCGAGGAGCGGCTCGTCGTGAAGGTGCGCGACACCGGGGCGGGCCTGCCGGAGGGCGAGGTCGGCCGCGGGCTCGGCACGCAGATCGTGCGCACGCTGATCCAGGGCGAGCTCGGCGGCACCATCGACTGGCACTCGCTGCAGGGCGAGCAGACGGGCACCGAGGTGACCATCGAGATCCCGCTGCGCTGGATTCACCGCGAGAGCTGAGCCCGCGGCGGTCGTGAGCGTTCGCGCCGACAGACGCAGATCGCCGCACCATGTGCTGGTGCGGCGATCGCTGTGGGCAAGGGCCCGAATGCTTCGTGTGTCGTCCGGCGCGCCGGCGGGTCGTTTCCACCGGGGCGCTGAGGTCGCGTCGACCCGTGGATGGCGCGGCGCCGTCGGGGCGCGCCGCTCGGCGAGCTGTGTCGCCCAGCTAGGAGGCGCGGCGTGCGCGGGCGGCGCGGCGCTTCAGCGCGCGGCGCTCATCCTCGCTCAGCCCGCCCCAGACGCCCGAGTCCTGGCCGGTCTCGAGCGCGTACTGGAGGCAGACCTCCGTGACGGTGCAGCGCGCGCAGACAGCCTTCGCCTTCTCGATCTGGTCAACGGCAGGGCCGGTGTTGCCAACCGGGAAGAACAGCTCCGGGTCAACCGTCAGGCAAGCTGACTTGTCGCGCCAATCCATAGTGATGCTCCTTATATGCGAGGTGAGTGAGCGAATGCTCAAATTCGGGGTGAGGGCCGTTACGCTGTTGGGTAACGCACGCCTGCCCGCCCCACTTCGCTGTGGAGCACATGGCTTTCATCATGTTGGCATAGGCGCGCGCGTAAAATCAAGGGTTAACCTCGAATTCATTGTGATCGAGGTCGCCCACACGCCGGGGCGAGCTCTGTGCTCGAGCATCCACCGGCGCAGCGAAGGAGATGCCCTGCATGCCTGAGAACGAATCGACGCCGGACGCCGCGGCCGAGCGGGCGCCGCGCACGGCGGTGTTCCGCCTCCTCGCCGGGCTGCTCGTGGGCGCCGAGGCGCTCGTCGTCGTGGGCCTCGTGATCTGGCTGGGCATCTCGCTGTTCACGACGCCGGCATTCTCGCTGGTGAGCGCGATCGCGCTGTTCGTGCTCGTGCTGATCGGCGCGGTCGGGGTCTGCGCGATGGCGGTCGGCATCTTCCGCGGGCAGCGCTGGGCCCGCTCGGGCGGCATCGTGGTGCAGATCCTCGTGCTCGCGGTCGCGTTCGGCGCGGCCACGGGGCAGTTCGCGCACCCGGAGCTCGGGCTGCAGATCGGCATCCCCGCGCTCGTCACCTTCGCCGTGCTCATCGCCGAGATCCGCAGTGTGGGCCGGGCCGATGCGGCCGCGGAGCGGGCGGCCGCCGCGCGGCTTGCCGCCGAGGAATCCCCTGACGGGGCGACGACGACCGAGTAGGCGCGCCGCGGCCGGCGGCGCAGGCAGGGAGTGCCATCGGCGGCGCAGGCACGGCGACGCCCGGGCGCGCGTCGCGGTCCCGGGCGTCGGTGGTGCGGGGTGTGCCTCGCGTCAGACGGTCGCGAGCCCGAGCTTGCGACGCAGCATCTGCACGTGGCCGGTGGCCTTGACGTTGTAGAGGGCCAGCGAGAGCACGCCCTCCTCGTCGATCACGAACGTCGAGCGGATCGTGCCGGTGTAGGTCTTTCCGTAGTTGCTCTTCTCGCCCCACACGCCGTACGCCTGGTGCACGGTCAGGTCGGTGTCGCTGAGCAGGGGGAAGGTGAGATGGTCGCGCTCGCGGAACTCGACGAGCTTGGCCAGCTCGTCCTTCGAGACGCCGAGCACGGTGAAGCCCTCGGCCGCGAACGGCTCGAGGCTGTCGCGGAAGTCGCATGCCTCGGTCGTGCAGCCGGGCGTCATCGCCTGAGGGTAGAAGTAGAGGATGACCTTCTTGCCGCGCAGCGCCGAGAGCGTCACTGGCGTGCCGTCCTGGTCGGGCAGCGTGAAATCGGGTGCGACGGTACCGGGGGCAAGTTGGGTGCTCATGGCCCCAGCCTAGCCGCGGCGTCGGCGGCGGACGGGCGCGGCGCCGCGGCCGCTCAGCTGAAGGTGGCGAGCAGCCGCTGCAGCGAATCCAGGCGGGCGGCTCCGCCGTCGCCGAGGCGGCCCTCGGCGATGGCCTCGACCAGCCCGCAGTCGGGCGCGCTCGGCAGGTGCGTGCACCCGCGCGGGCATGCCTCCTCGGCGATCGCCTCGAGATCGGGGTAGGCGCGCAGGATGTTCGCGGGGTCGATGTGCCCGAGGCCGAACGAGCGCACTCCCGGGGTGTCGATCACCCAGCCCGTGCCGCCGGCGCCCTGGTAGCGAAGCGAGACCGTCGACGAGGAGGTGTGCCGGCCGCGGCCGGTCACGGTGTTCACGTGGCCCACGGCGCGCTGCGCGCTCGGCACCAGCGCGTTCACGAGGGTCGACTTGCCGACGCCCGAGTGGCCGACGAACACGGTGGTGTGCCCCTCGAGCGCGGCGCCGATCTCGGCGAGCGGCGTCGCGCTCGGCGAGCTGCGGAACACCGTCAGATCGAGCCCCGCGAAGTGCTCGAGAAACGCGGTGGGGTCGGCCAGGTCGGTCTTCGTGACGACGAGCAGCGGGTGGATGCCGGCATCCAGGGCCGCGATCAGGTATCGGTCGACGAGCCGCGTGCGCGGCTCGGGGTCGGCCGCCGCCACGACGATCAGCATCTGATCGGCGTTGGCGACGATGATGCGCTCGACCTGGTCGGTGTCGTCGGCGCTGCGCCGGAGCAGCGTGGTGCGGCCGTCGATGCCGACCAGCCGCGCGAGCGTCCCTTCGGCGCCGCTGAGGTCGCCCACCACGCGGGCGCGGTCGCCGGTGACGATCGGGGTCTTGCGCAGCTCGCGGGCGCGCACCGCGCTGACCACCCGCTCGTCGTCGGTGTTCTCGCCGAGCATCACCGTGTAGCGGCCGCGATCCACGCCGAGGACCATGCCGACCTCGGCGTCCTCGTGGGCGGGACGGATCTTCGTGCGGGGCTTGTTCGCCTTGGGATTCGGGCGAACGCGGACGACCGACTCGTCGAGCTCATCGAGCTCGTCGTCGTCCGCCTCCTCGGTCCACCAGCTCACGCCGTGGCATCCCCGCCCTCGAGCATGCTCTGCCAGAGTGCGGTGAACTCGGGCAGCGTCTTCGCGGTGGTCTCGATGTCTTGAATCTCGATGCCGGGAACGGCCAGGCCCAGGATCGCTCCCGTCGTGGCCATCCGGTGGTCGTGGTAGGTGTGCCATACGCCGCCGCGCAGGGGGCGGGGCACGATGCGCAGGCCGTCCTCGAGCACGGTGACCTCGCCGCCGAGGGCGTTGATCTCGTTCGCCAGTGCGGCGAGCCGGTCGGTCTCGTGCAGGCGCAGGTGGCCGATGCCGGTGAAGTGCGACGGAGCGTCGGCGAGGGCGGCGAGCGCGACCAGCGTCGGCGTCAGCTCGCCCGCGGCGCTCAGGTCGAGGTTCGCGCCGAGGATCCCTCGACCGGTCACGGTGAGGATCCCGGCCCGACGGTGCACGCGCGCGCCCATCTGGGGCAGGATCTCGGTCAGCAGCGCCCCGGGCTGGGTCGAGTGCAGCGGCCAGCCGGTGATCGACACGGTGCCGCCGGCGACCATCGCCGCGGCGAGGAACGGCGACGCGTTCGAGAGATCGGGCTCGACGGCGATGTCTTTCGCGCGGATCGGGCCGGCCGCGACCACCCACTCGCGGGGGCTGGGGCGCTCGACCCGCACCCCGCGGTGTTGCAGCGCCTCGACCGTCATGTCGATGTGCGGCACGCTCGGCAGCCGTGGGCCCGTGTGGCGAAGGTGCATCCCGACGTCGAATCGGGATGCCGCCAGCAGCAGCCCCGAGACGAACTGGCTGGAGGTGGATGCATCGATGTCGAGCTCGCCGCCTCGGACGTGGCCGTGCCCGCGCACGGAGAAGGGCAGGCTCCAACGGCCCGCATCGTCGACGTCGACGCCCAGTTCGCGCAGTGCGCGGATCATCGGCCCCATCGGTCGGTGCAGCGCGTTGTCGTCGGCATCGAAGTGCACCTCGCCCGCGACGAGGCCCGCGACCGGCGGCAGGAAGCGCATGACGGTGCCCGCCTGCCCGCAGGCGACCGTGCCGCCCGAGCGGAGCTGGTCGGGCGGGGTGACGAGCAGATCGGGGCCGAAGGCGCCCGAGCCGTCGACGGCTGTGAACGTGACTCCCAGCTCGGTGAGTCCGGCGATCATGCGCTCGGAGTCACGCGAGTGCAGGGGAGCGATGAGCTTGCTTGGTCCTTCTGCCAGCGCAGCCAGCACGAGCTCCCGGTTCGTCAGTGACTTCGAGCCGGGGATGGTGAGGGTCGCATTCAGCGCTCCGTCTGCCGTGGGTGCAGCCCAGAGCGCTTTCGTGGCCGGTCCGTTCGCGGCCGAAAGCGAGGTGATCGGGGAATAGCTATCGTTCGACATTGGTTCATAGCCTATCGAGAGGCTCCGCATTTGAGCCTCGGAAACGGGAGATCGATGATTGCGGTGGCGGAGCGGCTCGAATCCGGGCCGGAGAAGGTCGGCGTGCCCGCGCTGCGCGTGCCCGCGGTGCCGCCGGAGCCCAGCCGCGATGCGGGCTCGGGCCTAGACTTGCGCCTGATGATCCCTACAGATTCGGACGCGGCAGAAGCCGCCCAGGCCCCCTCGACGCCCGAGCAGGCGAGCCCGGTCGCGAACGCCGCGGAGCCCGCCGGCGACGCGGCCGACGGCGCGAGCGCAGAAGACGCAAGCCGGCAGTTCGAGGAGCAGGCGCTGCCTTTCATGGATCAGCTCTACGGCGCGGCGATGCGCATGACGCGCAATCCCGCCGACGCCGCCGATCTCGTGCAGGAGACCTTCGTCAAGGCATTCGCCTCGTGGAAGACGTTCACGCAGGGCACGAACCTGAAGGCGTGGCTGTACCGGATCCTCACGAACACCTACATCAACACCTATCGGCAGAAGCAGCGCGAGCCCTACCAGGGCACGATCGACGAGCTCGAGGACTGGCAGCTCGGCGGCGCCGAGTCGACGACCGCGAGCAGCAGCCGTTCGGCCGAGGCCGAGGCGATCGATCGGATGCCCGACTCGACGGTCAAAGACGCGCTGCAGTCGATTCCGGAGGACTTCCGCCTGGCGGTCTACCTGGCGGACGTTGAAGGCTTCTCGTACCAGGAGATCGCCGACATCATGAAGACCCCCATCGGCACAGTGATGAGCCGTCTGCACCGTGGCCGGCGCCTGTTGCGCGAGCTGTTGTCTGACTACGCGGTCGAGCGAGGCATCGACCCCTCGACGTCAAGGAGCAAGAAATGACCGATTGCGGTTGCGAGAAGGCGCGAAAAGACCTGGAGGAGTACCTCCGCAACGAGGTCTGCAAGACCGAGCACTCCGAGATCCGGGCGCACATCGAGCACTGCCCCGAGTGCGCGGGCGAGGCGCTGGTTGCGCGCACGCTGACGGAGGTTGTCGCGCGCGCCTGCAAGGAGACGGCGCCCGAGGAGCTGCGTCTCCAGGTGCTCACCCGCCTGCGCGAGGCGCACGCCGGGCACCACTGAGCTCGCGTCTGCCCGCCGTGCCGCCGACGCGGCGCGCGCCGCGCCAGGATTCGACGCGATCGCGAGCGCTGGTTCTGTCGCGCCGGGCGAGCGCTCGATATCGTATGCACCATGACCGCACACGAGTGGCAATCGCTCCCGCTTGATGCCGAGTCGCGCGAGGCGATCGCCTTGCACGGGCTGGACTACCGCCTCGTCGACACCGCCGATGCCACCGCGTTCGGTGACTGGATCCAGGCGAGCACCCGCGGGTTCCTCGATCCCGACCCCACGCCCGAAGAGCTCGCCAACGGCCGCGACTCGTACGCCTATCGGCGCACGACGGGCGTATACGATTCGTCGACGCCGAGCCCCACGTGGCCGGTCGCGACGGTGAACTCGTGGGTCGCCGAGCTGACGATGCCGGGCGGGCGCGGCATCCCGATGTGGGCCATCAGCGAGGTGACGGTCGCCCCGACGCACCGCCGACGCGGCATCGCGCGGGCCCTGCTGCAGGGCGAGCTGCGCACAGCCGCCGACGCCGGCGTGCCGATCGCGGGCCTGACCGTCTCGGAGGCGACGATCTACGGGCAGTTTGGATTCGCGCCGGCGGCGTTCGCGAGCGATTGGGTGATCGAGACCGCACGCGCGCGCTGGATCGGGCCACGACCCGCGGGCCGTGTCGACTTCATCGATCGCGAGCGGGCGACCGCAGAGCTGTTCACGCTGCACGAGCGCGTGCGGCGCTCGCAGCCCGGCGAGGTCACCGCCTGGCCTGGGCACTGGCGCCGGCTGGCGGGCACGGCCGGCGGTCAGGAGCAGGCGCGGAAGATTCGCGCCATCCGCTATGCAGACGCCCAGGGGCGCACGCGCGGCATCGCGCTGTACCGGCTCGCCGAGAACGACTCAGACTTCACCAAGCACGAGCTCACCCTCTCGTACCTGCTCACCGAGACCCCCGACGCGTACGCCGCGCTGTGGCGCTTCCTCCTCGAGCTCGACCTGGTCAGCACCGTGCGCGCCTTCCTGCGCTCGGTCGACGAGCCGCTGCGCTGGATGATCGCCGACCAGCGCGCCGCCACCGTCACCTGCAGTGAGCATCAGTGGCTGCGCGTGCTCGATGTGCCGCGTGTGCTGCAGGCTCGCCGCTACGTGGCCGCCGGCGAGTGCGTGCTGCACGTGGACGATCCGCTGGGCTTCGCCGAGGGCACGTGGATGCTGCGCGTCGGCGCCGACGGAAGCGCGAGCGTCGAGCGGCTCGCGGGCGCTGGAGCGCGCGCGGGCGACGACCGGGGCGTGGAGCGCGACGGAGGGGCGGGGGAGGGCGTCGAGGGCGCCGCACAGACATCCGACGCCGCGCCCGATACCAGCGCGCCCGACGCCGACGCCGACGCCGCCGCGCCGGACACTGCGGCGCGCGACGCTGCCGCGTCCGCCGTGCCCGAGGCGCGGCTGCCGGTCGCGAGCCTGGGCGCGATGCTGCTCGGCGGCGTGCGGGCGAGCACGCTGTGGGCGGCGGGGAGCATCCACGGCGAGCCGGAGGCGATCGCCACGCTCGATCGCCTGTTCGCGCCGATCGAGACGCCCTGGCTGGGCATCTGGTACTGACGCCGCGCCGACCTCGGCGGCGCACGAACGCCGACGGCGCACGAACGGAGACGCGAAGAGGCGGCCGCCCAGTGCTGAGCGACCGCCTCCCGTGCGCGGTGCGAACCGACGCCGACCGAACTAGCGGGCCAGTGCAGCCTGCATCAGCGCGGCCTGCTCGATCGCGTGGATCTTCGACGAGCCGGTCGCCGGCGATGCCGCGGCGGGACGCGAGATGACCCGCACGTCGCGGCCCAGCTGCGGCACGACGTCGAGAGCGATGAACGGCCAGGCGCCCTGGTTCTCCGGCTCGTCCTGCACCCAGACCAGCTCGGCGTTCGGGTAGCGGGCGATGACCGCCGCCAGCTCCTCGACCGGGGCCGGGTAGAACTGCTCGAGCCGGACGAGGGCGATCTCGGGGTTCGGGTTCTTCACCAGATCGGCCTTGAGGTCCCAATGGATCTTGCCCGAGTGCAGCAGCACGCGCTTCACGGCCGACGCGTCGATGCCGCGATCGTCGTCCAGCACGGGCTCGAACCGGCCCTTCGTGAAGTCCTCGACGGTGCTGGTGGCGCCACGCAGGCGCAGCATCGCCTTCGGGGTGAAGACCACGAGCGGCTTGCGCGGGCGTGCGTAGGCCTGGCGGCGCAGCAGGTGGAAGTGCGATGCCGGGGTCGACGGGCGCGCGACGGTCATGTTCTCCTGTGCGCACAGCTGCAGGAAGCGCTCGATGCGGGCCGAGGAGTGGTCCGGGCCCTGGCCCTCATAGCCGTGGGGGAGCAGCAGCACCACGCTCGACTGCTGGCCCCACTTCTGGTCGGCCGACGAGACGAACTCGTCGATGACCGACTGGGCGCCGTTCGCGAAGTCGCCGAACTGTGCCTCCCACAGCACGAGCGCGTCGGGGCGCTCGACCGAGTACCCGTACTCGAACGCCATCGCGGCGTACTCGCTCAGCAGCGAGTCGTAGACCCAGAACCGGGCCTGCTGCTGGCTGAGGTTCGCGAGCGGCAGCCATTCCTGGCCGTTCGCCCGGTCGTGCAGCACGGCGTGGCGCTGCACGAACGTGCCGCGGCGCGCCTCCTGACCGGCGAGGCGCACGGGGGTGCCCTCCAGCAGGAGGGAGCCGAACGCGAGGAGCTCGCCGAACGCCCAGTCGATGTTGCCGCTGCGGCTCATGTCGAGGCGCTTCTCGAGCAGCTGCTGGATCTTCGGGTGCGTGGTGAAGCCGGCGGGCTTGTTCACGAACGCGTCGCCGACGAGCTTCACGACCTCCGGCGAGACGCCCGTGGTCTCGGGCTCGCCCGCGAACGCGGGCTCGGTGGTCGCCTCGAGGCTGAGCACGTTCGCACCGGTCTCGGCCTCGTGCGTCTCGGCGAAGGCGATCTCGAGACTGTTCTGGAAGTCGAGCTTGGCGGCCTCGTACTCTTCCTCGGTGATGTCGCCACGGCCGACGAGCGCCTCGGTGTACAGTCGGCGCACGGAGCGCTTCGCCTCGATGAGGTTCGTCATGAGCGGCTGCGTCATCGACGGGTCGTCGCCCTCGTTGTGGCCGCGGCGGCGGTAGCAGACGAGGTCGATCACGATGTCGCGCTTGAACTCCTGACGGTATGCCACGGCGAGCTCGCCGACCCGCACGACGGCCTCGGGGTCGTCGCCGTTCACGTGGAACACCGGCGCCTGGATCGTCTTGGCCACGTCGGTTGCGTACACGCTCGTGCGCGCGTCGCCCGGGAGCGTGGTGAAGCCGATCTGGTTGTTGATCACGACGTGGATCGTGCCGCCGGTGCGGTAGCCGCGCAGCTGCGACATCTGCATGGTCTCGACCACGACGCCCTGGCCGGCGAACGCGCCGTCGCCGTGCACGAGGATGGGCAGGATCGAGAACGTGCCGATAGGCTTGCGGTCCTGCTTGGCGCGCACGATGCCCTCGACCACGCCGTCGACCGTCTCGAGGTGCGAGGGGTTCGCGGCGAGGTACACCGGCAGGCTCGCGCCGTCGGCCGAGACGAAGGTGCCCTCGGTGCCGAGGTGGTACTTCACATCGCCCGAGCCGCGCTCGTTGCCGATGGCGACCGAGCCCTCGAACTCGCGGAACACCTGGCCGTAGGTCTTGCCGGCGATGTTCGTGAGCACGTTCAGGCGGCCGCGGTGGGCCATGCCGATCGCGGCGCCGTCGAGCTCGGCGGCGGCCGCGCTCGTGAGGATCTGGTCGAGCAGCGGGATGGTGGACTCGCCGCCCTCCAGGCTGAAGCGCTTCTGCCCGACGTACTTGGTCTGCAGGAAGGTCTCGAAGGCCTCCGCCTCGTTGAGCTTGCGCAGGATGCGCAGCTGCTCGTCGTGCTCGGGCTTCTTGTACTTGACCTCGAGCTTCTGCTGGAACCACTTGCGCTGCGCCGGGTCTTGGATGTGCATGTACTCGACGCCGATCGTGCGGCAGTACGAGTCGCGCAGCACGCCCAGCACCTCGCGCAGCTTCATCGTGCGCTTGCCGCCGAAGCCGCCGGTCACGAACTCGCGGTCGAGGTCCCAGAAGGTGAGCCCGTGCGAGGCGATGTCGAGGTCGGGGTGCATGCGCTGCACGTACTCGAGCGGGTCGATGTCGGCCATCAGGTGGCCGCGCACGCGGAACGAGTTGATGAGCTCCTGCACGCGCGTGGCCTTGCTGACGGCGTCGGCGGTGTCGACGTTGATGTCGGCCGCCCACATGATGGGGGCGTAGGGGATGCGCAGCGAGGCGAAGATGTCTTCGTAGAAGCCGCGCTCGCCGATCAGGAGCTCGTGCACCTTCTTGAGGAACTCGCCCGAGCCGGCGCCCTGGATGACGCGGTGGTCGTAGGTGCTCGTGAGCGTGATGGTCTTGCCAATGGCGAGCTCGTTGAGCGTCTTCTCGCTCGCGCCCTGGAACTCGGCCGGGTACTCGAGGGCGCCGGCGCCGATGATGCACCCCTGGCCCTTCATCAGGCGCGGCACCGAGTGCACGGTGCCGATGCCGCCGGGGTTGGTGAGCGAGAACGTCGTGCCCTGGAAGTCGGCGGCGGTGAGCTTGCCGCTGCGTGAGCGCGCGACGACGTCCTCGTACGCGACGAGGTACTCGCTGAAGGTCATCGCGTCGGTGTTCTTGATGCTCGGCACGACGAGCGAGCGGCTGCCGTCGGCCTTGGGGAGGTCGATCGCGATGCCGAGGTTGATGCGTGCCGGCGCGACGACCGAGGGCTTGCCCTCGATCTCGGCGTAGAAGACGTTCTGGCTCGGGAAGTCCTTCAGGGTCTGGATGAGCGCCCAGCCGATGAGGTGCGTGAAGCTGACCTTGCCGCCCCGGGTGCGAGCCATGTGGCTGTTGATCACGATGCGGTTGTCGATCATCAGCTTGGCGGGAATGGTGCGGACGCTGGTTGCGGTCGGGACGGCGAGCGACTCGTCCATGTTCGCGGCGAGGGTCTTCGACATGCCGCGCAGCGGCGTGATGACGTCTTGATCGGCGGTGTCGCGGGGCTCGTGGGTGTTCAGCGGCGGCGCCTGCGCGGGGATCGGCTGCGGTTTGGCCGGGGCCGAGGTCGTGCGTGCGACGGGCTGCGCGCCGATCACCGGGATCGGCGCGGTCATCGGGTGCGCCTCGCTCGTGGTGGGCGCGGCCGCGGCGTCAGCTGAGGCTGCCGCGACGGTCTCGGCCGACGCATCGGCGAGCCCGCCGGCCACTTCGCCCTTCAGCGGCCGGTAGTTCTCCAGCACCGGCCACCAGGCCTTGTCGACGGCGTTCCGGTCGACTTTGAACTGTTCGTAGAGTTCATCGACGAGCCACTCATTTGCTCCGAACTCACCGTCGTTCGGTGCTCCGACGCTCGTCTCCTGGCTCGACACAGTCGATCGCCCACTTTCTTCGTAAGATCGGTTCTCGCGCGGAGCAGATCGTGCCCTCGCACATAGCTCATAAGCCTAACCGAGTTCGGCCCGGTGCACACCGAAAATCATCGGCACGGCGGCGGGTGCCGCGATACCGTGGGTGCATGGAATTCTCCGGGGTGCAACCGCAGGTGGATCTGACGTATTCCGACGTCTTCCTGGTGCCGCGACGATCCGAGAAGGCGAGCCGTCTCGACGTCGATCTCACGCCGGGGGACGGCACGGCCGCCACCATTCCGATCGTCTCGTCGAACATGAACTCCGTGACCGGACCGCGCCTGGCCGCGGTGCTCGCGCGTCGCGGCGGGCTCGGCGTGCTCCCGCAGGATGTGCCGCTGCAGGAGCTCGATGCCGCCATCCGCTGGGTGAAGGCGCAGCCGACCGCGTGGGACACGCCGCTGGTGCTGGCGCCCGAGACCACGGTCGCGGAGGCGCGCCGGCTGCTGCCGCCCGCCCAGGGGCACGGGATCGTCGTCGGTCGCACCGCGGCCGACGGGGCGCTCCGCGCCGAGGACGTGCTCGGCGTGGTCGCGGCATCTCGTCTGCTCACCGCGCTGGACGACGCGCGCCTGGGCGATCTCGTGCACGATCGAGCCATCTCGATCGAGGCAGAGGACGTGCACGACGGCCGCGCGGCGTTCGAGCTGATCGTCGCCGCCGAGGTGGAGCTCGTCCTGGTGCTGGAGCGCGGCCAGGTGATCGGCACGCTGAGCCGCCGCGGCGCGCTGCGCTCGACGCTCTACCGACCGGCGATCGACGCGGCGGGTCGGCTCTGCGTCGCCGCCGCGGTCGGGATCAATGGCGACGTCGCAGCGAAGGCCCGAGCGCTCGCCGCGGCCGGCGTCGACGTGCTGGTGCTCGACACGGCGCACGGGCACCAGGCCGGCATGCTGCGCGCGCTGCGCACGGTCGCCGACCTCGACCTCGGGCTGCCGATCGTCGCCGGCAACGTCGTCACCGCGGAGGGCGTCCACGATCTGGTCGCCGCCGGCGCGAGCATCGTCAAGGTGGGCGTCGGGCCCGGCGCCATGTGCACGACCCGCATGATGACCGCCGTCGGGCGCCCCCAGTTCTCGGCCGTCCTCGAGGCCGCCGACGCCGCCCGCATCATGGGCGCGCACATCTGGGCGGACGGCGGCGTGCGCTACCCGCGCGACGTCGCGCTTGCGCTCGCCGCGGGCGCGGCATCCGTGATGATCGGATCGTGGTTCGCGGGCACGATCGAGGCTCCCGGCGAGCTGCGGCACGACGATGACGGCCGCGTCTACAAGGAGTCGTGGGGGATGGCCTCGACGAAGGCCGTGCAGGATCGCTTCTCGCGCCTGGGGGCGTACGAGCTCGCGCGCAAGGAGCTGTTCGCCGAGGGGATCTCGTCGTCGCGGATCTATCTCGACCCGCAGCGGCCCTCGGTCGAGGACCTGCTCGACATGATCACGTCGGGCATCCGCTCGTCGTTCACCTACGCCGGCGCCGGCACGGTGGCCGAGTTCCACGAGCGGGCGATGGTGGGCCTGCAGTCCGCCGCGGGGTACGAGGAGGGCAAGGCGCTGCCGGTGAGCTGGTAGCGAATGGATGCCGCGGCCCCGCCGCCGCGGAGCGTGCCGCTAGGTGCGGCGGATGCGCTCCGCTAGCATGGGCAGCACAATGGATGACCCTCCCAGTACCTGCTCGTCCCTTCGCAGCGCGTTCCCGGGGCGGGGTGTCGCCTGATGTACGACTACCTCATGCTGGGCGTCGGTCTCGTCTTGATCGTCGGCACCGGGCTGTTCGTCGCGAGTGAGTTCGCGCTGGTCAATCTCGATCGGGCCGACCTGGAGGCGCGCCGTGAGCGCGGCGAATCTCGGCTGTCGCTGACCATCGGCGCGCTGAAGAAGACCTCGACGCACCTGTCGAGCGCGCAGCTGGGCATCACGCTCACCACGCTGCTCACCGGCTACACGATGGAGCCGGCCATCTCGAGGCTGCTCCGGCCCGTCTTCGACGCGTGGGGCATCGCCCCGGCGGTGTCGGTGCCGCTCGCGGTCGTGATCGGCGTCACCATCGCGACACTGCTGTCGATGATCATCGGCGAGCTCGTCCCCAAGAACTTCGCCCTCGCCCTGCCGCGGCAGACCGCCAAGCTGGTCATGCCGTTCCAGGTGGGCTTCACCGCGGTGTTCCGCCCCGCGATCGCGCTGCTCAACGGCAGCGCCAACGGGCTGCTGCGCGCGATGGGCGTGGAGCCGAAGGAGGAGCTCTCGGGCGCCCGCAGCGCCGAGGAGCTCTCATCGCTCGTGCGCCGCTCGGCGAGCGCCGGGGTGCTCGAGCAGGAGACCGCGAGCCTGCTCAACCGAACGCTCACGTTCGCGCGGCTGAGCGCGGCCGACGTCATGACCCCGCGCCCGAGCGTGCACGCGATCGCCGCGGGCGACTCGGCCGACGACGTGATCCAGCTCGCGCGTCGCACCGGCCACAGCCGCTTTCCCGTGTTCAGCGACTCGATCGACGACATCGTCGGCATCGTGCATCTCAAGGCCGCCGTCAGCGTGCCGCGCGAGCGCCGCGCGGACGTCCCGGCGGCGGCGCTCGCGTCCGAGCCGCTGCGCGTGCCCGAGACCGTGCACCTCGACCAGCTGATGGCCGAGCTGCGCGCCAAGGGCTACCAGATGGCCGTCGTCGTCGACGAGTACGGCGGGACCGCCGGCGTCGCCACGCTCGAGGACCTCGTCGAGGAGATCGTGGGCGAGGTGCTCGACGAGCACGATCGCTCCCGTGCGGGCGTCGTCCGCACCGGCGAGGCGATCACGTTCCCCGGCGAGCTGCGACCCGACGAGCTGCTCGACCGCACCGGGGTGCGCGTCGCCGAGGGCGAGGTCTACGACACCGTGGCCGGCTTCATGATCGCCATGCTCGAGCGCATCCCCGTCGTCGGCGACGAGATCGAGATCGAAGACGGGATGCTTCGGGTGCAGCGCATGGACGGTCGTCGTGTCGATCGCATCCGCTTCACGCCGCGCGCGCTCCCGGGCGCCGACTCGGGCGAGGAGTCCGGCTCGAGCGAACAGGACGAGCGCGATGGGGGTGGGCGACGATGAGCGACTGGGCCGGAATCGCGTGGCTCGTGGTGCTGCTGATCGGCAACGCCTTCTTCGTCGGCGCCGAGTTCGCGGTGATCTCGGCGCGGCGTTCCCAGATCGAGCCGCTGGCCGAGCGCGGATCGCGCCGGGCCAAGACCGCGCTGTACGCCATGGAGCATGCCACCCTGATGCTCGCGACCTCGCAGCTGGGCATCACCGTCTGCTCGCTGCTGATCCTCAACGTCTCCGAGCCGGCGATCCACCATCTGCTCGCCGCGCCGCTCGGCCTCGTCGGCTGGAGCACCGCGGTGGTCGACACCGTCGCGTTCGTCGTGACCCTCCTGCTCGTCTCGTACCTGCACGTGGTGTTCGGCGAGATGGTGCCGAAGAACCTCGCCTTCTCGCTCCCGGATCGAGCCGTGCTGCTGCTGGCGACCCCCCTGGTGTGGGTGTCGAAGCTGTTCAGGCCGATCATCTTCTCGCTCAACTGGACCGCGAACCACGTGCTGCGCCTGTTCCGCGTCGAGCCCAAGGACGAGGCGGCATCCACCTTCACGCTCGACGAGGTGGCGACGATCGTCAACCAGTCGCGCATCGAGGGCGTGCTCGACGACGCCTCCGGCGCGGTCACCGCGGCCGTCGAGTTCACCGACAAGCGCGCGGGCGACATCGCGGTGCCGTTCGCGACGCTGGTCACGCTGCCGATGACGACGACGCCGAGCGACATCGAGCGCGCCGTCGCGAAGCACGGCTTCTCGCGGTACGTGCTCGTCGACGCAGAGGGGGCGCCGGCCGGCTACGTGCACCTGAAGGACATCCTGCGCTCGAGCGAGGGGCCGGACGCGGCGGAGCACATGGACCTGCCGGTGCCCTCGAAGCGGATCCATCACCTCGTCCCGGTGCAGGAGAGCACCGACCTCGAGGACGCGCTCGCGACCATGCGCCGCACCGGTCGTCACCTGGCTCGGGTGTGCGACGACGCCGGCGCGACGACGGGCGTGCTGTTCCTCGAGGACATCATCGAGGAGCTGGTCGGCGAGGTGCAGGACGCCACGCGTCGCGGCCACGGCGCGTAGCCGTGCGAGGCGCCACCCGGGGAGGCGCCTCGGGTCGGGTCGCCGCGGTGCGGCGCCATCCGTGGTGCGGTCGCGCCGGGTGGGTGCCGGGTGGGTGCCGCGCGGTGGTCGCGTGCTCGCCCGGCTCGTAAGCTGAGCGCGTGGATGAGCGCGAGGGTGTGACGGTCTGGACGCCTGGGCTGGCCGCGCCGCTGCTGCGGGTGCCGCACACGGGCGATGACAAGTACGCTCGCGGCGTGCTCGGGGTGCGCACGGGCTCGCCCGAGTACCCCGGCGCCGCGGTGCTCGGCGTCGAGGCGGCCTGGCGCACCGGCCTCGGCATGGTGCGCTTCGTGGGCCCCGAGCGCGTCGGTTCGCGGGTGCTCGACGCTCGACCCGAGACCGTGCTCGGCGCCGGGCGCGTGCAGGCGTGGCTGTGCGGCTCGGGGGTGGATGCCGCGGCCCGCCCCGCGGCAGAGACCGCGGCGCTGCGCGCGCTGATCGCCGGTGCGGTGCCAGTGGTGATCGACGCGGGCGCGCTCGACCTCGTGCCCGTGGCAGCCGAGCGCGGCGCCGCGCCGTGTGTGCTGACCCCGCACGATCGGGAGTTCGCGCGACTGTGCGAGGCGCGTGGCCTCGGCGGCGCGGCCGGCGACGGCGCGGAGGCCGAGCTCGCGGACCGAGTCGAGCAGACGCGCGCGCTCGCCGCTGCGCTCGGGCAGACGGTGCTGCGCAAGGGAGCCACCACGATCGTCGCTTCACCGGACGGCCGCTGCGTCACGGTCGCCGCGGCGACGCCGTGGCTCGCCACCGCGGGCACCGGCGACGTGCTCGGCGGCGTGCTCGGCGCCCTCGTGGCCGGCGCGGCCGCTCGCGGCGCGCTCTCGCACGACGAGTTGCGCGCGCTCGCCGCGACGGGTGCGCTCGTGCACGGGGTGGCGGGGCGGATCGCCGCGGGGCTCGAGCCGTTCGCCCCGGAGGGCAGCGGCGCGGACGCGGCGGAGCGGGCGGGCGTCGAGAGCGCCGACACGGTGCGACCGGACGCCGACCGAGGCCGGCCGATCACCGCGCTCGATGTCGCGCACGCGCTGCCGTGGGCCGTGGCATCCATTCGCGGGGCGGCTGCGCGCGGCTGAGACGGCCCTCCTGCGACGCCGCGCCGGCGCACCGAGCGCCGCGCGAGCCGCCGCGCCACACCGCGGCCGCGGACGCGGCAGCCCCCTAGGATGAGGGGCGTGTCGAGACGGATGGTGCTGTGGATCGCGTTCGCGATCGTGCATCTCGCGGTCGGCACGCTCGGGTTCTCCGAGCCGAATCTGCCGATGGGCGACGTGCCGCTGGTCTACCTGCCGTGGTCGAGCAACGCGATCGGCGGCGACGGGATCGTCGGCATCACCGAGACGTGGGTGTACCCCGCGCTCGCCCTGCTGCCGATGGTGCTCGCGCACGGCTTCGCGTGGATCAACGGCTACACGGTCGGCTGGGCGATCCTCGCCACCGCGTGCAACGCGCTCGGGTTCGGGATGCTGATCGGTCGCGGCCGCTCGATGAGCCGGACGATCGCGGCCTGGTTCTGGCTCGGCTTCATCCTGCTGCTCGGCCCGGTCGGGCTCTACCGCATCGACGCGATCACCGTGCCGATCGCGATCGCGGGATGCCTGTGGCTGTTCGGGCGGCCGCGCGTCGCCGCCGTGCTGCTCACGGTCGGCGCGTGGATCAAGGTGTGGCCGGCGGCGCTGTTCGTCGCGGCGCTGGTGGTGGCTCGCCGCAGGCTCGAGGTGCTCGCCGCCGGCGCCCTCGTGTCGGCCGCGGTCGTCGGGGTGGTCGCGGCGGCCGGCGGCATCGGCCACGTCTTCGGCTTCGTGACCGAGCAGACCGGGCGCGGCCTGCAGATCGAGGCGCCGGTGAGCACCTGGTGGCTTTGGCAGGCGGTGATCGACCCCGAGCGCGCCTCGCTCTACTACGACACCGACATCCTCACCTTCCAGCTCCAGGGGCCGGGCGTCGCGACCGTGAGCGCGCTCATGACGCCGCTGCTCGCGCTGGTCGCCGGCGGGATCCTGGCGATCGGGGCGTACAAGGTGCTGCGCGGCGCGCGCTTCGGGCGCCTCATGCCGCCGCTCGCCCTGGCGCTCGTGCTCGCGTTCATCGTCTGCAACAAGGTCGGCTCGCCCCAGTTTCAGACGTGGCTGATCGCGCCGCTCGTGCTGGCCGTCGTGCTCAACCGGCATCGCGCCTGGCCGACCGTGGTGCTCGGCCTGCTCTCCGCGGGGCTCACGCACCTCGTGTACCCGATCATGTACGGCGAGGTGCTCTCGGTCGACCCGCTCGGCATCGCGGTGCTGAGCGCGCGCAACCTCGTGCTCGTGATCCTGCTCGTCGTCGCCGTGACCCAGCTCTCGCGGGTGCCCGGGCGCGACGAGGAGCGGGAGATGCCCGCTGCGGCCGCGGTGCCAGGCGCCCGGCGCGCGGCGCCGGTGCCTCCGGTGCCCCCGGGTCCCGCGACGTCCGGCGGGGGCGCCGCGGCCGCGCCGGAGCCGACCCCGCCTGAGCCGACGTCGCCGCCCACCCCCGAACCCACGCCAGAGCCTCAACCCTAGGAGTCAGCATGCTCGTCGCATTCTCAGTCGCACCCAGCGGAACCGGTCGCACCGACGGCTCGGTGCACGACGCCGTCGCCGCGGCCGTCAAGGTCGTGCGCGACTCGGGCCTGCCCAACCACACCGACGCGATGTTCACCACGATCGAGGGGGAGTGGGACGAGGTCTTCGAGGTGGTCAGGCGCGCCACGGAGGCCGTCGGCCGGTTCGGCTCGCGCGTCTCGCTCGTGCTGAAGGCCGACATCCGGCCCGGGCACACCGGCGAGCTCGACGCGAAGGTGCAGCGACTCGAGGCCGCCCTCGAACGCGCGGGCGACGCCTAGGCGACGGCCCGCGCGCGGGGAACCGGGCCGTCGTGCCCGCAATGAACGACGAAATGCGCTCGGCGCGCGCGGCGGCGCCTCTAAGCTGAGGCAATGACCAACGACGGTTCCTCCACCTCAGCGCAGCCCGGCGACCAGGCAGCGGCGCAGGCGCCCGCGGCGCACGACACCACGGTCCACGACGACGAGCACACGGCGCTCGTCGCCGCGACGGTGATCCTGGTGCGCGACGGCGCGAGCGGACCGGAGGTGCTGCTCATCGAGCGGCCGGATCGCGGCAGCTTCGCCGGCGCGTGGGTGTTCCCCGGCGGCAAGCTCGACCCGGAGGACGCCGACGGCTTCGAGGGCGAGCCGAGTGAGATCGACGTCGCGCGCCGCGCCGGCGTGCGCGAGGCCTGGGAGGAGACCGGCCTCGAGAGCGTCGAGAGCGAGTACGTCACGCTCTCGTGCTGGATCCCGCCAGCCATGGTGACGCACCGCCGCATCCGCACCTGGTTCTTCGTGGCGCCGGCACCCGAGGGCGAGCTCGTGCTCTCGCAGGACGAGGCCGTCGATGCCCGCTGGATCCGACCGCAGGACGCGATCGATCTGCACACGCGCGGGGAGTTCTCGCTCTTCCCGCCGACCTGGGTGACGCTCGCCGACCTCGCGGGGCACGCTGACGCTGCATCGATGCTCGCCGCCACCCGGGCCGCGGCGCCGCGTGCGTTCCGCAGTCGTTCGATCACCGACCGCAGGATCCTCACGTGGGAGGGCGACGGCGCGTTCGAGACGGCGCGGGATGCCTCGCCCCGCCCCGACAGCGAGACCACCGACCGCAACCGGCTCGACATGAACACCCTGCCGTGGGTGCTGGAGCGAGCGGGCGCAGGTCTCTGACGCTCGCCGCAGCGGTCCCCTTCCTCAGCGGGAACGGTCGCTCAGGCGCTCCGCGACGACGGCCGCGGCATCCCGTGGCTATTCGGCCAGCAGGCGACGCAGGTGCTCGGCGACCTCGGGAATCTCGATGAGGAACCCGTCGTGGCCGAAGTCGCTCGAGATGACGGCAGCGCGGTCGCCGTCGAGGGTGTTGCGGATGCCGCGCGCGATCTGGTGCTGCCCGTCGACCGGGAAGAGCCGGTCGCTGTCGATGCCGAGCACGAGCGTGCGCGCCGTCACGCGGGCGAGGGCATCCTCCACCCCGCCTCGATCGCGCCCGATGTCGTGCGAGTTCATGGCATTGACCAGCGCGATGTAGGAGTTCGCGTCGAAGCGGCGCGTGAACCGGTTGCCGTGGAAGTCGAGATAGGACTCGACGGCGAAGCGGCCGCCGTGCCCGAGCGGGCTGATGCCCGACTGCCACGAGCGCCGGAAGCGGTCGTTGAGCTCGGCGGGGCTGCGGTAGTTGAGCAGCGCCATGCGGCGGGCGAGGGCCAGTCCACGGTGCGGGCCGTCGCCGTCGCCCGCGTCGTAGTACTCGCCGCCCTGGAAGCGGGGGTCGATCAGGATCGCCTCGAGCTGCACCGAGTTCAGCGCGATCTGGTCGGCGGTGGTCGTTGGGGGTGCGGCGATGATCGCGGCACGCGCGACCCGGTCTGGGTAGCCCACGGCCCACTCGAGCGCGTGCATGCCGCCCATCGATCCGCCGACGACGGCCGCCCACACGTCGATGCCGAGCGAATCCGCCATGGCGGCGAGGGCGGCCACCTGGTCGCGGACCGTGAGGAAGGGCCAGTTCGGCCCCCACTCCACCGCGCCGGGGCCGATCGATGCGGGACCGGTCGAGCCCTGGCATCCGCCCAGCATGTTGGGGGCGATGACGCACCAGCGATCGGTGTCGAGCGCGAGGCCCGGCCCGACGATATCCTGCCACCAGCCGGACGTGGGATGCCCCGGCCCGGCATCGCCGCGCACGTGGCTGTCGCCGGTGAGGGCGTGCAGCAGCAGGATCGCGTTGTCGCGCGCCGCGTTGAGCGTGCCCCACGACTCGTAGGCGATGCGGTACGAGGGCAGGGTGGTGCCGACCTCGAGGGCGAGCGGGCCGAGGAAGGCGAATCGGCGGTCGCCGACGGGGTCGCCGTCGCGCCAGGCGCCCGTCGCCGGGGGACGACCCAGCAGCGAGCGCGCGTCGGCTTCGGTGACCGGTGCCGACGGCACGGTGTCTTCGGAGCTCTGCCAATCCATCCTTGTATTCTTCCCTGTCGGCGGGCGGTTCGCGGAATCGTGACTGCGACGGCGGGCGCCCCGCTCGCGCCGCTCGGCGGGCGCCGAGGCCGAGCACGCGAAAGGGGCCAACGCCGTGCGGTCGTTGGCCCCTCGCGTGCGGTGCGGTCGGACTAGCCGCGCGACGCTTCGCTCAGCGCGCGCGCTGCGGCGAGGCCCGCCTCGAGGTCTGCCTTGAGGTCGTCGATGTTCTCGAGACCCACCGAGAGGCGGACGAGGCCGGGGGTCACGCCGCCGGCGAGCTGGGCCTCGGGGCTCAGCTGCGAGTGGGTCGTGGATGCCGGGTGGATGACCAGCGAGCGCACGTCGCCGATGTTGGCGAGGTGGCTGAACAGGCTGAGGTTGTTCACCAGCTCGCGGCCGGCGAGCACGCCGCCCTTGAGCTCGAACGAGATGACCGCGCCGACGCCCTTCGGGGCGTACTTGTTCGCCGCCGCGTACCAGGGGCTGCTGGGCAGACCCGAGTAGTTGACGCTCGCCACGTCGGGGTGGTTCTCGAGCCACTCGGCGATGTCCTGCGTGTTCTGCACGTGACGCTCCATGCGCAGCGAGAGCGTCTCGATGCCCTGGATCAGCAGCCAGGCGCTGTTGGGAGCGATCGCGGTGCCGAGGTCGCGCAGCAGCTGCACGCGCGCCTTGATGATGAACGCGAGGGCGTCGCCGACGGCGGTCGTGTAGCTGGCGCCGTGGTAGCTCGGGTCCGGCACCGTCAGGCCCGGGAACTTCTCGACGTTCTTCGACCATTCGAACGTGCCGCCGTCGACGATGGCGCCGCCGATGACGGTGCCGTGACCGCCGAGGAACTTCGTGGCCGAGTGCACGACGATGTCGGCGCCGAACTCGAACGGGCGGATGAGGAACGGGGTGGCGATCGTGTTGTCGACGATCAGCGGGATGCCGTTCTCGTGCGCGATGTCGGAGACGAGCGAGATGTCGAGGATGTTGATCTGCGGGTTGCCGATCGTCTCGGCGAAGAACGCCTTCGTGTTCGGGCGCACGGCGGCGCGCCATGCCTCGGCGTCATCCTGGTCGTCGACGAACGTGACCTCGATGCCGAGCTTCTCGAACGTGTAGCGGAACAGGTTGTACGTACCGCCGTAGATCGACGACGACGAGACGATGTGGTCGCCCGCGCCCGCGATGTTGAGCACCGCCAGCGTCACGGCCGACATGCCCGACGACACCAGCAGGCAGCCGGTGCCGCCCTCGAGCGCGGCGAGGCGCTGCTCGACGACGTCGGTGGTCGGGTTCTGGATGCGGGTGTAGATGTTGCCGAACTCGGCCAGCGCGAACAGGTTCGCGGCGTGGTCGGCGTCCTTGAACACGTAGGAGGTGGTCTGGTAGATCGGCGTCGCACGAGCGTTCGTCACCGGGTCGGGCTGCGCGCCGGTGTGGATCTGCTTCGTCTCGAAACGCCAGTTTTCGGGTGCGTTCGTCATGGGCTCTGCTCCTGAGATGAGGGGCTCGGGGGCTCCGGGCCACGATGAGCCTACGGCCGGCCGGCACGTCGCGCCAAGCTCGCCGCAATGTCTCGTAACACCCACGCTAGCCTGGTGGGCATGACGATGCGGCGTGCGGTGGTTACGGGAGCGAGCTCAGGGATCGGCGAGGCGACCGTGCGGTCGCTTCGGGCGGCGGGATGGGATGTTGTCGGCGTCGCCCGCCGCGCGGACCGGCTCGAGTCGCTCGCCGCCGAGACGGGCGCCAGCGCCTTCGCGGCCGATCTCACGCAGCAGGCCGACGTCGACGCGCTGGCCGAGTGGCTCGCCGCGTCCGGCCCGGTGCACGCCCTCGTCACCGTCGCCGGCGGTGCGCACGGCACCGACCTCGTCGAGGACGGCCGCACCGAGGACTGGCGCTGGATGTTCGAGATCAACGTCATGGCGACGCAGCGCGTCGTCGCCGCGCTGCTGCCGCTCCTGCGCGAAGCCGCCGACGTCGAGGATCGAGCGCAGGCGCACGCCGACCTGGTGTTTCTCACCTCCACGGCCGCGCAGCGCGCGTACCCGGGCGGCGCGGGATACAACGCCGCGAAGGCGGGGCAGTCGATGATCGTCGACGCCCTTCGCCTCGAGCTCGCGGGCGAGCCGATCCGCGTGGTCGAGGTCGCGCCCGGCATGGTCTACACCGAGGAGTTCACCCTCAATCGCCTGCGCGGTGACCAGGCGGCTGCTGAGCAGGTCTACGAGGGCGTCGAGCAGCCGCTGCTGGCCGCCGACGTCGCCGACGTCATCGCCTACGCGCTCGGCACGCCCGGCCACGTCAACCTCGACCTCATCACGATGCGCCCTGTCGCGCAGTCGGCGCAGCACCTGCTCACCCGCGGCCCGCTGCGCGTGCGGCGCTGAGCGGCGTTCACGCGCGCCTCACGGCCCGCGGCGGTCGCGGCAAGCTAGATCAGCGGCCGGACGCCGCGGTATCCATCCGTGACCACCCGTGACGGGGTGTCGAAGACCCGCGTCTGCCTGGTTGCATCGGTGTAGGCGGGCCAGCCCGGCTCGCCCGTCGTGACGAACGACACCGCGCCACCGTGCACGTCGTCGGCCAGCGCCTGCGGCGGGTTGGGGCCGGCGAGCGGCTCGATCGCGACGGGGGAGTCGAGGCAGTCGAAGAAGAATGGCACGTCGAGGCAGTGCTCGGCGAAGCCGAACCGCCCGGACGGCCAGGAGAAGCGGTAGACCCAGGTCGGCGCGGCGCCGCGGGCGGCGACCGTCCGCAGCAGGGCGCGGCGGAACATGAGATCGGTGAGGAACCGGCCGCCGATCCGCGCCGTGCCCTTGGCCGCGACCTCGGCATTCGCCGCGAGGTACGGCTTCATCGCGCCCTTCGGCATCCCGAGCTTGCGCAGCAGGACCCACTTGGGGATCCAGCGCATCTTCTTCTCGGCGTCGGCGAACACCATCGAGAACTCGTCGTCGGTGGCGCCGATCACCAGCGGCTTGTCGGCGCCGACGCCCGCGGCGAGCGACTCGTCGGTGCGGCGGACGATGAGCTCGCCGTCGACGACCGGGCCGAGGGCGAGGCCCTCCTCGATCACGGTGGTGAACGACGCCGGTGTCATCGCCGTGGCCTGCTTCTGCGCCTCGAGGATGCGCTCCTCGCTGATCGATGCGAAGCCCTCGCGCGTCGGCGCGACGCCGAGCCGCTCTGCCAGGTCGCGTGTGAACTGCTGGGCGCGGGGGAGCGCGACATCCGCGGTCGCGCCCGAGATGGAGTACACGGCGCTGAACAGGTGCTGCGCGGCCTCCATGCCGAGCAGGGTCTGCACGGCGCCGCCGCCTGCCGACTGCCCGGCGATGGTGACGCGAGCGGGGTCGCCGCCGAAGCGCGAGATGTTCTGCTGCACCCATTCGAGGGCGAGCATCCAGTCCCGCACGCCCCGGTTGCTCGGGGTGTTCTCGATCCAGCCGAAGCCGTCGAAGCCGAGGCGGTACGAGATCGTCACGGTGACCACGCCGTCGCGATTGAATCGTCGACCGTCGTACCAGGGGCTCGCGGGCGAGCCGGCGAAGAAGCCGCCGCCGTGGATCCACACCAGCACCGGGAGCCCGTCGCCTTCGCTGGGGGCTGCCGGCGACGGGGTGAACACGTTCACGTTGAGCGTCGACTCGCCGGGGACGCTGGGCTCGGGGATCAGCGTGACGCCCGGGTCGCCGCGCTGCGCGCTGGCACCGAACTCCAGGGTGTCGAGCACGCCCTCCCACGGCGCCTTCGGGACGGGCGCGGCGAAGCGGAGCTCGCCGACCGGCGCCTCGGCGAACGGGAGGCCGAGGAACGCGGCGGACGCCTCGGCCGAGCCGGGCTCGCCGCGCCAGAGTCCGCGAACGCGGCCCGCCAGGGTGTCGACCTCGACGAATGTGGTGGTGTCTGACACGAACCGCTCCTCACGTGCGCCTGCTGGGCTTGGCGGCGGGCCGATGCGCCGCGCGCCGGTGCCAAACGGATTGGCAATCGGTGTCGAGTATGCCAGCGGGGCAGGGACGAGCTCAACGGCTCCGAGCTGGGCGGCACGTGATCGAGGCGCGCGGGTGCTCGGTGTCGTGTGCGGGTGGCCCGCGTGGGGCGGGCGGCGTGTGGCGTGCGCGCGGCATTGCGTGCGTGGCATCCATTCGTCTGCCGGCGGCGCGTCGTGCCTAGGATCGATGCGTGCCACCTCGTTCTCCGCTGCCGCCGCGGCACGGCCTGAGCGCCGCCTGGATGCGGACGCCCGACCGCGACCCGGCGGACCCGTCGCCGTGGCCCACGATCAGCGAGTGGCTGCATGCGCGCCTGCGGGAGCACATCGACGTGCCGGCGTGGATCGCACAGGAGCGCTTCGTCTACGAATCCGGTGCGCCCGTGCGCGCCGCGGACGCATATCGGCCGCACACCTTCGTCTGGTTTCACCGGGAGCTTCGCGAGGAGGCGCCGGTCCCCGGCGAGATCCACGTGGTGCATCGCGACGAGCGGCTGGTCGTCATCGACAAGCCCGCGTTCCTCTCGACGATTCCGCGGGGTCGACACGTGCAGCAGAGCGTCGTCGTGCGGATGCGCGCGCAGCTGGGCCTGCCCGAGCTCTCGCCCATGCACCGGCTCGATCGCGTGACCTCGGGACTCCTCGTCCTGACCACCGAGCGCCGCTGGCGCGGTGCTTACCAGTCCATGTTTCAGGCGGGCACGGTCGACAAGGTCTATCACGCGCTCGCGCCCGTGCGCCGGGATCTGGCGCTGCCGGTCACCGTGCGCAATCACCTGACCAAGCGACGGGGCAGCATGCAGGCAGAGGTCGTGCCCGACGCGCCGGTGAACGCGCAGACGCGGATCGAGCTCGAGCGTGCGATCGGCGACCTGGGGGTCTATCGCCTCAGCCCGCGCACCGGGCGCACGCACCAGCTGCGCATGCACCTGCATGGCCTCGGGATTCCGATCGTCGGCGACCCGCTGTATCCGACCGATCTCGATGTCGCGATCGATGACTTTCGGACGCCGCTGCAGCTGCTCGCCCGCGAGCTCTCGTTCACCGACCCGATCGACGGCAGCGCTCGCCGCTTCGAGAGCGTGCGCGAGCTGCCGCTGCAGGCGGCGGAGGGTGCGGGGTCGGCGGGGGTGACCCGGGTCGCGTGACCGGCAGGCCTGGCAAGCATCCAGGTATGCCGATTGGCGCATATGCGCCCCGCGATGCTCATTCGTCGTAGTGCAGGATGTCGCCGGGCTGGCACTGCAGGACCCGACAGATCGCGTCGAGGGTTGAGAAGCGCACGGCCTTCGCGCGGCCGTTCTTGAGCACCGCGACGTTCGCTGGCGTGATGCCGACGGCGTCGGCGAACTCACCGACGCTCAGCCCGCGATCGGCGAGCATGCGGTCGATCGAGATCCGGATCGCCATCACACGACCTCGTCGAGTTCGGCACGCAGCGAGATCGCGTGCCGAAGGAGCGAGCGCAGCACGAGCGACACGCCAGCGAGGGCGGCGAGGGCGAGTATCGCTGGAATCTGGATCACGCCGAGCAGCGGGGTGCCGGCCTGTGCGGCGAGGATGACCGCGACGCTGGCGATCATCACGGCTGCGCCAGCGATGAGGCAGGCGATGATGATGTCGACCCACACGATTGACAGACGGGTGAGGATCGTGCCGCGGCGGACGCGGGCGATCAGCAGCGCGATCATCGCGATGGTGAGCAGGGCGAGCGAGACGAACGCGATCGCGAGCGAGAGCAGGGGCACGCGCAGCCCCGCATACTCGGGGAGGCCGCAGGCCGCCTTCTCGGAGGCGACGGGCAGCAGCAGGATCGCCATCAGGCCGATGATGAAGAGCCCTCCGAGGAGGAACTGCGTGACGATCACGGTCGCGAGCGGGGGTCGCGGGAAGTGCGGATGCATGCATCGATAATCGATAGATATCGATCGATTGTCAATAGATTGATCGGCGTTCGTGGGTGCGGGCGGGTGGGCGTGCGAGCGCCGGGGGTGGGTCTGGTTGGGCGCGCATGGGTCCGCGAGCCCGGAGCTGCGGGGGCTCGGTGCGCTGGCTCCGTGTGCTGGCACGGTGTGCTGGCACGCTGTGGCGGGTTCCGTGCACTGGCACGTCGCGGCGCTGACGTGCGGCGGCTCCGCGCCGCCGCGATTGTCGCTCGCCGGCTCTCGGTGACCGCCCAGGTCGCTGACCGCGAGCGACCGGCGACCGCCGCAGGGCGTGCAGGATGAATCTGCGTTCGAAGAAGGTACTCACAGGTGCGCCCATACATCGTTTGAATGTCCGTGGGTGGTGTGATCATTGTGCTATGACGGGCACTGGGGCTGGCATCGCAACACCCGAGGAACGGGTGGCGTTGGATGCCGCGTATTCGGCGCTTGCCGGTGCTCGGGTGCAGGTGAATGCTTGGCAGGCGCGTGAGGCCGAGTTGGTGCACGCGGTCACGGCGATCGCGGGTGCGATCTCTGGGCGTGGTGCGGCTTCGAGTCGGGTGTCTGAGTTGCCGTTTCGGGAGGTCGCGGCCGAGATCGGCGGGGTGCTGCGGGTGAGTGATCGCACTGCGCAGCGGTTGATGGGGTCGTCGGTGACGCTGGTGGAGGAGTTCCCGGCGACGTTGCGTCGTTTCGTGCGGGCCGGCTCTCGCGTGGGCATGTGCATGTGATCGTCGACGCGGGGGCGCATGTTCGGGATGCGGTGGCGCGTGGGGTGTTCGAGGCGGAGGTGGTGCCGTTCGCGGAGCGTGAGGTGCCCGCCCGGGTGCGCCCCTTCGCCCGGCAGGTGGCCGAGCGGGTGCACCCGCGAACCCTGACCGAGCGGCATGCCGCTGCGGCGAGGTGCCGTGCGGTGCGGGTGGTGGATCTTGACGATGGCATGTCGGAGCTGATCGCGATCCTGCCGAGTGTGATCGCGCACGGGGTCCTCGACCGGGTGCAGCAGATGGCACACACCGTGCGGGAGGCCGGAACGCGGCGCGAGCGCGAGCGGCGCCGTGCGCCACGGCGCGTGGGCGAGGCAGGGCTGCGCGGTGGGTGCGGGGAGCCGCACGGGTCTGACGGCGGTCAGCAGCCCGGAGTCGGCGGTGGTCGGCCGCACCGACCGAACGCTGGCCAACAAGATCCGGCCGACGAGCCGGTCGATGCCCGTTCGATCGATGAGATCCGGGCCGACATTCTTGCCGATCTGCTCCTCACCGGCGCACCCGACGGGCATGCGGGTAGCGACGCCGATGGCGCGTCCGGCGGCTCCGGTGGCCTGAGCGGGCCGGGTGGGCTTGGTGGGCTGGGTGCGATTCGCGCCCGGGTGCAGGTCACCGTCCCCGTGCTGTCCCTGATCGGCCGGAGCGATGCCCCCGGCACGCTCGCCGGGGTCGGGCCGATCGACCCGGACACCGCCCGGGAGCTCGCCGGCGGCAGCACCGGGTGGGACCGCGTCCTCACAGACCCGATCGCGGGCTCGGTGCTCGCCGTCGACCGATACACCCCCTCGCAACAGCTGAAACGCACCCTGCGTGTGCGAGACGTGCACTGCCGGTTCCCCGGTTGCCGCCAATCCGTCGACTGCAGCGACATCGACCACACGATCGACTACGCCCACGGCGGCAGAACCACACTTCGCAACCTCGCGCACCTGTGCCGAAGACACCACACACTGAAGCACGCCACCGCATGGCGCGTGACGCAGCAACCCGACGGCATCCTCGAATGGACCAGCCCCACCGGACGGGTGTACCCGGACGTGCCGACCAGCACGGTCATGTTCAGACCCGTGCACCAACGGCACTTCAGTCGAGGCGATGACAGCAACGGGGACGCGGCACGCGGGGACGCTCCACAGGGGGTCGGGCCGAGCGTCGCTGGCGTCGCATCCGGCGTGACCGAGGACCCGCCTCCGTTCTAGGTGTACTGGCCTCGTCCGTGGCCCGCGCGGACGCGACCGCGTGCACGTGCGTCTCGGATCGCAAGCGTCGTCGGCCGCGATGGTCCATCGATCACAGCTGAGGCAATCTTCGAGTGGCGGGATTTCATCATGTCGAGGTGTGGGTCGCAGACCTTGATGCAGCGCAGGCCGAGTGGGGGTGGCTCCTCACACAGCTTGGATTCACGTGCGAGAGCGCGTGGTCGGAAGGGCAGTCGTGGGCTGCGGGCGGTGCCTACCTCACGTTGACGACCTCGCCGAACCTGACGCGGTCGACGCACGATCGCCGCAGCGCGGGAGTGAACCACCGCGCATTCAAGGGCGGCACTGCCGGGCAGGTCGACGGGCTCATGACGAGCGCACAGGAACACGGCTGGTGCCCGCTGTACCACGAGCGATATCCGCACGCGGGCGGGACCGAACACTATGCGGGCTGGCTGGAGAACTCGGCAGGGTTCAAGGTCGAGATCGTCGCCGATCACGCGTGATTGCCTGTGCAATCATCGGCCGCGCCGCATCCCGCAACGAATGCGGCTCGCGTGCCACTCGCGAGCCGGTGCCCTCCTCGGCCGTACGGCCACCCGCGCGCTCGGCCCGGGGCCGGGCGAATGCGGCGCAGCTCGGCGTCAGCTCGCCGAGGCCGCCAGCGGATCGTCGCCGATCATGCGCCAGACCGTCGGGGTGAGCTCAGGATGCTCGAGCGCGATCTGCCGCAGCACCCGATAGTCGCGCAGGTGCGACGGCAGCTGGCTGCCGTTCGCGACGATGGCGTCGGCCCGCAGCAGCCACACGACGAGCTCGTCCACGGTCGGCAGCTCTTCCATGAACTCCCATGGATCCTGGCCCGAGCGGAGGCGCTCGTGGACCACGGTCTCGAGCTCCTGCGACGCCTCGGCGCGCAGCACCTCGAGGCTCGCGCGTCGATGGATCCGGATCTCACTCACGGTTCAACACTACGCCGGTTCATCGCCGCAGCCCTGTGGGAGCCGAGTTATCCACATGGGTGCGGAACGCGGTGCGGGCGGTGCGGCGGGAGGGGGAGGTGCCAGTGCCTTGAACGCACGCCAGCCTGTCGGCCCGGATGTCGGAACGACTCCGCCCGGAACGACTCCATCCGGAACGCAGCCGCCCGAGATGCAGCCGCTGCTACGCCCGCCGGAACTGCTGCACCATCGGGCAGTCGAACGGGTCGCGCGCAGAGAGCCCGACGCGGTTCAGGTACTCGATGACGATCGCGTAGGAACGCCACAGCGTGGTCTCGGTGTACGGCACACCGAGCGTCTGGCAGTGCTCGCGCACGACCTCACGCGCGCGAGCCAGGTGCAGGCGCGGCATGTTCGGAAAGAGATGGTGCTCGATCTGATAGTTCAGCCCGCCCGTCAGCGGATTAGGCTGAGGCGATGAGCGATCCCGCGACGCCGGCGACGCGCCTCGAAGCGCTCATCGCCTTCGCGCTCCGGCGGCGCATCGTGCGGGCATTCCTGCGCTATCAGGATGCGGGCGGACCGATGCTCGCCGACAGCGTGACCTACCGCGCACTCTTCTCGCTGTTCGCCGGCGTCTTCCTCGGGTTCTCGATCGCGGCGATCTGGCTGCTCGCGCACCCGCAGGCGTTCGAGGCGCTCGTGACGACGCTGGAGCGCCTCGTGCCCGGGCTCATCGGCGCAGGTGGCGCGATCGACCCCGACGAGCTGCTCGCCCCCGTGGCATTCACGATCGCCGGGGCATTCGCTTCGCTCGGACTCGTCGGTGCCGCGCTCGGCGCCGTCGGCTCGATGCGCAGCGCGCTCAGGCAGATCTCGGCGGCGCGCACCGAGCCGACCCTGTTCGTCTGGGAGATCCTGCAGAAGCTGTGGGTGGCGGCGCTGGTGGGCCTCGCCTTCGTGCTGGCGGCGGCGCTCTCCGTGTTCGGCAGCTCCGCGCTCGGATGGCTCCTCGGCCGGGTGGGCGTCGGCGACATCGAGATCGTCTCGTACGGCACCGACCTGCTCTCGGTGCTCGTGATCCTGGGCGTCGACGTGCTGATCGTGGCGCTCCTGCTCGGAGTGCTCTCGGGGGTGCGTGCGAGTCGGCGGGCGCTCTGGGCGAGCGCGCTGCTCGGTGGCCTCGCCCTGACGGCGCTGCAGCTGCTCTCGCGGCTCGTGGTCGGCGGTTCGCTCGGAAATCCGCTGCTCGCATCGTTCGCGTCGCTGATCACGCTGCTGCTCTGGCTCAACCTCTCGAGCCAGGCGATCCTGCTGGCCGGGGCGTGGTTCGTGACGAGCGCCGAGGAGGAGCACGACCGGGTGCGTGCGCGCTTCGGTGCGCAGAGCTTCGGCCTGCGCCGAGTCCAGCGAGCGGAAGACGCCGTGTCGGCTGCGACGGCCGAGCTCCACGCGGCGCACGTCGCGCTCGAGGCCGAGCACCGCGGTGGCGGCGCCCCGGCGCGCGGCCGCGACGCCCAGGCCAGCGGCGACGGGGTGAGACGGCAGCGCCGCGCGCGCGACGGATCGTACGTCGGGGAGCCCGCGCGCGGCGCCGGCGCATCCGATTCCTGAGCGATCTCGGCGCCGCGGAGCCGGAATGGTGGCATCCTGAACAGGAGCGATGCCGCGCGCCCTGGCGCAGGCGATGCCGCGTGGCGTCTGCATCACGATGCGCACGTTCGCGCTATGGTCAGCATTCAGGAGGAGACATGGCAATTGCACGTTTGCACGGTGGGCCGCTGGATGGGCAGGTCATTGCGCTCGACCCGTCGGTCGGCGACGAGATGATCGTTCCCTACGGCGAGGGGCAGGTCATCTATCGCCGCGTGGGTGCGCTCACGAACACTGGGCCGTCCGACGGCCCGACGGCGGCGAGCTTCGAGTACGTCGCCGCGACCGAAGACATCGCACCGGTGAACGACTGACCCGGCGTGAGTGAGGCCCAGCCCACGGTTTCGATCGAGGTCGAGCGCAAGTACGACGTCGACGCCGCGGCGACGGTGCCGGTGCTGCGGGCGCTGCCAGGTGCCGCGTCGTTCGACGGCCCGGTGCATCGGGCGCTCGACGCGGTCTACTTCGACAGCGTCGACGCCGTGCTCGCGCGCGCGCAGGTCGCGCTGCGCCGTCGCGAAGGCGGCCCAGACGCCGGCTGGCACATCAAGGGCCCGAAGCTTCCCGGCGGCGGGCGGCGCGAGCTGCAGTGGCCCCTCGGGGATGCCGCAGCAGTCGGTACCGGCACGCGCAGCGCCGCCACCCCGGCCCCGGCGACGGCTGCCGGCGGCGCGGCGCCCGAGGAGACCGCGGCGACAGGCGCGGCCGTCGTGCTTCCCGCCGCTGTGGCAGAGGCGGTCGCGCACTGGAGCGGCGGCGCGCCGATGCTGCCGCTGGCGCGCGTGCAGAACGCTCGCGAGGTGTGGAACGTCCGCGACGCGCATGGCGGGGTGCTGATCGAGTTCGTCGACGATCACGTGACCGGCACCGACCTGCGCGGGGGCGCGGTGCGCTCCTGGCGCGAGTGGGAGGCCGAGCTCGGCCCCGCCGCGCCGGCAGACGCCCCCGGTCGTGAGGCGCTGTTCGCCGCGCTGGAGGCGCTGGTGCTCGCGGCCGGCGGGCGCGTCTCGGCATCCGCCTCGAAGCTCGGCCGCGCGCTCGGCGTCACCGGCGACGCGGACTGACGCCGGCAGGCTTCGCCGGTGCCTCGGGCCGACACAGCCGGGGCCGCCGGTACCGCGGACTGATCGAGCCCGGCATCACCGGCGCCGCGGACTGATCGAGCCCGGCATCACCGGCGCCGCGAGCCGACACGGCCCGGCGCCACCAGCACGACGGCGCGCAGGCGATCAGAAGTTGATCATGTGCCCCGTGAGGCCGTGGAAGCCCTCCTGCAGCGCCTCGCTCAGCGTCGGGTGCGTGTGCACATTACGGGCGAGCTCGGTCGCGGTCAGGTCCCACTTCTGCGCGAGCGTCAGCTCGGGCAGAAGCTCCGAGACGTCGGGGCCGATGAGGTGGCCGCCGAGCAGCTCGCCGTACTCGGATTCGGCGATCAGCTTGACGAAGCCGGTCGGCTCGCCGAGGCCGTGCGCCTTGCCGTTGGCCATGAACGGGAACGTCGCGACCTTGATGTCGTAGCCTTCGTCCTTCGCCTGCTGCTCGGTGAGCCCGAAGCTCGCGACCTGCGGCTGGCAGAACGTCGCGCGCGGCATCATGCGGTAGTCGCCGAGCGGCATCGTCTCGGCGCCGCCGATGGTCTCTGCGGCGACGACGCCCTGCGCCTCGGCGACGTGCGCGAGCTGCAGCTTGGCGGTGACGTCGCCGATGGCGAAGATGTGCGGCACGCTGGTGCGCATGTAGTCGTCGATCGCGATGGCGCCGCGCTCGGTGAGGGCGACCCCGGTGTTCTCGAGGCCGTAGCCGGTCACGCGCGGAGCGAAGCCGATCGACATGAGCACCTTGTCGGCCGTGAGCTGGCCGGGCTGGCCGTCCTTGCCGGTGTAGGTGACCGTCACCGAGTCGCCGCCGTCGACGACGGTCTCGACCTTGGTCGAGGTGAGGATCTCGATGCCGTAGCCCTTGTACTGCTTGGCGATCTCCTTCGACACGTCGGCGTCCTCGTTCGGGAGCGCGCGGTCGAGGAACTCGATGATCGTGACCTTCACGCCGTAGTTCGAGAGCACGTATGCGAACTCCATGCCGATGGCGCCGGCGCCGACGATGACGATCGAGGAGGGGAGCTCCCGCGTCATGATCTGCTCCTCGAAGGTGACGACGTTCTCGCTCAGCTGCACGCCGGGCAGCAGCCGCACGGTCGAGCCGGTCGCGATGATCGCGTTGTCGAAGGTGATCGTGTCGGCGCTGCCGCCGCTGAGCGCGACCGACAGGGTGTTCGCGTCCACGAAGGTGCCCAGCCCCTGGTACTCGGTGACCTTGTTCTTCTTCATCAGGAAGTGGATGCCCTTGACGCGGCCGTCGGCCACGCTGCGGCTGCGATCGAACGCAGCGCCGAAATCGAAGTGCACATCGCCCGACATCCCGAAGGTGGATGCCTGGTGCGTGAAGATATGCGCGAGCTCAGCGTTGCGCAGCAGCGCCTTCGACGGGATGCATCCGACGTTCAGGCACACGCCGCCCCAGTACTTCTCTTCGACGATCGCGACCGAGAGGCCGAGCTGAGCTGCGCGAACGGCTGCGACGTAACCGCCGGGGCCAGCACCGAGAATCACAACATCATAGTGAGCAGGCATGCCCTCAAGCCTAGTCCTGCTTGCCTCGCTGCGCTCGGCGTCGAAGCAGCGCGCGGACGAACGCGAAGATCGCGAAGACGAGCACCACGCCGCCCAGGATTCCGAAGATGCCGAGGCGGAATCCGCCCTCCTCTTCGCCGTCGTCGGGGGTCGTGTCCGGGGCGGCGGATGCCTCGTCGGTTGCGGTGTCTGCGGGGGTCGCCGTCGCGTCCTCCTCCGGCGCGGTGCTCGGCTCGGCGACGGGGGCCTCCACGAGGTATCCGAACTCGCCCGAGATCGGGTGCCCGTCGCTCGAGACGACTCGCCACGTCACGCTGAATGCGCCGTTCCCGGCATCGGGCGCCATCGGCTGGGTGAGGACCGCGCCATCGACGATCGGGGCGCCCGCCTGCACCTGCGCGCCCGACTGATCGGTGACGACGACCGCGTTCGCGCCGCCGTCGCCGAGCAGCTCGGCGGTGAACGTGAGGGTGATCGCCTCGGGCGCCGCATCGAGCACGGAGTCGGCCGCGGGATCGGAGGTGGCCAGCGCATCGTGCGCCCAGGCGGGCGACGCGGGCGTGGCGAACACGGCGATCGCCGCGACCAGGGTGAAAGCCGCGACGAGAACCGGGGAGAGGCGACGGGCGAGATGCATGCCGCCAGCCTAGCGATCCGTGCCGGCAAGCCCCGCCCGGGCCGGGGCTGGGGATGATCTTGAGCGTCGGCCCGGGGCATCCACTAGTCTTGAATGGAGAGGGGGACACAGTGTCTGGATCGGATGAGCAGGGTCGCGACGACGTGCTGCGCGCGGGGCATGACGCATCGGCGCCGGCGACGGGCATGCACGACACAACGCAGACCTTCGGCCACGATTCGGATCTGTCTTTCGTGCCCTTCGGCTCGGACCTCACCGCCGCCGAGCGCGACTCGATCGCCGCGCTCCCGGCCGGTGCGGCGCTGTTCCTCGTGCGTTCGGGCCCGACCGCCGGTGCCCGCTACCTCCTCGACAGCGACGTCACGACCGTCGGGCGGCACCCCGAGGCAGACATCTTCTTCGACGACGTGACGGTCTCGCGCCGCCACGCCCAGGTGGTGCGTGCGGGCGCCGCATTCGAGATCGTCGACCAGCGCTCGCTCAACGGGACCTATCTCAACGGCGAGCGCCTCGACCGTGGCGTGCTCTCCAACGGCTCCGAGGTGCGCATCGGCAAGTTCCGTCTCACCTTCTTCGTCTCGCCGCGCGACCTGCCACAGGCCGCGGGCTAGGCCGCGACGGATGTCGGCCACCGCGTCACGAGAAGACGCCGCAGCGGCAGCACTGCTGAGCATCGGTCAGGTGCTGGCGAGGCTGATGCCAGAGTTCCCGAAGCTGTCGGCGTCGAAGCTGCGCTTCCTCGAGGTGCAGGGCATCGTCACGCCGTCGCGCACCGATTCCGGCTATCGCAAGTTCTCGCCGGCCGACGTCGAGCGGCTCCGCGTCGCGCTCACCCTTCAGCGCGACCACTACCTGCCGATCAGCGTCATCCGCGAGTACCTCGGCGACATCGACGCGGGTCGCAACCCCGCGCACCCAGGGCAGAGCCAGGAGCCCCCGCCGACGATCATTCCCGCGGGGCGCCGCTACCGGCGCGCCGACCTGCTCAGCACCACGGGGGCCGCGCCGCAGCTGCTGAACGACGCGATCAGCACCGGGCTCATCGCCCCGGCAGAGACCTTCGGCGAGGAGACGGTGTCGATGCTGCGCGCGCTTGTCGCCCTCGAGCGTCACGGAATCGAGCCGCGCCACCTGCGCGCGATGCGCGCGAGCGCCGAGCGCGACGTCGCCCTCATCGAATCCTCGCTGGCAACCCTGCTGCGCCGACCCGATGCGGGCAGCCGGGCGAAGGCCAACGAGCTCGCGCCCGAGCTGGCGCGTCGCCTCGACGACATGCGCCAGGCGTTCGTGGCACTGGCCATGGCGCGGCTGTTCCAGTAGCCGCCGCCACGTCGCAGAGCCCGCGCGCGGGCGAGGGCGTACACTGCTGAGACGGGCAGAGCCGACACGCCGATCTTCATTCGACGGATGTCACAGCCGCCGCATCTCCTCCCCGATAGCGTGGGGGGAGGCCGGGGGAGGCGCCCGCCGAGCACTTGACACAGGGGAGGCACGAGGATGCGCGGAAGCGATCCGGTCAGCACGCATCGATTCGATGCCGACCTGCTGTTCACCGACGGTATGCTCGACATCGACAACGAGACCGGGTATCGCGGGGCCGTCGCGGCGCGCGCCGCCGGCATCACCTACCGCCAGCTCGACTACTGGGCGCGCACCGAACTGGTGCAGCCGACCGTGCGCGGGGCTAACGGCTCCGGCTCGCAGCGCCTGTACGGCTTTCGCGACATCCTCGTGCTCAAGCTCGTCAAGCGACTGCTCGACACCGGGATCTCGCTCCAGCAGATCCGGACGGCCGTCGAGCAGCTGCGCGCGGCCGGCATCCACGATCTCGCAGGCACCACGCTCATGAGCGACGGTGCCAGCGTCTACCTGTGCACCTCGAACGACGAGGTCATCGACCTCGTGAGCCGCGGCCAGGGTGTGTTCGGCATCGCCGTCGGCAAGGTGCTCCGCGAGGTCGAGACCACCCTCGTCGAGTTCGACCCGCAGACGCCCGACCCGATGGACGAGCTCGCCGCTCGCCGCGCGGTCCGCACGGCCTGATCGGCACGAACGCTCGCCACGCGCGTCCGAGCGCGGGCGCCGGCGCATTCGTGCCGCCGCTGAGCGCGTCGCGGCCGGCGTCGCCGTGCGGCGGGCTGTGCGCCTGCCGTTGCGCGCTCGGTCGGCGCTGTGCGCGAATGCGCACCGTGACGGCACGCTGAAGCTGCCGGGCCGAACCAGCCGGGCCGCTCCTGCGACTCGCTACGGGCGCTGCGCCTCGTCGGGGGCGGTGATCCGCCCCGTGCGCAGGATGCGCTCGAGGAGGGCATCGAAGTCGGCCGCAAGCTCCTGCGCCGAGTCGCCCGGCCAGATGTGCAGGGGCTTGGCCGCGCCCTGCGCCTGCTGCAGCGAGGTGCGCTCCGGCAGCTGGGGCGAGAGCACCAGCGGGCCGAACATGTCGCGCAGCTCCTTGATGCGGAACTGGTGCTCGATCGACTGCGGGCGCACGCGATTGACCACGATGCCGAGCGGCTGCAGTCGAGGGCTGAGCCCGCGGCGGATCTCCTCGATCGCGCGGAGCGCGCGGTCGGCGGCGGCGACCGAGAACAGCCCCGGCTCGGTGACGACCACGACGCGGTCGCTCGCCGCCCAGGCGGTCCGGGTGAGCGCGTTGAGCGAGGGAGCGCAGTCGATGAGCACGAGGTCGTAGTCGTTCTCGATCGTGGCGAGCGCCTCCTCGAGCTTCCAGACGTCGCGCACGCTGGGGTGCGGGCCGTCGAAGTTGATGGCCGAGGGGCTGCCGATCATCACATCGATCGTGCCGGGGTGCGCCTTCGCCCAGCCGCTCGAGGTGATCGCCTGACGGACGACCTTCTCCTTGGGGTTGGCGAGCACATCGGCCACGTTCAGGCGGCCGGCCACCTGGATGTCCATCCCGGTCGACACATCCGACTGGGGGTCGAGATCGACGACGAGCGTCCGGACGCCCCTCGAAAAAGCGGCAGACGCGAGACCGAGGGTCACCGTCGTCTTTCCGACTCCGCCCTTGAGTGAGCTAACGCTAAGTACGTGCACAATCCACAACGTTACCTTCACTAGGCTGGATGCACACACAACCCACACCGAGCAGATAAGCCCGAAAGGCTGGAATGTTCAGCAAAATTCTCGTCGCCAACCGCGGGGAGATCGCGATTCGTGCCTTCCGGGCCGCCTACGAACTGGGTGCCCGGACCGTCGCGGTGTTCCCCTTCGAGGACCGCAATTCCCTGCACCGCCTGAAGGCGGATGAGGCCTATCAGATCGGTGAGATCGGGCACCCCGTCCGCGCCTACCTCGACGTCGACGAGATCATTCGGGTCGCCCTCGAGTCGGGCGCCGACGCCATCTACCCGGGCTACGGATTCCTCGCCGAGAACCCCGAGCTCGCGGCCAAGGCCGCCGCGAACGGCATCGCCTTCATCGGACCCCCGGCCGGCGTGCTCGAGATGGCGGGCAACAAGGTCGCAGCCAAGGAGCGCGCGATCGCGGCGGGCGTGCCCGTGCTGGCGTCGACGCCTGCGTCGCGAGACGTCGCGGCGCTGCTCGCCGGCGCCGACGAGATCGGCTTTCCGCTGTTCGCGAAGGCGGTCGCCGGTGGCGGCGGGCGTGGGATGCGCCGGGTCGAACGCGCCGAAGACCTCGAGGCGGCGCTGACCGAGGCCATGCGCGAGGCCGACAGCGCGTTCGGCGATCCCACCATGTTCCTCGAGCAGGCGGTCCTGCGGCCGCGGCACATCGAGGTGCAGATCCTCGCCGACGCACAGGGCGACACGGTGCATCTGTTCGAGCGCGACTGCTCGGTGCAGCGCCGGCACCAGAAGGTGATCGAGATCGCCCCGGCCCCGAACATCTCGGACGAGCTGCGCACCGCGCTGCACCGCGACGCGGTGGCGTTCGCGCGCTCCATCGGGTACAGCAACGCCGGCACCGTCGAGTTTCTCGTCGACACGGCGGGGGAGCGCGCGGGCTCGCATGTGTTCATCGAGATGAACCCCCGCATCCAGGTCGAGCACACGGTCACCGAGGAGATCACAGATGTCGATCTGGTGCAGGCGCAGATGCGCATCGCCGCGGGCGAGAGCCTGCGCGAGCTGGGGCTGGCGCAGGGGCAGATCCATCAGCGCGGCTTCGCCCTGCAGTGCCGCATCACCACGGAGGACCCCACGCAGGGGTTCCGTCCCGACACGGGCAAGATCACCACGTATCGCTCGCCCGGCGGCGCGGGGGTGCGCCTGGACGGCGGCACCATCAACCCCGGTGCGCAGATCAGCCCGTACTTCGATTCGATGCTCGCCAAGCTCACGTGCCGCGGCCGCGACTATGCGACGGCGGTGAGCCGCTCGCGTCGCGCGCTGGCCGAGTTCCGCATCCGCGGCGTCGCAACGAACATCCCGTTCCTGCAGGCGGTCCTCGACGACCCGACGTTCGTCGCGGGCGACCTCAGCACGGCGTTCATCGATGAGCGCCCCGAGCTGCTTCGCGGCCGCGAGTCGAAGGACCGCGGCACGAAGCTGCTCAGCTGGCTCGTCGACGTCACGGTGAACAAGCCGAACGGGCTCAACCCGATCTCGGTGAGCCCCGCGGCCAAGCTGCCGACGCTGGATCTCGCGCAGCCCGCGCCGGCGGGCTCGCGGCAGCGGCTGCTCGCGCTCGGGCCCGAGGGCTTCGCCCGCGCCCTGCGCGAGCAGAAGGCGCTCGCCGTGACCGAGACGACGTTCCGCGACGCGCACCAATCGCTGCTTGCCACCCGCGTGCGCACCCGCGATCTCGAGATCGTCGCGCCGTATGTGGCCCGCCTCACGCCCGAGCTGCTCTCGGTGGAGGCCTGGGGCGGGGCGACGTACGACGTCGCCCTGCGCTTCCTGGGCGAAGACCCGTGGGATCGGCTGGCGAAGCTGCGGGCGACGATGCCGAACATCGCTCTGCAGATGCTGCTGCGTGGCCGCAACACGGTGGGCTACACGCCCTACCCGACCGAGGTCACCGACGCGTTCGTGCGCGAGGCGGCCGCCACAGGCGTCGACATCTTCCGCATCTTCGATGCGCTCAATGACGTCGAGCAGATGCGGCCGGCGATCGACGCCGTCCGCGCGACCGGCACGACCGTCGCCGAGGTCGCCCTCTGCTACACGGGCGACCTGCTCAACCCCGGCGAGACGCTCTACACGCTCGACTACTACCTGCGCCTGGCCGAGCAGATCGTGGGCGCGGGCGCGCACGTGCTGGCGATCAAAGACATGGCGGGGCTGCTGCGCCCGGCCGCGGCATCCACCCTCGTCGCCGCGCTCCGCGAGCGCTTCGACCTGCCCGTGCACGTGCACACGCACGACACCCCCGGCGGTCAGCTGGCGACCCTGCTGGCCGCGGCGAGCGCCGGGGCCGACGCGGTCGACGTCGCGTCCGCGCCGATGGCGGGCACCACCAGCCAGCCCTCGTTCTCGTCGCTGGTGGCCGCGCTCGCGCACACCGAACGCGACACCGGCATCGATCTTGCCAAGGTGTCTGACCTCGAGTCGTACTGGGAGGCGGTGCGTGCGCTGTACCGGCCGTTCGAGTCGGGGCTCGCGGGGCCGACCGGACGCGTCTACCGGCACGAGATCCCGGGCGGACAGCTGTCGAACCTGCGCCAGCAGGCGATCGCGCTCGGCCTCGCCGATGACTTCGAGCTGATCGAGGACATGTACGCGGCGGCGAACGGGATCCTCGGTCGCATCCCGAAGGTGACGCCCTCGTCGAAGGTCGTCGGCGACCTCGCCCTGTACCTCGCGGCGGTGCGCGCCGACCCGCGTGACTTCGAGGCGCATCCCGAGCGATACGACGTGCCGGACTCAGTCGTCGGGTTCATGGCGGGAGAGCTCGGCGAGCTGCCCGGCGGGTGGCCCGAGCCGTTCCGTTCCAAGGTGCTGGCCGGGCGCGACGCGCGCATCGAGGTCGCCCCGATCACGGCGGAGGACGAGGCCGCGCTGCACGCCGATTCGGCGACCCGGCGCGACGCCCTGAACCGGCTGCTGTTCCCGGCGCCGACGCGCAGCCTCGCGCAGGTGCGCGAGGTGTTCGGCGATCTGTCGACGCTCGAGACCGCCGACTACCTCTACGGGCTGACGCAGGGCGAGGAGCACGTGGTCGAGATCGAGAAGGGCGTGCGCCTGTACGTCGGGCTCGAGGCGATCGGCGACGTGGACGCAAAGGGCATGCGCACCGTCATGACCACGCTCAACGGTCAGCTGCGCCCGGTGTATGCGCGCGACCGCAGCGTCGAGATCGACTCGCGCCACGCCGAGAAGGCCGACAACAGCCAGCGGGGGCAGGTGGCCGCGCCGTTCTCCGGTGTCGTGACGCTGCAGGCGGTCGTCGGTGACGCGGTCGTCGCGGGTCAGCCCGTGGCATCCATCGAGGCGATGAAGATGGAGGCCGCCATCACCGCGCCCATCGACGGGGTCGTCGAACGACTCGCGATCGACGCCACGCAGCAGGTGGAGGCGGGCGATCTTTTGGTGGTCATCCGCTCAGCGCACTAGCCTTGTGCGGGGCATTCGCCCCCTGCCCCGCACAAGGGCGACTGTTTTGGAGCCTGCACCTTGACCACGAACACGCACGATGCCAGCCCGCCGGAGGACGACGACCCCGGAGTGCTGAGCGATGTCGGCAACCCCGACACCATCAGCATTCCGTTGCTCGGCGCCGCGACGGCGCACCTGGCCGTCGAGCTGCCCAGCGACGACGATGACGACGACGAGGGCGACGTCGTCGACGACAGCATCGAGCTGTCGTTCGACTCGCTGGTCGCCGGCACGCTCGACGCCGCGGTGGAGGCGACGCTCGTGGACGACGACGCACACGCTGCAGGGCACGGCCTCGACGACGGCGATGCCGGCGATGGGGACGAGGGCCGCGCGGCTGCTGCCGACGACGCGGCGCGCATCGATGGCGCAGTGCTCGTCGATGCAGTGCTCGTCGAGGAAGCGGCGCCGCTCGAGGGCGACGCGGCCGCGGTGACGGTCAGCCTCGTCGATGACGACGGGGCAGCCCGTGACGACGACGAAGGCGACGCCGTCGCCGGCGCGCCCGAAGACGACACGCTCGAAGGCGAGACGGTCGAGGACGCGGTCATCGTCGAAGACCCCGAGATCGACGAGGCGCCTGCAGCCGAGGCCGACGCCGAGGCATCCACCCGACCCGACGGCGCGATCGTCCGTCACAATGAGGATGTGTCCGAACTGACTCCCGCCCCCCAGCCCGCCGCTCGCGCCGCGCACGAACTCGAGCGCGTCGCGACGCGACCCGAGCCGAACCCGATGGCGTCGAAGCGCCTCGATGACCTCGCCAGCGCCGAGCGCGAGACGGCCGATCTGCTCACCTCCGACCGCCTGCTCGATCCGCAGCGCCTCGTTCGCCCCGAGCCCGAGGGGCCGTGGCGCCAGCTCGTGTACTCGCTCTCGGGGCGTCGCATCAACCTCGGCCTGAGCAAGAAGGCGCAGGCGCGCAAGGAGCTCGATCAGCAGATCGCCGCGCCGCTCGCGGGCGGCGCCCGCTTCGTGCCGGTGCTCTCGCGCAAGGGCGGCGTCGGCAAGACGACGATCACCACGCTGCTCGGCATGGCGCTCGCCGACGCGCGCGACGACCGGGTCATCGCCGTCGACGCGAACCCCGACCGCGGCACGCTCTCGGAGCGCATCGATCGGCCGAGCGGCAAGACCGTGCGCGACCTGGTGCGCGGGCGCGAGCAGGTGCACGGCTATGCCGACATCTCGACGATCGTCACCCGAGACGCGACGCGCCTGGACGTGCTCGCGTCCGAGACCGACCCGCACGTGAGCGAGGCGTTCAGTGACGAGGACTACCGTCACGTGGCCGACATCGCCGCGCACTACTACTCGCTCGTGCTCACCGACACAGGCACCGGCATCGTGCACTCCGTGATGGGTGCGACGCTTGAGGCGGCGGATCAGCTGGTCGTCGTCGCGGGCATGAGCGTCGACGAGGCGCGCCTCGCTTCCGAGACGCTGACCTGGCTTGAGACCAATGGCTTCGAGGCGCTCGTGCGCGGCGCCATCGTGGTGCTGAACACCGCGCGCCCCGGCGCGTCGGTGGTGCGCCAGGGCGAGGTCGAGTCGCACTTCCGCACGCGCGTCCGCGAGGTCGTCCGCGTTCCATACGATCCGCAGATCGCCGCCGGCAGCGCCATCCGCTTCGCCGAGCTGAGCCCCGAGACCCGTCTGGCCGCCCGCACGCTCGCGGCCAAGGTCATCGAGGGCCTGCGCGCCCTGCAGCCGGCGGCGTAGCGCATGGCGATTCGAGCGATCCGCACCTTCGGCGATCCCGTCCTGAAGGCGCCGTGCGCCGAGATCACGGTCATCGACGACGGCGTCCGCGCGCTTGTCACCGACCTCATCGAGACCGTGGAGCTGCCCGGTCGCGCCGGGGTCGCGGCGCCGCAGATCGGGGTGGGGCTTCGCGCGTTCAGCTACAACATCGACGGCGCGGTCGGCTACGTGCTGAACCCGCGGCTGGTCGAGGTCTCGGGCGAGCCCGACTACGTGCAGGAGGGATGCCTCTCGGTGCCTGAGCTGTGGCACCCCGCGCTGCGCTACCCGTTCGCGCGGGTCGTCGGGATCGACCTCGACGGCAACGAGATCGAGCTCTCGGGCGAGGGGCTCATGGCGCAGGCGCTCCAGCACGAGACCGACCATCTCGACGGCATGCTCTACCTCGAGCGGCTCTCGGCCGAGCAGCGCCGCATCGCGATGCGCGAGGTTCGCGAGAGCAGCTGGTTCTAGGCGGCATCCCGCCCCGTGCGCCGTCCGTGGCGGCGCCGCATGCGAAGCGCCCCGTGACACGTGTCACGGGGCGCTTCGCATGCGCTGTGCTGGCGCGTGCGGCTAGATCGACACGTTCGTGGTCTCGACCGGCACGTGGTAGAGCTCCTCGACCGCCTCGGAGAAGTCCTTCAGGATCACGCCGCGCTTGATGCTGAGCTTGGGCGTGAGGTGGCCGCTGGCCTCGGTCCACTCCGTCGGCAGGATGGTGAACTTGCGGATCGACTCGGCCCGCGACACCTGCGAGTTGGCAGCGTCGATGGCGCGCTGCACCTCGGCGCGCACGGCCGGGTGCACGACCGCCTGCTCGAGCGGCATGTTCGCGTCGAGCTTGCTGTTGGCGAGCCAGGTCGGCAGCATCTCGGTGTCGAGGGTGACCAGGGCTCCGATGAACGGCTTCTGGTCGCCGACGGCGACGACCTGGCCGACGATCGGGTTGGCGCGGATCGGGTCCTCGAGCGCGGCGGGGGCGACGTTCTTGCCGCCGGCGGTGACGATGAGCTCCTTGATGCGTCCGGTCACCGTGAGGAAGCCGTCGCTGTCGAACGCACCGAGGTCACCGGTCTTGAACCAGCCGTCGTCGAACGACGCGGCCGTGGCCTCGGGATTGCGCCAGTACTCCTTGAACACGTTGATGCCGCGAATCGAGATCTCGCCCTCGTCATCGATGCGCACGCCGACGCCCGGCAGGGCGGGGCCGACGGTGCCGATCTTCGACTTGTGCGCGAGGTTCACGGTCGCGGGCGCGGTGGTCTCGGTGAGGCCGTAGCCCTCGAGGATCACGATGCCGAGGCTGTGGAAGAAGTGGCCGAGGCGTTCACCGAGCGGCGCGGAGCCCGAGACGGCGTACGTCACGCGGCCGCCCATCGCCGCGCGCAGCTTCGCGTAGACGAGCTTGTCGAACAGGGCGAACTTCACCCGCGTGCCGAACGGGATCTTCTCGCCGGCCTCGCTCAGGCGCGAGTGCTCGATGGCCGTGGCCGCGGCCATGCGGAAGATCTTGCCCTTGCCCTCGCCCTCGGCCTTCTGCTCCGACGCGTTGTACACCTTCTCGAACACGCGGGGCACCGCGAGCAGGAAGGTCGGCTTGAAGCTCGCCAGCGCGGGCAGCAGGTTCGAGGTGTCGGGCTCGTGGCCGGTGCGCACGCCCGCGTGGATGTTGAGGATCGAGATGAAGCGAGCGAACACGTGCGCGGTGGTGATGAACAGCAGCGTCGACGAGTTCGGCAGCGACACCACCTCCTTCAGCGCCAGCGCCGAGTTGCGGCTGAGCTCGACGAAGTTCGAGTGCGTCAGGACGCAGCCCTTCGGGCGGCCCATCGACCCGGAGGTGTAGATGAGCGTCGCGATGTCGTCGGCGTTGGCCAGCGTGCGCCGGCGCTCAATCTCCTCGTCGGCGACGTCGGCGCCCGCCGCGACGAGGTGCTCGATCGCGCCCTCGTGCAGGTGCCACACCTCGCGCAGCAGCGGGAGCTCGGCGCGCACCTCCGCGAGGCGCGCGGAGTGCGCGGGCGACTCGACGATGAGCGCGATCGCGCCCGAGTCCTCCATGTTCCAGCGAATCTGCGCGGGCGCGCTCGTCTCGTAGATCGGCACCATCACCGCACCGGTGTAGAACAGGGCGAAGTCGACGAGCGACCACTCGTAGGTGGTGCGGGCGAGGAACCCGACCTTGTCGCCGGGCTGGATGCCGGAGGCCACGAAGCCCTTCGCGAGCGCGATGACCTGCCGCTGGAACTCGGCGGCGGTGATGTCGCGCCAGCCGGCGCCCTCGGGAACCGCGAACAGGGCGAGGTTCGGCGTGGTCTTCACGCGCTCGACGAGCAGGTCGGTGACGTTGGCGTTCGGGTCGGCCGGGACGAGCGCGGGGACTTCGAATTGGATCACGGTAACTCCTTCGGTACCGACAGGGTGCTGATGGCGGTCGGGTGTTCGGTCACTATACCCGGCGGCCGCGCGATTTCCGGGTGATCGCGGTCGAGACGCGATGAAACCCGGTCGCGCAATGCCCGACACACAGTCTCAGGGTGCGCGCGGCGGGCGGGCGCCCCGGGCCCCTGCCCTGTGCGCGGGCCCGGCAGTAGACTGCGCGGGTGTGGGCTTGGGCATCCGTGCCTACGCCCGCGGAATGCGCAGGCGACGAGCGAGGAGGGGCAGTGCTGACGGTCGGCATCGATATCGGGGGCACCAAGATCGCCGGCGGCGTGGTCGACGAGCGCGGCGCCGTGCTCGGGTACACGCGCGTCGCGACGCCTTCGGGGGTCGGCGACATCGACGCGGCCATCGAGCGGATGGTCGCCGACCTGCGCGCCGAGCACGAGGTCGCCGCCGTCGGGATCGCGGCGGCCGGGTTCATCGACAGCGATCGCTCGAGGATCTACTTCGGCGTGAACATCCCGTGGCGCAACGACGAGATGCGCCACCGCCTCGAACAGCGACTGGCGCTGCCCGTCGTGATCGAGAACGACGCCAACGCCGCGGGCTGGGCGGAGTACCATTTCGGCGCGGGGCGCGGCTTCGCGCACTTCGTCATGCTGACCATCGGCACCGGCGTCGGGGGCGCCGTCGTGGTCGACGGTCGCCTGTACCGTGGAGGCAGCGGGGTCGCGGGCGAGCTCGGCCACACGCGCCACATCCGCGACGGCCTGCCCTGCGGCTGCGGGCAGCGCGGCTGCATCGAGCAGTACGCCTCCGGTCGCGCGCTGCAGCGCATCGCGAACGAGATCGCCGACGCCCGCGGGATCGGGATCGGCCTGGCCGCCGCGCGCACCGAACGCGGCCGGCTGAGCGGACAGACGATCTCGGAGCTCGTGCGGCAGGACGACCCCGGTGCGCGCGAGGCGGTGCGGATCGTGGGATCCGCCCTGGGTGAGACCTGCGCACAGCTCACGGCGACGCTCGATCCGGAGGTGTTCGTGATCGGCGGCGGCGTCGCGCAGCTGGGCGAGCACCTGCGCGCGCCGATCGAGGAGTCGTACCGCGCGCACCTGCCGGCGCGTGGGTTTCGGCCCGCCGCGACCATCGCCATCGCCGAGCTGGAGAACGACGCCGGCCTGATCGGCGCGGCCGATCTGGCGCGTCAGGCTCGCACGTAGCGCCCCGGCGCGGCATGCTGGAGTCCGGTGTTCTCGGGAGTGCAATGTTTTACTGGTTCATGAAGTACGTCGTGGTCGGCCCGATCGTGCGGGCCGTCTTTCGGCCCTGGGTCGTCGGCAGCGAGCACATCCCGGCGCACGGCGCGGCGATCCTCGCGAGCAATCACCTCTCGGTGAGCGACTCGATCTTCCTGCCGCTCATGATCGACCGACCCGTCTCCTTCCTCGCGAAGAGCGACTACTTCACCGGCCGGGGCCTCAAGGGCTGGGCCACGCGCAACTTCATGAAGCTCACGGGGCAGATCCCGATCGACCGCTCCGGGGGGAAGGCATCCGAGGCCTCGCTCAACACAGGGCTGATGGTGCTCGGTCGCGGCGACCTGCTCGGCATCTACCCCGAGGGCACCCGCAGCCCCGACAGCAAGCTGTATCGCGGCCGGACCGGACTCGCGCGCATGGCCGTCGAGGCTGGCGTGCCCGTGGTGCCGCTCGTCATGGTCGACACCGAGAAGGTCATGCCGATCGGTCGCACCCTGCCCCGCGTGGGCCGCGTGGGCATCGTGATCGGCGAGCCGCTCGATTTCTCGCGATTCGCGGGGATGGAGGGCGACCGCTTCGTGCTGCGCTCGATCACCGACGAGATCATGGTGGCGCTGCAGGGGCTGGGGGAGCAGGAGTACGACGACGTCTACGCCTCCGCGGTCAAGGAGCGGATCGCCGCCTCGGGGCAGGATCGCGCAGCCGGCCGGTAGGTCCACGCCGAGCGGGATCCGGCCGCGGCCCGCCCCGAGCCGCGGCCGGCGCTGGCCTCGAGGTTCCGCGGTAGACTCGTCGCGTGCGCAGCCTTGCGCCAGACCTCCGCAGAGAATAGGAACCACGCCCGTGTCGCAGCTCGCCGATCAGGCCCTTCGTCCCAGCGAACAGGTGATCGAGGGTCTGGACTATTGGCGCAGCCTGCCGATCAAGCAGCAGCCGTCGTGGGCCGACACCGCGGCGGTCGAGGCGGTGTCGACGGAGATCGCCTCGCTGCCGCCGCTCGTGTTCGCCGGCGAGGTCGACACGCTCAAGGATCGCCTTGCGAAGGCCGCGTCCGGAAAGGCGTTCCTGCTGCAAGGCGGCGACTGCGCCGAGACCTTCGCGGGCGCCACCGCCGATCAGATCCGCGACCGCGTCAAGACGGTGCTGCAGATGGCGGTCGTGCTCACCTACGGCGCCTCGATGCCCGTCGTCAAGATGGGCCGCATGGCGGGGCAGTTCGCCAAGCCGCGCTCCAGCGACACCGAGACCCGCGGCGATGTCACGCTGCCCGCGTACCGCGGCGACATCGTCAACGGCTACGACTTCACGCCGGAGTCGCGGGCGGCCGACCCCTCCCGGCTGCTGCGCGGCTACCACACCGCGGCATCCACCCTCAATCTCATTCGCGCGTTCACGCAGGGCGGCTTCGCCGATCTGCGCGAGGTGCACAGCTGGAACCGCGGCTTCGCGAAGAACCCGGCCAACCGCCGCTACGAGCAGCTCGCCGGCGAGATCGACCGCGCGATCAAGTTCATGGAGGCGGCGGGCGCCGACTTCGACGAGCTGCGTCGCGTCGAGTTCTACACGGGCCACGAGGGGCTGCTGATGGACTACGAGCGCCCGATGACGCGCATCGACTCGCGCACGGGCACGCCGTACAACACCTCGGCCCACTTCCTGTGGATCGGCGAGCGCACGCGCGACCTCGACGGCGCGCACGTCGACTACTTCTCGCGGGTGCGCAACCCCATCGGCGTCAAGCTCGGCCCCACGACCACGCCAGACACGGTGCACCGCCTGATCGACAAGCTCGACCCCGAGCGTGAGCCCGGCCGGCTGACGTTCATCACGCGCATGGGCGCCGGCAAGATCCGCGACGCGCTGCCCGCGCTGCTGGAGGCCACCAAGGAGTACGGCGCGACCCCGCTGTGGGTCACCGACCCGATGCACGGCAACGGCATCACGACCCCCAACGGCTACAAGACGCGCCGCTTCGAGGACGTGGTCGACGAGGTGCGGGGCTTCTTCGAGTCGCACCGCGCGGTCGGCACGCACCCGGGCGGCATCCACGTCGAGCTCACGGGCGACGACGTGACCGAGTGCCTGGGCGGCGCCGAGATGATCGACGAGGAGACCCTGGCCACGCGCTACGAGTCGCTGTGCGACCCGCGCCTGAACCACAAGCAGTCGCTCGAGCTGGCCTTCCTGGTCGCCGAGGAGCTGCGCGCGCGCTAGCCGCCCGAGACCAGCACGACGCCGGCCCATCGCACTCGCGGTGGGCCGGCGTCGCGTGCTCGTGGAGGGCGTGCTGCCCGGTGGCCGCGGCAGACGGCCGACGGCCGAGCGTCGGCGGCGTGCGGCGTGCATCTGCATCTGCATCTGCGCCATGCGGCGTGCATCTGCATCTGCGCCATGCGGCATGCGCAGTTCGGGACTGCGGCCTGCGGGACTCCGCCCGCGCGGGCGTCATGCGGCCGTCGCGTCAGCGCGATCCCGTTGACACGGCCCGAGGGTCGATGGTGTCAGCCGGACGCGGTCAGCTGCAGGTACACCTCGGTGCCCTTGGGGCGCTCGGAGCCGGCACCGGGGTCCATGCTCGCGACCCGCGTGAGGTCGTTCGGGATGGCGCCCCAGAAGACCGCCCAGGTGGCCTTGAACCCCTGCGCCTCGAGCGCGCGCTTGGCCTGATCGCGGGTCATCCCCTTCACGTCCGGGATGGGGAAGGGCTGCGGGCCCTTCGAGACCACGAGCGTGACGGCGTCGCCGGGGCGCCAGTTGCCGCCGCCGTCGCGGGGAGCGATCTCGAGCACGAGGCCCGCCTTGACGGTGTCGCTGAAGACCTCCGTGCGCTCAGAGGCGATCTCGAGCCCGACGTCGCGCAGCTTCGCGGTCGCGGCGTCGACCGTGTCGCCGGCGACCGCGGGCACGGGCCCGAGCGAGATCGTCAGCGTGACCTCGTCGCCCTCGAAGGCGTCGCCGCCCTCGCCGAAGCCCACCGGCTCGCCGCCGTCGCGCGGGGTGCGCGTCGCCGCGATCACGGTGCCGGACTCGGCATCCGAGAACTCCTCGAGCATCGGCTCGGTGACGATGATGCGATCCGCCTGGAGCGTGCCGTGGGCGGTGGTCGAGGCCATGCCGAGCAGTGTCGGGATGGTGTGCATCGCCGGGCCCGTCGACACGACGACCGAGACCTGGGCCTCGCGCTCGAGTCGGACGCCGGTGGCGGGGTCGGTGCGGATCACGGTGCCGGCGGGCACGTCGTAGTCGGAGGCATCCACACGGACGGGGGTGAGTCCCGCCTCGTCAAGCTGCACCGCGGCGTCGTCGTACGTGACGCCCGCGACATCGGGCACCGAGATGAGCGAGCCGGGGCCGGAGCCGAACCACCAGCCGACGGTGCCCGCGGCCACGGCGAGCAGCAGGACGAGCACGAGCAGGGCCGCGCCGCGGCCGGCCCGGCGCCGCGTGCGCTGGCGCAGGCGGCCCGAGTTGTCGAGCGCGGCGGCCACGGGAGCCGGCGCGGCGTCGATCATTCCCCCGGGGAGCACGCGGGTGACTTCGCCGGAGCCGTAGTCCTCGACGATCGGCACCCCTGCGGTCGAGCCGACGCCGCGGGTGAGCGGGGTGACACCGAGGGAGCGCTCGATCTCGCGCAGGCGGTCGAGCATGGCCTGCGCGTCGACGGGACGGTCATCGGGTTCGCGCTCGGTGGCCCACAGGACCAGCTCGTCGAGCTCTTCGGGGATGCCGCTCGCGCGCGCGCTCGGGCGCGGCACCTTGTCGGTCGCGTGCTGATAGGCGATCTGCATCGGCTGCTCGCCCTTGAACGGCTGCTCGCCGGTGAGCATCTCGTAGAGCATGATGCCGAGCGCGTAGATGTCGCTGCGGGCGTCGGCCTGGCCGCGGGTGACCAGCTCGGGGGCGAGGTAGGCGATGGTGCCGAGCAGCATCTGCCCGGTCGCGGTGTTCGCGGTGGTCGCGCGGGCGAGACCGAAATCGCCGATCTTGATGCGCCCGTCCTCGGCGAGGAGCACGTTCTCGGGCTTCACGTCGCGATGCACGATGCCCGCGCGGTGCGCCGCGGCGAGCCCGCCGAGGATCGCATCCATGATCGTCACCGTCTGCTGCACGCTGAGCTTCTTCTGCTCGCGCAGCAGCTCGCGCAGGGTGATCCCCGGCAGGTACTCCATGACCAGGTAGGCCATGTCGCGATCCTGCCCCTGATCGAACACGTTGACCACGTGCGGATCGGCCAGCCGCGCCGCCGAGCGGGCCTCCTGGATGAAGCGGCTCTGAAACACGGAGTCGTCGCTGAGATGGGCGTGCATGACCTTGAGGGCCACGCGCCGCTCGAGGCGCAGATCGGTCGCCACGTACACGGTGGCCATGCCGCCGCGCGCGATGCGCGCGCGCACCCGATAGCGACCGTCGACGAGACGGCCGATCATCGGGTCGGTCTGCTGGCTGGATGACACGGTGAAAGTCTACGGATGTCGCGGGCCGATGCCCGCTCGCCGTACCGGGCTCGCCGGCATCGGATGGGGGAAGCGCACGCCGCGGATCAGCCGAGGGCCGCGAGCCACGCGGCCGCCGGGGCCTCCCAGCGGGCGTAGCGGTCGGGGTAGGCCGAGATCTGCACGGCCTGCGCGGCCTCGGTCAGGCTGAGCTGCTCCCAGCCCGCGTAGTCGAGGAGGCCGCGAGTGCGGTTGCCGTTCGGATCGCCGGGGCCGCCGAAGAAGGCCCGGGTGGCGTGCTCAGGGTCACGCACCTGCTCGGGGGTGCCCCAGCCGTGGCTCGGGCGCTGCTGGAACAGTCCGAGCGAGTCGCGGTCGCCCCAGTCGAGGTTGCGCAGCCACGATTCCTGCATCGCCGTGGCGAGCGCGATCTGCAGGCCGCGGTCGCTGACGCCCAGCTCGCGGCCGACGCGGATGATCAGCTGCGCGTTCGCGACCTGCTCGGCGTCGAGCCCAGGGGCCGAGGCCGGCGTCGCCTGCGCCGCGGGCGCCGCGGGGGCGCTCGGCAGCACGATGCGCTGGCCGGGGTAGATGATCGAGGCGCGCGAGAGGCCATTGGCCCCCAGCACGGCGTCGGTCGTCGTGCCGTAGCGCCGCGCGATCGCGCTGATGGTGTCGCCCGAGACGACGGTGTGCGTGGCGGCCGCCGGTGCCGGGGGAGCGGCGGGCGTCGCCGCGGCCGGGGCGGCCGCGCCCGGGAGCGCGACGCGCTGGCCGGGGTAGATGATCGAGGCGCGCGTCATGCCGTTCGCGTTCAGCACTGCGTCGGTGGTGTGCCCGTAGCGCGCCGCGATGGCGCTGATGGTGTCGCCCGAGACGACGGTGTGCACGCCGGCGGGTGCCGGCTGCGCCGGTGCGCCGGGCGCAGCCGAGGGGGCGAGCAGGCGCAGCACCTGGCCGGGGTGGATGATCGACTCGCGCGAGAGGCCGTTGCGGCCGAGCACGTCGGCGGTGCGCAGCCCGAACTGCGCCGCGATGCCGCTGACAGTGTCGCCGGGGCGGACGGTGTAGGTCTCGGGGGCAGGCTGGGCGGCCTGCCGAATCGCGGATGCGGCAGCCGCGCCGGCGGCCGTCGCCAGGCTTCGATCGCCCGGCGTGACGGTGTCGCGGCGGTCGGTCGGCTCGGCTGCGCCGGCGGCAGTGCCGCTGAGTGTGACGGCGATCGAGCCGAGCACCGCGAGGGGCAGCACCGTGTAGCCGGCACGCTTGACCGCGGCCGGCGGGGCCTGTGCGTCGACCCATGTCGAACGGTGGGGGTGTGCGGCTCCCATGGCGGACCTCTCTCGCATTGCGCGTGCGCGCAGTCAACGTCTCACGGTGGCACGAAAGTGGAGTCAAGTCAATGAGAGTAAACGGCTGAGGCCGCTGTGACTGATGTTGAAGATGAGGCTTGTGTGACGGATGTGTCGGGTGCGCATCGCGCGAATCTCGGCCCCGCGAAACGCGCGTCGGCGCCGCGAAAGGTGAGAACATGAGTGCGTGGGAATCGACACACCAGACCTCGCCGCCGTAGACCTTGCCGCCACCGCGGAGCCGGCCGCCGCCGCATCCGCCGCCGAGTGGCTCACCCTCGCCGAGATCGGCGGGATCCTCGGCGAGAGCCCGTCGCGCGTGCGCCGGCTGCTCGAGGATCACTTCCTGATCGGCTCGGCCCGCAGCGGCTCGTTCCGCGTGCCGGCGCTGTTCCTCAAGGACGGCGAGCTCATCGCTCCGCTGCGCGGCACCATCATGGTGCTGCAGGACGCGGGCTTCTCGAACGATGAGGCGATCGATTGGATGCTGTCGGTCGACGACACGATCGGCGTCGCGCCGATCGACGCGCTGCGCGCCGGCCGCAAGTCCGAGGTGCGCCGGGTCGCGCGCACGCTCGCGTAGCCGGGAGCCGGGAGCCGGGAGCCGGGAGCCGGGAGCCGGGAGCGGGAGCCGGCGACGCCGTCGCGGCGGCGTCGCCGAACGAGGTCCGCGGCCTCAGGCGCTGCGGCGCGTCGCCTTGATGGCGAGGGTGCGCAGCACGTCGCGCGCGGTCTCGCCGAGCGACGCGTTCTGGAGCGCCACGTCGGCCTCACGCGCGTACTCGTCGATGCGGCGCTCGACCTCGTCGAGCGCGCCGGTCTCGAGGATCATCGCCTGGAGAGCCGCGATCTGCTCGGGGGCGAGGTCGGGGTCGCCCAGCAGCGCGTCGAGGCGATCGCGATCCGCGGCGGCGAGGGCCTCGCGGGTGATGGCGATGAGCGCGGTGCGCTTGCCCTCGCGGAGGTCGTCGCCCGTGGGCTTGCCGGTCAGCCGCTCGTCGCCGAACACGCCGAGCACGTCGTCGCGCAGCTGGAAGGCCATGCCGATCGGGTAGCCGAACGCGGCGAGCGCGGCCAGCTGCGCGTCCGTGCCGCCGGCGAGGGCGCCGCCGATGGTCAGCGGCTGCTGCACGCTGTAGCGAGCCGACTTGTAGCTCGCGACGCGCAGGGCTCGGCCCAGGTGCTCCTCGCCCGGCGAGACCGCGAACGCGGACTCCTCCGCGATGTCGAGGAACTGCCCGAGCGTGACGTCGCGGCGCATGGTGGCGTACTCGGCCCTGGTGCGGCGGCGGGCCGCGGCATCCGTCACCTGTTCGAGGCCCTGCTCGAGCAGGTCATCGCTCCACGCGACCAGGAGGTCGCCGAGCAGGAGCGCGGCCGCGCGGCCGAAGGCCCCGCCGTCGCCCGCCCAGCCGTTGCCGCCGTGGAGCGACTCGAGCGCGCGGTGGCTCGAGGGCTGGCCGCGGCGGGTGTCGGAGTTGTCGATGATGTCGTCGTGCACCAGGGCCGCCGACTGGAAGATCTCGAGCGCGGAGGCGACCGTGATGATGTCCGCCTCGTCCGCCTCGCCCGCCTGGCGCGGGGCAGCGTCCAGGGTGGCGGCGATGCCCGCCGTCGCCCCGGTCCGGGTGTCGATGATCGCCCGCCAGCCCCAGTAGCAGAATGCGGCGCGAAGGCGCTTGCCGCCGCGCAGCGACTGGGCCGCGGCGTCGATCAGCAGGGCGGCGTCGTCACCCATCGGAAGGGTCGCGAATCGCTGCGCGGCGAGGAACGTGTCAAGTCGCTGTGAGACGGCCTGAAGAACGTGAGATGAGGCATCCACGGGCCTAGCCTAGTGTTCCCGAAGACAGCTAGACTTGGGACCAGGATTCGAACAACACAAAGAGGGGGAAGCATGCCACTCTCCGAACAGGAGCAGCGCCTTCTCGATGAGATGGAACGCCAGCTTCTGCAGAACGATGCAGATGTGGTGTCGGCACCGAGCCCGAACCACGTGCTCAACTACCGCAACATCACCATCGGTGCGCTGCTCGTGCTGGTGGGCCTCGGGGCGCTCGTCGTCGGGGTCGCCACCCAGCTCATCATCGTCGGAATTCTCGGCTTCGTCGTGATGCTCGTGGGCGTGGTGCTCGCCATCAAACCCACCCGCGTCGAGCACGTCGTTCCGCGCACCTCGGCGGGCGCGACCTCGGGCGCGAGCGCCAAGGCCAGCTCGGCATCGTTCATGGACCGCATGAACGATCGCTGGGACCGCCGCAACGAGGGCTGACCCGGCCGGCGCCCTCGCGGCGCGGCTGCGGGCCACGACCCCAGGCAGCGCTCGAGCGAGACCACCGACCAACCCGTGCAGGGCCGTTCCGGATGGAACGGCCCTTTTTCGTCTGCGCGCGGGTCTCGCGCGGTGACTGCGGTGGCGTTCGCGGTGGCGGTGACGCTCGGGCAATGGATGCCGCGGCCTCCGCGCCTTCGTGCGCCCGGATCATGGGGCGCCGCGCGCGCGTGCCGCGCCGAAACACGGTGCTGACGTCGAAATACGGTGCTGACGTCGAACACGGTGCTGACGTCGAACACGGTGCTGACGTCGAACACGGCGCTGACCTCGAAACACGGCGCTGACCTCGAAACACGGTCGGTGCTCGTGTGTCTCGGAGGTGCCGCTGTGTTTCGCGGGGCTGGCGTGTGCCGTGCGCGCCGCGCCGCTCCATTCCGCTCCACGCGCGCATTCCGCGTCGGCGCTGCGTGGGCCGCGGCTGCCGTGCCCCGCGCGAAGCGCTGCAGCGGGGCCGGGCCGGAGCGCCGCGAGGACGCGCCGAAGGCCGAGCTACGTGCCAAAGTCCTCCACTGCAAAATTCCGCGTATTTCCGCGCCTGGATGGGACATCCACGCAGCAATATTCGACAAGCCCCTGTGTTTGTGGATGGAAGTGGAGTAAAGTGGCGGCACCTGGATTTGGCCGGACGAAGGGGGGACGCGCCATGATGCTGGGCACGTACACTCCCAAGCTCGATGACAAGGGCCGCGTCATCCTGCCCGCGAAGTTCCGCGAGGAGCTCGCGGGGGGCATGGTCGTCACCCGCGGGCAGGAGAACTGCCTGTACGTCTTCAGCACCGCCGAGTTCGATCAGGTGCACGAGCGCATCCGTCAGGCGCCGCTGTCGAACCGGCAGGCGCGCGACTTCATGCGCGTGTTTCTCTCGGGTGCGAGCTCCGAGCTCCCCGACACGCAGAACCGCATCACCATCCCCGCGCCGCTGCGCGGCTACGCCGGCCTCGACCGCGAGCTCGTCGTGATCGGCGCCGGCAGCCACGCCGAGATCTGGGATGCCGAAGCCTGGAACACCTACCTGGCGGCCGCCGAGAGCGGCTACTCCGAGATGCAGGAGGAGGTGATCCCGGGCCTGTTCTGACCCGTGTGTCGCGACTCCCAGCCGCTCACGCCCTGACGCCACTTCCCCGGCTGCAGGTAGGAAAGCGGATGGGGATCGAGACACACGGCTCGACCCGAGAGAACCATGGAAGACCTCCGCAGAATCCACACGCCCGTCCTGCTCGAACGCTGCGTCGAGCTGCTCGCGCCCGCCCTCACCGCCGAGGGCGCGGTGCTCGTCGACGCCACGCTCGGCATGGGCGGCCACAGTGAGGCGTTTCTCGAGCGCTTTCCCGCGCTGCACCTGATCGGCCTCGATCGCGACCCCGAGGCGCTCGCGATCGCGGGGGAGCGGCTCGCGCGCTTCGCGGATCGGATCACCCTCGTGCACACGGTGTACGACGGGATCGCCGAGGCGGTGGCGGGGGCCGGCTTCGACGAGGTCGACGGCATCCTCTTCGACCTCGGCGTCTCCTCCCTCCAGCTCGACCGCGCCGAGCGCGGTTTCGCCTACGCGCAGGACGCGCCGCTCGACATGCGCATGGACCCGACCACCGGTCCCACCGCGGCCGATGTGCTCGCGGCGTTCAGCGAGGGCGAGCTGCGACGCATCTTCGAGCGCTACGGCGACGAGAAGCTCGCCGGCCGCTACGCGCGCGCCATCATCGCCGAGCGCGCCACCGCGCCGATCACCACCTCGGCGCACCTCGTGCGCGTGCTCACGGCGGCCACGCCTGGCGCCCTGCTCGGGCAGGGGCACCCCGCCAAGCGTGTCTTCCAGGCTCTGCGCATCGAGGTCAACGGCGAGCTGGCGGCGCTGGATGCTGCGATCCCGGCCGGCATGGACCTCCTGCGCGTCGGCGGGCGCATCGTCGTGATGTCGTATCAGTCGCTCGAGGACCGCCTGGTCAAGCAGGACTTCGCGCGGGCGATCGCCTCGACGGCTCCGGCCGGGCTGCCGGTCGAGCTGCCCGAGCACGCCCCGCGCTTCCGCCTGCTGGTCAAGGGCGCCGAGCTGGCGGACGAAGAAGAACGTGCCCGCAACTCGCGGGCGATCCCCGTGCGGCTGCGAGCCGCAGAACGCGTGCGCGAGGCCGCGCCCGCGCCACGTCGTCGACAGCGAGGTGAGCAGTGAGTGCAGCCGTGCGCGCGGACGGGTCCGCGGCATCCATCGACCTTGATCTGGATCTCGATCAGCCCGCACCGCGTCGCCACCTGCACGCGGTCGCCCAGGTGCGCCGCCGCCCGCGCTTCGCGTACGCGCTCGTCGCCGTCGCCGGCGCGCTCGCGATCGGCGCAGCCCAGGTCGTGCTCTCGATCGCGACCACCCAGGGGGTCTACGAGGAGGCCGCGCTGCAGCAGCAGGTGCGCGAGCTCGGCTGGCAGCAGCAGTCGCTCTCGGACGCCGTCGTGGGACTGAGCTCGCCGCAGTATCTCGCGGCGAACGCCGCATCGCTCGGCATGGTCATCAACCAGTCGCCGACGTACCTGCGCCTGAGCGACGGCGCGGTGCTCGGCAGCGGCGAGGCCGCAGGGTGGCTCTCGACGGTGGACGCCATCGGCCGTGGCTCGGTGCCGAACGCGCTCGTCGCGCAGACCCCGCTCGTGACGGCGCCGGATGCCACCATCGCGGGCGCGCCCGTCGCCGCCGAGGCGGACCCCGAGGCCGGCGTGCCGGGCCTGCCGCAGCCGCTCGCCGACGGCCTCCCCACCCCGACGACCAGATAGCGCAGGACGATGACCAGCACCAGCGAACGCACCCCACGGCGACGCAGCGCGGTGGCGCTGATGCTCGTGCTCGCCGTGCTCGCCGCCTTCGTCATCCGCCTGGTCGACATCCAGGTCGTGAACGCCGACGAGCACCGGGCCGACTCGATGAACCTCGGCTTCGCGAGCTCGCGCGTGCTGTGGGGCGAGCGCGGCTCGATCGTCGACCAGAACGGGGCGGTGCTCGCCGGCAGCACCGTGCTCTACGACGCCGAGCTCGACCCGAGCCTCGTCGCCGAGATCAAGCGCAAGGGGCCTGACGGCGAGGTCGTGAAGGTGCCGTGGGAAGACGTCGCGGCCGAGATCGGCGCGATCACCGGGCAGAGCCCGGAGGAGGTGCAGGCGATCGTCGCGAACGCCCTCGCGGTGAACCCCGAGGCGCGCTGGGCGCAGCTGAAGAAGGGTCTCGACGTCGATCAGTACCGGGCGCTCGCCGACCTGCGCGTGCCGTTCATGTTCTTCACCCGGCATCCCGACCGCTCGTACCCCGACGGCGCGGTCGCGGGCAACCTGGTCGGGTTCGTCGGCGCGGAGAACACCCCGCAGGAGGGGCTCGAGCTGAGCATGGATTCGTGCCTCGCGGCCAGCGACGGGCGCGAGCGCTTCGAGCGGGGCAACAACGGCGAGACGATCCCCGGCACGGTCACCACCGAGCCCGCCGTCGACGGCGGCACCCTGCAGCTGACGATCAACCGCGACCTGCAGTGGTACCTGCAGCAGCTCATCGCCGAGGAGACGCAGAACATGCGCGCCCTCAGCGGCACGGTGACGGTCGTCGAGGTCGAGACCGGCAAGATCCGCGCCGCCGCCGAGTACCCGACCGTCGATCCGAACAACGTCGACGGCGCGGCCCCAGACGACCGCGGCAGCCGCATCTTCCGGCACTCCTTCGAGCCCGGCTCGACGTTCAAGGCGGTCACGGCCGCGAGCATCATGGACGGCGGCTCGGCGACGCCGAACTCGACGGTGCAGGCGCCCAGCTCGCACACGTTCCCGAATGGCGCGCGCATCAATGACGCCGTCGGTCACCCGCTCACCAACTACACGCTCACCGGCGCGCTCGTCGACTCGTCGAACGTCGCGCTCAGCATGTTCGGCGACATGGTCGAGCCCGCGGTGCGGCACGAATACCTCGAGCGCTTCGGCGTGGGCGCGCCGACCGCCGTCGGCTTCCTCGGCGAGGCGAGCGGCACGCTGCACCCGGTCGAGAAGTGGGATAACCAGACGCGCTACTCGACGACCTTCGGTCAGGCCTTCACGGTCACGGCCCCGCAGGTCGCCGGCGCCTATCAGGCCATCGCCAACGGCGGGCTGAAGATGCCGATCCGGCTCATCGAGTCGTGCACCACGCCCGACGGCACCGTCATCGAGCCTGAGCTGCCCGAGCCCCAGCAGATCCTGCGCGAGGACGTGGCGAACGACACCGCGCTGATGGTCGAGAACGTGATGGCCCAGGGCCAGCTGCAGAAGGCGCTCGCCATTCCCGGCTACCGCGTCGCGGCCAAGACCGGCACCGCCGAGGTGCCGGCCCCGGGCGGCGGCTACAAGGCCGGCGTGTACTTCACGTCGCTCGCGGGATTCGCCCCCGCCGACGACCCGAAGTACGTGGTCGTCGTGACCCTCGAGGAGCCGACTGCGATACGCTCGTCTGCGGCGACCGCTCCCGCTTTTCAGAAGGCGATGACGCAGGTGCTCAAGACCTATCGCGTGTTGCCCTCCTCGTCAGAGACCCCACTTCTCCCGCGCTACCAGTAGCGCACCGCGAAAGGCTGCCATGATCGCGCTGTCACTCTCAGACATCGCCGAAGCGGTCGACGGAACCCTCGTGCTCGGGGGCGTCGACACCGGCGCGACCGTGCTCACGGGCGCCGTCGAGACCGACTCCCGGCGCATCCAGGCGGGCGGCATCTTCGTCGCGAAGCCCGGCGAGACCACCGACGGGCACCTGTTCGTCCCCGCCGCCGTCCGCGGCGGCGCGCGCCTCGCGATCGTCGAGCGCGAGTTGGATGCCGCAGCCCTCGGCGGCGACATCTCGCAGCTCGTCGTGGCCGATGCCGTCGCCGCCCTCGGCGCACTCGCCACGCACGTGGTGGCGCGCGTGCACGCCGCGGGCGGACTCACCGCCGTGGGCATCACCGGCTCGAACGGCAAGACCACGACCAAGAACCTGCTGGCGCGCATGCTCGAGGGCGACGGCCCGACGGTGGCGCCCGAAGCATCCTTCAACAACGAGGTTGGCGCCCCGCTCACGATGCTGCGGATCGACGAGGACACCCGCTACCTGATCAGCGAGTTCGGCGCGGCGGCGCCCGGCGAGATCGCGCGCCTGGCCGCCATGGCCCGCCCGGACGTCGCGGTGGTGCTCATGGTGGGCATGGCCCACGCCGGAGGCTTCGGCGGCATCGAGCAGACCGTGCGCACCAAGGCCGAGCTGATCGAGGCGCTGCGCCCCGGCGGGCTCGCCGTGCTCAACGCCGACGACTCCCGCGTGGCCGGCATGGCCCCGATCGCGCGCGCGAAGGACGCCCGCGTGCGCTGGTTCGGCACGGGGGAGGACGCCGATGTGCGGGCCGATGACATCGCCGCGACCGCGACCGGCACCTCGTTCACGGTCACGGTCGACGGCGAGGTCGCCCGCGTGTTCCTCCGTGTGCTCGGCGAGCACCACGTCGCGAACGCCCTCGCGGCGATCGCCGTCGCAACCGCGCTCGGTATCTCGCTCGCGCGCTGCGTCGAGGCGCTCGAGCGCGTCGAGATCGCCGAGCGCTGGCGCATGCAGCCCATGGGCTCGGCGCGCGTGCGCATCATCAACGACGCCTACAACGCGAGCCCGGATTCGATGGCTGCCGCGCTGCGCACCCTCGCGCAGATCACGACCCCGGATCAGCGCACCGTCGCGGTGCTCGGCGCCATGAGCGAGCTCGGCGAGTTCGCCGACGAAGAGCACGACCGGATCGCGGTGCTCGCCGTGCGGCTGGGCGTCAAGCGCATCGTCGTGATCGGCGCGGACGCGCGTCGCCTCTTCCTGGAGGCCATCGCCCAGGGCTCATGGGACGGCGAGGCGGTCTTCTACGCCACCGCCGACGAGGCGTTCGACGCGCTCACCGCCGAGCTCGCCGACGGCGATGTCGTGCTCGTGAAATCGTCGAACTCGGCGGGCCTGCGCTTTCTGGGTGACCGTCTGGGACAATACTTCTCGTGAGATCGCTACTCGTTGCGGCCGGGGTATCCCTCGCCTTCACCCTCTTTCTCACCCCGGTGTTCATCCGACTGTTCGAGCGGTGGGGCTGGGGGCAGGTCATCCGCACCCCCGAGAACATCCACAACCCGAGCCACAGCGCCAAGCGCGGCACGCCGACCATGGGCGGCACGATCTTCATCGTCGGCGCGGTCGTCGGCTACCTCATCGGCTGCTATGTCGGCAACAACCCCCCGACGATCTCGGGATGGCTCGTCATCTGGATGATGGTCGGGTTCGGCGTCGTCGGCTTCATCGACGACTTCATGAAGGTCCGCCAGCAGCGCAGCCTCGGCCTCACCGGCTGGCGCAAGGTGCTCGGCCAGGTGCTCGTGGCCGTGCCCTTCGGCATCACCGCGCTGATGTTCCCCAACGAGTGGGGCCAGACCCCGGCATCCGGGTACATCTCGCTGTTTCGCGACATCCAGTTTCTCTCGCTGTTCGCGTTCGGCGCGATCATCGGCTGGATCCTCTACCTGCTGTGGGTCACGCTGATCGGCGTCGCCGCCTCGAACAGCGTGAACGTCTCCGACGGGCTCGACGGCCTCGCCGCCGGGGCCGGCATCTTCGTGATCGGCGCGTACAGCCTGATCGCGTTCTGGCAGTTCAACCAGGTCTGCAACGGCGACGGGATCGCCGCCCCGCTGCAGCCGGGCTGCTACGAGACCCGCGACCCGTTCGACCTGGCGATCATCTCGGCGGCCTTCATCGGCGCGCTCGTCGGCTTCCTGTGGTGGAACACCTCCAAGGCCCGGATCTTCATGGGCGATGTGGGCTCGATGGCGATCGGCGGCGTGCTCGCCGCGATGGCGATCCTCACGCACACCGAGCTGCTCATGATCCTCGTCGGCGGCATCTACGTGATCGCCTCGGGCTCGGTGATCCTGCAGCGGCTGTACTTCAAGCTCACCCGCGGCAAGCGGCTGTTCCTGATGAGCCCCCTGCACCACCACCTCGAGATGCGCGGCTGGTCCGAGGTCACGATCGTCGTGCGGTTCTGGATCATCGCGGGCATCCTTGCCGTGTCGGGCGTCGGCCTGTTCTACGTCGAGTGGCTCGCGCAGTCATGAGCGAGGCGTCCGCCGCCCGCCTCGACGCGCTGCACAGCTGGCACGCCGACTGGCGCGGCCTGCGCGTCGTCGTGCTCGGGCTCTCGGTCACCGGCTTCTCGGTGGCCGACACGCTGGCCGAGCTCGGCGCCTCGGTGCTCGTGGTCTCGGAGCGCGCCGACGAGGAGTACGCTCGCCTGCTGCCGCTCATCGGCGCGCAGCTGTGGACCGGCCCGCTCGACGGCCCCGTGCCCGCGGCGGTCGTGGCCCACGAACCCGAGCTGGTCATCGCCTCGCCCGGCTTCGCCCCGGCGCATCCCCTCATCCAATGGGTGCGCGCGCAGGCGATCCCCCTCTGGGGCGACATCGAGCTCGCCTGGCGCGTGCGCGACAAGGTCGTGGATGCCGCGGGCGACCCCGCGCGCTGGGTGCTCATCACGGGCACCAACGGCAAGACCACCACGACCCAGCTCACCGCGCACCTGCTGCGCGCCGGAGGCCTGCGGGCCGCGCCGTGCGGCAACATCGGCGTGCCCGTCCTCGACGCGGTGCGCGACCCGGCCGGCTTCGACGTGCTCGTGGTCGAGCTCTCGAGCCACCAGCTCTGGTACCTCGGGCTGCAGGCCGGCCCGCAGCCGGTCTCGCCGCACGCCAGCGTGTGCCTCAACCTCGCCGACGACCACCTGGAGTGGCACGGCTCGTTCGAGGCGTACCGCGACGCGAAGGCCCACGTCTACGACAACACCCGCATCGCCTGCGTCTACAACAAGGCCGACATCGCGACCCGCACCATGGTCGAGGACGCGGACGTCGTCGCGGGCGCGCGTGCCGTGGGGTTCGACCTCGGCGTGCCCGGCCCGAGCGATCTGGGCGTGGTCGAGGGCATCCTCGTCGACCGAGCCTTCCACGACGACCGCCGCCACTCGGCGCTCGAGCTGGCGACCGTGGCCGAGCTCGCCGCCGCCGGTCTCGGCGCGCCGCACATGGTCGCGAACATCCTGGCCGCGTCGGCCCTGGCCCGCTCCCTGGGCGTCGAGCCCGAGGCGATCCATGCGGCGCTCGCGCACTTCCGCCTCGATCGCCACCGCATCGAGCTGGTCGCGACCGTGGGCGGGGTGGCCTGGGTCGATGACTCGAAGGCCACCAACCCGCACGCGGCCGACGCCTCGCTCGCCTCGTTCGGCGACGTCGTCTGGGTGGTCGGCGGCCTGCTCAAGGGCGTCGACATCTCTGAGCTCGTCGCCGCCCGCGCGAGCCGCATCCGCGCGGCAATCGTGATCGGCGTCGACCGCGCCGCGGTGCTCGCGGCATTCGAACGACACGCGCCCGGGGTGCCGGTCCTCGAGGTCGCACACGATCAGACTGGGGATGTCATGGCGCGAGTGGTCGAGCTGGCGCGCGGCGCCGCCCGGCCCGGCGACACGGTGCTGCTGGCGCCGGCGGCTGCATCGTTCGATCAGTTCGAGAGCTACTCCGCCCGTGGCCGCCTCTTCGCCGAGGCAGTGCAGCAGATGGTCAACGAGTCAGGGGGAGCCGATGGCGACGGACGGTCGCATCCCGGGCGATGAGCCGAAGCCCGGCCTCACCGGCTGGGCCGCACGAGTCTCGCTCGGGCGCGGCTTCCAGCCCGTGGCATCCGAGTTTCTGCTGCTGTCGGGCGCGACGCTGGCGCTGACGATGTTCGGCCTGGTGATGGTGCTGTCGGCGTCGTCGGCGAACGACACCGCCGCGGGCGTGGGCGCCTACGACTCGCTGCTGCGGCAGGGCACCTTCGCGATCATCGCCGTGCCGGCGATGTTCATCGTCAGCCGCTTCCCGGTGCGATTCTTCAAGCGCATCGCGTGGATCGCCCTGCTCGGCGCGCTCGCGCTGCAGGCGCTCGTGTTCACGCCGCTCGGGGTGGAATCCGGCGGAAACCGCAACTGGATCAACGTCGCGGGCATGAACCTGCAGCCCTCCGAGCTGCTCAAGCTCGCGCTCGCCCTGTGGCTGGGGTTCACCCTCGCCCGCAAGCACGAGCTGCTCACCTCGTGGAAGCACCTGTTCTTCCCGACCGTGCCGGTCGCGATCGTCGCGATCCTCTCGGTGCTGGCGGGCAGCGACCTCGGCACCGCCATGATCCTGGTGCTCATCGTGCTCTCGGCGCTGTTCTTCGCCGGCGTGCGCCTGCGCATGTTCATCGTGCCGGTGGCGCTGGGCATCCTCGCGGTCGCGGCGCTGGCGATCACGAGCCCCGACCGCATGCGCCGGATCATGAGCTTTCTCGACACAGGCTCGCTCGCCTGCTACGCGGAGGACTGCTTCCAGCCGCTGCACGGCGTGTGGGGGCTGGCTGGCGGGGGCATCTTCGGGCTCGGTCTCGGCAACTCCAAGGAGAAGTACGACTGGCTGCCCGCCGCGGCGAACGACTACATCTTCGCCATCGTCGGCGAGGAGCTCGGACTGATCGGCTGCATCGTGGTGCTGGCCCTGTTCGGGCTGTTCGCGGTCGGCGCGTTCCGCATCGTCCGCCGCACCGACGACCCGTTCGTGCGCATCGTCGCGGGCTCGATCGCGGTGTGGATCCTGGGCCAGGCGCTCATCAACATCGGCGTCGTGCTGCGCGTGTTCCCCGTGCTGGGCGTGCCGCTGCCGTTCATGTCGGCCGGCGGCACCTCGCTCATCTCGGTGCTGCTCGCCGTGGGCGTGCTGCTCGCGTTCGCACGCTCCCTGCCTGTGGAGGCGCCGGCCCGTCCTGCTCGAGAAATGGTGGCGCGTCGGTGACCCGCTTTCTGCTTGCCGGCGGCGGCACCGCCGGACACGTGAACCCCCTGCTCGCCGTCGCCGACGGGCTTCGCGCGCGCGACCCCGAAGACCTCGTGCTGGTGCTCGGCACCAAGGAGGGGCTCGAGGCGCGCCTGGTGCCCGAGCGCGGCTACGAGCTCGCCATCGTCGACAAGGTGCCCTTTCCGCGGCGTCCGAACCGCGCGGCGCTCGGGTTTCCGGCGCGCTTCCAGCGGGCCGTCGGCCAGGTGCGCGCGATCATCCGCGAGCGCGGCATCGACGTGGTGATCGGCTTCGGCGGCTACGCCTCGGCGCCCGCCTACATCGCGGCGCGTCGCGAGCGCATTCCGTACGTCGTGCACGAGGCCAACGCCAAGCCCGGCCTCGCGAACGTGCTCGGCGCGCGCGGCGCAGCCGCCGTGGGCACCGCCTTCGACGGCACCCCGCTGCGCGGCGCCACGGTCGTGGGGATGCCGCTGCGGCGAGAGGTCGTCGACCTCGATCGCGCGGCGACGCGCGGGGGCGCCGCCGAGTTCTTCGGGCTGGATGCCTCGCGCCCCACGCTGCTCGTCTTCGGCGGCTCGCTCGGCGCCCTGCGCCTGAACGAGGCGTTCGGCGGCGCCTACGACGCGATCCTCGCGGCCGGGTGGCAGCTCGTGCACGTGACGGGGGAGCGCTCCGAACTGGCCGACCCGGGCGTGCCCGGCTACGTCATGCGCCGCTACGTCGACCGGATGGACCTGGCGTTCGCGATCGCCGACGTCATCGTCTCGCGCTCCGGCGCGGCGACCGTGAGCGAGATCAGCGCGCTCGGGATCCCCGCGGTCTACGTGCCGTATGCGGTGGGCAACGGCGAGCAGCGCCACAACGCCGCGGGCGCGGTCGCGGCCGGGGCGGCGATCATCATCGACGACGCGGAGTTCACTCCCGCGGCGGTGCGCGAGACGCTGGTGCCGCTGCTGGCGGACCGGGCCCGGATCGACGCGATGGCGGCGGCAGCGGCATCCATCGGCACCCGCACCGGCACCGAGAACGTGATCGCGATGGTCGACGGGGTGCTGCGGGCGTAGCGGTCGTCGCGCGTGCGCGGCCGGATGCCCCGACTCAGGCGGTCGCGACGGCCGCGGGCCTCCGCTGCGCGCGGGGTGCGCGGATGCCCCAGATCGCCCAGCCACCCGCGAGCAGCGGCACGGCCAGCGCCAGGGCCGGGAGCAGGAGCAGCGCGATCGGGGCGATGGCCAGCGCCGCGGCGCCGCCGACGAGCCAGCGCCGTGCCGGCGTTCCCCAGCGCGCGAGGCCGGACAGCGCGCAGAGGCCGAGCGCGATGCAGGCGAGCGCGGCGAGGCGCGCGGGCGACCACAAGGGGTCCGCCGAGGTGCCCAGGAGCGCACCCAGCGCCGCGCTCACGAGCCCGGCCGCGATGCAGGCGGCGGGGACGAGTCGGCGCGGCCCGCCGCCGACCGCCATCGCGACCACGAGGATGGCTCCCGCCGCGGTCAGCACTGCGATGCCGTCGGCCATCGCCCGCGTGCCATCCGCGCCCCATCCCCAGCTCGGGCCCGTGAACGGAGTGACCGGTGCCATCGGGCGGGCGCGCCGGGGCCCTGCCCGACACCGGGCAACTTAGACTTGCAGGGCCATGATTAAGCCCGATCTCTCCCTGCCCATTCCCGAGACCATCACCTCGGTCCATTTCGTCGGCATCGGCGGATCGGGCATGAGCGGGCTCGCGCGCATGTTCCTCGCGGCCGGGCACGCGGTGTCGGGCTCCGACCGCTCCGACTCGCCGGCGCTGCGCGAGCTCGCGGCGCTCGGCGCGACCGTGCACGTCGGGCACGACGCGGCGCACCTGGGCGACGCCGACACGGTCGTGCACACGGGGGCCATCTGGCCCGAGAACCCCGAGTACGTGACGGCCAAGGAGCGCGGCCTCGCGGTCATCCACCGCTCGCAGGCCCTGTACTGGCTGATCGGCGGACGCCGCCTCGTGTCGATCGCCGGCGCGCACGGCAAGACCACCTCGACCGGCATGCTCGTCACCGCGCTCCAGCAGCTGGGTCAGGACCCGAGCTTCGTCAACGGCGGCGTCATCGAGCAGCTCGGCGTCTCGAGCGGCACGGGAGCCGACCCGCTGTTCGTCGTCGAGGCCGACGAGTCGGACGGCACGTTCCTGCTCTACGACACGTCGGTGGCGCTCATCACGAACGTCGACCCCGACCACCTCGACCACTACGGCACCGACGAGGCCTTCATCGACGCGTTCGTGCGCTTCGGCGACAAGGCGCGCGAGGCCGTCGTGATCTCCTCGGATGACCCGGGCGCGCTGCAGGTGCTCGGCGGGCTCTCGCACCCCAACGTGCTCACCTTCGGGCGCGCCGCCGGCTCGACGCTGCGCCTCGTGGACGTCGCCACGGACGGCCCCGTGGCATTCACCGCCGAGTACGGCGACGAGCGCGTCAGCGCGCAGCTGCGCATTCCCGGCGCGCACAACGCAGTCAATGCGCTCGGCGTCGTCGCGGTGCTCATCGCGCTCGGCAACGGCTTCGCCGAGTCGATGCACGCGGTCGAGGGCTTCGCGGGCACCGGACGGCGCTTCGAGCTGCACGGCGTGGTGCATGGGGTGAGTGTTTACGACGACTACGCGCATCACCCCACGGAGGTCGCCGCAGCGCTGACCGCGGCGCGCACGGTGGTGGGCGGCGGGCGCATCATCGCCCTGCACCAGCCGCACACCTACAGCCGCACCGGCCTCATGTTCCGAGAGTTCGCGGGGGTGCTCGAGGACTGCGCCGACCACACGATCGTGCTCGACGTGTACGGCGCCCGCGAGGATCCCGTCGAGGGCGTGACCGGCGCGCTCGTCTCGAATGCGTTCCGCGACGCGGAGCACGTGCACTACGAGCCCGACTGGCAGGCGGCCGCCGACTACGCGGCCTCGTTCGCCCGCGAGGGCGACTTCATCATCACGCTCGGCTGCGGCAACGTGAACCTCATCGTGCCCCAGCTGCTGGAAGCGCTCGGGCGCACGGAGCCGTAGTCGTGCGCAGGCCAACGCCACTGCCCGCGAATCCCGCGAAGCGCCACGCAGGCGCGGCCGCGCCCGAGGGCGATCCGGCCTCGCGGGCGCAGCCTCGGGCGTCGGATCCGCCGCCGCCGCTGCGCCGTCCCGCGCAGGCGACGTCTGCCGCGGCGCCCGCGGGTGACGCCTCCAGGGCCGCCACGGGGCATGCGCCCGCCGGGATCGACGCCGGCCCCGAGCCTCACTCCGAGGGTGGCGCCGAGCGTCGACCCCGACGCGGCCCTGAGACGCCGGGCGCGACGGGCATCGAATCGTCGACGAGCGATGCGCCCGCTGCGGCGTCCGCAGGGGAGGCGGGCACTGTGGATGCAGCCGAGCCGCCCACGCGCATTCGCGACGTGTGGCGGGCCGCGCGAGCCCGTCGCCGGGTGCTGCGCTCGGAGGTGCGGCGCTTCACGGTGCGCGCACGGCGCAGGAGGATCGGCTGGATCGTCGCCGGGGCATCCACCATCGCGCTCGTCGCGACGACGCTCATCATCGCCTACGGCCCGTTCTTCGCCGTCGAGCGCATCCAGATCGAGGGGGCCGTGCGCCTGGACGCCGCGACCCTTGAGGAGGCGGTCGGCGCGCAGCTGGGCCGGCCGCTGCCGCTGGTGGACGAGAGCGAGATCAAGGCCGCGCTCGTGCAGTTCCCGATGGTCGAGAGCTACCAGATCGAGGCGCGCCCCCCGCACGACCTGCTCGTGCGCATCGTGGAGCGCACCCCGATCGGGGTGCTCGAGGGGCCGGCCGGCTTCTCGCTGGTGGATGCCGCCGGCGTCGTGCTCGAGACCACCCCGCACCCGCCCGCGGGCGCGCCGTTGCTGCGCATCGCAGGGGGCGTCGACTCGCCCGCGTTCGAGTCGGCGGCGCTCGTCATGCGCGCGCTGCCCGACGGCATCCGCCAGCAGGTCACCGGTGTGACGGCGAGCACCCGCGACGACGTCACGCTGCTGCTGGGCGGCGCGAACGCGAGCGTGGTGTGGGGGAGCGTGAGCGACTCCGCGCTCAAGGCGCTGGTGCTCGAGACGGCGATGACGCGGATGCCGCCCGCCGGCGTGGTCTCGTACGACGTGTCTTCGCCCGGCGCGATCGTCATCCGCTGACCGCGCCGCGCGATCGCCGGGCGTCGTTCGTCTGGATCCCGAAGGGATGCGCGGCGCAATTCGTGAGCCAATGTCGCGACACGCCCGCGCCCTGGGCGTGTCGCGACGCGCGGCCGCATACCTTCAGATCAGGAATTGCATACCGAGCAATTCTTTAATCCTCTAGTAGAGGTTGAAGGTTTAGTCCACGGAAGGGCCGGCATGACCGCAAACCAGAACTACCTCGCCGTGATCAAGGTCGTCGGCGTGGGCGGCGGCGGAGTGAACGCCGTCAACCGCATGATCGAGCTCGGCCTTCGCGGCGTCGAGTTCATTGCGATCAACACCGACGCGCAGGCGCTGCTGATGAGCGACGCCGACGTGAAGCTCGACGTGGGCCGTGAGCTGACCCGAGGCCTCGGCGCGGGCGCCGACCCCGAGGTGGGGCGTCGCGCGGCCGAAGACCACGCGGAAGAGATCGAGGAGGCCCTCGCGGGCGCCGACATGGTCTTCGTCACCGCGGGTGAGGGCGGCGGCACCGGCACCGGCGGCGCGCCCGTCGTCGCGCGGATCGCGAAGTCGATCGGCGCGCTGACCATCGGCGTCGTGACCAAGCCCTTCTCGTTCGAGGGTCGTCGCCGCCAGAGCCAGGCCGAGCTCGGCGTCGCCAAGCTCAAGGAAGAGGTCGACACCCTCATCGTGGTGCCGAACGACCGCCTTCTCGAGATCAGCGACCGCGGCATCTCGATGATCGAGGCGTTCGCAACCGCCGACCAGGTGCTCCTCGCCGGTGTGCAGGGCATCACCGACCTGATCACGACCCCCGGTCTGATCAACCTCGACTTCGCCGACGTCAAGTCGGTCATGCAGGGTGCGGGCTCCGCGCTCATGGGCATCGGCTCGGCGCGGGGCGCCGATCGGGCGATCAAGGCGGCGGAGCTCGCCGTCGAGTCGCCGCTGCTCGAGGCATCCATCGAGGGCGCGCACGGCGTGCTGCTGTCGATCCAGGGTGGCTCGAACCTCGGCATCTTCGAGATCAACGACGCGGCGCAGCTGGTCAAGGAAGCCGCACACGCCGAGGCGAACATCATCTTCGGCACCGTGATCGACGACACCCTTGGCGACGAGGTGCGCGTCACCGTCATCGCCGCGGGCTTCGACGGCGGCGAGCCGACCGCGCGACTCGACGTGCCGTCGGTCGCGCACGCGGCACCAGCCGCGGTCGCCCCGGCGCAGACGATCGTCGTCGAAGAGACCGGCGAGGTTCCCGCAGTCGCGCTCGAGCGCGAGCCGGCCCAGGTGGGCGCCGCCGCGGCCACCTCGTATGCCGCGCCGATCAGCGACGCCACGGGCTTCGACGCGGGCTTCGATGACGGCGACCTCGACGTCCCCGACTTCCTGAAGTAGGCGTGAGCACCAGCTCGACCGGTGGCGAGCCCTCCCTCGCGGAGCGGCTCGCCGCCATCGACGCGCGCGTCGCCGAGGCGGCCCGCGCGGCCGATCGCGATCCGGCGCAGATCACGCGCATCGTGGTGACGAAGTTCCACCCGGCCTCGCTCGTGCGCGAGCTGGCGGCGCTCGGCGTTCGCGACATGGCCGAGAACCGCCAGCAGGAGCTGTCTGCCAAGCGCGTGAAGCTCGCGAGCGACCCGGTGCTCGACGGCGTGCGCTGGCACTTCGTCGGGCAGGCGCAGACGAACAAGGCCCGGCAGATCCGGGCCGACGCAGACGCCGTGCACAGCGTCGATCGTGCCCGCCTCGTCACCGCGCTGGATGCCGCGACCCCCGGCGCGCAGCAGGTGCTCGACGTCCTGCTCCAGGTGAACCTCACCGACGACGCGGGCCGCGGCGGCGTCGCACCCGCAGCGCTGGAGGCGCTCGCCGAACAGGTCGCCGCGGCGTCGACGCTGCGCCTGCGCGGCATCATGGCGGTCGCGCCGCTCGACGAGGCGCCACGGCCGGCATTCGCCCGCGTTCGCGAGCTCTCGACGAGACTGCGCAGGATCGTGCCGGACGCGGACTGGATCTCGGCCGGCATGACCGCCGATTTCGAAGACGCCATCGCCGAAGGCGCGACACACCTAAGAATCGGTTCCGCAATCACGGGCAATCGCCCGGCGCGCGGTTAACCTCGAACCAAGCGAACGGAGAACGCGATGTCGAACCCCCTGAAGAAGACCATGGTCTACCTGGGCCTTGCAGACGAGGAGCAGGTCTATCAGGACGAGGCGCCCACCGCTGCCGCGGCTCCCGCGCAGCGCGAGCGCGCGAACGCGCCGCGCGCCGAGATCGTCGAGGCGAAGGCGCCCGTGACGCCGCTGCGCCGCCCCGCGGTCGTGCGTCAGCCGGCCGCGAGCGCGCTGAGCGAGATCCTCACCGTGCACCCCAAGCAGTACCGCGATGCGCAGATGATCGCCGAGTCGTTCCGTGAGGGCGTCCCCGTGATCATCAACCTCTCGCAGATGAGCGACGGCGACGCGCGTCGCCTCATCGACTTCGCGAGCGGGCTCTCGCTCGGCCTGCACGGCCGCATCGAGCGCGTCACGAGCAAGGTGTTCCTGCTTTCTCCCGAGCACGTGGCGGTGTCTGGGGACGGCGCCATCGCGCAGGCCGACCCTGACGCGGCGCCCTTCTCGCAGTCGTAGGTCGTCCGTGGAGGCGGTCCGGCTGATCGCGGCGGTACTCAACGCGCTGCTGTTTCTGTATGTGATGGTGCTGCTCGCGCGCCTGGTGCTCGAGTACATCCCGATGTTCAATCGCGAGTGGCGCCCCAAGGGTGCGGGGCTCATCGCGGCCGAGGTGATCTACACGGTCACCGACCCGCCGATCAAGCTCTTCCGGCGATTCATCCCGCCGCTTCGCCTGGGTGGCATCGCCATCGACCTCGCGTTCACGCTCACGATGATCGTGGTGTTCGTGCTGATGGCCGTCACGCGCGCGCTCGCCAGCTGAATCCACCCCGGGTTATGCTGAGATGATCCAATTCCGGGTCGTCGCGCCTTCGGTGTGACGCATCCACTCCGCCAATCGGCCGATCGATACAGAGGACGAGAGCAATGCCATTGACCCCCGAAGACGTCGTCACCAAGCAGTTTCAGCACGTGCGGTTCAAGGAAGGCTTTGACCCGGACGAGGTCGATGACTTCCTCGACGAGATCGTCGTCGAGTGGCGCAAGGTCATCGCAGAGAACGAGGAGCTGAAGGCGAAGCTCGCGGCCTACGAGTCGGGTGCCGAGGCCCCCGAGGCGTCCCCCGCGGCCGCTGAGGTCGTCGAGGAGGCCGCCGCCGAGCCGATCGCCGAGGTTCCGCAGGCCGCCGCGCCCGCCGTCGCACCTTCGGTCGCGACCTCCGCATCGATCATCGACCTCGCGCAGCGCCTGCACGACGAGCACGTCGCCGAGGGCCTCGCCAAGCGCGACGAGCTCGTCGCCGAGGGCCAGGCCACCGCCACGCGCCTCGTCTCGGAGGCCGAGGAGACCACCCGCGAGATCACCGAGCGCTTCGACCAGGAGCGCACGGTCCTCGAGTCGCGCATCAGCGAGCTGCGTCAGTTCGAGCGCGACTACCGCGCCCAGCTGCGCTCGTACATCGAGGGCAAGCTGCGCGACCTCGAGACCACCGCCGCCACGTCGGGTTCGAGCCCCGTGTCGGCAATCGGCCTCTAGCACCTTGGCAGAGCGTTCACCGGCCCGGGCTACGGGTGCGGCAACGCCGAGCCTGCACACCTGGTGGGCGGCCGCCGCGATCATCGTTGCTCTCGCGGCGATCGGGCTGGCCGCCGACCAGGTGGCAAAGCACTTCGCGATCGAGCTGCTCCCCGAGGGCAAGCCCGTGCAGATTCTCGGCGATGTGCTCATCTTCCAACTGGTCTACAACCCCGGGGCCGCGTTCTCGCTCGGCTCGGGGGCGACCTGGGTCTTCACGATCGCGCTCGCGGTCGTGGCCATCGCGATCCTGATCGTGGCGTGGCGGATCCGCTCGCGCGGGTGGGCGATCACGCTCGGCTTCCTGCTGGCGGGCGTGCTCGGCAACCTCACGGATCGCCTGTTCCGCGAGCCCGGCTTTCCCGTGGGGCACGTGGTCGACTACATCTTCACCCCGTGGCTGCTGCCCGCGATCTACAACATCGCCGACATGTTCATCGTCGGCAGCATGATCGTCGTGGCCATCCTCGTGCTTCGGGGGTTCAACTTCGACGGCACGCGCGAGCTCAGCGCCGCGAAGCAGCGGGCGGCGGATGCGGCTGAGCCCGACGTCGCGGCGCACGCCGACCACGAGGCCGCCGCCACCGCGGCCGCCGCCGAACCGGACGCGGGCTCCGGGGCCGGGCGGTAGCGATGGAATCGCGCGCAATGCCGGTGCCTGACGGTCTCGAAGGGCAGCGAGTGGATGCCGGGCTGGCGAAGCTGCTCGGATTCTCGCGCACCTTCGCCGCCGAGGTCGCCGAGGCCGGCGGGGTCGAGCTCGATGGTCGCACCCTCAGTAAGTCCGACCGGCTGAGTGCCGGCGGGTGGCTCGAGGTGTCGTGGCAGCCCCGGCAGGAGCCGGTGATCGTACCGATCGCGGTGCCCGACCTGGGCATCGTGTACGACGACGACGACATCGTCGTGGTGAACAAGCCCAGCGGCGTCGCGGCGCACCCGAGCGTCGGCTGGGACGGCCCGACCGTCCCCGGCGCGCTGGCGGCTGCCGGATACCGCATCGCGACCTCGGGCGCGGCCGAGCGCGCGGGCATCGTGCACCGCCTCGATGTCGGCACGAGCGGGCTCATGGTCGTCGCCAAGACCGAGCAGGCATACAGCTGGCTGAAGGCGGCATTCAAGCAGCGCGACGTCGAGAAGATCTACCACGCGATCGTGCAGGGGCACCCCGATCCGCTGAGCGGCACGATCGACGCGCCCATCGGGCGGCATCCCACGCACGCGTGGAAGTTCGCGGTCACGGCCGCCGGCAAGGACTCGGTCACGCACTACGAGACGATCGAGGCGTTCCGCGGGGCCTCCCTGCTCGAGATCAATCTGGAGACCGGTCGCACGCACCAGATCCGTGTGCACATGGCCGCGCACCGGCATCCCTGCGTCGGCGACCCGCTGTACGGCGCCGACCCGACGGTGGCCGCGCACCTCGGGCTCGCCCGGCAGTGGCTGCACGCCCGCGAGCTCGCCTTCACGCACCCGACGACCCGCGAATGGGTGCGCTTCGAGGCGCCCTACTCCGAGGACCTGCAGCACGCGCTCGACATCCTGCGCGCGGAGTGAGCTTTGGGGGTTCGCGACGACAGCGCGTGAACCGGATCGGCCGCGACGGGCAATACCTGATGTGAGTACAGACAGCGAGATTCTCCAGCGGTCGCGCGAGACGCCAGGCGCGTTCGCCGAGCTTTTCGAGCGGCACGCCCGCGTCATCGCGGCGTTCGCCGTGCGGCGCGTGGGGGCCGATCACGCGGAGGACGTGCTGAGCGAGACGTTCCTGGTCGCCTTCCGGCGCCGGGCCGACTTCGATCAGCGCTGGGAATCGGCAAAGCCCTGGTTGCTCGGCATCGCCTCGCGCATCATCAAGAAGCATCACGCGCAGGAAGCCGCGCAATGGCGTTCATTCGAGGCATCTGCGAGCCGCGGCGAGCACACGAGCGATGGCGCGATCGACGCCGCGGGCGGGCGAGCGGATGCCTCGGCCGCCGTGCGTGCGCTGGCGCCGCGCATTGCGGCACTGGCGTCGCGCGACCGCGAGACGCTGCTGCTGTACGCGTGGGGCGATCTCAGCTACGAGGAGGTCGCCGTCGCGCTCGGGGTCCCCGTCGGCACGGTGAAATCGCGGCTGAATCGGGTGCGCCGACAGCTGGCGCCGCCCGGATCACGCACGTCTGCCCGGCTCACGTGGATCGCGAAGGAGGAGTTCTGATGGACATGCTGGAACGAGTGCGTGAGATCGGCGCCGATGGCCCCGGCCTCACCGAGCCCGAGGTGAACGCCGCGCGGCAGGCGCTGCTGCGTGAGATTGCGCGGGGCGAGCTTCAGCCGAGCGCCGCGCGGCGACGCCGCTGGATCGGCGTCGGCGGGCTCGCCGCGGCGACGGCTGTCGCCACGGTAGTGGCGGGCGTCGTGCTGAATCCGATCGCCGCGCCGGTGGCGTCAGCGGCCGAGGTGCTGAACCGAGCCGCCGAGGCGACGCTGACCACAACAGCCGTGAGCCCGGCGCCGGGGCAGTACATCCGGATCCAGGAGATCGAGCGCTACCGCATCGGCTGGAACACGAGCCCCGATGAACCGGACGGCTGGTGGGCGCCCGGAGGGGCCGAGACCGAGGCCACGCTGCTGCTCGGCCGATCGCTCTACGTGCCGGCCAACCGTGCCGACACGTGGGTGCGCGAATACAGCGAGTCGCGCGAGGCGGTCGACATCGCCGGGCCCGATGCCCAGGCGGCGAGCCGCGACTTCGCCGAGATCGGCGCGAGCCACGGCGTCGAGTTCTACCCGAGCGGGATGTACTCGGTGACGGGCGTCGGTGCCGAAGGCGCGAACCCCGACGAGGTGTTCACATTCTCGGTGAACGGACTCGCCTGCTACACCGAAGAGATGCCGCGCGAGCCGGAGGCGCTGGTGCGCTGGATCGAGACCTACCCGTATGAGTACGGCTCCGCATGCCCACCCCCGCGCTTGACCGAGCCGACGGACTTCAACCTCGCCCCTCCGGAGCTGCGGGCCGCGATGTTCCGCGCGCTCGCGCTGCTGGATGGCGCGCGCGTTGTCGCCACGAACGGCGACGTCACGACGATCGCGGTGCCGGAGGGCGGGGAGAGCACCAGCATGGACACCGTCGACATCGACACGAGTACGGGCCTCATGGTCGGCCGGGGGAGCCTCGACGGTGAAGACTGGTCGAGCCGCGTGGTGGTCACGATCGTCGACGCGCTGCCGGGCTCCGCGAGCTCGCCCACCCGTTGAACGACGGCGCCGGGAGGGGGGCTCACGGCCTCCTCTCCGGCGCCGCGGGTAGGCTGATCCGGTGGCATCAGACTCCTTCGTTCACCTGCACGTACACAGCGAATACTCGATGCTGGACGGTGCCGCGCGCATCAAGCCGCTGATGGAGGCGGTCGCGCAGGAGAACCAGCCGGCCATCGCCATGACCGACCACGGCAACACCTTCGGGGCGTTCGAGTTTGCCTCCGCCGCGCAGAGCGCGGGTGTCAAGCCGATCATCGGCATGGAGGCGTACCTCACGCCGGGCACGCACCGCACCGACAAGACCCGCGTGCGCTGGGGCAGCCCCGACCAGAATGACGACGACGTCTCGGGCTCCGGCGCGTACACGCACATGACCCTGCTCGCAGAGACGACCGAGGGCATGCACAACCTGTTCCGGCTCTCGTCGCTGGCCTCGATCGAGGGGTACTACTTCAAGCCGCGCATCGACCGCGAGCTGCTGCAGACCTATTCGAAGGGCATCATCGCCACCACGGGCTGCGTCGGCGGCGAGGTGCAGACCCGCCTGCGCCTGGGGCAGTACGAGGCCGCGCGCGACGCCGCCGCGGAGTTTCGTGACATCTTCGGCAGAGACAGCTTCTTCGCCGAGGTGATGGACCACGGCATCCACGTCGAGCGCAAGATCCAGAGCGAGATGTACCGCCTGGCCAAGGAGCTCGACCTGCCGCTGCTGGCCACCAACGACCTGCACTACACGCACGCCCACGACGCCAAGGCCCACGCGGCGCTGCTGTGCGTGCAGTCGGGTTCGACGATCGACGACCCCAAGCGCTTCAAGTTCGACGGCGAGGAGTTCTACCTCAAGTCGGCCGCGCAGATGCGGCAGATCTTCCGCGACCACCCCGAGGCGTGCGACAACACCCTGCTGGTCGCCGAGCGCAGCAACGTGAAGTTCGACACTGAGACCAGCTACATGCCGAAGTTCCCCGTGCCGGAGGGGGAGTCGGAGCAGAGCTGGTTCGTCAAGGAGGTCGAGCGCGGCCTGCACCTGCGCTACCCGAAGGGCATCCCCGACGATGTGCGCAAGCAGGCCGAGTACGAGACCGGGGTCATCGTGCAGATGGGCTTCCCGGGCTACTTCCTCGTCGTCGCCGACTTCATCAACTGGGCGAAGGAGCAGGGCATCCGCGTCGGCCCCGGCCGCGGCTCGGGTGCCGGCTCGATGGCGGCGTACGCGATGAAGATCACCGACCTCGACCCGCTGCAGCACGGCCTCATCTTCGAGCGCTTCCTCAACCCCGATCGCGTCTCGATGCCCGACTTCGACATCGACTTCGACGACCGGCGCCGCGGCGAGGTCATCCAGTACGTCACCGAGAAGTACGGCACTGAGCGCGTCGCCCAGATCGTCACCTACGGCACCATCAAGGCGAAGCAGGCGCTGAAGGACGCGAGCCGCGTGCTGGGCTTCCCGTTCGGGATGGGCGACAAGCTCACCAAGGCGATGCCGCCGATGGTGATGGGCAAGGACATGCCGCTCGAGGGCATGTTCAACAAGGAGCATCCCCGCTTCAAGGAGGCGAGCGAGTTCCGCACGCTCATCGAGATCGACCCGGAGGCGAAGACCGTCTTCGACACCGCGCTCGGCCTTGAGAACCTGAAGCGCCAGTGGGGCGTGCACGCCGCCGGCGTGATCATGTCGAGCGAGCCGCTGCTCGACATCATCCCCATCATGAAGCGCGAGCAGGACGGCCAGATCGTCACGCAGTTCGACTACCCGGCGTGCGAGTCGCTCGGCCTCATCAAGATGGACTTCCTGGGGCTGCGAAACCTCACCATCATCGACGACGCGCTCGACAACATCGAAGCCAACCGCGGCGAGAAGCTCGTGCTCGAAGATCTCACCCTCGACGACCAGGCCTCGTACGACCTCCTCTCGCGCGGCGACACGCTCGGGGTGTTCCAGCTCGACGGCGGCCCCATGCGCGGGCTGCTGCGGCTGATGAAGCCCGACAACTTCGAAGACATCTCGGCAGTCATCGCGCTGTACCGCCCGGGCCCGATGGGCGCCGACTCGCACACCAACTACGCGCTGCGCAAGAACGGGCTCCAGCCCATCACGCCGATCCACCCCGAGCTGGCCGAGCCCCTCGAGTCGATCCTCAGCACCAGCTACGGCCTGATCATCTACCAGGAGCAGGTGATGGCGATCGCGCAGAAGGTCGCGGGCTTCAGCCTCGGCCAGGCCGACATCCTCCGCCGCGCGATGGGCAAGAAGAAGAAGTCCGAGCTCGACAAGCAGTACGAGGGCTTCAAGCAGGGCATGAACGACAACGGCTTCTCGGATGCCGCGGTCGAGACCCTGTGGGAGATCCTGCTGCCCTTTTCCGACTACGCGTTCAACAAGGCGCACTCCGCCGCGTACGGCCTCATCAGCTACTGGACCGCATACCTGAAGGCGCACTATCCGGCCGAGTACATGGCCGCGCTGCTGACGAGCGTGGGCGACTCCAAAGACAAGATGGCGATCTACCTCAACGAGTGCCGCCGCATGGGCATCCAGGTCATGCCGCCGGATGTCTCGCAGTCGATCAAGTACTTCGCCGCAGTCGGCGACGACATCCGCTTCGGCCTCGGCGCGGTGCGCAACGTCGGCGCGAACGTCGTCGACGGCATCGTCGAGGCGCGCGCCGACGGGCCGTACACCTCGTTCCACGACTTCCTCGCCCGGGTGCCCGCGCACGTCGCGAACAAGCGCACGGTCGAGTCGCTGATCAAGGCCGGCGGCTTCGACTCGATGGGCGACACGCGGCGCGCGCTGATGGAGATCCACGAGGATGCCACGGAGGCGGCGTCCGACGTCAAGCGCAAGGCCGCGACCGGGGCCATCGGCTTCGACTTCGACAGCCTGTACGACGAGGCCGAGGAGCCGCTGCCCGCGAAGGTGCCCGAGCGCCCCGAGTGGACCAAGAAGGACAAGCTCGCGTTCGAGCGCGAGATGCTGGGGCTCTACGTCTCCGATCACCCGCTCGCGGGCCTCGAGGCGCCGCTGGCCAAGCACGCCTCCACGACGATCCAGGAGCTGCTGGGCTCCGACGACGTGCAGGACGGCGACCAGGTGACGGTCGCCGGCCTGATCACGAGCGTGCAGCACCGCGTAGCGAAATCCAGCGGCAACCCCTACGGCATGATCACGCTCGAGGACTTCAGCGGCGAGGTCACGCTCATGTTCATGGGCAAGGTCTACCAGGAGTTCGCCTCGATCCTCGTCGGCGACAGCCTGCTGGTCGCCCGCGGCCGGGTCAGCCGCCGCGACGACGGGCTGAACCTGCACGCGCAGGCCGCCTTCGTGCCCGACGTGGGGTCGATGGATGCCGCGGGCCCGCTGACGCTCTCGGTGCCCGATCACCGCGCGACCGAGCACACGATGGGCGAGCTCGCCCAGGTGCTGCAGCGGCACTCGGGCGACACCGAGGTGCGCCTGCGGCTCTACAAGGGGCAGATGGCCAAGGTGTTCGAGGTGCCCATGCCGGTGCGGCTCACCGCCGACCTCTACGGCGACCTCAAGGGCCTGCTCGGCCCGCAGTGCCTGAGCTGATGCGCACGGCGTCGCCGCTGGCGAACCCACCCGCGCCGCCCGAGTACCCTGGAACCACCATGATTCAGACCATCGACCTGACCGGGCGCGCCCGCACCACGGCCGAGCTGCTCGCCGCCGTGCCCCGCGCGACCGCCGCCGCCGCCGAGGCCGGCGAAGCCGCCGCACGCATCATCGACGAGGTTCGCCAGGGCGGCGAGGCCGCGCTGCGCGCGCAGGCCGCCGCCTTCGACCGCGTCGAGGGCCACGCGCTGCGGGTCCCGCAGGCGCACATCGACGAGGCCGTGGCCGGGCTCGACCCGCGCGTGCGCGCGGCGCTCGAGCTGCTCATCGCGCGCGTGCGCGAGGCATCCGCCGCACAGGTGCCCGCGCCGGCCGTGACCGAGTTCGGTCCGGGCGCGCGTGTCGTTCAGCGCTGGCAGCCGGTGCGCCGCGTGGGCATGTACGTGCCCGGCGGTAAGGCGGTGTACCCCTCGAGCGTCATCATGAGCGTCGTGCCGGCGCAGGTCGCGGGCGTCGAGTCGGTCGCGCTCACCTCGCCGCCGCAGGCGAGCGACGGCGGCCGCGTGCACCCGACGATCCTCGCCGCTGCCGGGCTGCTGGGTGTCACCGAGGTCTACGCGATGGGCGGTGCCGGCGCGATCGGCGCCTTCGCGTACGGCGTGCCGGAGCTCGGCCTCGAGCCGGTCGACGTCGTCACCGGCCCCGGCAACAACTTCGTCGCCGCCGCCAAGCGCCTGGTCTCGGGTGTCGTCGGCATCGACGCCGAGGCCGGGGCCACCGAGATCCTCGTCCTCGCCGACGACACCGCCGACCCGCGGCTCGTCGCCGCCGACCTGATCAGCCAGGCCGAGCACGACGAGCAAGCCGGCGCCGTGCTCGTCACGCCCTCGCGCGAGCTGGCGGACGCCGTCGCGGCCGCGCTGCCGGGGCTCGTGGCATCCACCCGCCACGCCGAGCGGGTGCGCGTCGCGCTCGCCGGCCCGCAGTCCGCGATCGTGCTCGTCGACGACCTCGACGCCGGCATCGCGTTCAGCAACGCCTACGCCCCGGAGCACCTCGAGGTCATGACCGCGGATGCCGCGGCCGTCGCCGCGCGCACCACCAGCGCCGGCGCCATCTTCGTCGGGCCCTACGCCCCGGTGAGCCTCGGCGACTACCTCGCGGGCAGCAACCACGTGCTGCCGACCGGGGGACAGGCGCGCTACGGCTCGGGCCTCGGCGCACACACGTTCCTCCGCCCGCAGCAGCTCATCGAATACGATCGGACGGCACTGCAGCTCGTCGCCGAGCAGATCGTGGCGCTCGCCGACGCCGAGGCGCTGCCCGCGCACGGCGAGGCCGTGCAGGCGCGCTTCGCCGGCGCCACCACCGAATCCACTTCCAAGGGGTCCTGACACCATGCACTGCCCGTTCTGCCGCAACCCCGACTCGCGCGTGATCGACTCGCGCACGAGCGACGACGGCCTCTCGATCCGCCGCCGCAGGCAGTGCCCGAAGTGCGGCGGGCGGTTCTCGACCATCGAGACCGCGAGCCTGAACGTGATCAAGCGCAGCGGCGTGGTCGAGCCGTTCAGTCGCGAGAAGGTCATGTCGGGCGTGCGCAAGTCATGCCAGGGCCGCCCGGTCACCGACTCCGACCTCGCGGTGCTCGCCCAGAAGGTCGAGGAGGCCGTGCGGCAGACCGGCTCGTCGCAGATCGACACGAACGAGATCGGTCTGGCGATCCTCGGGCCGCTGCGCGAGCTCGACGAGATCGCGTACCTGCGCTTCGCGAGCGTGTACCAGGCGTTCGAGTCGCTCGAGGACTTCGAGTCGGCCATCGCCGAGCTGCGCGCCGGCCACACGGACGTGACCGCCTGATGTATCGCGCGCTGTTCAACCTGGTGCTCTCGCGCTTCGACCCCGAGACCGCGCACCACATGGCCATGGCCGTGATCCGCGTGCTCAGCGTGCCGCCGTTCGGCGCAGCCGCGCGGGCGTTCACCCGCCCCGCCCCGGAGCTCGCCGTCGAGGCGCTCGGTATCCGGTTCCCGAGCCCGTTCGGCATCGCCGCGGGCTTCGACAAGAACGTCGTCGGCGCCCGCGGCCTCGGCAACCTGGGCTTCGGCCACGTCGAGATCGGCACCGTCACCGCGATCCCGCAGGACGGCAACCCGCGCCCGCGCCTGTTCCGCCTCATTCCCGACCGCGCGGTCATCAATCGGATGGGCTTCAACAACGAGGGGGCGGATGCCGCGGCCCGCCGCCTGCGGGCCCTCCGGGGCAAGAAGCACCGCCCGGTGCTCGGCGTGAACATCGGCAAGAGCCGCGTCGTCGAGGTGGAGGACGCCACCGAGGACTACCTGCGCAGCGCGCGCCTGCTCGCGCCGCTGGCCGACTACCTCGTGGTGAACGTGTCGTCGCCGAACACCCCGGGCCTGCGCGGGCTCCAGGAGCTCGACCAGCTCGGCCCGCTCCTCGCCGCGGTGCGCGGCGTCTCGGGCTCGACCCCGCTGCTGGTGAAGATCGCCCCCGACCTCGACGACGAGCAGGTCGCCGGCGTGGCGCGGCTGGCGGTCGAGCTCGGCCTCGACGGCCTGATCGCCACGAACACGACGATCGCCCGCGACGGCCTGCGCACCGACCCGGCGGTCGTGGCGGCCGCCGGCGCCGGCGGGCTCTCGGGCGCGCCGCTGAAGGCCCGCTCGCTCGAGGTGCTCCGCCTCGTGCGCGCCGAGGTGCCGGCCGAGTTCTGCGTGATCTCGGTGGGCGGCGTCGAGACCGCCGACGAGGTGGCCGAGCGACTCGCCGCCGGCGCGACGCTCGTGCAGGGGTACTCCGCATTCCTGTACGAGGGGCCGCTCTGGGGCCGGAAGCTCAACCGCGGGCTCGCCGCCCGCCGTCGCTAGCGGCCGCCGCGCACGCGCCCGAAACGACGCATCCCGCCGCGAGCGCTGCTCGGCGACGGGATGCGCGGGGGTGCGGCGCGGCCTACTCGGGGCGCTGGCCGCGGCGAACCTGGGGCTTCGGCATCCGGAGCACGCGCATCTGGAGCGAGCGCATCGCGGCGTACCAGCCGAGGCCCTTCTCCATGCGGGACTCGCCGAACTTGGCGCGCGCGGCGCGCTTGGTGCGCCAGGAGGTGAAGGCCATGTCGATGATCACGAGGATGATGAAGCCCCACAGGCCGATCATCGCGTACAGCTGCAGCATCGGGATGTTGACGAACGTGATGACGATCACGAGGACCATGAGCGGAATCACGAACTCGCCGAGGTGCCACTGCGAGTCGATGTAGTCGCGCACCCAGCGCTTCTGCGGGCCCCGGTCGCGCACCGGCAGGTACTTCTCCTCGCCGGCGGCCATGCCGACGCGGGCGCGGTCGCGCTTGGCGGCGAGCTCGGCGCGGGCCGCGGCCTTCGCCTCCTTCGTGTTCGCGACCAGGGGACGGCGTCGCGCCGCCTCCTGCTCGGCGCGGCTGGGCGTCGCGCGGCCTTTCCCGGCAGCGCTGTTCCCAGCGACGGGTTCGTTTTCGCCTTCGAAAGCCTCAGGGGTGGGGGTGTGCTTGGCCACGGTGAACGTCCTCAGAATGGGCGGATTGCTCTTAAGATTACCCGCATGACCTTCGAACCGGCTGCACGACCGACACCCAACGACGCTTCCGACGACGCCGCCGCCGAAGCGCGGATCCGGGAGGCCGTGGCAGGCGGCATCCCGGGCGCGCTCGCCGAGCTGGGGCAGCTGGTGCGGATTCCCTCGATCGCCTGGCCCTCGTTCGATCAGACGCAGGTGCGACGCAGCGCCGAGGCCGTCGCCGCGCTCGCCGAGCAGACCGGGCTGTTCGACGCGGTGCGCATCACCGACGCGCCCATCGGCGACACGGGGGAGCGCGGCCAGCCCGCCGTGCTCGCGACCCGTCGGGCCCGCGGGGGCCGCCCGACGATCCTGCTCTACGCGCACCACGACGTGCAGCCCACGGGCCGCGAGGAGGAGTGGCTCTCGCCGCCGTTCGAGCCGACGGTGCGCGATGGCCGACTCTACGGACGCGGCGCCGCCGACGACAAGGCCGGCATCATGGTGCACCTCGGCGCGCTGCGGGCGCTCGCCGAGGTGACCGGGGGTGACCCCGAGCTTGGACTCGTGCTGTTCGTCGAGGGCGAGGAGGAGTTCGGCTCGCGCTCGTTCGCCGACTTCCTGCGCGAGAACAAGGACGCGCTGCGCGCCGACGTGATCGTTGTCGCCGACTCCGGCAACTGGGACGCCGAGACCCCCGCGCTGACCGTCTCGCTGCGCGGCAACGCGACCATGCGCATCAAGGTCGACACGCTCGGGCACGCGTCGCACTCCGGCATGTTCGGGGGCGCGGTGCCAGACGCGATGCTCGCCATGATCAAGCTGCTCGGCACGCTGTGGGCAGACGACGGCTCGGTCGCCGTCGCCGGCCTGACCGCACGCGAGGCGCAGACCCCCGAGTACTCCGAGGCGCAGCTGCGCGAAGACACGGGGCTGCTCGACGGGGTCAGCCCGATCGGCACCGGCTCGATCATGGGCCGAATCTGGAACAAGCCCGCGATCACCGTCACCGGCGTCGACTTCACCGACGTCGCGAGCGCGTCCAACACGCTCTCGAAGAGCGTGACGGCGAAGCTCAGCGCCCGCGTCGCGCCGGGCCAGAGCGCGCAGGAGGCATACGCCGCGATCGCGGCGCACCTGCGCGCACACGTCCCGTTCGGCGCGCAGCTCGAGATCGATGACGTCGACACCGGCGAGGCGTTCCTCGTCGACACCGCCGGCTGGGCCGTGGAGCTCGCACGCACCGCGCTGCGAGACGGCTACGGCGTCGCGCCGATCGACATGGGGGTGGGCGGCTCGATCCCGTTCATCGCCGACCTCGTGCGCGAGTTCCCCGAGGCGCAGATCCTCGTCACCGGGGTGGAGGACCCGCATTCGCGGGCGCACAGCCCGAACGAATCGCTGCACCTGGCCACCTTCCATCACGCGATGCTCAGCGAGGCGATGCTGCTGCAGCGTCTCGATGCGATGAAGCGCGGCGAATGAGCGGCGATGTGACGACGCTCGGCGACCGCGCACGCCGGCCGCGGTAGGAGGGCAGGAGCGCGGCGGGATGAGGCGGGCCGGGCGCGCGAGTCGGGGCGACTTGGCCCGCACCGATGCCAACCGCGCAAAGCGACGGTAGAATCGAACCACCGCCGCGCCGCGCACATGGTGCGCCCCAACGTCTAGGAGTGAGTCATGACCGACACGACGATCGCCGAACCCACCGCTCGTGCACACGGTGTGAGCCTCACCGACGCCGCCGCCGCGAAGGTGAAGAGCCTGCTGAGCCAGGAGGGTCGCGACGACCTGCGCCTTCGCGTCGCGGTGCAGCCGGGCGGATGCTCCGGCCTGATCTACCAGCTCTACTTCGACGAGCGCTTCCTTGACGGCGACGTCACGGTCGACTTCGACGGTGTCGAGGTCATCATCGACGGCATGAGCGTTCCGTACCTGGACGGCGCGAATATCGACTTCAAGGACACGATCACCGAACAGGGCTTCACGATCGACAACCCCCAGGCCGCCGGCAGCTGCGCGTGCGGAGACAGCTTCAGCTGAGTTCGGCGCACATTACGTCGCAAACGGGGAGGAGCACACGCTCCTCCCCGTTTTGTCTGCGTGGAACTCCCCAGATGGTGCCCCGAATTGTCGCGTCATATCGGCACCACGCTGGGGGAGTGGTCCGACTTGCCTGTGAGAATGCCGCTAGACTGGCCAAGTCACACCCGCGACACCGAAAGGTTTACCGTGCGCTCTCATCGTCGTATTCGCTGGGCCGCCATCCCCCTTGGGATCGCAGCCGCAGTGGTCCTGGCAGGTTGCACCACGCAGGAGCTGAATGGCTATCTGCCCGGCTTCGTCGATGGCGAAACCGCAACCACCAACCAGGCGGAGCGTGTCTCCGGTCTTTGGACGAACTCGTGGATTGTGTTGCTCATCGTGGGCTTCATCACCTGGGGCCTGATGCTCTGGGCCACCATCGCGTACCGTCGCGGCCGCGGCCAGAGCGGCCTGCCCGTGCAGATGCGCTACAACATGCCCATCGAGATCTTCTACACGGTGATCCCGCTGATCCTCGTGCTCGGCTTCTTCAGCTTCACCGCGCGCGACCAGGCCGCGATCGAGACGCAGTGGGATGAGCCCGAGGTCTCGATCGCCGCGATCGGCAAGCAGTGGGCGTGGGACTTCCAGTACAACGGCACGAAGGCCGACAACTCGGACGCCGTCTGGACGATGGGCGTGCAGGCCGTGGCGGCCCCCAATGGCGACATCGTGCAGTCTGAGCTGCCGACGCTGGTGCTCCCGGTCGGCAAGAAGGTCACGCTCGACCTCCGCTCGCGCGACGTGATCCACTCGTTCTGGGTGATCGACTTCCTGTACAAGAAAGACATGTACATCGGCCGCGACAACCAGTGGTCATTCATTCCTACCCGTGAGGGCACCTTCGCCGGCAAGTGCGCCGAGCTGTGCGGTGAGTACCACTCGATGATGCTCTTCAACGTGAAGGTCGTCAGCGAGGCCGAGTACGAGGCGTACCTCGACGACCTGCGCGCCGAGGGCAACACGGGCGACATCGACGAGGCCTACGAGCGCCTCCAGAACCTGCCTGGCACGGGCACCCCTGCCAGCATTGAATCGGAAGGTAAGTAGTCACCATGGCAACGCAGACTCTGCCGCCTCGTGAGACAACGATGCCGCCGCGCCAAGCGGCGTTGCTGAGCGCCTCGCGAGTTGAGCAAAAGGGCAACATCTTTGTCCGGTGGATTACCTCCACTGATCACAAGGTCATCGGGTACATGTACCTGATCGCATCGGTGCTGTTCTTCATGATCGGCGGCGTGATGGCGCTGATCATCCGCGCCGAGCTGTTCCAGCCGGGCATGCAGGTCGTGCCCACCATGGAGCAGTACAACCAGCTGTTCACGATGCACGGCACGATCATGCTGCTCATGTTCGCGACCCCGCTGTTCGCCGGCTTCGCCAACGCGGTCCTGCCGCTGCAGCTCGGCGCCCCCGACGTCGCGTTCCCGCGTCTGAACGCGTTCGCGTTCTGGCTGTTCCTGTTCGGCTCCACCATCGCGGTCTCGGGCTTCCTCACCCCGCAGGGTGCCGCCTCGTTCGGCTGGTTCGCATACCAGCCGCTCGCCAGCGCGACCTTCTCGCCCGGTGCCGGCGGCAACCTCTGGATGCTCGGCCTCGGCATGAGCGGCTTCGGCACGATCCTCGGTGCGGTCAACTTCATCACGACGATCATCACGATGCGCGCCCCCGGCATGACCATGTGGCGCATGTCGATCTTCTCGTGGAACACCCTCATCACGTCGCTGCTGATCCTGATGGCCTTCCCGGTGCTCGCCGCCGCGATCCTCTCGGCCGCCGCCGACCGCGTGCTCGGTGCGCACATCTTCGACCCCGCCAACGGCGGAGTGCTCCTCTGGCAGCACCTGTTCTGGTTCTTCGGTCACCCCGAGGTGTACATCATCGCGCTGCCGTTCTTCGGCATCGTCTCCGAGATCTTCCCGGTGTTCAGCCGCAAGCCGATCTTCGGATACAAGACCCTCGTCTACGCGACCATCGCCATCGCGGCGCTCTCGATCGCGGTGTGGGCGCACCACATGTATGTCACCGGCGCGGTGCTGCTGCCGTTCTTCGCCCTGATGACGATGCTCATCGCGGTGCCGACGGGTGTGAAGATCTTCAACTGGATCGGCACGCTCTGGCGTGGCTCGGTCACGTTCGAGACCCCCATGGTGTTCGCGCTCGGCTTCCTCGTCTCGTTCGTCTTCGGTGGTCTGACCGGCGTCATCATGGCTTCGCCGCCGCTCGACTTCCACATCTCGGACTCGTACTTCATCGTCGCCCACTTCCACTACGTGGTCTTCGGCACCGTGGTGTTCGCGATGTTCGCCGGCTTCTACTTCTGGTGGCCGAAGTGGACGGGCAAGATGCTCAACGAGCGTCTTGGCTACGTGCACTTCTGGATGCTGTTCATCGGCTTCCACATGACCTTCCTGATCCAGCACTGGCTGGGTGCCGACGGCATGGTCCGCCGCTACGCGGACTACTCGGAGGCTGACGGCTGGACCGCCGGCAACCAGGTGTCGACCGTCGGTGCGATGCTGCTCGGCGCCTCGATGATCCCGTTCCTCCTGAACGTCTGGATCACCTCGCGCAAGGCGCCCCGCGTCACGGTCAACGACCCGTGGGGCTACGGCGGCTCGCTCGAGTGGGCGACCTCCTGCCCGCCGCCGCGCCACAACTTCACGTCGATCCCGCGCATCCGCAGCGAGCGTCCCGCGTTCGACCTGCACCACCCCGAGGCCTCGCCCTCGTACGGCGTCGGCCCGGCCAAGGACGCAGCGGACACCCCCGTGTTCGATCTCTCCGAAGGACAGGTGAAGTAAGCGTGAAGACCAACATTGCGGTCCTCTGGATTCTGACGGTCTTCTTCGTCGTCGTCTCGACGGCCTACACCGCGTGGAACATCATCGCCCACCCCGGGCGGCCCCTGGTCAACCAGATTGAGTGGGTCGGCACGATTGCGCTGCTGCTCAGCGGCATCCTCTCGGCGCTCATCGCGTTCTACCTGATGCTGCAGGTGCGTCGCCAGGGCGGCGAGCTGCCCGAGGACAGCCTCGTCGCAGACATCGACGACGGCGACCCCGAGGTCGGCGAGTTCTCGCCGTGGTCCTGGTGGCCGCTGGTCCTCGCCGGTGCAGCGGGCGTGTTCCTGATCGGTCTCGCGATCGGCACCTGGCTCTCCTGGATCGGCGGTGCGATCCTCGTGGTCGCGCTGGTCGGCTGGACCTACGAGTACTACCGCGGGTACTTCGCGCGCTGATCCGGCGCGCGGCGTGCATGCCGCAACGCGAAACGCCATCGTCTTCGGACGGTGGCGTTTCGTGCTTCCCGCGCCAGTTCGCGCGCGGACGGCCTACTGCTTCGCGTGCACGACCATCGTGAGGGCGTCGAACACACGGGGGAGCGGTCCCTCATCGTTCTCGACCGGCTGCCCCTCACGCACCCAGTACTCGTACCCGCCGATCATGTCGCGCACGGCGAAGCCGAGCCGGCTGAGCGCGAGCGCCCCCTTGTGGCCGGCATTGCAGCCCGGACTCCAGCAGTAGACGACGACCGGCACGGCCGGGTCGAGCTCGGCCGATGCGCGCGCGGGCATCTCCTGGTAGGGCATGTGGATGGCGCCCGGGATCCGACCCTGCTGCCACGCGGCGTGGCTGCGCACATCGACGAGCACGAACTGGTCGCCGCGCTTCTGGGCCTCGTAGACGTCCGAGGGATCGGTCTCGTACCGCAGGTGGGCGGCGAAGTGCGCGACGGCGTCGGCGGTGTCCGCAGGCGTGTCGGGGTGGGATCGCCCGCCCGCAACCTCGGCGGCGCGCGCGGGATCGGTGGTGGCGTCAGCATCGGTGCTCATGTCACCGATGCTAGGCACTGCGCGATCGGCGGTCGAGGCCCCTGCCGCCCGGCCCCGAAGCGCCGGGCGGGGTGCGCGCCCGCTACGCGTCGCTGAGCTGCGCCTCGGCCGCGAGGGCCGCGGACGCGGCCACCCACTCATCGAGCTTCGCGCGCGCGGCACCCGAGTCGACGGCGGCGGCGGCCAGGGCGTACTGCTCCTGCAGCCGCTCGAGGAGGGGACGGCCCACCTGGGAGGCATCTCCCGCAAGCTTGAACGTCACCATGCCGGCGGCGGCGTTCAGCAGCACGATGTCGCGCACGGCGCCTCGCTCGCCATCGAGCATGCGCCGGACGACGGCGGCGTTGTCAGACGGCGAGCCGCCCCGCAGCGCGTCGATCGACACGAACGGGATGCCGAGATCGCGGGGATCAAGATCGTGCTCGTGGATGTCGCCGCGACTCACCTCCCAGATGTGGCTGTGGCCGGTCGTGGTGAGCTCGTCGAGCCCGTCGTCGCCCCGGAAGACGAGCGCGGTGGCGCCGCGCGTGCGGAACACGCCAGTGATGAGCGGCACGCGATCAAGCTGCGCGACGCCGACCGCGTTGGCCTCGGCGCGCGCGGGGTTGCACAGCGGACCCAGGAAGTTGAAGACGGTGGGGACCCCGAGCTCGGCGCGTGTCGCCGCGGCGTGGCGGAAGCCCGGGTGGAACGCGGAGGCGAAGGCGAAGGTGATGCCGGTGCGCCGGAGGGTCTCGGCGACCCGATCGGGGGAGAGCGACAGATCGATGCCGAGGGCCGCAAGCACATCGGAGGAGCCCGAGGACGAGCTCGCCGCCTTGTTTCCGTGCTTGATGACCGGCACGCCGGCGGCTGCCGCCACGATCGAAGCCATGGTGGAGACGTTCACGGTGCGGAACTGGTCGCCGCCGGTGCCGACGATGTCGAGGGCCATGGGGTCGACGTGCAGCGGCAGCGCCGCCTCGAGGATCGCATCGCGGAAGCCCACGATCTCGCTGACGGTCTCGCCCTTGGCACGCAGCCCGATGAGGAAGCCGGCGAGCTGCGAGGGGGTCGCCTCGCCCTGCATGACCTGCCGCATCGCCCAGGTCGCCTCCGCGACGCTGAGGTCCTCGTTTCGTAACACGGCGGCGATCACATGCGACCAAGACGTCTTCTGCATTCCCCGATTCTAATGACGCGCCTCGCGCTCGATTGGCCATATTGCGCGCCGCTCGAGCGCCCGAACCCCGTGTTGACCGGGGCATCCAGGCCCTTCACAGACTGCGCCCGGCGATCATCCAGCATCCGCAAATACGCTTATCTGAGCGCCCGCGAAGGCCACTCGCCGCGCCGCGTGCAATTGTCGTCCCGGTTATCGGTCATAATGGACAGGTGACGACGACCCAAGCTAACTACGCCCCGGCGGCGAATCTCAGACGGCCCGACCCCGTGTCGGTCGGTACGATCGTGTGGCTCGGCAGTGAAGTTATGTTCTTCGCCGGCCTGTTCGCGATCTACTTCACCCTGCGCAGCACCTCTCCCGACCTGTGGGCTGAGCGCACGACGCTTCTGACGGTCCCTTACGCGACCGTCAACACGATCATCCTCGTGGCGTCGTCGTTCACTGCACAGATGGGTGTGTTCGCGGCTGAGAAGCGCCGTCCCTACGCGGTCGGCAAGGGCATCCGCAACTGGGGCATGGTCGAGTGGTTCTTCTTGACCTTCGCCCTGGGCGCCATCTTCGTGTCGGGCCAGGTCTGGGAGTACTCCATGCTGGTCGCCGAGGGGCTCCCGATCTACGCGGACGCCTACGCATCGGCCTTCTACATCACCACTGGCTTCCACGCCATCCACGTGACCGGCGGACTCGTCGCCTTCCTGCTCGTCATCGGACGTGCCTATGCCGTGAAGAACTTCGGCAAGAAGGAGGAGACGAGCGCAATCGTCATCTCTTACTACTGGCACTTCGTCGATGTCGTCTGGGTGGCGCTGTTCTTCGTCATCTACTTCCTGAAATAGAGCGGAGCAGCACGGAAACATGGCTACTCAGAAACACCGCCCCAAGACCTCGGCCAAGGCGCCCCGCACGGGTCGCCACAGCCCCTGGGCGGCAGCAGCACTCATCGGCATCGGCCTCCTGGTCACCGGCGGCGCGTACGCCGGCGCGATGGCCGCAACGGCCGCGGCCGGCACGGCCGAGACCTCGGTCGCGACGTCGCTGACCACGGAGGACGGCAAGAAGCTGTTCCAGGCGAACTGCGCCACGTGCCACGGCATGGACCTGCAGGGCACCGAGAACGGCCCCAACCTCATCGGCGTCGGCGCGATGTCGGTCGACTTCCAGGTCGGCACCGGCCGCATGCCGCTGCAGGCACAGGGCCCCCAGGCGCCCTCCAAGCCCGTGCAGTTCACCGACGCGCAGATCACCGCGATGGCGGACTGGGTGCAGTCGGTCTCGCCCGGTCCCGGCATGCCCGATGAGCGCTACCTCGACGGTCAGGGCGACGCCGGTCGCGGCGCCGAGCTGTTCCGCATCAACTGCGCCATGTGCCACAACGTCGGCGGCGCCGGCGGTGCGCTCACCGAGGGCAAGTACGCCCCCGCACTCGAGGGCGTCCTGCCGCAGCACATCTACGCGGCGATGGCCACGGGCCCGCAGAACATGCCGGTCTTCAACGAGATGTACCTGACGCCGGAGGACAAGCGCGACATCATCAGCGCGCTCATGTGGTCCTACGACAATGGAACCCCGGGTGGCTACACGCTTGGTGGAATCGGACCCGTCTCTGAGGGTCTGTTCATCTGGATCTTCGGCATCGGCGGCCTGGTCGCCGTGTCGGTATGGATCACGGCGAAGTCCAACTAGTCGCCACCTAGACACACGCACGATACGAATGGAAACGCACGAGGAGCACAATGGCACACGATGACGGGTCGCTCGACGACGGACGGAGCTTCGTCCCTTCGACCGGGCTCGCGGTTGTCGTCCCCGACGCCCCCACCGCGCCGGCACTGCCCCCGCACCGGGAGCGCGTGACGGACAAGGACCCAGCGAAGATGCGGAGCGCAGTGCGCACCGTCTACACCTGGTTCTACCTCTCGGTCGCGGGCAGCATCTGGGCGATCGCCGCCTACATGCTGTTCCCGATCGAGGACGGCCGCTGGAGCAGCATCGCCGAGAACAACATGTTCATCGGCATCGGATCGGCGTTCGCGCTGCTCGCGATCGGCATCGGCGCCATCCACTGGTCGAAGGCCGTGATGAGCGACGTCGAGCACGTCGAGCACCGCCACCCGACCCGCGGCAAGGACGCGACGCGCGAGCTCGCGATCGAGGCGTTCTCGGACGCGAACGAGGACTCCGGCTTCGGTCGCCGCACGATGATCCGCAACTCGCTCTTCGCGGCGCTGATCGCCTTCCCGCTGCCGGGCATCGTGCTCTTCCGCGGTCTCGCCCCTCACGGCGTCGACCCGGTCGAGCTGCTCGAGCACACCATGTGGAAGGAGGGCATGCGTCTGGTCAAGGACCCGACCGGCACGCCCATCCGCGCAGCGGACGTCACGATCGGCTCCGCCGTGCACGTGATCCCCGAGGCCCTCACCGAGCTCAGCCACCACGATGGCTACCTCGACGAGAAGGCCAAGGCGATCGTGCTGGTGATGCGTCTGCGTCCCGAAGACCTCATCCAGGCGCCCGACAAGGTGGACTGGTCGTACGACGGCATCGTCGCGTACTCGAAGGTCTGCACGCACGTCGGATGCCCCGTCGCGCTCTACGAGCAGCACACGCACCACCTGCTGTGCCCCTGCCACCAGTCGCAGTTCGACGTGAAGAACCACGCGGCCGTCATCTTCGGCCCCGCGGCTCGTCCGCTGCCCCAGCTGCCCATCACGGTGGACGCTGATGGCTACCTGGTCGCGCGCAGCGACTTCCAAGAACCCGTCGGCCCGAGCTTCTGGGAGCGTCATTGAGTACCTCAACTGTTGAAGAGAAGAAGAAGGACGCCCCGCTGGGCGGACGCTTCATTGGCGCGACGTCGAACTACATCGACGAGCGCACCAGCCTCTCTGGCTTCATCAAGGAGCTGGGTCGCAAGGTCTTCCCCGACCACTGGTCGTTCATGCTCGGTGAGGTCGCGCTCTGGAGCTTTGTCGTGGTGCTGCTCTCGGGCACGTTCCTGACGTTCTTCTTCCAGGCGTCGATGGTCGAGACCTACTACACGGGGCAGTACCCGCTCATGCGCGGCATCCCGATGTCGGCGGCACTCGAGTCGACCCTGCGCATCTCGTTCGACGTGCGCGGCGGTCTGCTGGTGCGCCAGATCCACCACTGGGCGGCCCTGCTGTTCGTGGCCGGCGTCGGCATCCACATGCTCCGCGTGTTCTTCACCGGTGCGTTCCGCAAGCCGCGCGAGCTCAACTGGGTGATCGGCTTCGTGCTGTTCATCCTGGCGATGGCCGAGGGCTTCACCGGCTACTCGCTCCCCGACGACCTGCTCTCGGGCAACGGCCTGCGCATCATCGACGGCATGATCAAGGGCATCCCGCTGATCGGCACCTGGACCTCGTTCCTCCTCTTCGGCGGCGAGTTCCCGGGCACCGAGATCGTCGGACGCCTCTACACGCTGCACATCCTGCTGCTGCCGGCCATCCTGGTCGCGCTGCTCGGCGTGCACCTCATGCTGATGGTCATCAACAAGCACACCCAGTTCGCGGGCCCCGGCCGCACGAACGACAACGTCGTCGGCTACCCGATGATGCCGGTGTACATGTCGAAGATGGGCGGATTCTTCTTCATCGTCTTCGGTGCGATCGTCGCCATCTCGAGCTTCTTCTCGATCAACGCGGTCTGGCACTACGGCCCCTACGACCCGTCCCCGGTGTCTGCGGGTACCCAGCCTGACTGGTACATCGGCTTCGCCGACGGCGCGCTGCGCCTGGTGCCGCCGCACCTCGAGTCGGTCTTCTGGGACCGCACCTGGTCGTGGAACATCCTGATCCCGCTCGCGGTGATCGGCATCTTCATCATCCTCGTCATGTTCTACCCCTTCATCGAGGCGTGGATCACGGGCGACAAGCGCGAGCACCACATCGCCGAGCGTCCCCGCAACGCGGCGACCCGCACGGCGATCGGCGCGGCCGGCGTCACGTTCTACGCCGTCCTGTGGGCCGGTGCGAGCTCGGACCTCATGGCCACGCACTTCTGGCTCACGATGGAGGGCGTGATCCACGCCCTGCAGTTCCTGCTCATCGTCGGCCCGATCCTGGCGTACTTCGTCACCAAGCGCATCTGCATCGCCCTGCAGCGCAAGGACCGCGAGATCGCGCTGCACGGCTACGAGTCGGGCCGCATCGTCCGCCTCCCCGGCGGCGAGTACATCGAGGTGCACCAGCCCGTCGATGAGTACGAGCGCTGGAAGCTCATCGCGCACGAGAACTACGCGCCCCTGGTCGTTCGCCCGAACGAGCGCGGTCGCATCGCCTGGCACGAGAACCTCCGCGCCAGCATCTCGCGCTGGTTCTTCGAGGACCGTCTCACCCCCGTCACGAACGCCATGCTCGACGCCGGCCACCACGACGAGGTCGCCGACGCCCAGCACATCGCTGAGGGCAAGGCTGCAGAGATCGCGGCGCAGGAAGACAAGAAGCACTAGTCACACCGCGTGTGGCACACAGCGGGGCCGTCCTTCGGGGCGGCCCCGCTGTGGTGTGTGCGGTCTGGCGGGGCTTGCGAAGCGCACCCGCCCCCGAGTGGTCGTCGGCCCCGGCGACGCGCCCGGAGGGGCGCCGATTGAGGGTGGTCGACCCGGCTTCTAAGCTGGTGTGATGGCCGCATCCACCCCAGCCACACGCTCGCGGCGCATCCCTTGGCTCGTGGTGATCGGCGTGCTCGTCGCGGCGGTCAGCATGCGCGGCCCCATCGTGGCGCCGACCCCGGTGCTCGGCAGCATCGCCGAGGATCTGGTGCTCACCGCATCCACAGCCGGACTCATCACCACGGTGCCGGTGCTCGCCTTCGCCGCGTTCACGCCGCTCGCGGCGCTCCTGGTGCGTCGCGCGGGCGCGGAGGTCGCCGTCCTGTTCACGCTGTGCGGCGTGCTCGTGGGCACGCTCGTGCGCTCGATCCCGGGGTTCGGGTGGATGCTGGCGGGCATGCTGATCATCGGCATCGCGATCACGGTCGGCAACGTCGTGATGCCGGTGATCATCCGCCGCGATGTGCCGCCCGAGCGCGTCACGATCGTGACGGCCGGGTACACGGCGATGCTCAACGTGGGCTCGCTGCTGGCCGCGATCGGCACGGCACCGATCGCGGCGGTCGTGGGCTGGCCCCTCGCCCTGATGTCGTGGGGCGTGCTCGCCCTCGTCGGCGTCGCGCTGTGGGGCGTGCACATGCGCCGTGATCGTGGCGCCCGCTCATGGGTGGAGCGCGACTCCGGCGCGCCCGCGGGGGCGGTTGCCACGACGGGCTCGGTCCCGACGGTCGACGAGCTGACCGGACCCATGCCGGTCGTGCAGACGTCGGCGCGCGCGGAGCGTCCGGCGTGGCGCATCCCGATCGCATGGATGCTCGCGGCGGCGTTCGGCATGCAGTCCTTTGCCTATTACGGCGTCTCGACCTGGCTGCCGACGTTTCTCGCCGACACGCTCGGGGTCGATCCGACGGGCGCCGGCGCGCTGGCGTCCATGTTCCAGGCGTTCGGCATCGCCGGCGCGTTCCTCGTGCCGCTGATCAGCCGCTACGCGCCCCAGATCGTGGCCGCCGCGGTGGTGTGCGGCTGTTGGCTCACCCTGACGCTGGGGCTGCTGCTCGCGCCCGAGCTGTTCCTCGTCTGGGTGGTGTTCGGCGGGCTCGGCCAGGCGGGCGGGTTCGTCGTGATCTTCACCACGCTCGTGCGCGTCGCGCGGGGCGGCGGCGAGGCGGCGGGGATGTCGGCGCTCGTGCAGGGCGGCGGCTACGTGATCGCGGCGAGCTCCGCGCCGCTCACCGGCTTCCTGCACCAGCTGTCGGGCGGGTGGACGGTGCCGATGCTCGTCATCGTGGCCGCGATCGCGATCTTCACGGTGTGCGTGCTCGCGGGTGTGCGAGCGGCGCGTCGTGCCGACGCATCCATCGCTGCGTGAGCGCACAGCAGGCGATCCCGGCGACGCACAGCGCCACCACGAGCAGCGCCATGGCGCCGAACTCGCCGAGCGTGCCGACCGTGCTGGCGGCGAGCGCGGCCGCGAACAGCGGTGAGCCGAGCAGGTTGCCGAGGTTGCCCAGCTGCGTGATCGTGCCGTTGGCGCGGGCATTGACCGCGGGGTCGGTGCTGAGCGCGGGGATCAGCGAGAAGGCGGCGCCCTGAATCAGGCCGGAGAACACCATCAGCACGAGGGCGAGCGCCACGATGTCGCGCATGCCCGAGATCGCCCACCACAGCGCGAGCGTGAGCGCCGCGACCAGGAGGAACCCGGTCGCGGCGACCAGCGCTGGGCGCGGGAGGACGCGGATGGCCAGGCCCGCTGCGAGGGTGCCGACGATGCTCAGCAGCGGCATCCAGATCAGCAGCATGCCGACGTCGGCCGGGCCGCCGAACAGGGGGATGAAGGTGACCAGCGAGGTGTACATGAGGGTGTGCCACACGAAGATGGCGCCCGGCAGGAGCGCGCGCGGATCTCGATACGACGCCAGATGCTCGGCGCCGAACCGGCGCCAGCTCAGCCGTTCCCTGCGAGTCGGTGCGCCGGTCGTGCGGGGCAGCAGCACGAGGGTCAGCGCCAGCAGGGCCGCCATCAGGACGCCGTGCGCGGTGAACACGAGCCCGGGCCCGCCCCGCGCCTCGATGAGCGGGCCGAGCCACCCCGCGAGCGCGAAGGCGGTGCCGAAGAAGCTGCCCCAGATCGCCATCACGAGGCCGCGCTGGCGCGGCGCGCTGAGCCCGATGATGAGCACTGGGGCGGCGACCACCACGCCGAGATGGGCGACGCCCTCGAGCGTGCGGGTGAGCAGGAACAGCCACAGCGGCAGCGCGAGCCCCTGCACGAGCGACAGCGCCGCGCCCGTGGCCATGCACGCGAGTAGCACGCGACGCGCGCCGAGCTCGCCTACCAGCACCCCCGCGGTCACGCCGAGCACGCAGGCGAGCAGGCCCGGAAGCGAGATCGCCAGGCCGATGAGCACGTCGTCGCTGGCGAAGTGCTCGCGGACCGGAACGAAGATGGCGGCCACCTTGGCGAACATCATCGCGGCGGCGATTCCGCAGGCGAGCAGCACGATCACCGGGATCCAGCGGGTGCCCTCACGCACCGGAGGCTTCTTGCTCACAGGGCGATCTTCGCACGCGAGGGCGGCTCGACGCGCGGGTCGGGCGGGCCGCCCGCTCGCCCGGCATGCGGCGGAGGAGGCCGAGCTGGCGCTACTGTGCATGCATGTGCGCAAGCTACGGCCTCGACCCCCGCTTCAGCGACCCGGAGCGCCTGCTCGCCGACGATGTCGAGCTCGTCGACGCGCTGCGCGCCTGGGCGGCCGGCAACGCCGGCGAGACGCTGCTGCCCACGGGGCGGCACCTGCGCAACCTGAACCCCATCATCCGCGACGCGGGTGCGGGCCGACGCCTCGACCTCGGATGGTGGGGGTACCTCGTCGCTGGCGCCCCGGCGAAGTTCTCCTCGATCAACACCCGCGCTGAGCGTCTCGCCTCCGGGCGCGGCCCCCTGCCCGAGCGGGCGATCGTTCCGGCGACGTTCTGGCGCGAGATGCTGCAGCCGTCGCGGGTGTGGCACCATTTCGCTGCCGACGGGGACGCGCTGCTGGGCATGGCCGCGGTCACGCGCCCCGGCCGGACAGCCGACGGCGCCGAGTTCACCTGCTACAGCATCGTCATGCAGCCCGCGGCGGCGCACCTTGCGCGGTTTCACGACCGCATGCCCGTCCTGGTTGGGGCAGGCTTCGCGCAGGACTGGCTGGCGCCGGGGCAGGCGGCGCCCGGGCTCATCGACGCCGCGATGGATGCCTCGGCGGCGGTGGCCGCGACGATCCGCGTCACCGCCGAGCCGGGCGGGGCTCCCGATTCCGGGCCCGCTCCGCAGGGCGGCCCGGGCGGCCCGGCGCCGGATCGCCTCTTCTGAGGCAGACCGCCGCGCGCCGTGCGCCGCGGCGAACTCCCGAAGCGCCGAAGTCGCGAGGCACCGCAGGCCCGGTTCATGCCCGCGCCTCCCGGGGCCGGGGTCAGCGGATCCCGACCTCGTCGAGCCGCTCGAGCAGGCCCGCGCCGTCCGGGGCGGCGACCCAGGGAATCGTGGTGTCTGAGTGGTCGGCGGCGCCGGCTCGCCCGCCCGCGAGCATGGCCTCGCCGCTGGAGAGCTGACGAATCGCGACGGCAGCGACGTGCTGCGGCGACTCGGCCGAGAACCTGGCGTAGGTCGTCGGGTCGTGCTGGCCGTCGTCGCCGATGAGCAGCCACCTGATGTCGGGAAACTCGTGCGCGAGGCGGCGCAGGTTGTGCATCTTGTGCTCGACCCCGCTGCGGAACCATCGATCGTGGGTCGGTCCCCAGTCGGTCAGCAGCATCGATCCCTGGGGGAAGAGATGCCGGCTGAGAAAGCGCGACAGCGTCGGGGCGATGTTCCAGGCGCCGGTCGACAGGTACACGACGGGCGCGCCGGGGTGATCGCGGGCGAGCCCTTCGAGCAGCACCGCCATGCCCGGGACCGGCAGCCGGGCATGCTCGTCGACGACGAAGGAGTTCCACGCGGCGATCAGCGGGCGCGGCAGGGCGGTCACCATGACGGTGTCGTCGACGTCCGAGACGATGCCGAAGCGAACATCGGGCGCCACGATGAACACCCGAGACTCGATCGGCTCGCAGCCCTCGACCGACATCGTGATGCTCTGCCAGCCCGGCTCGAGCGTGGCATCGAGCAGCACGTCGACGACGCCCCCGCGATCGGAGACGACCGTGTGCGTGACGCCCTGGATCGTGACGACCACCGTCGAGAATCCCACCGAGATGCCGGCGAAGCTGCGCCAGCCGCGCACGCTCGCGAACTCGTTCGAGCCCTTCTTGCTTCGCCTCGGCGGCACGATCAGCACGCGGCCGAGCACGCGCACCCAGTCGGTGGCGCCGTAGCCGGGAAACGCGGTGACGGTGGGGCGGTGCCCCCGCCGGCGGGCGCGCCGCTCGCGCCAGGCGTGCACGCGGCCCTCCACCCGGGCGAACCAGTGCACCTTCTTGCGGGGGTGTGGCTTCGGGCTGCCGTCAGCGCTCACCGCGACCTCGCGCGGATCGCGCGGTGTCGGGTCGAGCGGGGGCGTCGAGGGCATCGCCCCATCTTCTCACGCGTCGCCCTCAGCCCCAGGCTGTGACGGCCCGTGATTCGCGGATGTCTCGGCCGACGCATCCGCCGGCTCGAGGTGGCGGCGCTCGTTGTGCATGATCACCCGCTTGGCGAGATAGACGCCCGCGATGAACACGACGATGATCGCCACGAAGATGTAGCCGGCCCAGTGGATTCTGTCGGACAGCTCGCGGAAGGTGCCGGCGGCGAGGGCGCCGACGCTGACGTACAGTGTCGCCCAGATCGCGCAGGCTGGCGCGGTCCACAGCAGGAAGCGCCGGTAGGTGAACGAGGTCATGCCCACGGTGAGCGGCACCAGCGAGTGCAGCACGGGCAGAAAGCGCGAGAGGAAGATGGCCGGCCCGCCGCGGCGGGCCAGGTAGCGCTCGGAAGTCTCCCAGTTCTGGGCGCCGATCCTGCGACCGAGCCAGGATCGCCTCAGCCACGGTCCGAGCTTGCGGCCGAGCCAGAAGCCGATGCTCTCGCCGATCAGGGCGCCGACGATGACGACCAGCCCGAGCACGACCGCCTCGAGCGGGTTCGCGACGGCGGTCGAGGCGACGATGACGATCGTGTCGCCGGGAACGACGAGCCCCACCAGCACGCTCGTCTCGAGCATGATCGCGAGGCCGGCGATCAGTGTTCGCACGACGGGATCGACGCCCTGGACGACGTCAAGCATCCACGTGAGGAACTCGTTCACGAGGCGATTCTAGGTTGCGGGCCTGCGGAGCGCATCGAGGCCGCGACGCCAGCGAGCGTGGCGGCCCGGCTCGGCCGCCGGCGTCGGTCCATCGCTCCACGCCGTGACCAGACGTATGCCGTGCAGGGCATTCACCGCCCAGATCTCCTTGTGGTCGAGCTCCTCCGGGGTCGCGAGATACTCGACCACCTCGGTGCCGAGTGCCGTCGCGAGCGCGCGGATGCTCAGCTCGGTGACGGACGACACCCGGGGCACCCAGCTCGGCACGGTGACGAGGGTGTCGCCGTTCCACCACAGCAGCGCCGTGGTCGCGCCCTCGATGAGCCGCCCGTCGACCAGCAGCACCGCCTCGTCGGCCCCGACGGCCTGCGCCGGGGCGCGCAGGAGCTGCAGCGAGTCGAGGTCGGGGCCCTTGATGGTCGGCTGCGTGCGCGGGTCGGCGCCGTGATGTGTCGCGAGGGTGATCGTCGTGTGCGTGGCCGGCGCCGGTCGGAGCCGGAGCTGCAGGCGCGGGGGCGCGGTGTCGGGGCCGCTGACGAGCTCGGCGCGAGGAAAGAGCCGGCCCTCGCGCGGCAGCGTCGCCGCGACGGCGGCCCAGAAGTCGTCCAGCTCGGCGGCGGCCGGCGCGGCGCCCCCGAGCTGCGCTTCGACCCCGGCGACGAAGCGGGCCCGGTGCAGCTCCAGCCCGCGCGTGGCGCCGTCGACGGTGAGCCACGAGTCGGCAACGAGCAGCGTGTCGGGCTCGGGGCGGGCCGTCGCGCGAGGCGCGTCGTCGCTGGGCTCGGGCTGCGTCGACGTGGCGGGCAGCAGCGCGCCCGCGCGCCAGTGGAGCACGCGTGCATCGGGAGTCGGCATAGTGCCCGTAGCCTAGTCGCGTGACGATTACGCCCGCACCTTCCGAGGTGCCGCCCTCGCGCGAGCTCGCCGTACGCGCGCTGTCAGGCGGCGACTGGGTCGACCCGGCGGTCGTGTTCGCCGGGGGCCCCGCGCGGCACCCGCATGCCTTCTGGCTCGATGCCGGCGCCGATGCCGCCACCGGGAACAGCTACCTCGGGCTCGGGGCGCCCGCCGACGTCGAGACCGTGCTCGCGGTCGGGCTCGGCGCGGAGCACGTCGCGACGGACGCGGCTGGCGGCGCGCTGCCTGCCGGGATCGGCGGGTTCCGCGGCGGATACGTCGGCTGGTTCGGGTACGAGTGGGGCGCGGCGCACGCCGGGCTCGGTCCGGGTCCCGAAGCCGGATCGGGCGCGGGAGCAGGGGCGGGCCGTTCGATCGCCGCCGACCCCGCGGTCCCGCCGGCGGCGTGGCTGCGCGTGGACGAGTTCGTCGCCTTCGACCACGGCGCGCGGCGGGTGTGGCTCGTCGCCCCGGCCGATCGCATCGCAGCCTTCGCGGAGGTGGTGCGCGGCTGGATTCTCGCGGGTGAGGCCGTGGCATCCACGGCGCCAGCGGCGGCGCCCGCACGGGTGGCGCGCTCCGGCCACAGCGCGGCCGAGCACGCCGAGCTCGTCCGCGAGTGCCTCGAGATCATTCGCGACGGCGACGCGTACCAGCTCTGCCTGACGACGCCGTTCACCGTGTCGGCGGGCCCGGCCCCGTTCGATGCGCCCGGCATGCTCGCGGCGCTGCGGGCGAGCAGCCCCAGCCACCACGCCGGGTTCATCCGCGCCCAGGGCACGGCGCTGCTCAGCGCCTCGCCCGAGCAGTTCCTCGGGGTCTCGGGCGGCCGGGTGCAGACCAGGCCGATCAAGGGCACGCGCCCGCGGGGTCGCGACGCCCACACAGATGCGGCGCTGGCGGCCGAGCTGCGCGCGAGCACCAAGGAGCAGGCCGAGAACGTGATGATCGTCGACCTGATGCGCAACGACCTCGCCCGCGTCTGCGAGCCGGGCAGCGTGGGCGTCGACGCGCTGCTACAGGTGGAGAGCTACGCGCAGGTGCACCAGCTGGTGAGCACCGTGTCGGGCCGGCTGCGCGCGGGGAGCACGGTGTCGAGCCTGCTGGCGGCGACCTTTCCGGCGGGTTCGATGACCGGGGCGCCCAAGCGCAGCGCCATGGCGCAGCTGCGGCGACTCGAGCGCGCCCAGCGCGGCATCTACGCGGGATGCTGGGGCTATGTCGGATTCGACGGCACCGTCGACCTGGCGATGGTGATCCGCACGATCGTCGTGCGCGGGGACGTCGCGACGGTCGGTGGCGGCGGTGGCATCACCGCCGGGTCGATCGTCGACGATGAGGTGCGCGAGGTCGGCGTGAAGGTGCGGGCCCCGCTGACGGTGCTCGGCGCAGCGGTGCCGGAAGGCTGGTGACGCGGGCCGGGGGAGCGCCCGTCCGGTGCGGTCGACACCCCCGGATTCGGCGCCCGCGCGTCCGGTACTCTGGATGAATGCCGTCTGCCCGCGGCGATGCCTTCTTTCACGACGGGAACACTGTGTCCGAGCCCCACAACGACCGCACCGACAGCGCCGAGCACACCGGCGCCGAAGACAGAGCCGCCGACGACAAGGCGAGCTACGACTTCGCCTCCATCGAGCGCAAGTGGCAGGACTTCTGGGACGAGACCGACCCGTTCGCGACCGGCGGCGACGACGACCCGCGCCCCCGCAAGTACGTGCTCGGCATGTTCCCGTATCCCTCCGGCGACATGCACATGGGGCACGCCGAGAACTACGCCTACGTCGACGTGACCGCGCGCTACTGGCGTCACCGGGGGCACAACGTGCTCAACCCGATGGGCTGGGACTCGTTCGGCCTGCCCGCCGAGAACGCCGCCATCCAGCGCGGGGCAGATCCCCGCGAGTGGACCTACGCGAACATCGCGCAGCAGCGCTCGAGCCTGAAGAAGTTCGGCACCTCCTACGACTGGAGCCGGGTGCTGCACACGAGCGATCCCGAGTACTACCACTGGAACCAGTGGCTGTTCCTGAAACTTCACGAGCACGGCCTCGCATACCGCAAGGAGAGCCCGGTCAACTGGTGCCCCAACGACCAGACCGTGCTCGCGAACGAGCAGGTCGTCGACGGCGAGTGCGAGCGCTGCGGCGCGACCGTCGTCAAGAAGAAGCTCACGCAGTGGTACCTGCGCATCACCCAGTACGCCGACCGCCTGCTCGATGACCTCGACCAGCTGGAGGGGCACTGGCCGCACAAGGTGCTGCAGATGCAGCGCAACTGGATCGGCCGCTCGCAGGGCGCCGACATCGACTTCGTCATCGAAGGGCGCGCCGAGCGCGTCACGGTGTTCTCGACGCGTCCCGACACCCTGCACGGTGCGACGTTCTTCGTCGTCGCGCCCGACGCGGCGCTCGCCGCCGAGCTGGTGGAGGGCGCCTCGGACGAGGTGCGCGACCGCTTCGAGGCGTACCTTACCGCGGTGCAGCGCAGCAACGACATCGAGCGCCAGTCGACCGACCGGCCGAAGACCGGCGTCTTCCTGGATCGCTACGCGATCAACCCCGTCAACGGGGAGCGGCTGCCGATCTGGGCCGCCGACTACGTGCTGGCCGACTACGGGCACGGCGCCGTGATGGCGGTGCCCGCGCACGACCAGCGCGACCTCGACTTCGCCCGCGAGTTCGGGCTGCCCGTGCGCATCGTGGTCGACCCCACGGTGGGCGCCGAGCCGGACGCCGACGGGGAGGTCGCGGATCTCGCCTCGCTCGACCCGGCGGTGACGGGCGTCGCCCTGGTGGGCGAGGGCACCCTCGTCAACTCCGGTTCGCTGAACGGCCTGCCGAAGGCCGACGCGATCGCGAAGATCATCGACGAGCTGGGCGCTTCGGGCCTTGGCCGCGCGACCACCTCGTTCCGCCTGCGCGATTGGCTCGTCTCGCGCCAGCGCTACTGGGGCACGCCGATCCCGATGCTGCACAACGCCCGCGGCGACATCATCCCCGTGCCGGCCGAGCAGCTGCCGGTCGTGCTGCCGCCGAGCGCCGGGCTCGACCTCAAGCCGAAGGGCACCTCGCCGCTCGGTGCGGCGTCCGCCTGGGTCGAGACCACCGATCCGCACACGGGCGAGCCCGTGCTGCGCGACCCCGACACCATGGACACGTTCTTCGACAGCTCCTGGTACTTCCTGCGCTTCCTCTCGCCCAACGACGCCACGAAGGCGTTCGATCCGGCCGAGGCGGCCAAGTGGGCGCCCGTCGACTCGTACATCGGCGGCGTCGAGCACGCGATCCTGCACCTGCTGTATGCGCGCTTCATCACGAAGGCGCTGTTCGACATGGGCCTGGTCGACTTCACCGAGCCGTTCACGCGCCTGGTGAACCAGGGCATGGTGCTGCTCGACGGCGCCAAGATGTCGAAGAGCAAGGGCAACCTCGTTGAGTTCTCGGAGCAGCTGCGCAGCTACGGCGCCGATGCGGTGCGCATCGGGCTGCTGTTCTCGGGCCCCGTCGAGGACGACATCGACTGGAAGGATGTCTCGACCACGGGCGCCGCGAAGTTCCTGGCTCGCGCATGGCGCGTGGCGCAGGACGTGGCGAGCGCACCGGGCGTCGACACCGCCGCGGGGGACCAGGCGCTGCGCCGAGTGACGCATCGCCTGCTGGCGGATGCCCCTGGCCTGATCGAGGCGACGAAGTTCAACGTCGTCGTCGCCCGCCTCATGGACCTGGTCAACGTGACCCGCAAGACGATCGACTCGGGCGCCGGCGCGGGCGATGCCGCGGTGCGCGAGGCAGCGGAGGTCATCGCGACCGTGCTCGACCTGTTCGCGCCGTACACGGCCGAAGACATGTGGGAGCTGCTGGGCCACACCGGCTCGGTCGGCCTGGTGGAGTGGCAGCGCGCGGAGCCCGAGCTGCTGGTCGACGAGCTCGTCACCGCGGTGGTGCAGATCGGCGGCAAGGTGCGCGCCTCGCTCGACGTGCCCGCCGACATCGGCGCGGACGCGCTCGAGGCCCTCGCGCTCGCCGACCCCAGGGTGCAGCACCAGCTCGAGGGCAAGCAGGTCATGAAGGTGATCGTGCGCGCTCCCAAGATCGTGAGCATCGCGGTCAAGCCGCTCAGCTGAGGTGACACTCTCAGCGGCGACGCGCGGAGCGCTCGAGCGGCTCGCCGCGTCGATAAGCGCGCTCACGCTGATCCTGATCGTCGTCGCCGACGCCATCCCGCTGCTCGTGCTGCTGGTGCTCGCCCTCGTGCAGGGGCTGACGACGGGCGAGTATCCGGAGGGATCCGGCATGGGCGCGAGCGGGGATTTCCCGCCCTTCGACCCGCAGCTGTGGATGGCCTGGCTCCCCGTGGCCGCCTATGGGGTCTGGGCGATCATCACGGTGCCGCTGCCGGTGCCGCGCCGACGCTTCCCGATGCTGCTCACCGGCCTCCTGCTGTTCGCGGCCACGATCGCGCGGATCGCCGGATTCGTCGGGCACGAGCGCATCGCCGACGGCGGCACCCGGTACATCCTGGTCGTGATCATGGTGTGCGCGGGGCTCATCCTGCTCCGCGCGATCCTCGGCACGCTGCGGCTCGTGCCGCGGAGCTGGCTGGTGGCGCGCCCCGGCTCGTGAGCGCGCCGGCCCGACGTCGCGGGCGCACACCGTGCGCGGCCGGCCCGGCCGGGAGTAGTCGAGGACCGGGTCAGGCGCGGAAGAACGTCTCGGCCACGCGCGCGAGGTCGTGCAGATCGCTGACGCCGGCGAGCTCGCGCGCCGAGTGCATCGAGAGGATCGGGATGCCGACATCCACGGTGCGGATGCCGAGCCGAGTCGCGGTGATCGGCCCGATCGTCGAGCCGCACGGCACGGCGTTGTTCGAGACGAATTCCTGGCTCGTGACCCCGGCGGCGTCGCACCAGCCGTTCCACGCGGCGGCACCGGCGGCATCCGTCGCATAGCGCTGATTCGCGTTGATCTTCAGGATCGGCCCGGAGCCGAGCAGCGGCCGCACGACCGGGTCGTGCTTCTCGGCGTAGTTGGGGTGCACGGAGTGGCCCACGTCGCTCGAGACGCACCACGAGGCCGCGAGCGCGCGCAGCTGCTGCTCGCGGTCGGCGCCGAGCGAGAGCCACACGCGCTCGAGCACGTCGGCGAGGAACGGACCGGCGGCGCCCGAGCGGGTGGCCGAGCCGATCTCCTCGTGGTCGAAGACGGCGAGCATCGCGATGTGCCCGGCGTCGTGCGCGTCGGCGGCGCGCTCGAGGGCGACGACGCCCGCGTGCACCGAGGCGAGGTCGTCGAGGCGACCGGAGGCGAAGAACACGTCGTCGCGGCCGAACACGGCGCCCCGCGCCGCATCGGCCGTCACGATGTCGTAGCCGCGGATGCGGGCCGCGTCGACGCCGGCCCCGCGGGCGAGCTCGCCGAGGAGGTCGGCGGAGTCGGCTGCGCCGAGCCCCCACACCGGCTGGGTCTGGGCCTGCTTGTGCAGGGCGAGATGCTCGTTCGCCTCGCGGTCGAGGTGGATCGCCAGCTGCGGCAGGCGCAGCAGCGGCCCGGTCGCCGCCAGGGCGGTGCTCCCGTCGTCGAGCACGAGCCGTCCGGCGAGCACGAGCTCGCGGTCGAGCCACGAGTTCAGCAGCGGCCCGCCGTAGATCTCGACGCCGGCCTGCAGCCAGCCGAGGCGCCCGGTCGTGGGCTTGGGCTTGAGCTTGAAGCCCGGCGAGTCGCTGTGGGCGCCCAGCACGTGCACGCCGGTCGTGGCGGTCGCGGTGGCGGGCACCGCCCACGCGATCGTCGCGCCGTCGCGGACGACGACGTACCTGCCGCCGGCGGGCGCGGGCCACGCCGCCGCCTCGTCGAGGCGCGTGAAGCCCGCGTCCTCCAGCCGCCTGGCGACCTCTGCGGCGGCGTGGAAGCTGGAGGGTGACGCGGCGACGAACGCGGCCAGGTCGTCGGCGTGCGCGGCGGCGGCGGGCGTCGGGGTCGCTGCGGGCTCGGGAGCGATGTTCTTGGGCACGGACGGCCCTCCTTCGTGGCTGGCGGGTGCTTCGATCGTAGTTCAGCGCTCTCACAGCGCATTCATTGCCGCGGCCCTCGATCTCGCAGGCCGGCGGGCCAAGATGGAGGCGTGCCCCATACTCGCGCGTCGACCGCAGCCCGTGGCGTCCTGCCGCGCCTGCTGTATGTCGAGGACGAGGCCGACATCGCCGAGATCCTCGTGGAGGTGCTGGGCGACGAGTACGACATCGACCATGCGGCAAGCGGCGAGGATGCGCTCCGACTTGCGCTCGGCAGGCGGTACGACGTGCTGGTCGTCGATCGGCGGCTGCCGGGAATCTCGGGCGTCGAGCTCGTCGAGGCGATCCGCACTGCGCGCATCGCGACGCCCGCCCTCATGCTCACCGCGCTCGGCGCGGTCGACGATCGCGTGAGCGGGCTGGATGCCGGCGCCGACGACTACCTCGTCAAGCCGTTCGACTTCGCCGAGCTGCGCGCACGGCTGCGGGCGCTTCGCCGCGGGCGCGGCCCGGGCGACCGCCGCGAGCTCGGCGACTGGGTGTTCACGCCCGCCTCGCAGGCGCTGTACTCGCCGGATGCCGGGCGCGTCGCCCTCACACCGGCAGAGTCCGAGCTGCTCGAGCTGCTCACCTCGAGCCCCGAGCACGTCTTCTCCCGCGACGAGATCCTGGGTGCCGTGTTCCCGGGCGGCTCGGCAACTACCGTCGACACCTACGTGCACTACATCCGCCGCAAGTCGACGCCCGAGCTCATCGAGACCGTCCGCGCCCGCGGGTACCGAAGCGGGGCGCCGCGATGAGCGCGGGCATGGATGCCGCTGCCGCCGCCGACCGTCGCCGCGTGCAGCGCGCGGCGCTGCGCGCGGGGGCGTGGGTGGGGGCGGCATCCTCGGCGGTCCTCGCCGTGGTCATCGCCATCATCGTCGCCGTGATGTTCGCCTCCGCGCGCGTCGAGCGCGTGCCGCACGGTGGACGCGGCGGGGGACGCCGCGAGCTCGTGATCGAGCTCGACGGCCTCGTGCCGGTCGCCGTCGTCGTCGGCGCGCTCGGGGTGCTCCTGCTCGGCGTCATCGCCTGGTGGGCGTCGCGGCGCGCGGCGCAGCCGCTGGCCGATGCGCTGGCGGTGCAGCGCGCCTTCGTCGCCGACGCGAGCCACGAGCTGCGAACGCCGCTCACGACGCTCTCCAGTCGCGTGCAGCTCGCGCAGCACCGCGCCGAGCGCGGCGGCGACGTGGTCGCCGCGCTCGCCGGGCTGCGCGGCGACGCCGCGGTGATGGACGCGGTGCTGAGCGATCTGCTCCACGCCGCCGAGTCTGCGGGCACGAGCACGGGCGATCGCGCCGCGGCGGCGTCGGTGCTGGCGGCCGCGCATGCCGCGATCGCGGTCATCGAGCCGCGGGGGGCCGCGCGCGGCGTGCGCGTCGTGGCCGAGGCATCCGCCTCGCTCGAGGTCGCCGCCGAGCATACCGCGCTGTCGCGCGCGCTCATCGCGCTGCTCGACAACGCGGTGCGACACTCGCCCGATGGCGCGGAGGTGCGCGTGCTGGCGCACCGGGCGGGCCGACGCGTGCTGATCCGGGTCGTCGACCATGGCGGTGGGATCGTCGGGATCGCGCCGGAGCGGCTGTTCGAGCGATTCGCCCGGGCCGCCGACGCCGGCGGTGCCGCCGCGCGCAACGGCGCCACGGCTGATCGCGGCGGCGACGCGGGACAGCGGCGGGGGTTCGGCCTCGGGCTGGCGCTGGTTCGCGACATCGCCACGCGCTTCGGCGGCGGTGTGCGGGTGGAGCACACCTCGTCCGCGGGCACGACCTTCCTCCTCGAGCTCCCGGTCGCGACGGGCGCTCGCTGAGAGAACCGCCTCACGAGCCTATGAGCTTGCTGGGATGCGCCGACTCTTGGAGCTTCCTTGGAAGCGCCGGGCGACAGTGGCCTCATGTCCAACACCACATCTGCACACAGCGACAGCACGCCCGAGCACACGAGCGCCGGGCCCGAGGGCGACGCGCCGGCGACGGCGGCCGGCGTCACCGAGACCGGCGTGACGGCGGGCGATGCCGCCCAGGCCGAGGCGCCGAAGCCGTTCCTGCGACGCACCTGGGTGCGCGCGACCGGCGCGGCCGTCGCGGCCGTCCTGCTCCTCGGCATCGGCTTCGCCGGCGGTCTGGCCATCGGCGACTCGAACTCGAACGACCGCGGGCACGGCGGCTGGAGCCAGGGCGGCGACGGCGGCGCGCGCCCCGGCGACGGCAGGCACAGCCACGGCGACCGCGACGCCGGCCGCATGGAGGGGCGCCAGCTGGGCCCGCGCGGCGAGGGCGGCCCGGGTGGGCAGACACGGCCCGACTCGGAGTCCGGCTCGACGCGGCCCGACTCTCGGCTCGACCGTGGCACCCGCCCCGGACAGGAGCAGCGGTCCACGCCGAGCATCCCGGCACCCGGCACCTCGCCGGCACCCGGCACCGAGAGCGGCACGGGCGCAGGCACTGACACGGAGGTCGAGCCCGGGACGGCGGGTTGAGCCCCGCGCCCGGGTGACCCCGGGCGCGGGGGCCGACCCGGGTCGGGTCGACGCGGGTCGCAGCTCCCAAGATCCAAGAGCGCGCAGCATCCCCCTGCTGCGCGCTCTTGCGCGTGGTGGCCCGTGGCTACTGCAGGCCCCGCACCTCGATACGGCGGTTGCATGCTCGCGAGGCGTCGTGGGCGAGCGTGCGCGCCGCGTGCTCATCATCGGCATCGACGATCCAGAAGCCGGCGGCGAACGACGCCCCTTCGTCGAACGAGCCCGCAGTCACGATGGCGGCATCGCCACGTGCGTCGACGACCGTCGCCGTCGCGGGGGCCGCGAGGCCATGTGCCGCGATCAGCTGCCCCGAGGCCTGGATCCTCGCATTGAAGAGGTCGATCGCCGCCATCTCGGCCGCGCTCGCCGAAGCGTTGTCGCCGGCGGCTGCCGCCTGGCCGTCGTCGATCACCGTGAACAGAAAACGCATGTCGATCTCCTCCGTCGCTTCGTGCGGGACGTCACGGGCACGCCCCGCGCTCCAGCCTGCCCCCGCGGCGCCGGCTTCGAAACCCCTGCGGCCGCGCTCGGGCGCCAATCTGGGCTGGGTTCCTCGGCAGGGCTCGGCCGCGGGGCATCCTGCGGGGCACCCGGCTCGGGGGAGCGGACAGCGCGCTCCGGGTGCGTGGCTCTCAGCCGCGCGGCGCGCGCTGCGCGACACCGCTCCTCCCCAGCCGCACGCTGCGCGTGACCGCCCCCGATGCCGACCGTGTTCTGCTGAGCCCGGACGCCGAGGCCTACCGTGCAGGCATGGCACGCGACCCCGACCCGAACGCGTCCGCGCCGCCGCGCACCCGCCTCGCCGTCGGCGCGGTCATCGCGATCGTGCTCCTCGCGCTCGCCGCGACCGTCGCGATCGCGCTGCTGCGTGGGCTCGGCGCCCCGGGCGAGACCCTGCAGCTCGAGCGCGACGCCGGGGGAGCGGCTGCCGGAGGAGCTGCGGGCGACGGCGGCATCGCGGGCGACGACGACACCGCGGGTGACGACGACGTCGCGGGACCGCCCGTGGGCGGTCAGGGCGAGCTCTATGTGCACGTGTTCGGGGCCGTGCGCGCCGCGGGCCTGTACCTGCTGAGTGGCGGGGCGCGGGTGGTCGACGGGGTGGCGGCGGCGGGCGGGTTTCGCGATGACGCCGATCCCGGTGCCGTGAATCTGGCGCGCCCGCTCAGCGACGGCGAGCAGCTGTACGTTCCGACGGTGCAGGAGGCGCGGGCCGCCCGCGAAGCAGCCGGGCCGGGCAGCGCCGGCGGTGGTGCGGGCGCGCTCGCCCCCGACGGCCGGCTCAACCTCAACACGGCCTCGGTCGAGCAGCTCGACGCGCTGCCGCGGATCGGACCGGCGATGGCGCAGCGGATCGTGCAGTGGCGCGCATCGAACGGCCGTTTCACGAGCGTCGACGACCTGCTCGCCGTGCCCGGGATCGGCGAGGAGACGCTCGAGAGCCTGCGTGCCCTGGTGTGCATATGAGGCGCGACCTGCGGCTTGTGCCGTTCGCCGTCAGCTCCTGGGCATGCGCGCTCCTGGCGATCAGCCTGCCCTCGGCGGCAGCCGTGCTCGCGATTGGGCTCTGGGCGTCGGCAGGCGCGGCGCTGGTGCTGCTGCTGCGTCGGCCCCGGCGGCACGCCGGCGCGAGCGCGGGTGTCGCCGCTGCGCCTGCCGGGTGTCGTTCCGGCGGGCAGGCGAGCGAGCGCCGAGGCCCCCGCCGCGGGCGCGGGGCTCGCGTGCGGTGCATGGCCGGGCCGCGAGCGCGGGGCCTGCTCGGTCTCGCGGCGGCGTGCCTGGCCGCCGCCGCGCTCAGCGCCTCGCACGTCGCCCTGGCCCAGCCGGAGCGTTCTGCGATCGACGGCGTGCGGCTGTCCGGCGGTCGCTCGATCACCGTCGAGGGGCAGGTCGCCTCCAAGGTCGAGCGCGGGGCCCGCGGCGAGCTCCGCTTCGACGTCGACGCGCGGCGCATCGAGATCGGCACGCAGGTGCGCGAGGTGCGGATCCCCATCACGGTCACGGTCGACCCCGGCGCGGTCAGCACCCGGGGCGGCGCACCGCTCGATCTCGGCAGCACCATCCGCGCCTCGGGGACGAGCAGGCCCACCGAGCCGCCGCGTCGCAGCGTGCTGCTGGTGTTCGCCTCACGGGAAGTGGAAGTCACCCGCGGGCCCCCGTGGCCGCTGTCGATCTCCGCCGAAACCCGCACGGCGTTCGTCGCGCGGGCCTCGACCCTTCCCTCGCCGGGCGGCGAGCTGCTCCCGGGACTCGCGGTCGGCGACACCCGAGCGGTCGGCACCGAGCTCGACGTGGCGATGAAGGTGAGCTCGCTGAGCCATCTCACCGCCGTCTCCGGCGCCACCTGCGCGCTCGTCGTCGGCATCGCGTTCGGTCTGGCGGCGCTGCTACGCGCACCTCGCTGGGGTCGCGTCGCGAGCGGGATCGCGGCGCTCGCCGCCTTCGTCGTGCTCGTCACGCCCGAGCCCAGCGTCGTGCGCGCCGCGGCCATGGCGACGATCGCGATGCTCGCCGTGCTGCTCGGGCGCACGGGCGCCGGCATCGGGGTGCTGTCGCTCGCCGTGACGGTGCTGCTGTCGGCCGACCCGTGGCTCGCGGCATCCCTCGGCTTCGCGCTCTCGGCGGCAGCCACGGCCGGGCTCCTCGTCCTCTCGCGGCCGCTCGCGGCCTCGCTCGCGCGGTGGATGCCTCGGGGCCTCGCCCTGGCCCTGGCGGTGCCGCTCGCGGCGCAGCTGGCGTGCGGACCGCTGCTCGTGCTGATCGCCCCGCAGGTGCCCGTGTACGGGGTCGTGGCGAACCTGCTGGCGGCGCCCGCCGCGCCCATCGCGACGGTCGTCGGCCTGATCGCGTGCGTGACGGCCGCGCTGCCGTGGCTGGCGGCGCCGTTCATGTGGATCGGCTGGGCGTCGGCAGCCTGGATCTCGGCGACCGCGACCACCTTCGCCGAGGCGCCCTTGGCAAGCGCCCCTTGGGTCGAGGGCGTCGCGGGCGCGCTCGCCCTCGCCGGCGCCGGCGGGGTCGTGGTCTGGCTGCTGCATCCACCCAGCGCGCCGGGGCGCCTGCACCGCGCGATGCGGCGCGGTGCGGCGCTGACGCTCGCCGGGCTCCTCGGCGTCGCGGGCGGCACGACGCTCGTGCACACGGCGCTGGCGCCGGCGCTGCTCCCGCGCGACTGGGCGATTGCGTTCTGCGACGTGGGACAGGGCGACGCGATCGTGGTGCGCTCGGCCGGGCGGACCATGCTCATCGACACGGGGCCCGAGCCGGAGCCGCTGGTCCGATGTCTTTCGCGCCTGGGCATCGCTCGCATCGACCAGCTCGTGCTGACCCACTTCGATCTCGACCACATCGGCGGCGTCTCGGCGGTGCTCGGGCGCACCGCCGAGGTGCTGCACGGCTCGCCCGCCGGGGCATCCGATCGTCGCCTCATCGATCGACTCACCGCGGCCGGGGCCCGCGCCCGCGTCACCGCGGCGGGGGAGCGCGGGCGCCTCGGCGACGCCGCGTGGCGTGTGCTCTGGCCGCGAGCGATCGGGCAGGCGTATCGCGAGGGCAACGACGCGAGCGTCGTCATCGAGGTGGATGTCGCGGGCCTGCGCGCGATCCTCCTCGGCGACCTCGGGGCCGGCGCACAGCGTGCCCTGCTCGCCTCGAACGCGCTCGCGGGCGCGTACGACGTGGTCAAGGTGGCGCACCACGGCAGCGCGGATCAGGCGCCCGCGCTGTACGAGCGGATCGCGCCCACGCTCGCGGTGTTCACGGTGGGGGTCGGCAACCCGTTCGGGCACCCGCGCGAGGCCGCGCTGCGCGCGCTCGCCGCGAGCGGCGCGACGCTCGCGCGCACCGACGAATCCGGACTGATCCTGCTCTCGCCGGCGGGCGCGCAACTGCGCATCTGGCGTGAGGTTCAGCCCGCGGAGCGCGGCGACGAGCTGGAGGTACTACCGTGGGATAGTGACTGACACAGAATCTTCGGCCCCGCTCGACACACCCACCGAACCGGCCGCCCTCGCCTTCAGCGATCTGGGACTGAGCGAACCCGTGCTCAAGGCCCTCCGCGACGTCGGCTACGAGACGCCCTCGGCCATCCAGGCCGCCACCATTCCCACGCTGCTCAGCGGCCGCGACGTCGTCGGCCTCGCCCAGACCGGCACGGGCAAGACCGCGGCATTCGCGCTCCCCGTGCTCTCGCGCCTGGACGTCTCGCAGAAGACCCCGCAGGCCCTCGTGCTCGCCCCCACCCGCGAGCTGGCGCTCCAGGTGTGCGAGGCGTTCGAGAGCTACTCGGCCCACATGCGCGGTGTGCACGTGCTCCCCGTCTACGGTGGTCAGGGCTACGGCGTGCAGCTGTCGGCGCTGCGCCGCGGCGTCCACGTCGTCGTCGGCACGCCCGGTCGCATCATGGACCACCTCGACAAGGGCACGCTCGACCTCTCGGAGCTCAAGTACCTCGTGCTCGACGAGGCCGACGAGATGCTGAAGATGGGCTTCGCCGAAGACGTCGAGACGATCCTCGCCGACACGCCCGACGACAAGCAGGTCGCCCTGTTCTCGGCGACGATGCCCGCGCAGATCCGCCGCATCTCCTCGAAGTACCTGAACGATCCCGAAGAGATCGTCGTCAAGAGCAAGACCACCACCTCGGTGAACACGACCCAGCGCTACCTGCTGGTCTCTTACCCGCAGAAGGTCGACGCCCTGACCCGCATCCTCGAGGTCGAGAACTTCGAGGGCATGATCATCTTCGTCCGCACCAAGAACGAGACCGAGACGCTCGCCGAGAAGCTGCGGGCGCGTGGATACTCCGCCGCGGCAATCAATGGCGACGTCGCGCAGGTGCAGCGCGAGCGCACGGTGAACCAGCTCAAGTCGGGCAAACTCGACATCCTGGTCGCGACCGATGTCGCGGCGCGCGGGCTCGACGTCGACCGCATCAGCCACGTGGTCAACTTCGACATCCCGACCGACACCGAGTCGTACGTGCACCGCATCGGCCGCACCGGTCGTGCGGGCCGCAGCGGCAGCGCGATCAGCTTCGTCACCCCCCGCGAGCGCTACCTGCTCAAGAGCATCGAGCGCGCCACGCGCCAGCCGCTCGAGCAGATGCAGCTCCCGAGCGTCGACGAGGTCAACAGCACCCGCCTCGCGCGGTTCGACGATGCGATCTCGCAGACCCTGGGCGATGTCGCCCGCATCGACGTGTACCGCGACGTCATCGCGCACTACGTGCGCGAGCACGACGTGCCAGAGGTCGACGTCGCGGCGGCGCTCGCCGTGCTCTCGCAGGGCGACACCCCGCTGCTGCTCGAGCCCGAGCCGGAGCCCGTCCGCGCCCCGCGGGAGGATCGCTTCAGCCGTGACCGTGACCGTGACCGTGACCGCGATGACGGGCGCGACCGCTTCGACCGTGATCGCGGCGACCGTGGCGGACGCCACGACCGCGACGACCGCGACCGCGGCGAGCGCCGGCCGCGCTCGGGCGGCGCCAACATGACGACCTACCGCCTCGCGGTTGGCCGCCGCCACAGGGTCGAGCCGCGGCAGATCGTCGGAGCCCTCGCGAACGAGGGCGGGCTCAGCCGCGGCGACTTCGGCGCGATCCAGATTCGCCCCGACTTCTCGCTCGTCGAGCTGCCGGCCGACATGCCGAGCGACGTGCTCGACCGGCTCGCCGACACCCGCATCTCGGGCAAGCTCATCGAGATCCGGCCCGACCGCGGGGCCCCGAACCGTCGTCCCGCCGACGGCGACGAGCGTCCGCCTCGGAAGCCCCGCCACCGGGACTGATGCGTGGTGCGGGATGCCGCGCCGCGGGACTGATGCGTGGTGCGGGATGCCGCGCCGCGGAAGGGCTGCTCGGCGCGGGAAACCGCGGCACAGGACTGATGGGCGGCGCCTGACGCCGCGCCACGCGATTGCTGGCGGCCACAGGCATGATGCTCGGCGGGTGGAGCCGCGCTGGGGGATCGCGGGCCCGGCGCGTGGCCGCGCGGATGGAACGGCGCCCGGTGCGCCGATGGGCGCCGAAGGGCCGAGCGCGGCGGGCGGGCGACGCCGAGCTGATGCGCCCGCGGGAGCGGGCGTGGGCGGTGGCCGGTACGCTTGAGGCATGGCCGCCTCCGCACGTCGCACACCCGCTCGCGCGGGGCAGAAGACCCAGCGATCGGTCATCCCGCAGCTACCCTGGCGCGAGCCGCAGCCGGCGCCGATCGTGCTTGTCTCGGGCCCCGAAGAGGTGCTCGCGGAGCGCGCCATCGCCGGGCTGCGCGACTACCTGAAGGCCGAGGACCCGTCGGTGGAGATCACCGATCTGCGCGCCGACGACTATGCGCCCGGGTCGCTCCTCGCGGTGTCTTCGCCCTCGCTGTTCGGCGAGCCGCGAATGATCCGGGTCTCCGGCGTGGAGAAGTGCAGCGATGCCTTCCTGCAGGAGGCGCTCGGCTACATCGAGCACCCGCAGGACGGCGCGACGGTCGTGCTGCGCCACACCGGCGCGAGCGTGCGCGGCAAGAAGCTGCTGGACGCCATCCGCGCCGGCACCGGCGGGGGGATCGAGGTCGCGTGCGCGGCCATCAAGCGTGATTCGGATCGGGTCGACTTCGCTGCCGGCGAGTTCCGCGCGGCGGGCAGGCGCATCGTGCCTGCGGCGCTGCGCGCGCTGGTGCAGGCGTTCGCCGACGATCTGCCCGAGCTCGCGGCCGCGTGCCAGCAGCTCATCAACGATGTGCAGGGCGACATCACCGAGCCCGTGGTCGAGCGCTACTACGGCGGGCGGGTCGAGACTACGGCCTTCGCCGTGGCCGACACCGCGATCGCGGGCCGTTACGGCGAGGCGCTGATCGCGCTGCGGCACGCACTGGCATCCGGTGCGGACCCGGTGCCGATCGTGGCCGCGATGGCCTCGAAGCTGCGCACCATGGCGCGCGTCTGGGGCAGCCGCGAGCCGGGCGGGGCGCTGGCGGCGCGCCTGGGCATGAAGGACTGGCAGGTCGATCGCGCGCGGCGCGATGTCGCCGGGTGGTCGGACGCCCAGCTTGGGCTCGCGATTCAGGCGACCGCCCGCGCCGATGCTGAGGTGAAGGGCGCGTCACGAGACCCGGTCTTCGCCCTCGAGCGCATGGTGACGGTGGTCGCGACGAGGGCCCCGTTCGGCATGAGCATCGCCGAGGCATCCACGCGTCGTTGATGCCGTGGTCGACACACATGCGCCGTTCGACATGAGCGTCGCGGAGGTATGCCGACGTCGTTGACGTCGTTGACGTCGTTGACGTCGTTGACGTCGTTGTCGCCGAGGCCGCCACACGCGCGACGAGCGTGGTTGAGGCATGCCGCTGCCGAGGCCGCGGTGGCTTTGCTCGCCGGCGCGCGGCCGCGCGCCGATTCGCCCGGTGCTCGGCAGAACTGTCGCCGAAACACAGCGCTGCCTCCGAAACACGGTGGGTCCTCGTGTGTTTCGGTGTGGGCGCTGTGTTTCGAGTAGGGGTGATCGTGGCGTGGCGTGGCGTGGCGTGGCGTGGCGTGGCGTGGCGTGGCGTGGCGTGGCGTGGCGTGTGGCGGCGCTTGCGAGTGCCCCGGGAATGCAGAAGGGGCCCGCGAATCGCGGACCCCTGCATGCGTTGCGACGCTTAGAGCGCAGCGACCTGCTTGGCGATGGCCGACTTCTTGTTGGCTGCCTGGTTCATGTGGATGACGCCCTTGCCGGCGGCCTTGTCGAGCTTCTTGCTCGCGACGACGAGCGCTGCCTGCGCGGCTGCCTTGTCGCCGGTCGCGATGGCCTGACGGGTGGCGCGGACGGCCGAACGCATCTCGCTCTTGACGGCCTTGTTGCGAGCGGTTGCCTTGGCGTTGGTGCGGATGCGCTTGATCTGCGACTTGATGTTTGCCACGTTTTCAACGTTCTTTCGTTTGGAACTGGATAAGAAGATCCATGCAACGAGAGAGGGGTGTCGCATGGGAGTCGTGAGGGAGATCTCCCACACGCAAGCCAAGAGCCAATGTTAGCAGGTGCGCGGTCCTCGCACGAACTCATTCCTGCGCGCGGCGCGGAGCAGCCGGCGCTCCGGTCGCTCCGGTCGCTCCGGTCGCTCCGGTCGCGGCGTCGCCTGCGGAGGTGCCCACGGAGATGTCCGCGGCCGCGGCCGCAGGCGCGGCATCCGTCACGGTCGCGATCGCGAGATCGAGAACCGCATTGAACACCCGGGGGCGCATCGCGGTCACCAGGTGGCTGGTGCGTGGCACGACGATCAGCTCGGCGTGCGGCGTGAGTCGTTCGAACAGCCGCTCGCGCACCCGGAGCTGGTCGAACTGGCCGTTGACGAACCAGGTGGGCACCCGAATGCGCGGGAGCGCGGCGAGCACGTCGAGTTCGGCGAGCGCGCCGAGCGCCGGGTCCTGCGTGTCGAGCGCGTACCCGCCGGCGCCGAAGTCGGCGCGAGTCTGCGCGGGCAGCGTGACATCGAGCACGCGCTCGCTGAGCCACATGCCGCGGCCGGGCAGCGCATCCATGCCCCGCGCCAGCGTGCGATACGTCTGCAGCGGCACGCCGCGGGGCACCGCGGTGCAGGACGCCGCGATGAACGCCTCGACGGGCGGCGCCGGGGTGCGGCCCATGTACTCGATCGAGAGCAGGCCGCCGAGGGAATGCGCGGCGAGCACGACCGGGCCGCGCTGGGCCGCACGCGACACGGCGGCGTCGACGGTGCGGAGGGCCTCCTTCAGACTGAACGGCTCGGCCATGCGCGTGCCGTGACCCGGCAGGTCGACGGCCTCGGCGGTGATGCCTCGAGCACGCAGGTGCTCGAGCTGGGCCCGCCACATGCTGGCCGAGGTGCGGATCCCATGCACGAGCACGACGGACGCGGTCATGTCTCGATCCTGCCGCACTCCCACGTGTCGTGGTCGCGAGCGGCGCTCGCGCCGCGCCGCTCGGGAGCAGACGGCGCGGGGCAGCGCGGTGCGCGGTGGTGCGAGGCGAGGCGAGGTGAGGCAGCGCGGGGCGCGGTGGTGCGGGGCAGGGCGGGGAAGCCCCGGGGCAGACTGGGTCAGCCGTGTGACGCGCGCGCCGCGCCGGCGCCCGTGCGGCACGAGTCCCAAGAGTCGAGGCGCGTGCACGAGTCGTGGGAGCCGCCCGAAGACGACTCCCACGATCCTGCGCTCCCAGGGCGCTGCGCGCCGAGCGACTAGAACAGCACCAGCACGCTCGCTCGTGCGCTGGTCGAGCCGGTCGTCGTCGCCGGGTCGCTCGGGACGAACACTGCGGTGAAGCTGTGCGAGCCGCGGCTCAGCTTCGGCAGGGTTGTCGACGCCACGCCGCCCCGCACCTGCACGGTGGCCACGACGCGCGTGCCCTCACGGAACTCGACCTTGCCGCTCGCGCTCTGCCCGCTGTCGAGCGTCACGAAGGCGAACAGCGTGGAGTGGAGCAGCCCGTTCATCTGCACGGGCAGCACCGGCAGCAGCGTCGTGCGTGACGTCGCCGCCTGCACGGTGATCGCGACCGATGCCGACTCCGAGGCCGAGACCTCGTCGGAGCCGAGGTAGCGTGCCATGACCTGATGCGTGCCGACACCGAGCGTGCCGGGCAGTGACAGCTGGGCGGTCGCGCCACCGTCGCGGACCGGCGCCGAGGCGAGCACGGTGCCGTCCACCACGAACTCGATCGTGCCCGAGACCGGGGCATCCGCGCTCACCGTGGCCGTCGCCGTGACGGCGCCGCGGGCGCCGACCACGAAGTCGGTCTTGGTGAGCGAAAGCGCCGTGGTGGATGCCGCGACGCCCGGTTCGATCGTCAGTGGGACCGTGACGACCGTGCCGCTGCTCGGAGCCGACAGCAGCAGCTGTGCGGCCCCGACGGGCGTGTCGGCCGGCAGGGTGAGCGTGACGGTCGCGGCGCCGCCGCTGACCGCGAACGATCCGAGCTCGACCCCGCCGATGGATGCGACGAGGCTCGTGTTCTCGGGTGCGCCACGGCTGGTGAGGTTGAGCCCGCTCACCTGCAGCGTCAGCGCGTCGCCGGGGGCGGCAGCGTCCGGCGCTCCCGTCACCGACACGGCGTGCTTGGCGTACGACGGGCCGACCGGCGAGTGGTCGCCGAGGTAGTCGATCCAGGCCTCATAGTCGAGCAGGCCCGTGTCGACGTAGTCGGTGCCCTGCGTGAACGCGCGGTAGTTGTCGCCACCGGTCGCGAGGAACGAGAGCGTGCCGACGCGGTAGCTCGCGTTCGGGTCGAGCGGCCTGCCGTCGACGGTCACCGAGGTGATGCGCTGGTCCATCGGCTGCGACGCGTCGTAGGTGTACGTCACGTTGCTGCTGAGCCCGAGCTGCAGGTACGGGCGGCTGGTGGGGACGGTGCCGTCCGCCAGCCGCTGCCACTGCTGTTCGAGCACCGCCTTGAACTGCGCACCGGTGAGGGTGACCAGCGCCATGGTGTTGTTGAACGGCAGCACCGCGTTCGCCTGCGAGAACGAGATCGTGCCGTCGGGCATCCCCGGGATGGCGGCCGGGCCGAACTCGGCCTGCGTGTTCCACAGGTCTGAGCGCAGACCGCCGGCATTGGTCACGCCGATCGTCGCGCCATTGGGAATGGCCGACATCGAATCGAGCAGCGCATCGGCGACGAGGTTGCCGAGCGTGGACTCCTCGGCGCGGTTGTCGCGGGTGCCCCCGGTCCAGACGCCGTCGACGAACGAGCCGCCCCCGAATGCGGTGGTGATGTCGGCGCTGACCTCGGCGACGGCGGTGTTGCCCACCTCTGCGGCCGCGGCCAGGGCGGCGACCACGATGTCGTTCACCGCGGAGACGCGCGGGTACGTCGCGATGAGCTCGGCGGGCGCCGTCGAGGTGCGAGCCACGTTGCGCTCGGTGTGCGCGGTCACCGCGAAGGTGGCGGGATCGATCGTCAGCACAACCTCGCCGACGTCGCTGCCATACGAGCCGCTCTGCACGACGGGACGGCTGCGGTCGGTGCCGGGAACCGGTGCCGACCAGGCGTACGCCTTGTGCGTGTGGCCGCCGAAGAGTGCGGCGACCTTGGGCGAGGTGTGCTCGACGATGTCGGCGAACGCGCCGCCCTTGGCGACCTCGGCCTCGAGGGTCGATGGCGGCGTGCCTTCGCCGGCGCCCTCGTGGAAGGAGGCGATCAGCACATCTGCCTCGCCGTTGGCGGGGTTGCCGTCGGTGAGCTGGTCGGCCACTCGGTTGATGGCTTCGACGGGGTTGCCGAAGTCGAGGCCGGCGATCCCGCTCGGGGTCACCAGCGACGGGGTCTCCTCGGTGACGGCCCCGATCACCGCGACCGTCATGCCGTCGATGTCGAACAGCTCATACTCCTGCAGCGCGGGGGTCGTCGTGCCCTTGAGGTAGACGTTCGCGCCGATGTACGGGAAGTGCGCCTCGTGCATCACACGGTCGGTGAGGTCGGCGAATCCGCGGTCGAACTCGTGGTTGCCCACCGTCGCGACATCCAGATCGAGCGCGTTGAACACGTCGATCGTGGGCTTGTCCTTCGCAACCGACGAGGCGAACAGCGAGGCGCCGATGAGGTCGCCCTGCGCGAGCGCCAGGACCGGGCCCTGTGCCGCTGCGCGCAGCTGCTCGAACGTGCCCGCGACCTTCACCGTGTTGCTGTCGATGCGACCGTGGAAGTCGTTGATGCCGAGCAGCGTCAGGGTGATCGGCGCAGCATCGGCGGCGAGGCCGACCTTGACCGGATCGTGGTCGGACGAGCGGTACGCGTCCGGCGCGTAGAACAGCGTTCCGTGCGCGTTGTAGCGGCTGTACTCCAGCGCCACCGACTCGCCCGAGTTGATGTTCCAGATGTCGGCGCCGCTGGCTCGATCGAGGGCCGGGCCGTTCAGCAGGACGTGGTCGAGCGATCCCGAGAGCCCGCCGAACGAGTAGGTGGAGGTCTTCACGCCCAGCGCGTCCGCGGCGTCGGCGTATCCCGCGTCGTAGAGCACCTGCAGGGGGTCCTCCATCCCGTACGAGTTGAAGTCGCCGACCAGTGCCACCGAGTCGGTGTCGCCCTTGATGGCCGAGACCCAGTCGCGAAGCGCGGTGGCCTGCTTGATGCGCGACGCGTTGGATGCGCCCTGGCCGTCGCCAGCGTCTGCATCGCCTGGCCAGGGGCCGGGCGATCCCTTCGACTTGAAGTGGTTGACGACCACGAGCACCGGCGCGCCGCCGGCCGCCGGCCCGAAGACCTGGCCGATCGGCTCGCGCGCGTTGCCGAACGCCTGGTCGCTCCCGCTCTGCGTGCCGAGCGCGCGGGAGGCACCGAGCGGCGTCGCTGCGTCGAGCTGGTAGATGATCGCGTTCGTGATCACGTCCTGCTGCGCGAGCGGGGGCAGCTCGGTCGACGACGGCACGAAGGCCCAGCGGGTCTCGCCCGCGGCGGCGTTGAGCGCGCCGACCAGCGTGGCAGTGGCTTCGTCGGCGCTCTCGCCGAGCACCGCCGAGTTCTCGATCTCCATGAGGCCGACGACGTCGGCATCCAGCGCGCTGATCGCGGAGACGAGCTTGTCCTGCTGACGCTGCAGGTCTGCCGCGCTCCATGCGCCGCGCTGGTCGCATCCCTCGCGCACGGTGACGCCGTTGCCGGCGCGATCGCGGTACGGGACGCACGACGGGTTCTGGTCGCCGAGCGTGGTGAAGTAGTTCAGCACGTTGAACGAGGCGATCGAGAGCTGACCGCCGACCGATTCCGGCGCCGCGGTCCTCGGGTTCGCGAACGAGGCCGGGGCGTCTGCGGGGGCCGACGCCGACAGCGGCGCCGTGGGGTTGAGCTTCCAGGCGTTGTTGCGGTAGTCGACGATGACCGGCTTGGTGAAGGTGACGGCGGCGCCGACCACCACGGGCGCGGTGAGCGAGACCCATGGGGGAGTGAGCGAGCTGTTCGCCGCGCTCAGGAAGTTCGTGGTGACGCCATCGTCGAGCACGACGCCGCGCGCGGCGTTGTCGGCTGCCACGGCGGCGGCCTCCGGCGTGCCCGGGCGGGCGACATCGGTGGGCTGACGCAGCGGCGTCGTGCCGGCGGCGAGGCCGACCTCGCCGTACTGGTTGGTGGCGTAGGTGTTGCTCACCGTGAAGGCGCCCTGCGGCGCGAAGAGCATGCCCTCGAGCGACTCGCGCTGCGCGGCATCGGCCGGCCAGGCGAGCGCTGCCGGGGCCGGGGCGGTCACGGCGTCGGTCAGCTGCACGAGCGATGCGGCATCGGCGACGGCGATCTGGGTGAGCCCGAAGTACTCGCTCACGAGGCCGGTCACCTGGACGTGCTGCCCGATCGCGACGGTCGCGGCCGTCGACGCGCTGTAGACGAACAGGCCATCCGAGGCGGTGTGCGTCGCGAGGTCGATCGCGCCGCCCGTGCCGGGGGTCTGGATGTAGTAGCCGCTGAAGCCGCCGGTCGGGTACACGGCGGTGACCACGCCGGTCGTGGTGACGGTCTGTCCCGCGAGCGGCGACGCGTCGCCGGTGCCCTGCACCTGCGCGATCGTCACCGTCGTGGGGTCGGGATCCGGATCCGGGTCGGGATCAGGGTCGGGGTCGGTGCTCGTCCAGGCCTCCGGCGTCGGCGCACCCGCGGTGAAGTCCCGCGCGTTGTCGGCCGTGTTCGTGTGCGCGGCGTCGCGCGAGACCGAGGTGGCGTTCGTCGTGCCCGGCGCCGGGGCGGTGCCCGCGAACCCGTTCGCGGCGCCGAAGCCGACGAGGTCGACGACGGCGGGGTCGTCGGCGATCGTGGCGCCGGTGCCGGTGAGAGCGGCGGTGCCCTGCACGAGCGCGACCTTGCCGGCGCTGCCGCTCATCGGGATCGAGCCCTCGGTGTTGACCGTGAAGCTCGGCTGCGCGCCGGCCCCCGCGGCCTGCCCGACCACCCAGGTGGCCCCGGCGGGAAGGGTGCCGCTGAGCGGCGTAACCTGCCAGCTGGTCCCCGTCGCGGAGGCGTACTGCACGCTCCAGCCCGCAAGATCGACGGCGGCGTCGGTGGTGTTGACCAGCTCGACGAAGTCGCGATTGATCGGCGCGCCGCTGTTGCCGCCGCCACCGTAGACCTCGTTGATCAGCACGCGCGGCGTGGTGCCCACGGCGGCGTTCGCCGAGATCGGCGCGAGCCCGAACAGTGCGACCGCGGTGACCATCGCGGCTGTGGCCGCGAGCGGTCGTCGCGCCCTCGCTCTCCAGGCGGGCAATGCGGTGGACGGGTCGGTCTGCACAGGGTTCATTGGTCTGCTCCACACTGAGAAACGGTGCCGCAGCAGGGATGGGCCGCGGCGAAACCAGCCGATTGGACACGAGCATCCCGTACTCGTCAGACCGCCGCAAGACCCCGGAGGTGAACCCTCGCGCACCGGGCGGAGAACGCTTCGGTGTGCGCGTCGGGCGAGCGGGCGCGGGTGCCGACCGCGGCGCGCGGCGGTGGGAATCCGTGGGGTCGCCGGGGGCCGAGCGGCCGGCGGGGGCGAAGCGCGCGCCGGCCCGGTAGAATCGCGGGAATATGTCACCACGTGCCCTGAAGCCGCTCGAGCCCGCCGCCACGGACCCCGCTCGCATCCGCAACTTCTGCATCATCGCTCACATCGACCACGGCAAGTCGACCCTTGCTGACCGCATGCTGCAGGTCACCGGCTCGGTCGCGGATCGCGACATGCGCGCGCAGTACCTCGACCGGATGGACATCGAGCGCGAGCGCGGCATCACGATCAAGAGCCAGGCCGTGCGGATGCCCTGGGCGACCGGCGGGGGCACCCCGGCCGAGACATACGCGCTGAACATGATCGACACGCCCGGCCACGTCGACTTCACCTACGAGGTCTCGCGCTCGCTCGCGGCCTGCGAGGGCGCGGTGCTGCTCGTCGACGCGGCGCAGGGCATCGAGGCTCAGACCCTGGCGAACCTGTACCTGGCGCTCGAGAACGACCTGCACATCATCCCGGTGCTGAACAAGATCGACCTGCCGGCGGCCGACCCCGACAAGTACGCGGCCGAGCTGGCCGGGCTGATCGGGGGCAAGCCGGAGGACGTGCTGCGCGTGAGCGGCAAGACGGGCATGGGCGTCGAGAGCCTGCTCGATCGCATCGTCCGCGACATCCCCGCGCCGAAGGGCGACCCGGATGCCCCGGCCCGCGCCATGATCTTCGACTCGGTCTACGACTCGTACCGCGGCGTGGTGACGTACGTGCGCATGGTCGACGGCAAGCTGAGCCCGCGCGAGCGCGTGCAGATGATGTCGACCCGCGCCGTGCACGACGTGCTCGAGATCGGCGTCTCGAGCCCCGAGCCCAAGCCCGCGCAGGGCCTCGGCGTCGGCGAGGTCGGCTACCTCATCACCGGCGTGAAGGACGTGCGCCAGTCGAAGGTCGGCGACACGATCACCTCGCTGCGCACCCCCGCCACCGAGCCGCTGCCCGGCTACACCGATCCGAAGCCCATGGTCTTCTCGGGCATCTACCCGATCGACGGCAGCGAGTACCCGGTGCTGCGCGAGGCGCTCGACAAGCTGAAGCTCTCTGACGCCTCGCTCGTGTACGAGCCCGAGACCTCGGTCGCGCTCGGCTTCGGCTTCCGCTGCGGCTTCCTCGGGCTTCTGCACCTCGAGATCATCACCGAGCGCCTCGAGCGCGAGTTCGGGCTCGACCTGATCACGACCGCGCCGAGCGTGATCTATGAGGTCGAGACCGACGACGGCAAGCGCATCACGGTGACCAACCCGAGCGAGTACCCGGAGGGCAAGCTCAAGAGCGTCGCCGAGCCGATGGTGAAGGCGGCCATCGTGCTGCCCAAGGACTACGTCGGCACGGTCATGGAGCTGTGCCAGGCGCGCCGCGGCACGCTGCTGGGCATGGAGTACCTGAGCGAGGAGCGCGTCGAGATCCGCTACAACGTGCCGCTCGGCGAGATCGTCTTCGACTTCTTCGACCAGCTCAAGAGCCGCACGCAGGGCTACGCCAGCCTCGACTACGAGCCCAGCGGCGAGCAGACCGCCGACCTCGTGAAGGTCGACATCCTGCTCCAGGGCGAGCGGGTGGATGCCTTCAGCTCGATCGTGCATCGCGACAAGGCGTACGCGTACGGCGTCATGATGACCGAGCGGCTCAAGCAGCTGATCCCGCGCCAGCAGTTCGAGGTGCCGATCCAGGCGGCGATCGGCTCGAGGATCATCGCCCGCGAGTCGATTCGCGCGATCCGCAAGGACGTGCTCGCCAAGTGCTACGGCGGTGACATCAGCCGCAAGCGCAAGCTGCTCGAGAAGCAGAAGGAAGGCAAGAAGCGCATGAAGATGGTCGGCCGCGTCGAGGTGCCGCAGGAGGCGTTCATCGCCGCGCTCTCAGGCGATGTCGAGAAGAAGGACGGGAAGTAGCCCGCGTGTCGCGGACTGCTCGCAATTAGGCTGAAGTTCATGCGTCGAGCAAGCTTTCGAGACGAGACGGTCGACTACGCCGCGGTTGGCGCGACCCAGGCGAGCGACCTCATGCAGTACCCGCCGCACGGCGCGCGTCCCGCCGAGGAGTCCTGGCGCCTGGGCAGCGGCGAGGAGCGCTTCCGCACTGCAGGCGAGTCGCTGCTGTCGTGGCAGGCGCTCAAGGCCGGCGGGCTGACGGTCGCCGAGGTGCGCCCGGCGTCGGCGCCCGGGTACTCGGGCGTCAGCTTCGACGAGGAGGGCAGGCCGATCGTGCCGCCCAGCCTCATGGCCGAGCAGCGCTTCGACGCCGAGGGCACGCCGCTGGTGAGTGCCGGCTCGACCGTGCGCGTGCACGGCCGGCTGGGCGGCTTGAAGGTCGACGCCGAGCTGCGCGTGATCTTCGCCGTCGAGGAGGCCAAGCGCATCGGGTTCGCGCTCGGCACCGTGGGCGACTCGGTCGTCAGCGGCGAGGAGTCGTTCATGATCACCTGGCTGCCCAACGACGAGGTGTGGTTCACCGTTCGCGCCTTCGACACGCCCGTGGCCTGGCTGTACCGTCTCGTGCCCCGCCTCGTGCAGCGGCGCCGCCGCGAGCTGTTCACACGCTACCTGCGCGCGATGTCACCCCTGTGGGTGAGCCCCGCGTAGGGGAGCCCATGGCCGGCCCGCTTCCCATCGGCGATCCCGCACCCGCCGACGGTGCGCTTCCGAACGCGCTGATCGTCGACCCCGCGATCGACTTCGGGGTGTACCTGCACGTGCCGTTCTGCCGCGTGCGATGCGGATACTGCGACTTCAACACGTACACCGCCACGGAGCTGCACGGCGCCAGGCAGGACCAGTACGCCGACACCCTGCTGCGCGAGATCGAGCTCTCGGTCGGCGTGCTCGCGCGTGCCGGAGCGCCGCGGCGTGAGGCATCCACTGTGTTCTTCGGCGGTGGCACGCCGACGCTGCTGCCCGCCGGCGATCTCGGCCGGATGCTGGCCGGGGTGCGCGACGCGTTCGGGCTCGCCCCCGGTGCGGAGGTCACCGTCGAGGCGAACCCCGACACCGTGACGCCCGCCGTCGTCGACGAGCTCGCGGCCGCCGGGGTCACCCGGATGTCGATCGGCATGCAGTCGGCGGTGCCGCACGTGCTGGCGGCGCTCGAGCGCACCCACAACCCCGCGAACATCGCCTCGGCCGTTGCGGCCGCGCGCGGCGCGGGGCTCGACGTGAGCCTGGATCTGATCTACGGCGCGCCGGGGGAGTCGCTCGACGACTGGCGGAACTCGCTCGACACGGCGCTCGCGCACGGGCCCGACCACCTCTCGGCCTACGCGCTGATCATCGAGGACGGCACCAAGCTCGCCCGGCAGATCCGCCGCGGCGAGGTGCCCGCGCCCGACGACGACCTGCAGGCCGACATGTACGAGCTTGCCGACGCCACCCTCGCGGCGGCGGGCTTCGAGTGGTACGAGGTCAGCAACTGGTCGCGGGGGCCGGCGCAGCGCTCGCGGCACAACCTGGCCTACTGGCGGGGCCAGGACTGGTGGGGCTACGGCCCGGGCGCGCACAGCCACATCGCGGGGCTGCGCTGGTGGAACGTCAAGCACCCCGCCGCGTACGCGCAGCGCCTCGCGCTCGGCGAGTCGCCGGCGGCCGGTCGCGAGCTGCTCGACGAGCAGGTGCGCGGGGTTGAGCGGCTGCTGCTCGAGTCGCGCATCCGCGAGGGCGTGGCGGTGGATGCCGTGACCCCGAGCAGGCGCTCCGCCGTCGCCGGGCTCATCGCCGACGGCCTGATCGACGGCGCGGCGGCGATCAGGGGACGGATCGTGCTGACCCTGCAGGGCAGGCTGCTCGCCGACGCCGTCGTGCGCGCGCTGACGCCATAGCGCCCGCGACATGGGTAGAATTGGCACTCTCGGAGTTCGAGTGCCAGGCGGGAGGTGACCATGGTTTCGGAACGTGGCCTGCAAGTGCTTCGGGCGATCGTCCAGGACTACGTGCAGACGCATGAGCCGGTCGGCAGCAGGTCGATCGTCGAGCGGCATGCGTTCGGCGTCTCTGCCGCGACGATCCGCAACGACATGGCCCTGCTCGAGGATGAAGAGCTCATCGTCGCGCCGCACACCTCCTCGGGTCGGGTGCCGACCGACAAGGGGTACCGGGTCTTCGTCGACCATCTCGCCGAGATTCGCCCGCTCTCGAGCGCGCAGCGCTCCGCCATCGCCGGATTCCTCGACGAGCCCGGCGATCTCGACGACCTGCTCGCCCGCACGGTCAGGGTCCTCGCGCAGCTGACCGGACAGGTCGCGCTCGTGCAGTACCCCTCGTTCGAGCGGGCGCATGTGACGCACATCGAGCTGGTGGCGCTGGCATCCAATCGCCTGCTGGTGATCGTCGTGACCGACACGGGTCGTGTCAGCCAGCGGATCGTCGGGCTGCGCGGCGACATCGACGACGCCGACCTGGGCTGCCTGCGCGGGCGCCTGGGCTCGATCTGCGTCGGCCTCACCATCCAGGAGTGCGCCGCGCGCATCGACGGGCTGACGGGCGCCGACGCGCCCGTGGCGAACCGCCTCGACGAGCACCTGCTGACGGTCAGCGCCGTCATCGCGGAGGAGCTCGAGGGCTTCCGCGCCGACCGCCTCGTCATGGCCGGCGCCGCCAACCTCGCGCGTCGCGAGCAGGACTTCCGCGGCAGCATCTACCCCGTCCTCGAGGCGATCGAGGAGCAGGCGACGCTGCTGCGGCTGATGACCGAGATGGTCGCCGACCGGCACGGGCTCGCGGCGAGCATCGGTCGCGAGAACGAGCCGTTCGGGCTTCCGGAGACCTCGGTGCTGACGGGACAGTACGACGCGTCGGGCGCGATCGCGCGCGTCGGCGTGCTCGGCCCGACCCGGATGGACTACTCGTCGAACCTCGCCGCGGCACGCGCGGTGGCGCGGTACCTCTCCCACCTGCTCGACGACGACGAGGCTCGTCGCTGAAGCATCCCGAACTCGACATCCCTCGAACACGACAGACAACACACGCGCCGATGCGGCGCGCAGAAAGGCCACAGTGGCTGACCACTACGACGTCCTCGGCGTGTCGCGCGACGCGACCCTCGACGAGATCAAGAAGGCTTACCGCAAGAAGGCGCGTCAGCTTCACCCCGACGTGAACCCCGGCGAGGAGGCCGCGGAGCAGTTCAAGCTCGTCACGCACGCCTACGACGTGCTGAGCGATCCCGAGCAGCGCCGCCGCTACGACTCCGGCGGCGACGCGTTCGGCGGGGCGGGCTTCGGCGGCTTCGGCGACATCTTCGAGACGTTCTTCGGCGGGGGCGGCGGCAGCCGAGCGGGCCGACCGCGCTCGCGCCGTGAGCGCGGTCAGGACGCGCTCGTGCACGTCACACTCGAGCTCGGCGACGTCGTCTTCGGCGCGCACCGCGACATCGAGGTCGACACGGCCGTGCTGTGCGAGACCTGCAACGGCGAGTGCACGCAGCCGGGCACCCACCCGGTCACCTGCGACATCTGCCACGGCACGGGGCACGTGCAGCGGCAGGTGCGCTCGCTGCTCGGCAACGTGATCACGCAGGCGCCCTGCGGCTCGTGCCATGGCTACGGCACGGTGATCCCGTACCCCTGCGACACCTGCCAGGGGCAGGGGCGCGTGCGCTCGCGCCGCACCGTCTCGATCGACGTGCCCGCCGGCGTCGAGAGCGGGCTGCGCCTGCAGCTGCCCGGATCGGGCGAGGTCGGCCCCGCCGGCGGCCCGAACGGCGACCTGTACCTGCAGGTCGAGGTGCAGAACCACCCGATCTTCAGCCGCGACGGCGACGACCTGCTCGCGACGCTCGAGGTCTCGATGACCGACGCGATCCTCGGCACCACGACCACGATCGAGGGGCTCGACGGGCCGGTCGACCTCGAGATCCGCCCCGGCGTGCAGAGCAGCGACGTGCTGACGATGAAGGGCCGCGGCATCACCCCGCTGCGCGGCTCGCAGCGCGGCGATCTGCGGGTCGGCGTGCAGGTGCTCACCCCCACCAAGCTCGACTCCTCGCAGCGCAAGCTCATCGAGCAGTTCGCGGCCAAGGCGAAGACCCCGGGTCCGAAGCTCAGCGAGTTCCATCAGGGCCTGTTCTCGAAGCTGCGCGACCGGTTCCGGGGCGCGTAGGCCGGTGGCGCTGCACTTCATCGTCGACGAGCTCCCGGCGCTGCTCGACGAGCACGGCGAGATCCTGCCGAACGCGGTCGTCGTGCTCGCCGGCGCCGAGGCGCGCCACGCCGTGACCGTGCGCCGCGTACGCGCCGGCGAGGCGGTGACCGTCGGCGACGGTCGCGGCACGCTGGCCGACGGGGTGTGCGAACGCGCCGAGGCCGCCGAGGTGATCGTGCGCGTCACCGCCGTGCGCCGAGTCGAAGCGGGAAGCCCCCGCCTCGTGCTCGTGCAGGCGCTCGCGAAGGGCGATCGCGACGAGCTTGCCATCCAGGCAGCGACCGAGCTCGGGGTGGACGCGGTGCTCCCGTGGGCGGCGTCGCGGAGCGTCTCGCGCTGGGACGGCCCCAAGGTCGCGAAGGGGCTCGCCCGCTGGGCGACGATCGTGCGCGAGGCATCCAAGCAGGCGCATCGCGCGCGCGTGCCCGAGGTGGGCCCGCTCGTGACGACCGGCGATCTTGTCGCGCTTGCGGCGACCTCGCGTATGCTGCTGCTCGAGCCGACCGCCGCGGCGCGCCTGAGCGAGCTGAGGCTCGCGGGTGCCGGCGCCGGGGCCAGCACCGTGGCCGACGAGCGCGATCTCGTGCTGGTCGTGGGCCCGGAGGGCGGCTTCTCGCCGGAGGAGCTCGAGCGGCTCGCCGCAGCCGGGGCGACGCCCGCGCGGATGGGCGAGACGGTGCTGCGCACCTCGACGGCGGGCCCGGCCGCGCTGGCCGTGGTCAGCGTGCTGCTGGGGCGCTGGTGATCCGCCGCGGTCCGAGGCCTCGGCGATAGACTGGCTGCCATGAGTGAGTCTCCGGCGTCCGCGCACGCGCCATCCGTGTTCACCCGCATCCTCGAGGGCGAGATCCCGGGCACGATCGTCGGCGAGACCGAGCGAGTGTTCGCCATCGTCGACATCGCGCCGAAGGCGCCCGTGCACCTGCTGGTGATCCCGAAGAGCTCCAAGTACCGCAACGTCGTCGAGCTCGCCGCCGGCGACCCGGCGCTGCTGGCCGAGATGGTCGCTCTGGCGAACACGGTGGCGGCCGAGCAGGGCAGCCCCGAGTTCCGGCTGGTGTTCAACACGGGCGCCTCCGCCGGACAGACGGTGTTCCACGTGCACGCGCACGTGCTCGGCGGCGACCTCGATGAGACGAGCCTTGGTGACTGAGGCCGGAACGCCCGAATCGGACGGCGGCGCGGCCGGCCCCGATGCCGCACCGCAGGAAGGCGCCGCGCGCGGCGAGGCCGTCGAGCGCATCCACGTGGACGGCATCGCGATGGTGCAGCTGCTCGGCCCGCACGATCGCCTCCTGCGCGTCGTCGAGCGCGAGCACCCCGAGGTCGATGTGCACGTGCGCGGCAACGAGATCATGCTCACGGGGCCGCAGGCGGCGGTCGACGGCGCGCGCCGGCTCGTGGGCGAGCTGCTCGAGATGACGCGCTCAGGGCACGACCTCCAGCCGTTCGATGTCGTGTCGTCGGCGCGGATCCTCGAGCGGGAGGACGGCACCCGCCCGTCCGAGGTGCTGGGCGAGGCGATCCTGACCTCCCGTGGCCGGGTCATCCGCCCGAAGACCACCGGGCAGCGCGAGTACGTCGACGCCATGGCCGAGAACACGATCGTGTTCGGCATCGGCCCGGCGGGCACGGGCAAGACCTACCTGGCGATGGCGATGGCCGTGCAGGCGCTGCAGCGCAAGGAGGTCAGCCGCATCATCCTGACCCGTCCCGCCGTCGAGGCGGGGGAGCGCCTCGGGTTTCTGCCCGGCACGCTCAACGACAAGATCGACCCGTACCTGCGCCCGCTCTACGACGCGCTCAACGAGATGATGGAGCCGGAGCTCGTGCCCAAGCTCATCGCGGCGGGCACGATCGAGGTGGCGCCGCTCGCCTACATGCGCGGACGGACGCTCAACGACTCGTTCGTGGTGCTCGACGAGGCGCAGAACACGACGCCCGAGCAGATGAAGATGTTCCTGACCCGGCTCGGCTTCGGCACGCGGATGGTGGTCACCGGCGACATCACGCAGATCGACCTCCCGGGCGGCGCCTCGGGCCTTCGGCTCGTGACCCGCGTGCTCGACGGGATCGACGACATCCACTTCTCACGGCTGACCAGCGACGACGTGGTGCGGCACACGCTCGTCGGCAGAATCGTCGATGCGTACACCGAGTACGACGAGGCGCGCCTCGCCGCGCGCTTCGAGCGCGAGGAGGCCGCGCAGTTCGCGGCGCGCGCCGACCGTCGCGGCGCGCGTGAAGCGCGCCCAGCCGGCCCGCGCGACGGTCTCCCCAAGCGAGGACGACCCTGATGCGCCCGGTCCCGGAGCGATCCACCCTGATGCGAGGACGAGCATGACCATCGAGATCAACAACGAGTCGACGATCGACATCGACGAGGCGCGGGTGCTCCGGCTCGCCGAATACGTGCTCGGCGCGCTGCACGTCAGCGCCGACGCCGAGCTGTCGATCATCCTCGTCGACGAGGGCGCCATGGAGGCGCTGCATGTGCAGTGGATGGACGAGCCCGGCCCGACCGATGTGCTGAGCTTTCCCATGGACGAGCTGCGCCCGGGCACCGAAGACGCGCCGACCCCGCCCGGACTGCTCGGCGACATCGTGCTGTGCCCGCAGGTCGCCGAGACGCAGGCACAGGCTGCGGGGCACTCCACCCTCGACGAGCTGCTGCTGCTGACCACGCACGGCGTGCTGCACCTGCTCGGCTTCGACCACGCCGAGCCGGACGAGGAGCGCGAGATGTTCGGGCTGCAGCGCGAGCTGCTGCTCGGCTTCGTCGCCTCGGAACGACGACGATGAAGGGCGTGAGCGACGCGGCATGATCGTCACCCTTCTGTTCGTGGCGGCGGCGCTGCTCGTGGTGCTCGGCGGGCTGATGGCCGCCCTCGACTCGGCGCTCACGGTCACCTCGCGCGTCGATCTGCTCGAGTGGGCGCGATCCGGTCGCAACGCGGCGCACCTGCGCAGGATCGCCGACGACGTCGAGCGTTCGCTCAGCGCGGTCATCTTCACCCGCATCCTCGCCGAGACGTCCGCGGCGGTGCTGGTGACGGTCGCGTTCGACGAGCTGCTCGACAACATCTGGTGGGCGATGCTCGCCGCTGCCGTCATCATGACGGGCGTCTCGTTCGTGCTCGTGGGCGCGAGCCCCCGCACCATCGGGCGCCAGCATGCCAAGCGCCTGCTGCGCGCGGCGTCACCCGTCGTGCGCTTCGTGCGGGTGCTGCTCGGGCCGCTCTCTGGGGCGCTCGCCTGGGCGGGAGAGCGGGTCACGCCGGGCACGCCCAGCAGCGCGTCGTTCGCCTCGGAGGAGCAGCTGCTGAGCATCATCGACGAGGCGGCCGAGAACGAGCTGATCGAAGAGGACGACCGCGAGCTCATCCACTCAGTGTTCGAGTTCACCGATCGCTTCGTGCGCGCCGTGATGGTGCCGCGCACCGACATGGTGACGGTGGATGCCACGGCCACCACCGCCGAGGCCATGCAGCTGTTCCTCGACACCGGCGTCTCGCGCGTGCCCGTCATCGACGGTGAGGTCGACGACGTCGTGGGCGTGCTCTACCTGAAGGATCTCGTGCAGATCGGCTTCCGAAACGAGGAGGGCTGGCGCGAGGCCGAGATCCGCGGGCTCCTGCGCCCGGCGGCGTTCGTGCCCGAGTCGATGAAGGCCGAGAGCCTGCTCCAGCAGATGAAGCGCGACGCGGTGCACGTGTGCCTCGTGGTCGACGAGTACGGCGGCATCGCCGGCCTCGTCACCCTCGAGGACCTGATCGAGGAGCTCGTCGGCGACATCGCCGACGAGTACGACCTGCCCAGCAGCGACATCGTCGAGCTGGCGCCCGATCACTACCGCGTCAGCGCGCGCCTGCCGCTCGACGAGCTCGGCGACCTCTTCGGCGTCGAGCTCGACGACGACGATGTCGACTCGGTCGGCGGCCTGCTGGGCAAGGCGCTGGGGCGCATCCCGCAGCCGGGCGCGCAGGCTCGGATCGCCGGGCTGCACATGACCGCCGGCCCGCCGCGACGCCGCGGCCGGGGCATCGGCACCGTCTTCGTCGAACGCGCGAGCGGCACCGACGCCGCCGCCGATGGCCTTCCCGAGAACCGGAGCGATACCCGTGACTGAACAGCCCCCGCAGCACTTCCGATCTGGCTTCGTGACCTTCGTCGGCCGCCCGAACGTCGGCAAGTCGACGCTCACCAACGCGCTCGTCGGCACGAAGGTCGCGATCACCAGCGACAAGCCGCAGACGACCCGCCGTGCCATCCGCGGCATCGTGAACCGCCCGGACGGGCAGCTCGTGATCGTCGACACCCCCGGCATCCACAAGCCCCGCACGCTGCTCGGCCAGCGGCTGAACGACCTCGTCGACGCCACCCTCGGCGACGTCGACGTGATCGGCTTCTGCGTGCCGGCGACCGAGAAGGTCGGGCCCGGCGACCGCCGCATCAGCGAGAGCCTCGACGGCTATCGCCGCGCGAAGAAGATCGCCCTCGTCACGAAGACGGATGCCGCGAAGCCGGATCAGGTGATGGAGCGGCTCATCGAGGTGAACGCGCTGCGCGACGACTGGGCCGCCGTGATCCCGCTCTCGGCGCTCGAGGGCACCGAGCGCGCGCACGAGCAGCTCGACGTGCTGGTCGCCGAGCTGCTCGCGCTCATGCCCGAGGGACCCGCGCTCTATGACGAGGGCGTCGTCACCGACGAGTCGCTCGAGGACCGTGTCGCCGAGATCATCCGCGAGGCGTCGCTCGACGGCGTCCGCGACGAGCTCCCGCACTCGCTCGCCGTGACGATCGACGACATCGAGGAGCGCGAGGACGGCTCGATCACCGAGATCTACGCCAATGTGTTCGTCGAGCGCGACAGCCAGAAGGCGATCGTGATCGGCAAGGGCGGCGCACGCCTGCGCGACGTCGGCGCGCGAGCCCGTGCGCAGATCGAGCCGCTCGTGGGCACGAAGGTGTTCCTCAGCCTGCGGGTCAAGGTCGCCAAGGACTGGCAGCGCGACCCGAAGCAGCTGGGCCGGCTCGGCTTCTAGTCCGGTATGTGTCTAGGCCTCGTTCAAGCGGTCGACCGCCTCGGCGAACATCGTCGCCTTGATGGCGCCGAGCGCGACGGGGTTCTTCCCGGCGAGCCCCGCGACGCGGGCGCGCGCCGTCTCGAGCAGTTCGGCCTCGGAGGCCGTGGCGTCGACGAGCCCGGCCTCGCGGGCCTCTTCGCCGCCGTAGCGGTGGCCGGTGGTCATCGCGTCGAGCGCCGTGCGCGGGTTGAACTTCGCCTGGATCAGCGCTGAGAATCCGCGACCGAACGACATGTCGATGTCGACCTCAGGGAAGCAGAAGAATCCGCGGTCGCTGCGCATCACGCGCCAGTCGTGCGCGGTCGCGAGCAGCGATCCGGCGCCGAACGCGTGGCCGTTGATCGCGGCGACCGTCGGCACCGGCAGGGTCATGATCCGGGCGAACACCGCCCGCACCCGCCCGGCGTATGCCCGCGACTGGTCGGGGTTCGCGCGCATCCACGCGACGTCGAGGCCGTTCGAGAAGAACTTGCCGTCGGCGATCGTGACCAGGGGCCGAACGTCCTCAGCGACCTTGTCGACGGCCTGCTCGAGTGCGGCGAGCATCTCAAGGGTGAAGCGGTTCTCGTCGCTGCCGAGGTTCAGAACGTACAGCTCGTGCTCGATGGTCAACGTAGGCATGGTCAGGACTCCTCTGTTCTGGTTCTGGGTGTGTTTCTGGGCGGTGCAAGGGGGAGGGCAAGCACGGCGCGTACGGCTGCGTCGATGCGCGCAACGGTCGCGCTGTCGACCTCGCGGCCCGCGGTGAGGCTGCGCTGCACGAGTGAACCTGGAATGTCGACGACACAGGCAGTGATTGCCGCCACCGCGACACCATCTGTGCGGTCCCACATCTTCTTGGCAAGCAGGCGCAGCTTCGCGATGAATCGGGCCCGGTCCTCGTCGATCGCCTCGCGAATCTCGGGTGCAAGGTCGGCGGAGAAGACCTGAGCGCTGCGCTGGGCGAAGAACAGCTGGGCGCTGGCGGGATATCGATTGGCAAACTCCACCGGCGCTTCTGCGACTGCGACGACGGTCTCAACGCCCGAGCCCGAGGCGATCTCGGCTGCGACGATCGCCTCCTGGGCGACTGTGCCGAGGCGCTCCGAAGATCGCAGCCAGGCGCGAGCAAGCAGTTCTTCCTTCGAACGGAAGAGGTGGTAGATGCTGCCGTTCGATGCGCCAGAGGCCGCGCTGAGGGCGCGGAGCGTGAGGCCCGTCGCATCGCCGCTCGTCACGATGGTCTCTGCGACATCGAGCAGATCATCGATCGAGAAGGTGCGCGGACGTGCCATGGCGCGAGCGTATCGAAACACCTGCTCTAGAGCAAGCGTTCTAGGAACTGCGCTGTGCCGATTCACCCGATGCGCATGCTGCGGGTGAATCGCTCGGTGCGTCGAAGGGCCTGGCATCCTGCTAACATTGTTGGCATGCGCTTCGGCCAGCTCCTTCTTAGCTGCCGCGACGAGTCCTAATTCTCAGGCCTCCCTCGTCGCGGAGCTTGTGTTTGGCCTCCCATATCTAGCGAGAAGAAGCCACAATCATGGACAACACACAACAGCCCTCCGGCATGCCGATCCACAAGTACCGCGCATTCCACGAGCAGATCCGCGTCGAGCTGCCCGACCGCACCTGGCCCGACGCCCGCATCACGAAGGCACCGCGCTGGTGCGCGGTCGACCTCCGCGACGGCAACCAGTCGCTGATCGACCCGATGAGTCCCGAGCGCAAGCGGATCATGTTCGATCTGCTGGTGAAGATGGGCTACAAGGAGATCGAGGTCGGCTTCCCGTCGGCGAGCCAGACCGACTTCGACTTCGTGCGCCAGCTGATCGAAGAGGACCTCATTCCGGACGACGTCACGATCCAGGTCCTGACGCAGAGCCGTGAGCACCTCATCGAGCGCACCTACGAGTCGATCGCCGGCGCCAAGCAGGCGATCGTGCACCTGTACAACTCGACGAGCATCCTGCAGCGCGAGGTGGTGTTCCGCACCGACAAGCAGGGCATCATTGACATCGCCCTCGAGGGCGCCCGGCTGTGCCGCGAGTACGAGAAGCGCATTCCCGAGACGAAGGTCTTCTACGAGTACTCGCCCGAGAGCTACACGGGCACCGAGCTCGAGTTCGCCGTCGACGTGTGCAACCAGGTCATCGAGGTCTTCGAGCCGACCCCCGAGCGCAAGGTCATCATCAACCTGCCCGCGACCGTCGAGATGGCCACGCCGAACGTCTACGCCGACTCGATCGAGTGGATGAGCCGCAACCTGGCCCACCGCGAGAACGTCATCCTGTCGCTGCACCCCCACAACGACCGCGGCACCGCGATCGCGGCGGCGGAGCTCGGGTACATGGCGGGCGCCGACCGCATCGAGGGATGCCTGTTCGGCAACGGCGAGCGCACCGGAAACGTCGACCTGGTCGCGCTGGGCGTGAACCTGTTCACGCAGGGCATCGACCCCGAGATCGACTTCAGCGACATCGACCACGTCAAGCGCACGGCCGAGTACTGCAACCAGCTGCCCGTGCCGGAGCGCAGCCCGTGGGCCGGCGACCTCGTGTTCACCGCCTTCAGCGGTTCGCACCAGGACGCCATCAAGAAGGGCTTCGAGGCCATGGCCGCCACCGCTGCCGAGGCCGGCGTGAGCGTCGACGAGATCGAGTGGGCCGTGCCGTACCTGCCCATCGACCCGAAGGATCTGGGCCGCAGCTACGAGGCGGTCATCCGGGTGAACTCGCAGTCCGGCAAGGGCGGCGTCGCGTACCTGCTGAAGGCCGACCACAACCTCGACCTGCCGCGCCGGCTGCAGATCGAGTTCTCGGGCGTCGTGCAGGCCAAGACGGACGCCGAGGGCGGCGAGGTCTCGAGCGACGACATCTGGGGTATCTTCGGCGACGAGTACCTCCCCTCCACGGTTGCGGAGGAGCGCTGGGGTCGCTTCGAGCTGGTCGGAACCCGCACCTCGAGCGACATGAGCGGCGACATGGTGCTCGATGTCACGATGCGCGACGGCGACGAGCAGGTGGAGGCCACGGGCCGGGCGAACGGACCCGTCGCGGCGTTCACCGAGGTGCTGCGCCAGCGCGGCTTCGACGTCACCGTCTACGACTACGTCGAGCACGCCCTCAGCGCGGGCGGCGACGCGCAGGCCGCCGCGTACGTCGAGCTGCAGGTCGACGGCGAGCGCCTCTGGGGCGTCGGCATCGACCACGACATCTCGACCGCCTCGCTGAAGGCGATCGTCTCCGGCGTGAACCGCGCGATCCGCGCGCGGACGCACCACCTCACCACGGTGTAGCGCCGCTCCTGAGCTGCTCACACAATGGGCATCGGCCGTGGGTGTGGTTTGTCAACGAACCGCTGACGAACCACACCCACGACTTTCTCGCGGTGCGTCCGAAGGCCGTGGCAGCGGCCATACTTGAGTGATGGCGAGCTACCGGGATGAAGCTGTCGTGCTGCGCACGCACAAGCTCGGTGAGGCCGACCGCATCGTGACGCTGCTCAGCCGCGGGCACGGCAAGATCCGCGCCGTGGCGAAGGGCGTGCGGCGCACCTCGTCGCGCTTCGGCGCCCGCCTCGAGCCCTTCATGGTCGCCGACGTGCAGCTCTACTCGGGCCGTAGCCTCGATGTCATCCAGCAGGCGGAGTCGCTCGGCTCGTACGGCGCCGACATCGTCATCGACTACGAGCGCTACGCCTCGGCCAACGCCATGGTCGAGACCGCCGACCGCCTGACCGAGTCCGAGGCGTCGCCCCGGCAGTACCTGCTGCTGGTCGGGGGACTGCGCGCGCTCGCGGCCGCGCAGCAGCCGCCGCGCAGCATTCTCGACTCGTATCTGCTGCGCGCGATCTCGCTCGCGGGCTGGGCGCCGAGCCTGGAGGTGTGCGCGGTGTGCGCGGTGCCCGGGCCGCATGAGCGCTTCGCCGCGCAGCAGGGCGGCATGGTCTGCCCGAACTGCGCGATGCCGGGGAGCCCCCGAGTCGATCCCGAGACCGTCGCGCTCCTGGATGCGCTCATTCGCGGCGACTGGCCGCGAGTGGCCGCCGCGCCCGAGGGCGCGCACAACCGGGCCTCGGGCCTGGTGGCGGCATTCGCGCAGTGGCAGCTCGAGCGCGGTATCCGATCACTTGCCCACGTCGACCGCATGCGGCGCGACGAACAGCCCGGTACAGGGGGACCCCGATGACCAAGCCCTACACGCATCCGGACGCGGTGCCGTTCGTCCCGCTCGACTGGACGGGTGTTCGCCCGCCGGAGTTCTCACCGGGCAAGATGCCGCGCCACGTTGCAGTGGTGATGGATGGCAACGGGCGCTGGGCCAACCGCCGCGGGCTCTCGCGAGTCGAGGGGCACAAGGCGGGGGAGGCCTCGCTGCTCGACGTGGTCGCCGGCGCCATCCAGGCCGGCCTCACGCACCTGAGCGTGTACGCGTTCTCGACCGAGAACTGGGCCCGCTCGCCGGAGGAGGTGCGCTTTCTCATGGGCTTCAACCGCGACGTGCTGCACCGCCGCCGCGATCAGCTCAACGAGTGGAACGTGCGGGTCCGTTGGGCGGGCCGCAAGCCGCGGCTGTGGGGCAGCGTCATCAAGGAGCTCCAGTTCGCCGAGGAGCTGACCGCGGGCAACACTGGGCTGACGCTGACCATGTGCGTCAACTACGGCGGCCGCACCGAGATCGCCGATGCGGTGCGCAGCATCGCCGACGATGTGGCGGCGGGGCGGCTTCGCCCGGGAGCGGTGAACGAGAAGCTCATCGCTCGCCGCCTGTACGTGCCCGACATGCCCGACGTCGACCTTTTCGTGCGCTCGTCGGGCGAGCAGCGCACCTCGAACTTCCTGCTCTGGCAGTCGGCCTACGCAGAGATGGTCTTCCTCGATCGGCTCTGGCCCGACTTCACCCGCGAGGACCTCTGGGAGGCGATCGAGCTGTATCTGGGTCGCGACCGCAGGTTCGGCGGCGCGGTCGACGCGCCGAAGGCGGCCGGCGCGGCCGAGGCCATGCCGATCGCGTCGCCAAGCTAGCGCGGGAGGCATGCAACGTGCCGCCACCGGAATATGTCGCCCGCCGGGAATATGTCGAGCCGTGCCGCGGTTGCTGCCCGTGTGAGTCAACCAATCAAGATCGACGTCTGGTCCGACATCGCCTGCCCGTGGTGCTACATCGGCAAGCGCAACCTCGAGGGAGGGCTGGCAGCCACCGCGGGCCAGCCCGATGCGCCCGTGGTCGAGGTGACCTACCACTCGTACGAGCTCTCGCCCGACACGCCGGTCGACTTCGATGGCTCCGAGATCGACTTTCTCGCCGGGCACAAGGGCATCCCCGCGGAGCAGGTGCGACAGATGCTCGAGAACGTCACCGGCGTCGCTGCCCAGGCGGGGCTTGAGTACAACTTCGACATCCTCAAGCACACGAACACGGTCAAGGCGCATGAGCTCCTGCATTACGCGAAGGAGCAGGGCGTGCAGCCCCAGATGATGGAGCGCCTCATGCGCGCATACTTCACCGAGGGCGGTCACGTGGGCCGCGTCGACGACCTGGCGGTGCTCGCCGCCGAGATCGGGCTCGATGCGGCGGCGACCCGGGAGGCGCTCGCGTCCGGCCGGTTCACGGCCGCGGTGCGCGCCGATCAGGCGCAGGCGCAGGCGTACGGCATCCACGGCGTCCCGTTCTTCGTGATCGACGGCCGATACGGCGTGTCGGGGGCGCAGCCCGCGGAGGCGTTCGCGCAGATCCTGCGGCAGGTGTGGGACGAACGCGGCGCCGCGACCGTGCCGACCGAGCCCGCGTAGCGGCCGGGCGGCGACGGAGGCCGCCGTCGCACGGCGGCGCGCACGGCGCGCACAGCGGCGCGGCGGGAGAAGTGGCATAGTGGTCGCATGACGAACCCCACCGCAGCTCCCGCCGCCGTCGACGCCACCATCGCGCCCGCGGGCATCACGCTCGAGACGCCGGCCGCGGCGCAGCAGGCGGGCGGATGCTGCGGCGGAGGCGCCTGCAGCGTCTGATCGCCCCCGCGATACGGCGTCGCGGCTCGGTCGCGCCGCCGGGCGGTCGCAACCTCGCGATCGCGCACCCGCCGGTCGCATGTGACGCGCGACCGTTCTCGAAGAAGTCTGGGAGAATGGATGGGTGACTGCGCCTGCCCTTCCCGCCGCCCTCGCGCCCGCACCGCTCCGGTTCGGGGCGCTTGAGATCGACGTCCCCGTCGTGCTCGCCCCGATGGCCGGCATCACGAACACCGCGTTTCGCCGGCTGTGTCGCGAGTACGGTGCCGGGCTGTACGTGAGCGAGATGATCACGTCGCGCGCACTGGTGGAGCGCAATCAGGCCACGATGCGCCTGATCCGCCACCACGAGAGCGAGACGCCTCGAAGCATCCAGCTCTATGGCGTCGACCCGAAGACCGTCGCCGACGCGGTTCGGATCATCGTCGACGAGGATCACGCCGATCACATCGACCTGAATTTCGGATGCCCCGTGCCCAAGGTGACCCGTCGCGGCGGCGGCGCGGCGCTGCCGTGGAAGACCACGCTGTTCCGAGAGATCGTGGAGGGTGCGGTGCAGGCCGCGGGCGACCTCCCGCTCACGGTGAAGATGCGCAAGGGCATCGACTCCGACCACCTGACCTACCTCGAGGCGGGTCGCATCGCCGAGGGCGCCGGCGTCGCCGCGATGGCGCTGCACGCCCGCACGGCCGCCGAGTTCTACTCGGGAGAGGCCGACTGGTCGGCGATCGCGACGCTCAAGGAGACGATCACCAGCGTGCCGGTGCTCGGCAACGGCGACATCTGGTCGGCCGACGATGCGCTGCGCATGGTCGCCGAGACCGGCTGCGACGGCGTCGTGGTGGGGCGCGGATGCCTCGGCCGGCCCTGGCTGTTCGGCGATCTCGCCGCCGCATTCCGCGACCCCGAGGGCAAGTCGGGCGAGCGGGCCAAGGCGATGCCCGGCCTCGGCGAGGTGGCCACGGCCTTCAGACGTCACGCCGAGCTGCTGGTCGAGTTCTTCGAGGACGAGAATCGCGGCTGCCGCGACGTGCGCAAGCACGTCGGCTGGTACTTCAAGGGCTATCCGGTCGGCGGCGACACCCGCGCGGCGCTGGCGACCGCATCCTCGCTGGACGAGATCGACGAGCTGCTCGCCACCCTCGACCTCACGGCGCCGTACCCCGGCGCCGCCGCGGAGGGTCAGCGCGGCCGCGCCGGGCGACCGAAGCGGCCGGCGCTGCCGCAGGGGTGGCTGGAGTCGCGCGAGATGGCCCTCGAGGCCCGCGCCGAGCTGACTGAGGGGGAGGCCGACACCAGTGGCGGCTAGCCTGGGCGGCCGTCCCGCCGGCTACGACGACGCGGATGCGCAGCGCTGGGTCACCGAGACGCACCGCTCCTCGCGAGACGACTTCGCGCGTGACCGCGCCCGCGTGCTGCATTCGGCGGCGCTGCGCCGCCTCGCGGCCAAGACCCAGGTACTCAGCCCCGCCTCGCCGGCGGACTTCGCGCGCAACCGCCTCACCCACTCCCTCGAGGTCGCGCAGGTGGGTCGCGAGCTCGCCTCGCAGCTGCGTCTCGCGCCGGACGTCGTCGACACCGCGTGCCTCAATCACGACCTCGGGCATCCGCCCTTCGGCCACAACGGCGAGCGGGCGCTCAACGCGTGGGCCGCGGATATCGGCGGCTTTGAGGGCAACGCGCAGACCCTGCGCATCGTCACCCGTCTCGAGTCGAAGGTGTTCGCGCCCGATGGCTCGAGCGGCGGGCTGAACCTCACCCGCGCGAGCCTCGACGCGAGCTGCAAGTACCCGTGGACCGCGGACGAGCCCGTGCCCGATCCGGGTGGGCGGCTCAAGTTCGGCGTCTACCCCGACGACGAGCCGGTCTTCGCGTGGATGCGCGAGGGCGCCCCCGCGCGCGTGCGCTGCATCGAGGCCGAGGTCATGGACCTCAGCGACGACATCGCGTACTCGGTGCACGACTTCGAAGACGCGATCGTGAATGGATACCTCGACCCGGCCCGCCTCGCCGACCCGGCCGAGCGCGACGCGCTCCTGGGCGGCATCCAGGCCTGGGTCGGCGACGACCTCACTCGCGACGAGCTCGACGAGGCGCTCCTGCGCCTTACGGCGGTGCCCGACTGGATCACCCGGTTCGACGGCTCGCGCGCGGCGCTGGCCTCGCTGAAGAACCTGACCTCGAGCCTGATCGGGCGCTTCGCCCGGGCGTCGACGGCGGCGACCGAGGCCGCCTACAGCTCGCCGATGCTCACGCGCTACCGCGCGCACGTGGTCGTGCCGCGCGCCGTCGAGGCCGAGATCGCCGTGCTGAAGGGCATCATCGGCGCGCACGTGGTCACCATCGCGGGCCGGGCCTCGTACTACAGGGAGCAGCGGCACCTGCTCAAGCGCCTGGGCGCGGCCCTGCTGCAGGCCGGCCCCGCCGAGCTGGAGCGGCCGTTCGCAGACGACTGGGCCCGGGCATCCACCGACGCGCAGCGCAAGCGGGTCGTGGTCGACCAGGTCGCGAGCCTGACCGACCAGTCGGCGCTCACCTGGCACGGCCGGCTCGTGGGCGAGATGGACCCGAGCTCGGTGGGCATCTGGGCGGGGCACGCCCGGGTGCAGATGACGGGCGCCGGGCCCGACGCGGCCGCGGCTCGTTAGGCTGGCACGCATGGCTGGGCGCATACGGCAGGCGGATGTCGAAGAGGTCAAGTCGCGCACGAACATCGCCGACATCATCGGCGAGCGGGTCGCGCTGAAGTCTGCGGGCGTGGGCTCGATGAAGGGCCTGTGCCCGTTCCACGACGAGCGATCGCCGAGTTTCAACGTGCGGCCGCAGGCCGGCTTCTATCACTGCTTCGGCTGCGGCGAGTCGGGTGACGTCTACTCGTTCCTGCGCGCGATGGATCACGTCACGTTCACCGAGGCGGTCGAGCGGCTCGCCGGCCGGATCGGCTATACGCTGCACTACGAGGATGGGGGAGCGGCTCCCGAGACGAACAGCCGCGCGCGGCTGTACAAGGCCAATGCCGCGGCCGCCGAGTTCTTCGCCGCCCAGCTGCGGCTGCCGGACGCCGACGCGGGTCGCCGGTTTCTGGGCGAGCGCGGCTTCGACGCGGCGGCGGCCGCACACTTCGGCATCGGCTTCGCGCCCAAGGGGTGGGACGGGATGCTGAACGCGCTCGTGGCCCAGGGCTTCAGTCGTGACGAGCTCGCCGCGGCGGGCCTGGTCTCGACGGGGCAGCGTGGCGTGTACGACCGCTTCCGCGGGCGGCTCGTCTGGCCGATCCGGGACGTCACGGGGCAGACCATCGGCTTCGGGGCGCGGCGCCTGTTCGACGACGACAAGGGCCCGAAGTACCTGAACACCCCGGAGACCCCGATCTACCACAAGGCGCGGGTGCTGTACGGGCTCGATCTGGCCAAGCGCGACATCTCGCGCCAGCAGAAGGTCGTGGTCGTCGAGGGATACACCGACGTGATGGCGTGCCACCTCGCCGGGGTGACCACCGCCGTGGCGACCTGCGGCACGGCGTTCGGCAGCGACCACATCAGCGTGCTGCGCCGGGTGATGGGCGACGACACCGCCGCGGGCGAGGTGATCTTCACGTTCGACCCGGACGCCGCGGGGCAGAAGGCGGCGCTGCGGGCGTTCGCCGACGAGAAGCGCTTCGCGGCGCAGACGTACGTCGCGGTGCCGCCCGAGGGGCTCGACCCCTGCGACCTGCGACTGCAGCGCGGCGACGGCGCGGTGCGCGCGCTGATGGATGCCAAGAGCCCGATGTTCGAGTTCGCCATCGACCAGGCCCTGCAGCGCTTCGACCTGTCGACCGTCGAGGGGCGCGCCGGCGCGCTCAGCGCGGCCGCGCCGATCGTCGCCGAGATTCGGGATCCCGCGATCCGGCCTGGGTACACGCGCGTGCTCGCGCGAAAGCTCGGTCTCGAGCTCGGCGAGGTGCGCGCGGTCGTGACGCAGGCCGCGCGGCGCGCGGGCGGTGCCAGCGCCGCCCGCGGGGCGGGCGCTGGGGTCGCAGGCCCGGCGGGTGCACGCGGGGGCGCCGCGCCCGTCGCCGGCGACGGTTCGTCGGGCGGCGCGCACGGTGCCGGTGCGCGGGCGGATGCCCCTCGCGGCGGCGGCGCCGGGGCATACCCCGGCGCGGGCCACGACGGCGCACCCGGGGACGGCCAGGCACCGCCGCTGGCGGTCACGCTCGCGACGCTGCCGCGCGATGGCGACACCCGGCTGGAGCGCGAAGCGCTCATGGCGTACCTCCAGTACGGGCACGCGATCCGCGACGAGCTGCTCGCCCGCGCCGTCGAGGTCCCGTTCCGCCACCCCGCGCTCGAGTCCGTGCGCGCGGCGATCGCGCCCGCGACCGTCCATGCGGCCCGGCACGGCTGGGCGGCGATGGCGATCGAGGGCGTTCGCGAGCCCTATCGCGGGCTCGCTGCCGAGCTGCTCGCCGAGCCATTCCCGGCGCGGGACGAGGCCGGCGCGGTCGCCTCGGCTTCGTCGATCGCGATCCGGGTGCTCACCCGCGCGCTCGATGCCGAGAAGGCCGCGCTGCGGGGCACCTCCCAGCGGCTGCCGGAGGGCTCGGAGCAGTGGCGCGAGGTGCAGCTGCGGCTGCGCGACATCGAGCTCGAGCGTCGCGCCCTCACCGCCGAGGACTGAGCGCAGAGCGCGAGATTCGCCTCCGGCTGGCATCGCCGCGATCGGCGGGCCATGATGGCATCATGGCCCGAGCGCGCGACACCCAGCTGGCGGTGCTCGCGCGCGACCTCAGCGTGGGGCACCCGGCCGGGCGCGACGCAGCCGAGCGCGCGGTCGACGGCGTGTCATTCGACCTGCCCTACGGGGCGTCCCTCGCGGTGATGGGCCCGACGGGCGCCGGAAAGTCGACGCTTGCCGCCGCGCTCGCGGGGGTCAAACCGGTCATGCCGATCCTCGGCGGCGAGGCCTGGGTGCTCGACCTCCCGGTGCGCAGGCTCTCGCGCATCCAGCGACGCACGCTCACCTTCCACGTCGGGTACCTGTCGCAGAGCGACGGCGCCCTGCTCGCTCCCACGCTGACGGTCGGCGAGCTCATCGCCGAGCCGCTCACGAGCCGTGATCGAAGACTGAACCACCGCGCCCTCGCGCTGCGGGTCGCCACCCTGCTCGACGAGATGCAGCTGCCGCTCGGGGCCGCCGCCAAGTTTCCATACGAGCTCAGCGCCGGGATGCGTCAGCGGGTCGCGATCGCCCGCGCGCTCGTGCTGGGGCCCAGGCTCTTCATCGGCGACGAGCCGCTCGCGGCGCTCGACATCGAGGTGCGCGGCGCGGTCATCGCCGCGCTGCAGCGCCGTCGCGACGAGTACGGCATGGCGAGCCTGCTGGTGACGAACGACGCGGATCTCGTGCACGCGCTGGATGCCGCGGTCCTCGTGCTGCGGCACGGCATGGTCGTCGCGCAGGGCCCACGCGACGCGGTGCGGTGGTCGCCGTCTGTCGACGCCGACCCGACGCTGCTGGCGCGCTGAGCGGGGCTGGCACCGGGGACGGCGCGATGATCGGACGGCGCGATGATCGGGCGCCGCAAGGGCCGGGCACGCCGCGATGGAACGAGAAAGGCCAGGGGTGGAAGCCCTGGCCTTTATTTGAGAGCCGCGGTAGATAACGCGGGATTCTCGCTCCCCGGCTTGGACTCGAACCAAGAACCTATCGGTTAACAGCCGATTGCTCTGCCATTGAGCTACCGAGGATCATCGCCGGGCCTGCGCCTGGCAACTCAACGATGCTATCAAAGACCGGCACGAGTTGCTAAATCGGCGGCCGTGCGCCGTGCAGGCGCACCCGAGTGCCGCGCCGGCGCGCGATCGGGCGGCGCGAGCCCGGGCGATCCTATGACATGATGAATCCATCATGTCGATCGATGATGCACAGCGACCGCTCTACGAAGTCAAGGCCAACCTCTTCAAGGGGCTGGCCCATCCGTTTCGCATCCGCGTGCTCGAGCTGCTCTCGGCGAGCCCCGAGCTGAGCGTCGCGCAGCTTCAGGTCGAGACCGGACTCGAGCCATCCCATCTCTCGCAGCACCTGTCGGTGCTGCGGCGGCACCGGCTCGTGCTCTCGCGACGACAGGGGAGCCACGTCTACTACCGGCTCGCGAATCCCGCGATCGCCCAGATGCTCGCGGTCGCCCGCGCGCTCCTGCTCGACCTGCTGCGCGCCGACAGCGCGCACCTCGAGCAGACCGAGGGGCTCCCGGCACTGCAGGGCGCCGAGGCATGATGCCCACCCGCGAGCGCGTGCGGGTCGGCGCCTTCCTGCGCACCCTCCTGCCGTCGATCCGCGACTACCGCGACGTGCCGCGAACCTGGCGCGGCGATCTGGTCGGCGGCGTCACCGTGGGGATCGTGGCGCTGCCGCTCGCCCTCGGGTTCGGCGTGAGCTCGGGTGTCGGCGCGGAGGCTGGGCTGATCACCGCGATCGTGGCGGGGCTGATCGCCGCGATCTTCGGCGGCTCGAACGTGCAGGTCTCTGGTCCGACGGGCGCGATGGTCGTCGTGCTCCTGCCCATCGTGGCGATGCACGGCGTGGCGGCGATCGCCGTGGTGAGCCTGATGGCGGGGGCCCTCGTGCTCCTCGCCGGGCTGCTGCGGCTCGGCAGATCGGTGAGCTTCATCCCGTGGCCCGTGATCGAGGGCTTCACCCTCGGCATCGCGGTGATCATCTTCATGCAGCAGGTGCCGTCGCTCACGTCGCCGGAGCCGCTCGATCCATCGACGACCAGCGCGAACGCCGTCGTCGCGGCGGTCGAGGCGGTCGCGGCGGCGGACTGGTCGTACCTCGCGTGGGCGGCGGGTGCCGCGCTCATCGTGATCGCGTGCATGCAGCTCTCACAGCGCATCCACCCCGCAATCCCGGGCTCGCTCGTGGGGATCCTGGTGGTCACGGTGCTGTCGCTGCTGCTCTCGAACCCGCTCGCCGTGATCGGCGTGCTCCCGAACTCGCTGCCGATGCCGAGCATCCCGACCATCGACCCGGGCATGCTCCCCGGCCTCGTCGGGCCGGCGATCACGGTCGCCGCGCTCGCGGCGATCGAGTCGCTGCTGTCGGCGCGCGTGGCCTCGTCACTCGACGCGACCGGGCCGTACGACGCCGACCGCGAGCTCGTGGGACAGGGGCTCGCGTCGATCGGCTCAGGGCTGTTCGGCGGGATGCCCGCGACGGGGGCGATCGCACGCACCGCGGTGAATGTGCGCTCGGGCGGGCGGACGCGTCTCGCGTCGATCCTGCACGCGGTCGTGCTCCTGCTCGTGGTGCTGCTGTTCGCCGGGCCCGTCGGGATGATCCCGCTCGCGGCCCTCGCCGGCGTGCTGATGCTCACGGCGTGGCGCATGGTGCACCGGGCGACCGTGCGGTCGATCCTGCGCTCGACGCGCGCGGACGCCACGGCGTTCGTGGTCACCGCGATCGTGACCGTGTCGGTCGACCTGATCGTCGCGGTGCTGATCGGCGTGGCATTCGCCGGGCTCGTGGCGATCCGTCAGCTCTCACGGCGGGCCGATGTGCGCCAGGAGACGATCGCGGGCGAGGCTGCGCCTGGCGACGAGCAGATCGCCATCGTGCGCTTCGACGGCCCGCTCATGTTCGCGACGGCCGATCGCGTCTTCGAGGAGGTCACCAAGGTGCGCGGCGCGACCGTCGTGATTCTGCGGATGTCGCAGCTCGAGCACGTCGACGCGACGGGCGCGCACATCCTCGCCGACATCGTGCTCGCGCTCGAGCGGCGCGGCATCACGGTGCTCATCAAGGGCGTGCAGCCGGCGCACGAGGGACTGTTCCGCACCGTCGGGGTGCTCGCCTCGCTTCGCGACCAGCGGCACCTGTTCAGCGAGCTCGATGCCGCCGTCGAGCACGCGCGCGACCACGTCAGGCGGCTCGCCGCCGGCTGAGCCGGGGGAGCGGAGCGTCAGTCCTCGAGGTGGTCGACGCCGGGCATCCACTGGCTGCCCGGGCGGCCCCAGCCGCGCTTCTTGATGATCTTCTGCGCTGTCTTCCAGTCGCGATCGTCGAGGCGATCGACGTAGATGATGCCGTCGAGGTGGTCGAACTCGTGCTGCATGATGCGGGCCCGCCAGCCGTCGACATCGATCGAGACGGGCGCGCCGTCGAGGTCGATGCCGGTGACGCGCACGCGGCTCGAGCGGCGCAGCGGGAATCGCTCGCCGGGGAACGACAGGCACCCCTCGGACTCCTCGTCCTCGTCGGGTGCGCCCGGGTCGAGCGGGATCATCCACAGCTCGGGGTTGATGATCACGCCGCGCCAGGGCGCGTCGTCATCATCGACGTAGGCGTAGGTGTAGATCCGCAGCCCGACACCCACCTGCGGCGCGGCGAGGCCGACGCCGGGCGCGGCATCCATCGTCTCGAACATGTCGGCGACGAGCGTTCGGATCTCGTCGGTGATGGTCTCGACGGCGTCCGCCGGTGCGTGAAGCACGGGGTCGCCCATGATGCGAATCGGAAGAACTGCCACGCCTTAACCCTAGCCGCGGAAGGCGCCCGGTAATGTCGGAGCGTGATGTGGAGCCTTGCGTTCGGTGGAGACGTCGGAGACCAGCTCGTGGGTGCCTTTCAGAACCCCGGACTGCTGCTCGGCATCCCGCTCGCGCTCGCGGGCGCGGTATTCATGTCATTCGGTGCGCAGTACCAGCATCGCGGAGTGACGAAGGTGGAGCGGCTGAGCGGGCAGGCGGCCGCAAAGGGGCTCACCGGGGGTCAGATGTTTCGCCTGCTCTCGCGCCCGTCGTGGGTGGTCGGCACGGTGATGCTGATCCTCGCGATCGTGTGCCAGCTCGGTGCGCTCTCGGTCGCCCCGCTGATCGTGGTGCAGCCGCTCGGCGCCGTCTCGCTCGTGATCACGACGCTGCTGAACGCTCGGATCAGCGGGCACGCGCCGACCCGGCGGTCGGCCATCGCGATCGTCGCCTGCGTGGGCGGCATCTTCGTCTTCGTGCTCATCGCGGCGATCTTCGCCACCGAGCGCAACGTGACGCAGCGCGACCTGATCATCATCCTCGCCCTGCTCGCGATCCTGATCGTGGTGTTCGCGGCCATGTGGATCTGGCTGCGCAAGAAGATGGGCGCGCTGTTCTACATCATGGCCGCCGGCGTCGTCTACGGATTCGTGGCCACGCTCGCCAAGGTGGTCATCAAGCGTCTGCAGGCGGGCCAGTTCGAGTGGCTCACGCTCATCTGCCTGCTCGCGCTGCTCGCGGCCACCGGCGTGGGTGCCTACTTCGTGCAGACCGCCTACGCCTCGGGTCCGCCCGACCTGGTGATCGCCGGCCTCACGGTCGTCGATCCGATCGTCGCGGTGCTGATCGGGCTCCTCGTGCTCGGCGAGGCCGCCACCGCGCCGCTGTGGGCGTTCATCGGATTCATCGTCGCCGGGGCCGTGGCGGTGTGGGGCGTCGTGCAGCTGGCGCGTCATCACCCGCAGGTCGTGCACGACAGCCGCGAGCTGCCGATCGAGCGCGGCGGGGGTCCCTCAGCCGCCTGACGACGCCCGCACCACGAGGCTCATCGGGTAGCTCGTGTAGTCCTCGTGCGCGGTGTTCGTGACGATCCGTCGCACGGCGTCGTCGGCCATCGCCCGAAGCGGCTGGGCCACCGTCGACAGCGGCGGCCACAGATACGCCGCGCATGTCGTGCCGTCGAACGCGACGATGGCGATGTCGCCGGGGATCGCGAAGCCGCGCTCCTGCAGGGCCGAGAGCGCCGCGAGCGCCTGCTGCTCCGACGCGACGAACGCGGCGGTGACCCCGGAGGCGTCGTCGGCGAGGGCGAGGCCGGCCTGGTACCCGCCCTCGAGCTCGAAGGGCACGTGAAACGCCGGCCCCGGCTCGAGGCCGGCGTCGCGCACGGCGCTCGCCCACCCCTCCTCGCGCGGGTCGATCCCGGGATTCCCGCCGATGAACGCGATGCGCCTGTGCCCGAGGTCGATGAGGTGGCGCACTGCCATATACGCGCCGCCGAAGTGGTCGACGCCGATGGATGCGAAGCCCTTGTTCGCGAAGAACTGGTTGATCAGCACCACGGGGACGCTGAGCGAGCGCACGGTCTCCGACTCCGCCTCGCTGAGCGTGTCGGCGATGATGATGCCCTCGAGCTGCTGCTGGCTGAGCCCGGCGATGTGCATGCTCCCGCCGCCGCGGCGCGCGAGCGAGTTCAGCACCATGACCGTGCGGCCCTCCGCGCGGGCGGCATTGTCGATCTCGAGCGCGAGCTCGGCGAAGTATGGATTCCTCGGGTCCGAGATCACGAGTCCGATCACATTGCTGCGGCCGAGGCTCAGGGCCCGCGCGGTCTGGTTCGGCTGGTATCCGAGCAGCTCGACGGCGTCGAGCACCTTCTGCCGCGTCGCGGCGGCGACCGGCTTCGGCGTGCCGTTGAGCACGTACGAGACCACCGCGCTGCTCACGCCCGCCAATCGGGCGACGTCGTCGCGGGTCACGCGCCGCCTCGGGGCCTCCGCGCCGCCGACGGACGGCTCGCTCATGCCTGCCCCGCTCATGCGTCCGCTCCGAAGTCGGGGATGGCGAGCCGTTCGCCGCCACGGCGAGCCGACTCGTGCGCGACGATGCCGGGCAGCGTGAACCGCGCCGAGCGCCAGGCGTCGATCGGCGTCGGCGCGGTGCCTTCGACCGCGCGTGCGAAGTCGTCGACGAGGTAATGGTGGCTGCCCTCGTGCCCGTTCGGCAGCGCGCGAAGCGTCGGCGGGATCCGCGACGGGTCGTGCACCTGTGCATAGCCCGCGACGAATGCCGGGCGAAGCGCCGGGTCGATGTGCGCCAGCCGCGGATCGTCGACCGAGAGCGAGGATGACGTCGCGATCAGCGACGAGACGTCCTCGGCGCCCTCGCGCGTGTACCACCAGGCGCCCGTCGCGACCTGCTCGAAGCTGGCATCGGTGCCGAAATAGCGAAAGCGCGATTCGCGGATGAACGACGGATACCCCACCCGGCGAAACTCGTTGGTGCGCATCGATCCGCCGCCGTCGAGCTCGAAGAAGGCGGTGGCATTGCTGAAGTCGTTGTCGAACATGCTCACCGAGCGGTCGAACACGCCGTCGCCGCGATCGTCGACCATGCCCACGGCGGTCACGTGTCGGGCGAACGTCGGCCACACGCTGAGCACTCCGCCGATGGAGTGCGTCGGGTACAGCAGTGGCGGATAGCTGGCGGTGCGGCGCCAGTCGGCCCCGCCGCTGTACTGGTAGGCCTCGTAGAAGCCGAGGTCCATGTCGTGCACGTAGTCGCCCTCGGCATAGAAGAGCCGGCCGAACTCGCCCGCCTCGAGCTTGGCTCGACCGAGCACCGCTGCCGGGTTGTAGTAGCTCGTCTCGCCCATCATGTAGACCAGCCCGGTCTCGCGCACCGCGTCGATGATGGCCGCGATCTCGTCGGCGGTGATCGCCATGGGCACCGCGCTGTAGACGTGCTTGCCGGCGCGCAGCGCCTGGACGACGAGGGGGCCGTGGCTCCAGCGCTGGGTGAAGATCGCGACGGCGTCGATCGCGGGATCCGCGAGCATGGTCTCGAACGACTCGTGCGCGCCGGCGAGCTTCGCACCGTGCGCGAGCTCGCTCGCCCGCGTGGCGACCAGGTCGGTGACGTACACGCGCGAGATGGCTGGATGGCTGTTGAACAGTGCGGCGAACTGCCCGCCGAACTGCCCGGCCCCGACAACCCCGAGGGTGAATGTCATGCGTTCCTCTCGTGCGGACGCTCGGCCGCAATCGATATTCAGTCTGAAGCCAATATTTACGCGCGTCAAGTGTGCCGCGCCGAACGGGGTGCATTGATTTTCCGGGTTGCAGATGCCACTTGCGCAAGACGAAGTTACGCGGGTAGATTCTCAGGTGCGCTTTGGGGGGCGTGGATTCGAGCAGGTGAATGAGCGGGTCGGCGAAAGCGAGGACAACGATGAAGTTTCCATGGCGTACCTATGCGGCTCTCGGGGTGGGGGCGGCCGTCGTCACGATGGCCGGCTGTGCGGGGGGTGCGGGTGACGTGGGGGCGTCACCCGCCACCGCGACGATTGAGTTTCAGACCGGGCTCGGCACCGACGACCCGACGCTGAAGGTGCTCACCACCATCACGAGCACCTGCGCACCAGAAGGCGTCGACATCGAGCTGGTGCCGATGACGAACACGTACGAGGCCGACATGAAGGTGCGGCTCGCGAGCGGGGACGTGCCGGACATCTGGTCGACGCACGGCTGGTCGCTGCTGCGATACAGCGAGTTCCTCGAGCCGCTCGACGCGCGACCGTGGGCGAAGAACTTCAACCCGGCGCTCGACGCGGCCATGACGAACGAGGCCGGGCAGTTCTTCGCGCTGCCCATCAACACCGATGTCGCAGGCATCGTCTACAACAAGACCGTGCTCGAAGACGCCGGCATCGATGTGAAGACCCTCACCACGTGGGAGTCGTTCGGCGACGCCGCGGCCACGCTCAAGGCGGCCGGCATCACGCCGATCTCGACCTCCTCGAAAGACAGCTGGTTCGCCGGCAACGTGGCCGACTTCGCCGCATCGGGGGCATACACCCCGGACGAGCTCGAGAGCCTGCGCTCCGGCACGTTCGAGACCGGGGGCTACACGACCCTGCTGAGCGAGGTCGAGAAGTGGGCGAAGGCGGGCTACTTCAACGCCGACGTCACCTCGGCGACGATGGACGATCTGGCTCGCGCGCTCGGCGCAGGCGACACCGGCTTCGTCTTCGTGCAGAACTACCTCGTGGCCAGCGCGCTCGGATTCAATCCCGACGCGCGCCTGGGCTACTTCCCCATTCCGGGCTTCGTGACCGAGCCGTACCTGATCGGCGGCGAAGGCACGGCATATGGGGTTTCCAAGACCAGCAAGAACAAGGACGCGGCACTCGCCTACATCGACTGCCTCGCCGAGCCGAGCAACATCGGAACCCTTGCTGGCGCGATCGGCGGCATCCCCGGATTGACCAATGCGACCAGCGACCTGGGCGCGCTCCAAGACAGCTACGACGAGTTTGTCGCGGATGGCACCTTCCGGCTCGAGCCGTACTTCGATCGCGTCTACCTCCCGAACGGCATGTGGGACACCATGGTGACAACGACTGCAGCGGTGATCACCGGACAATCCGACGTGCCAGCGGCCACATCGCAGATGGAACAGCAGTTCAATGCGTTGTTCGGGCAGGAATGAGCCGGGAACGCGCGCCTGAGTTGGGGCTGGGTGTGCGATCCCGCGGTGGGGAGCGCTCTTCGTGAGCATTGATCCTCTGACCGCAACACGGGGCGGGCGAACGCGAGCAGTTGGGGCTCTCGTGTTCGCCCGCCGTCGCGCGAACTGGCTGTACGTGCCGGCCCTCGCGGTGTTCGCGCTGTTCACGGTGTATCCGCTGGTCAACGGGTTCATCCTGTCGCTGACCAACTGGAACGGGTACAGCCCGGGGCGCAGCTTCATCGGGCTCGACAACTACGTGCGGATGCTGGGCGATCCCATCGTCGGCACGGCGCTGGGCAACACGTTCATCTACGGCATCGGCAGCACGGTGCTGCAGCAGATCATGGGGCTGGCGCTCGCCCTGGCGCTTGACCGCGCCATCCGGGGGCGCAGCATCGCGCGTGCGATCATCTACCTGCCGGTGCTCGTGTCGCCCGTCGTGATGGGCACGATGTACTACCTGCTCTTCTCGTACCGCTACGGGGGGCTCAACGACATCGTCGTCGCGCTCGGCGGCGAGAGGGTCGCCTGGCTCAGCGATGCCGGCACCGCGATCACGATCATCGTGATCGTGAACTCCCTGCAGTTCGTCGGCATCTCGATGGTGATCTACCTGGCCGGCCTGCAGTCGATCCCGACCGTCTACTATGAGGCATCCCGTGTCGACGGCGCGAGCGCGTGGCAGCAGTTTGTGGGCATCACCGTGCCGCTGCTGCAGCCCGCCTTCGCCACCAGCATCGTGCTGAACCTCATCGGCGGACTGAAGCTGTTCGACGTGATCCGGGTGATGACGGCGGGTGGGCCCGGGTACTCGACCGAGTCGATGTCGACGCTGATCAGCCGCTTCTACTTCGACAACCAGAGCGCCGGGTACGCGTCCGCCGTCGGAATCGTGCTGTTCCTGATCATCGCGGTGTTCACCCTCGGGCTGAACACCCTCTTCAATCGCCGCCGGCTGGAGCTGTCGTGAGCCGGCTCTGGAGGGTCGCGGCCGGCGCCGGGCTCGCGCTCGCCGCGCTCGTGCAGCTGGTGCCGTTCTACGTCGCCCTGACCACCTCGCTGAAGCCGCGCACGGATCTCAGCTCGCAGTGGGTCCTTCCCACGTCGGGCATCTACCTCGAGAACTTCCGCATCGCCGTCGAGGACGGCGGCATCCTGCGGGCGATCGGCAGCAGCGCGATCATCACCGTGGCCAGCACCGCCCTGATCTGCGTGCTCGGGGCGCTCGCGGCGTACCCGCTCGCGCGGCGCGACACCCTCGGCAACCGCATCGTGTTCGCGGGCATCATCGGCCTCATCATGATCCCGCCGCTGAGCATCCTGGTGCCGGTCTACACGCTGATGGTGCAGCTGGGCGGGATCAACACGTACTGGGGTGCGACGGCGCTCATGGTCGCGACGCAGCTGCCGCTCTCGGTGTTCCTATACGCGTCGTTCATGCGCGGGCTGCCGATCTCGATCGAGGAGGCCGCGGTGATGGATGGCGCGGGCCTGCTGTCGACCCTGTTCCGGGTCGTCTTCCCGATGCTGAAGCCGGTCACGGCGACCGTGATCATCCTGACGAGCGTGTCGGTGTGGAACGAGTACGCGCTGAGCGTGTTCATCCTGCGCAGCCCCGACGTGCGCACGACGGCGCCCACCATCGCCACGTTCTTCGCGAGCCAGGGCAGCAATCTCGGCGCCGCCGCGGCGGCCGCGCTGCTCTCGGTCGTGCCCATGCTGGTTGCATACCTGGTGCTGCAGCGGTATTTCATCAAGGGGATGGTCGCAGGTTCCGAGAAATAGGCGGCGCGTGCCGACCGCCGGGCCGGAGGCGCAGCCGGACGAACAGTGGAGGTTGCCGTGGAAGACACGCATCAGCGCACGCTCGAGCGAACGCGACGGTACGTGCGCGAGCGGCTGAGCCCGAACCTGCACCGTGACGTGCGACCCGCCGCCGTGTCGGCGTGGAGGGCGCCGGGGGAGCCGGTGCCGTTCGCCGAGGCGATCACGCAGCGGTTCACCCACATCGAGCCGGGCGAGGCGTGGGGGCCGCCGTGGGGGACGACCTGGTTCCGGGTAGAAGCCGACGCCTCGCATCGAGTCGGCGAGGACGGCGCTGCCGCGGGGCTCGTGCTCGTCGTCGATCTCGGGTTCACCGACGCGGTGCCCGGCTTCCAGTGCGAGGCGCTCGCCTATGACGACGCCGGTCGCGTGCTCGGCGGCATCGAGCCGCTCAATCGGGAACTGCCGCTGGTGGCGTCGTCGGCGGGGCCGGGGAGCGAGGCGGCCGGCGCGGGCACGGTGGTCTGGCTCGAGGCCGCGTCCAACCCCGACATCGCGCAGCAGTTCCGGTTCGCACCGACCGCACTCGGCGATCCCGCGACGGCGGGAGACGCGCCGCAGTACCGGCTGGGCCCGATCTTCACCGCCGTGCGCGAGGCCGAGCTGTGGGAGCTCGTGCAGGATCTGGGCGCGTTCACCGAGCTTGCGGAACGACTGGATGCGGCATCCCCGCGCCGCGCCCGCATCGTGGGCGCGCTCGACCGCGCGATCGACGCGATCGACCCCGAGGCGCCCGCGGCATCCGCCGCCGCAGTCCGCGCCCAGCTGCGGGCGGTGCTCGACGCCCCGGCCGTTCCGAGTGCACACAGCGTGCACGCGGTGGGGCACGCGCACATCGACAGCGCCTGGCTCTGGCCCCTGCGCGAGACCCGCCGCAAGGTGGCGCGCACGTTCGCGAACGCGCTCCGACTCATGGACGAAGACGACGAGTTCGTGTTCGCGGCCAGCTCCGCGCAGCAGTACGCGTGGCTGCAGGAGGATCATCCGGAGCTGTTCGAGCGGGTGCGGCTGCGGGTCGCGCAGGGACGCTTCGTGCCGGTGGGCGGGCAGTGGGTCGAGCCGGACGCGAATCTGCCGGGCGGCGAGTCGCTGGTGCGACAGTTCGTCGAGGGAACCCGGTTCTTCATGGACGAGTTCGGCGTGCATCCGCGGGAGGTCTGGGTGCCGGACTCCTTCGGGTACAGCGCCGCGCTGCCGCAGATCGCTCGGGCCGCCGGCGCGACGGCGTTCCTGACGCAGAAGCTCTCGTGGAACGACACGAACCGCTTTCCACACCACTCCTTTCTCTGGGAGGGCCTCGACGGCACGCGAATCTTCACGCACTTCCCGCCTTCCGACACCTACAACTCGCGGGTGTCGGCCGAGGAGCTGCTGCGCGCGCAGCGCCAGCTGACCGAATCGGGCGATGCCACGATCTCGCTGCTCCCGTTCGGCTGGGGCGATGGCGGCGGCGGTCCGACGCGTGAGATGCTCGCCGCGGCGCACCGCTTCGGCGATCTCGAGGGCGTGCCCCGGGTGACGCTGTCGAGCCCCGCGGCGTTCTTCGCTGCGGCGAGGCACGAGCTCGCCGAGCCGCCGGTGTGGGTGGGGGAGCTCTACCTCGAGGCTCATCGCGGCGTCTCGACCACGCAGATCGAGATGAAGCGCGGCAATCGACGCGCCGAGGCGCTGCTGCGCGAGGCGGAGCTCTGGTGCACGGTCGCGGCGGTGCGGGCCGGGGCGGCGTATCCGGCCGAGCAGCTGCGGGCGCTGTGGCGCGAGACGCTGCTGCTGCAGTTTCACGACATCCTCCCCGGCACCTCGATCGCCTGGGTGCACGCCGAGGCACGTGCCCGGTACGCGGCGGTGCATGCGCGGCTCGAGGCGATCATCGGCGCGGCGCTGCGGATGCTGCTCGGCGAGGGCGTGCTCGATGCTCGGCCCCGGTGCCCGCGAGCGGCCTCGTCCCCACGGTCCCGCCGATGGGGGCTGCGCCCGCGGAGGGCCCGGCCGTGCCGTCTGCGGACGCCGCGGCCGGCGGGCAGGCCCACGCGCTCGCCCACGGCGCGGGCGCCGTGCTCCGCGGCCACGGACTCACCCTGCGGTTCGACGGGCGCGGCGAGATCGTCTCACTTCTCGACGAGCGCGCAGCGCGTGAGCTCGTGCCTCGCGGCGAGGCGCTGGGCCGCTTCCGGCTGTTCCACGACGTGCCGACGCGGTGGGACGCCTGGGACCTCGACGCGCGGGTCACGTCACAGCCCGTCGCTGAGACGAGCACCTCGGCGCGGATCGACGTGGATGCCGCGGCCCCGGCGGTGACCGTCATGCGGCGGATCGGGGCATCCACCGTTGTCGCCAGCTACCGGCTCTCGTCGCACTCACGCGCGATCGACGTCGGCATCGAGCTCGACTGGCGCGAGCGCGAGAAGGCGCTGAAGTGGGAGCTCCCGCTCGCGCTGCACGCGTCGGAGGCGACGTCCGAGGTGCAGTTCGGGCACGTGCGCCGCAGCATCCACCGCAACACCTCCTGGGACGCGGCGCGGTTCGAGACGAGCGCACAGCGCTGGGTGCACGTCGGCGAGCCCGGCTATGGGGTCGCGCTCGCGAACGCGTGGACGTACGGGGCGGGGATGCGCCGCGACGTGCGCGACGCGGCGGGCGACGGCCTGGCGCTTGAGAGCAGCGTGACGATCGGCGTGACGCTGGCGCGTGCCCCGTCGTTTCCCGATCCGGGCGCGGACCGGGGTGTGCACCGCTTCGGCTTTCTGCTCGCGCCGGGGGCGAGCATCGACGAGGCGATCGAGCTGGGCTACCGCCTGCAGCTTCCGCCACGCGAGGTTGCGGGCGTCGCCATCGCCGAGCTCGCGCCGTTCGTGGCGACGGGGCATCCGGGCATCGTCGTCGAGGCCGTCAAGCTCGCCCAAGATGACAGTGGCGATGTGATCGTCCGCCTCTACGAGGCGCACGGAGCCCGGGCGCGCGGACGGCTCGCGACGGCGTTCGCGTGGGATGCCGTGACCCAGACCGACCTGCATGAGGTCGCGATGCCGCACGACGGCCTGCGGCCGGTCGCCGACGCGGCCGCAGGTGCCGGTGCTCGCGGCGACGGGCGCGGCGCCGCCCAGGGGGCGGAACTGCGGCTGCGACCATTTCAGATCGTCACCCTCCGGTTCTCGGGTGTGCAGGTCGGCCGGCCGGAGGCCCCATAGAATCGAGTGATCGGGGCGTTAGCTCAGCCGGTCAGAGCAGCGGACTCATAATCCGTCGGTCATGGGTTCAAGCCCCATACGCCCCACTCGATCCCTTTCGCGCACGCGGCGCGGACCGCCGTTCCAGCTCGCAGCCCTCGAGACGCCCCGACGCAGGCGCTAGCATCGGCGCCATGGAGAACATGCCTGCCGCGGGCATCGAGTCCGCGAACGTGCTGCTGGATGCCGTGATCGCCGTCGGCGCTGGGGCTCCGGGCGAGGGTGGCGACGCGACAGCGGTGGAGCTCGCGCTCGGTCGGCTGGACGCGATCGAGGGCGCGTACGACATCACGTTCCACGACGATGTTGCGGCGCTCGACCTCTCGAACCTGCTGGGCGGAACGCTCGTCGTGCTCGGCCGATTGGTGACGGTCGCCGCCGACGCGCTGCACGTCTCGCGCGAGGAGGTCGTGTCGGATCTTCGTGCCTGGCTCGAGGACGCGGACGTCGACGACGGCGATGTCGGTGGCGGAGGGGCGATGCCCAGCGGCGACGTCCGATAGCCGGCCGAAACCACATGGTTGTGATTCCGCGCGGGCGTGGGGGATAATGGTCGCGATCGCACAACTGCACACGCATGTCGCCGACCCGTCAGGGTGTCAGCGTCGTCGCACAGGTCGTAGGGGAAGACGCACCTGAGCATCGAGGCACCGACGAACGGAGACACCATGGCGACACCACAAGCGCGCGGAGTGATTTATGTTCACTCGGCGCCGCGTGCGTTGTGCCCCCACCTTGAGTGGGCGGCTGGTCGTGCGCTGGGTCGAGCGGTCAATTTCGAGTGGATCGAGCAGCCGGTGCTGCCCGGCAGCCGCCGCGCCGACTTCTTCTGGGAGGGTCCCGCCGGGACGGGCGCCGCGCTCGCGACCGCGATGCGCGGCTGGGAGCACCTGCGCTTCGAGGTCACGGAGGACCCGACGCCTCGCAGCGACGGCGGGCGCTGGATGCACACCCCGGATCTCGGCATCCACTACGCGCAGACCGACACCGTCGGCAACCTCGTCATCGGCGAGGACCGGCTGCTCGCCGCGATGGAGCTTGCCGCGGGTGATTTCCGCGCGCTCGAGCGCGAGATGAGCCTCGTGCTCGGCACGGCATGGGACGACGAGCTCGAGCCGTTCCGCAACGCGGGCGATGATTCCGCCATTGTCTGGCTCCACAAAGTGGGGTAGGCATGGGGGAATGTGCGTGCCGTGTGCCGCACGCCCATAGACTCAGACCGGATCGGCGCCACTACCGGACGTCGGCAGGTGAATACCCCGGCACCGGGACCGCGTAGTCCGCGTCTGATGCGATAAATGCCTCCGGCCGTGAAAGCCGGAGGCATTTATGCTGTCGCGAGCCGAGGCTCTCGGACGCCCGATCAGATCGAGGCGAACGCCGCCACGGCGTTGTGGCCGCCGAAGCCGAACGAGTTGCTCAGCGCGAGCACGTCGCCGGCCGGAAGCGCGCGCGGTGACGTCGGCACGTCGAGCGGGATCTCCGGGTCCTGCTCCTGCAGGTTGATGGTCGGCGGCACGGTGCGCTCCTGGAGCGCCTTGATCGTGAACAGCGCCTCGATCGCGCCGGCGCCGCCGAGCAGGTGCCCGGTGGACGACTTCGTCGCCGCCACCGTGATGTTTTCGAGGTGATCGCCGAAGACCGCGCGTAGCGCGTTGTACTCGGCGATGTCGCCGACCGGCGTGCTGGTCGCGTGCGCGTTCACGTGCACGACCTCGTCGAGGCTGCGTCCGGCGCGCTGCACGGCCTGGCGCATGGCGCGCGATGCGCCCGCGCCCTCCGGGTCCGGAGCGGTGATGTGGAAGGCGTCGCTCGTGATCGCGCCGCCCAGCACCTCGGCGTAGATGCGGGCGCCGCGTGCGACCGCGTGCTCGTAGGTCTCGAGCACGACCGCGGCCGCGCCCTCGCCGAGCACGAAGCCGTCGCGCGAGACGTCATACGGGCGCGACGCCGTCGCAGGCTCGTCGTTGCGGCGCGACAGCGCCTGCATCGCGGCGAACGAGGCGATGGGCAGCGGGTTGATCGCAGCCTCGGAGCCGCCGGCGATGATGACGTCGGCGTAGCCGAGCTGCAGATGCTCCCAGGCGTTCACGATCGACTCGGTGCTCGATGCGCAGGCCGAGACGACGGTGCGGATGCCGCCACGGGCGCCGAGGTCCATGCCGATCGCGGCGGCGGGGCCGTTGGGCATCAGCATCGGCACGGTCATGGGCTGCACGCGGCGGGGTCCGCGCTCGCGCAGGGTGTCGTACGCGTCGAGGAGCGTCCACACGCCGCCGATGCCGGTCGCCCAGTCGATCGCGAGGCGATCGGGGTCGACCTCGGGCGAGCCGGCGTCAGCCCACGCCTCGCGTCCGGCGATCAGCGCGAACTGGCTCGAGGGGTCGAGACGCTTGGTCTGCACGCGCTCGAGCACGTCGGTCGCGCTGACGGCCGCCTGCGCGGCGAAGGTGACGGGCAGGTCGAAGGTGGAGACCCAGTCCTGTTCGAGAGGACGGGCTCCCGAGACGCCGGCGAGCAGGTTCTGCCAGCTTTCAGGGGCAGTTCCGCCGATGGGCGAGGTTGCACCGATTCCGGTGACGACGATGCGCTTGGGGCTCATGACACGATTCCTTGAGAAGGTGGGGACGAGGATGCCGCGGCCGACGCGAGGCGTGGAGCCGCGACATCCGAAGAACTAGTCCTGGGCGTTGGTGATGAAGGTGACGGCGTCGCCGACGGTCTTGAGGTTCTTGACCTCGTCGTCGGGGATGGTGACGCCGAACTTCTCCTCGGCGTTGACAACGATGGTCATCATCGAGATCGAGTCGATGTCGAGGTCGTCCGTGAACGACTTCTCGAGGGCGACCTCTTCGGCGGCGATGCCGGTCTCGTCGGTGATGAGCTCAGCGAGGCCTGCGAGGATCTCGTCGTTGGAAAGTGCCATGGTGTTTCTCCTTGGGTGTTGCGGATGATGTGTGGATCGTGTCGTGACCGAGTGACAGTCTAGGGCGCGGGGCCCGGTGCCTACGGAAGGACGACCACCTGGGCGCCGAAGACAAGGCCGGCGCCGAAGCCGATCTGCAGGGCGAGGCCGCCGCTGAGCTCGGGATTCTCCTTGAGCAGGCGGTGCGAGGCCAGCGGGATCGATGCGGCCGACGTGTTGCCGGTCGTCTCGATGTCGCGCGCGATCTTCACCGTGTCGGGCAGCTTCAGCTGCTTCGCGAACTGGTCGATGATGCGCATGTTCGCCTGGTGGGGGATGAAGGCGGCGAGATCGGATGCCTCGACACCGGCCTCCTCGAGGGCGCGCTTCGCGACCTTCGCCATCTCCCACACCGCCCAGCGGAACACGGTCTGACCCTCCTGGCGCAGCGTCGGCCACTCGGTCTCGCCGTCACGGAACTGGGTGAGCGTGCCGGTCATGCCGATCGTGTCGGACTTGGAGCCGTCCGAGCCCCACACCGTGGTCGAGATGCCGGGGAACTCGCTCGGACCGATGAGCGCGGCGCCGGCGCCGTCGCCGAGCAGGAACGAAATGCTGCGATCGGTGGGGTCGACGATGTCGGAGAGCTTCTCCGTGCCGATCACCAGGGCATAGGTGGCGGCGCCGCCGCGAATGAGGGCGTCGGCCTGCGCCACGGCGTACGCGTAGCCCGCGCATGCGGCGTTGATGTCATAGGCGGCGGCCGGGTTGGCGCCGACGCGGTCGGAGACGATCGCCGCGACGGAGGGCGTCTGCGAGGGGTTGCTGATCGTGGCGACGATGACGAGGTCGATCAGTGCCGGGTCGATGCCCGCGGTGGCGATCGCCTCGGCGCCCGCGGCGATCGCGAGGTCGATCGCGTTGGTGTCGTGCTCCGCGCGCATGCGCGTGATGATGCCGGTGCGCTGCTGGATCCACTCGTCGCTCGAGTCGATCGGCCCGACGAGGGCGTCGTTGTCGACGGCAAGCTCACCGCGAGCGGCGCCGTACGCGAGGATCCGCGTGTGCGCCGGCCCCTTCGACTGACGGAGGGCGGGGTGCGTGGTGGCGGTCATGAAGCATCCTTCGGCGCATCGGTGAGGAGCGCGATCGCGGCGTCGAGGTCGTCGGGCGTCTTCACGGCCACCGACGGGACGCCGCGAAGCGCTCGTTTGGCGAGGCCGACGAGCGTGCCTCCGGGAGTCAGTTCGACAAGACCGGCGATGCCGGCGTCCGAGAAGCCCTGCATGCAGAGGTCCCAGCGCACCGGCGCGGCCACCTGGCCGACGAGCAGCTCGAGCGCGCGGGCGCCGGATGCCACGGTGGTGCCGTCGCTGTTGGTCCACAGCGGGAGCGCGGGGTCGGCGACCTTGCCGCCGGCGACCAGGGTCGCCACGGCGGCGGCGAGCGCAGGGCGTGCCGGCTCCATGAAGCGGGTGTGGAACGCGCCGGCGACCTGGAGCGGGATCACACGCGTGCCGCGCGGCGCCTTTGCCGCGAGCTCGGCGAGCGCGGGCAGCGCGCCCGCGGCGACGATCTGCCCGCCGCCGTTGTAGTTCGCGGGGGTGAGGTCGAGCTCGGTCAGGCGCGCGAGCACATCGGCCTCGACACCGCCGATGACGGCGCTCATGCCGGTCTCGACCAGGGCCGCGGCCGCGGCCATGGCGGTGCCGCGGGTGCCGACGAACGACATCGCGTCGGCGGCGTCGATCACGCCGGCAGCGGCGACGGCCGCGATCTCGCCGACGGAGTGCCCCGCGAGTCCGCCGGCGGCGGCGCGCGCCTCGCCCAGGGCGTGCCAGGCGACGAGGCTCGCCGCCACGATGAGGGGCTGCGCGATGCTCGTGTCACGAATCGTGTCGGCGTCCGAGACGGTGCCGTGCGCGATCAGATCGACCTTCGCGGCGTCGGAATACGCTTCGAGCAGCTCGCGAACACCATCCAGTTCGAGCCAGGGGGAGAGGAATCCGGGGGTTTGCGACCCCTGTCCGGGGCAAGCGACGACGATCATCTCACCAGTTTGCCAACGCGGGTGCGCCAGGTTGTGGCAGAGTCCTACGAAGAATACGAAGGCCGTTTGTTTGGTGTCGATAGAGTTCCGGGTCTGCGGCGCGCCGCGTCGGGGCCGGCCACCGAACCCAGGATCAGGGCCGACTGCAGGATGAGCGCCTCGCGGGCGCCGGTGGCATCCCACCCGATGACCTCGCTGACGCGCTTGAGGCGGTAGCGCACCGTGTTGGGGTGCACGAACAGCTCGCGCGCGGTCGCCTCGAGCGAGCGCCCGCTGTCGAGGTAGGTCCACAGCGTGGTGACCAGGTCTGAGGAGTGCGCCTGCAGGGGGCGGAAGATGCGCTCGACCAGGGTCGCCTTCGCGAGCGGGTCGCCGGCGAGGGCGCGCTCGGGGAGGAGGTCGTCGGCCTCGACCGGGCGTGGCGCGTGCCGCCAGGAGCGTGCGACCGCGAATCCGGCGAGGGCCGCGCGGGCGCTCTGGCCGGCCTCGACCAGCGCGCTGACCGTGGGTCCCAGCACGAGGTGTCCCGAGCCGAAGCCGGGCTCGAGGCGGACCGCCAGATCGTAGAACGACAGCTCGGGCTCGGGCTGCTCGTCGCCCTCCGTTCTGGGCAGCTCGGCTCGGCCGATCACGAGCACCAGCCGCGAGCCCTGCACCCCGATCAGCACGTCCGCGTGCAGCTTGCGGGCCGTGCGGCGCAGGTGATCGACGTCGAGCTGCGGCGGCGTGGTGCCCACGAGCACGCTGACCTCGCCGTGCCCGTGCCAGCCGAGGGCGGCGATGCGGCTGGGCAGCTCGTCGTCGGCCTCGCCCGTCAGGATCGAGTCGACCACGAGCGCCTCCAGGCGCGCGTCCCAGAGCCCGCGGGCCTCGGCGGCGCGCGCGTACACATCGGCGGCGGCGAAGGCGACATCGCGCGAGTACAGCAGGATCGCCTCGCGCAGGTGCTCGCTGCGCCCCGCGACACGCTCCTCGGTGACCTGCACCGTCACGCGGATCAGCTGCAGCGTCTGCTGCAGGCTGACGCTGCGCAGCAGCTCGCGCGGTGCGGCGGCGAACACGTCTGCCGCGATCCACGGCGTCGACGAGGGATTCTCGAACCACGAGATGAAGGAGGTGATGCCCGCCTGCGCGACGAGCCCCACCGCCGAGCGGCGCCCCGGTGGCATGTCGGCGTACCAGGGCAGCGTCTCTTCGAGGCGCGTGGTGGTCGCCGTCGCGAGGTCGCCCGAGATGCGGCGAAGCCAGGCGAGCGTCTCGCGTTTTCCGGCGATGCCTTCGCCGTTCGTCGTCGATGCCATCCGATTCAGCTCTCCCCGCCGGCGCTGCCGCTCGTGCCCGCGCTCACATCGTGCAGCCGGTACTTCTCGATCGCCTCGGATGCGCGCGCGGCCGGCACGAGCCCCTCCGCGGCCAGCGACTCGAGGGCGCGCACGGCGATCGACGGACCGTCGATCTTGAAGAAGCGCCGTGCCGCGGCGCGCGTGTCGCTGAAGCCGTAGCCGTCGGCGCCGAGCGTCGCGAAGCGCTGCGGCACCCAGGGGCGGATCTGGTCGGCGACCGCATGCATCCAGTCGCCGACCGCCACGACCGGGCCCGCGGCATCCCGAAGCTTCTGCGTCAGGTACGCGACGCGCGGCTCGGCCTCCGGGTGCAGGAAGTTGTGCTCGTCGGCGGCGAGGCCGTCGCGGCGCAGCTCGGTCCAGGAGGTGACCGACCAGACATCGGCCGCCACGCCCCAGTCGTCGTGCAGCAGCTGCTGGGCCTCGAGGGCCCAGGCGACGCCGACGCCCGAGGCGAACAGGTTGGCGCGCGGCGCACCGGCCGGCCCCTCGCCGACGCTGATGCGATGGATGCCTCGGACGATGCCCTCTGCGTCGACGTTCTCGGGCTCGGCGGGCTGCACCATCGGCTCGTTGTAGACCGTGATGTAGTACATGACGTTCGGGTCGGGATGCTCGCCGCCGTACATCCGGTCGAGGCCCGAGCGGACGATGTGCGCGAGCTCGTAGCCGTACGCGGGGTCGTACGCGACGGTCGACGGGTTGGTCGATGCGAGCAGGTGCGAGTGCCCATCGGCGTGCTGGAGGCCCTCGCCGGTCAGCGTCGTGCGCCCGGCCGTGGCGCCGATGATGAACCCGCGCGCCATCTGATCGCCGGCCGCCCACATGGCGTCGCCGGTTCGCTGATAGCCGAACATCGAGTAGAAGATGTAGACCGGGATCAGCACCTCGCCGTGCGTCGCATACGACGAGCCGAGGCCCGTGAACGCGGCCATGCCGCCCGCCTCGTTGATGCCCACGTGCACGATCTGGCCCTGCGGGCTCTCCTTGTACGCGAGCAGGAGCTCCCGGTCGACCGAGGTGTAGTTCTGCCCGTTCGGGTTGTAGATCTTCGCCGAGGGGAAGAACGCGTCCATGCCGAACGTGCGCGCCTCGTCGGGGATCACCGGGACGATCCGCGCCCCGAAGTTCTTCGCGCGCAGCAGGTCCTTGAGCAGGCGCACGAACGCCATGGTCGTGGCGATCTCCTGCGTGCCGGAGCCCTTCCGGGCCATCGCGTAGGCGCCGTCGTCCGGGAGCGAGATCGCGGTGTGCGCAGTGCGGCGTTCGGGAAGGAAGCCGCCCAGGGCGTGGCGGCGCTCGAGCAGGTAGTCGATCGTCTCGTCGCCCGGACCGGGCTTGTAGTACGGGGGCAGGTACGGGTCGGCCTCGAGCGCGGCATCCGTGATCGGGATGTGCATCGTGTCGCGGAAGAGCTTGAGGTCGTCGAGGGTCATCTTCTTCATCTGGTGGGTCGCGTTGCGCCCCTCGAAGTGCGGGCCGAGCCCGTAGCCCTTGATGGTCTTCGCCAGGATGACCGTGGGCTGGCCCTTGTGCTCGCTCGCGGCCTTGAACGCGGCGTAGACCTTGCGGTAGTCGTGGCCGCCGCGGCGCAGGCCCCAGATCTGCTCGTCGGTGAAGTCCTTCACCAGCTCGAGCGCGCGCTCGTCGCGGCCGAAGAAGTGATCGCGGACATAGGCGCCGCTCTCGGCCTTGTAGGTCTGGTAGTCGCCGTCGGGGGTGACGTTCATGATGTTCAGCAGCGCGCCATCGGTGTCGCGCGCGAGCAGGTCGTCCCACTCGCGGCCCCAGACGACCTTGATCACGTTCCAGCCGGCCCCGCGGAAGAAGCTCTCGAGCTCCTGGATGATCTTGCCGTTGCCGCGAACCGGGCCGTCGAGACGCTGCAGATTGCAGCTGATCACGAAGTTCAGGTTGTCGAGCTGCTCGTTCGCCGCGAGCTGCAGCTGGCCGCGGCTCTCGACCTCGTCCATCTCGCCGTCGCCGAGGAACGCCCACACCTGCTGCTCGGAAGTGTCTTTGATGCCCCGATTGCTGAGGTACTTGTTCGTCATCGCCTGGTAGATGGCGTTGATCGGGCCGAGCCCCATCGACACGGTGGGGAACTGCCAGAACTCGGGCATCAGGTGCGGGTGGGGGTATGACGGGATGCCGTTGGGCGCCATCGACTTCTCTTGGCGGAAGCCGTCGAGCTGGGCCTCAGAGACCCGGCCCTCGAGGAACGCTCGCGCGTAGATGCCTGGGGAGGCGTGGCCCTGGATGAAGATCTGGTCGGCGCCGCCGGGGGCGTCGTGCCCGCGGAAGAAGTGGTTGAAGCCGACCTCGTAGAGCGAGGCGCTCGACGCGTAGGTCGAGATATGGCCGCCGACGCCGATGCCGGGTCGCTGCGCGCGGTGCACGGTGACCGCGGCGTTCCAGCGGATCCACGAGCGATAGCGGCGCTCGATCTCCTCGTCGCCCGGAAACTCGGGCTCGTTCTCGGCCGCGATGGTGTTGATGTAGTCGGTGGTCGGAACCATCGGCACGCCGAGGTGCAGCTCCTTGGATCGCTTGAGCAGGCTGAGCATGATCTCGCGAGCGCGTCCGGGGCCTTTGGCATCCACCAGCTGCGTGAGCGACTCCTGCCACTCGCTGGTCTCTTCGGGATCGCTGTCGAGCGGCGTCGAGGAGTAGGGATCCTGGTCATGAACAGTCACGATGCGGCCTTTCGTCGTGCTGGCAGATTGTGCCAAGTGAACGGTGGGCGTCTGCCGTGGCTTTGTTGGCTCGGTACAAACGGCCCCGCGTCAACACTAGCGAGTTTCTACGATGCGAGGGCGTGTTCGCGGACGCGATTCTCGCGCACTAAGCTCGTCATCGAGGGCCTTTAGCTCAGTTGGTAGAGCGCCACGTTTACACCGTGGATGTCGTCGGTTCGAGCCCGGCAGGGCCCACGCTCTTGCTCGGCTTCTTGGTCCTGCTGCGCAGCGCGGCCGACGGAGACTGGCCGAACCGCTGCTTGTAGTGCTTGGCGAATTCGCCGAGGTGGTGAAAGCCGCTGGCGTAGGCCACGTTGGTGACCGTCGCGTAGTTGGGATCACCCGAGCGCAGCAGCTGCTCGGCGCGGTCAAGCCGGTGCACGCGAAGCCATTCGGACGGAGATTGATCCAGCTCGCGCCGGAACGCGAGCTGCAGCGTCCGCGGCGACACCGCGAGCCTTCGCGAGATCTCGGTGAGCGCGAGCGGCTCGGCGAGTCGCTCGTGCATGAGCTGCGTGGCGTCGCGCACGAGGCGAGCCGATCCCGTGGATCCGTGCTCCCGCAGTCGCGAGCGAACGGACGGGAACGACAGCAGGAGCGACTCGAGTGCGACGTCCTCGAGGCGCTGCTGTGCCAGCGGCGAGTCGTCGCCGACGCCCGAGGTGGCGGTGTGCAGGAGCGACTCGAAGATCGGGAGCACGGCGAGCATCTGCGCATCCATGTCGGGCGTGAGCTGAAACTCCAGGGTTGCGGGCGGCTCGCCGATGAGCAGCGCCGCGAGCGATTCGAGTCGCTCTTTCGAGACGTTGATCAGCAGCTGACTGAAATCCGCGTCCATCCGCGACCTGAACTCGCGGTACGGGGCGATCGGACCGACCTGTCCGGGGCCGATGACCACCTCGTCGCCGCCGTAGCGATACTTCGCCGCGCCCGAGAGGACGATCGCGAACAGGAAGTTCTCGCCGTCCGGCACCTGCGGGGTCACGGTCACCGCATGGCCGTAGTTGAGCCGGTGCAGCGAGAGCGAGGGGGCGATCGCGGCCGAGCGCAGGGTCGTGCGCAGGCGGGCATCGCGCCCGTGCAGGGTGATCCTGTGGGGGCGGAGCGGATCGGTGAACAGCGCGAGCTCATCGGGATCGCTGCAGCTGTCGAGCGCGAGAACACCGGTGCCCTCAAGCGCAGAGACAACTCTCTTGTATGCCATGGGTGACGGCTCCTCTCGGCACTGCTCGACCGATACGCGTGCTTGATTCTACCGGAATCCGCCGTCGTGAATCGTCAGAGTGCGCTGAAAAATGCCTGACGGAATGGCGTTTCGTAAAGTCGATCGACTCACTTCGCATGCGCGATAGTCGGGGCCGGATGGCTGCCGCAAGCTGGATCTCGCGAACAGTCGCGCGAGAGGCCGGAGGGGTCGAATGACGAAGCAGAGGGTGTGGCGACGGGGCATCGCCGTGCTGGGTGCCGGCGTGCTCGGCGCCTCGGCGCTGCTCGCCGGTGGCGCTGCCGCCGCGGCCCCCGGCGGCGTCCGCCACGCCGCCGCGTCGGGCACGTACAGCTACGGCGACATCGACGGCGCGGTGGTCGGATCGCTCATGATTCACAAGTACGCGGATCAGACCGACGGCGGCGAGGGCCGGCCCGACGGCAGCGTCGACCCCGGCTTCACCGACCCGATCGGCGGCGTCACGTTCACGGCGTATCCACTGCTCGCCGGCGGCACCCCGCTCGATCTCACCACCGCAGCTGCATGGTCCGGGCTCGAGGCGGCCGCGAGCGCGGTCGCCGACGATCCAGCCTGTACCGCGCCGCTCGGCTACACGCTCGGCGCGACGGGTATCGATATCGGTCCCACGGACGCAGACGGCATCGCGGCGGAGGAGCTCGCGGTGGGAGCGTACGTCGTGTGCGAGACGGTCGCGCCCTCGACCGTGACCAAGCGAACGAACCCCTTCCTTGTCACGATCCCGTTTCCGGTGATCGATGCGAGTGGCGTCGATCCAGTCGACAAGGGCTGGCTCTACGACGTCATCGTCTACCCGAAGAACTCGGTCGGCACGTTCGAGAAGCACATCGCGAGCCAGGTCGACCTCGGCGTCGGCGCGGGGGTCGACTTCACGATCACCGGCCGGATCCCGGATATCGCACCCGGGCTGTGGACCGAGTTCACCGTCTCAGACACGCTCGACGCCCGACTCGATGCGCTGAGCCCGTATGCGGTGGTCACGACCACGCCGTCCGGCGGCCCTGTGACGGTGGAATACGATGCCGTGACGCGTACCGTGATCGTGCGGTTCACGGATGCCGCATGGCTGACCGCGAATGCCGGATCAGCGTTCGAGATCGCCGTCCCCACGCGGGTCAACTCAGCCGGGGCGTCGGGCATCGACAATCGCGCGCAGCAGTGGGTCAACAACCCCGCACTCGATCTGAGCGGAAACCCCCCGACCGCGACCGACGCGGTGACGACCAGCTGGGGCTCCGCCCAGCTGCTGAAGACCGACGACACCGACACGGCCGCGGGCCTCCAGGGTGCCGAGTTCAGCGTGTACGAGGGAGTTCCGGCGTACGCGGCGACGTCGACGGCGTGCTCGACGAGCACTGTGGGAGCGCCGATCGTGTTCAACGTGGGCTCGGCCGATGCCACCGCGACGATCGTCTCGGGAGCGGGCGGCAGCGTCGACGTGCCCGCGCTCTTCGTGAGCGACAGCGAGCACAACCCGAAGCACGCCGCGTTCCGCTGCTACGTGCTGGTGGAGACGAAGGCGCCCGCCGGGTACGTCACACCGCAGGGTGCCGCGGCGCACACCGCCCTGCCGATCACGATCGGCGCGAACGATCTGCGGGCCACACCGATCACGAACGCCCAGCAGGCGATCCCGGGCCTGCCGATGACCGGCGCCCAGGGGCAGGTGCTGCTTGTCACCGCCGGTCTCGGCGCCGCGGCCATCGTGCTCGGCCTCGTGCTGGTGAACCGCCGCCGACAGAACGGCGGTCGCCGAGAAGGCGCCGAATAGAGCGGCTCGCGTGGGCGGACCTTCGCCGCCCACGCGCCACGTGCTCCCGACCCGAAGGAGGTGCATCCCCATCAAGCTCGTCGAACAATCTCCCATGGCCTTCCCCCGGGCCCGTGTCGACTTGAGCGTCCTTCACGCACCTCCTTCGGGGCCGGGCCCCGAAGACGCCGAGCCGCACGCACCGCGTGCGGCTCGTGCGCGGTGGAAGCCGAGCTGGCTGACCCTGACGATCGTCACGATGGCGCTCGGCGCGCTGGGGGCCGGGCTGTACCCGATGACCGCGCAGTGGGTGAGCGCGTACAACCAGTCACGGATCATCGTCGACTACACCCGAACGCTGCAGACGCTTGATCCTTCTGCGGAGGAGCAGCTGGCCGCGGCCGAGCGGTACAACGACGCGCTGAGCGCCGGCGCTGTACTCCCCGTGAACGGCCATGTTCCCGAGGGACAGGGAGCGCTGAGCACGGACGCGCCGGGCTATCTGCAGACGCTCGGAGGCTCCGAGCACGCGGTCATGGGGCGCGTGCGACTCGTCACGATCGGCGTCGATCTGCCGATGTACCACGGCACCAGCGAGCGCACCCTGCAGCGTGGTGCGGGGCATCTCGAGGGTTCCCACCTGCCGATCGGCGGCGAAGGCCGTCACGCGGTGGTCACGGCGCACCGTGGCCTTGCCAACGCGGCGATGTTCACCAGGCTGAACGAGGTGCGAGTCGGCGAGACGTTCACCGTCGAGCTGCTCGGCAACGTGTTGAGCTATCGGGTCAGGCAGACGAAGGTGGTCGCACCGGAGAACACCGATACGATCCGACCGGAGGCGGGAGCGGACCTGGTGACGCTCGTGACGTGCACGCCGCTCGGTGTGAACTCGCATCGGATCCTCGTCACCGGCGAGCGCGTGCTGCCGACACCGCAGCACGACATTGCGCGCGCCGGGCAGGAGCCGGAGATCCCCGGGTTCGCCTGGTGGGCGCTCTGGGGTCTGCTCGGTCTTGGCGCGATCACGGCCTATCTGGTGCGCAACGGCCGGGTCGATGCGCGACTCGGCGCACGGCGCAGCGCGCATCGCCGGCGCACGGCGCGCGTCGCCGCGCGCGGGCGCCCGGGCGGCGAGGTGCGCGAGGTGCGCGTCCCGTGAGCGTGCGGCGGATGGGCCGCGGGAGGGGGTGGTCTTGGGGCGTTCGTCGACGATTCGGGTGGCTCGGGGTGGCGATGGTGCTCTTCACAGCCGTTGGCTCGGCGAGCCTCGACAGCACGGCGCAGCCGGATGATCGCGAGGCGCGGCAGGTCGAGGCGGTTCCGCGCGTCGCGGAGCCCGACGCGGTGCAGGGCGGCACAGGGAGCGAGGTGCACGCCGAGGACCAGGGCCAGGCGGCGGCCGAGGCGGCGCCGGAGCGCGAGCAGCGTGCCGGGGCAGAGGACGACGTGCCGGCAGAGCACGATTCGCCGGTGCTGGGCGACGCATCGACGAGCGACGATGCGCGGCCCGAGGGCATCGCCGGGAAGCGCGCCGATGCGGTCGACGAACACCTCGGCGCGACCGCCGTGCCGTCGCTGCCGGAGGAGGCGCCGAAGCTCCTGGATGCAGCGCTGTGCGTGCCGTCGCAGCTGTACGGGCTCACCGAGACCGCGTCGGTCTACTCGGTGCCGGACTCCGGCGGCGCGGCCACGCGCATGGGTGGCTGGTACTCGCTGTATACGGCCTGGAATCCCAGCGCTGAGGGCCTGAATCAGGGAGCGAACATTCCGACCAAGATCGGCGCGAACGGCCTCGCCGCGGGCATGGACGGAACCCTGTACGCGTACGCCCGCTTCTACCAGTACGACAGCGGCTACCCGAGCACGATGTGGAACGTCTCCATCCGCATGATGGTGAAGGAACCGGGTGATGACGCGGCGTGGCGCTGGCTCGATCCGGCGAGCTACAAGCCAGCCACGTACCTCTACAGCTACGAGTCGAACGCGGTGCCCGTCGCAGGCGCGATCGACCCGGTCACCGGCAGGTACGTCTGGGGCGGGTTTCGGGCGGGCTACTTTCTGGTGCATGAGATCGATCTCGCGTCCGGCAAGCGCAGCGTCGCCGGGAGGATTCGCGTCGGCATGGGGACTGCGGCCGACCTCAACGGCGACATCGCGTTCGACGGTGCCGGCAATCTCTACGTGCTCTCGCATCGCGCCGCCGATGGCACGCTGACGATCACGACGGTCACGGCCGCAGACCTCGCCGCGGGCCGGCAGACGAACGCGGCGTACACCGCGTACGATTCCTGGCCGAGCGAGGTGTCGGGCTCGGTGGCCAAGGCGACCGGGACGGCGCAGTACGGCGATCAGGTCAACGGCATGGCGGTCGGCGGCGGCGGCAAGCTGTACATCGGCACGAAGACCTCCGTCTATCAGATCAACCCGCTGACCGCGCAGGTCATCGGGGCACCGGTCACCACGAACCCGTACAGCGGTGCCGGCTCGGATCTCGCCGCCTGCGCCCAGAATCCGCCGACGACGCTCACCGTGCAGAAGGATCTTCGCGGCAGCGCCGTCGGGCGCGAGTTCACCCTGCGAGTCGCGTCGGGCGGTGCCGAGATCACCTCAGTGGTCGCCAAGACCCCTGTGCCGGAAACGAGCGTGCTGCTCGAGAAGGCGGGTCCGATGATGGTGACGGTCGGCGACACGCTGGCACTCGCCGAGACGAGCGCGCATCTCGGCGTCTACGCCGCTGCGCTCACGTGCCGGATCGATGGCGTCACCGGCGCCGCGGGGGTGGTCGCGGTGACGGGACCGGGCACGTCCAGCGGCGGCCTCACGATCCCCGCGGCGGCGGTCGGGGCAAACATCACGTGCACCTTCACCAACACGGAGACGACCCCGCCCGCGGTGTGCACGCCGGCAACCGTGTACGCCATCAACTATCGCGGCGAGGTGGGCACGCTGAACACCGCGGCGGGGAACGCGGTGACGAACGCCGCCGCCTGGCGGAGCTACTACACGGGGTGGTCGCCGTCGCGCGGCTGGACGATGGACGGCATGAACGCGCTGGCCGTCGGCCGCGACGGCACCATCTATGCGCTCGTGCGGTCGTTCTCAGCCACACAGCGCCAGGTGGATGTCGTGCGCAAGACGCCGACCGGAGGCTACGAGAGCTCGATCGCGCGGATCTTCGGCTCGACCCTGCCGACCATGTCGGGCGGGGCCGTCGACCCGTCGAACGGCCGCTTCGCGTTCGGGGGCTTCGAGGCTCGCACAGACGGCACGTACTTCGTGTTGTACGAGTTCGACTCCACGAAGCCGATCGGGGCGCAGATCGCGCCGCTCGGTGCGACGCGGGTCACCAGCGCGGTGCACGACGTGAGCAATGTCGGCGGTGACATGGCTTTCGACGCCGCGGGAAACGCGCACATCGTGATGCGGGCGGGCGCCGGCGATGGGAGCGCCAACGTGAGCTTCACCGTGGTGTCGGCGCAGCACCTCGCCGCCGGGCGCAGCGTGAGCGAGCCGACGCACGTGCTCCCCGGTCGCTCGACCGTGCCCGCGGTCGCCCAGAGCTATGGTCCGATCAGCGGGGTGGCGTTCGCGGCGAATGGCGAGGTCTATCTGTCTTCCGACGGCAATATCTGGCGAATCGACCCGATCACCGGTGCGCAGCTCGGCTCGGTGGTCGCGACCCCGGGCACGATCGTGCCCGGGTCGAGCATCACCGACCTCGCCTCGTGTGCGCTGCCGCCAACCCTGACCGTCAAGAAGGACGTGCAGGGGCGCTTCAACCCCGGTGACCAGTTCGGGCTCTCGCTCGCGAGCGTCGGAGGCTCCGGCGCCCCGGTCGCTCAGGCGACGACCACGGGGAGCGCCGACGGAGTGCAGTCAGCGCAGCTGGGTCCGCACCTCGTGATGGCGGGTGGGAGCTACGCGATCACGGAGCTTGCCGCAGGCGGCGGCATCCCGCGCACCTACGATTCGCGACTGCGATGCCTCGTCGATGGTCCGGGCGGTGCGGTGGTGATTGCCGAGCGCCCCGCGACAAGCGGCACGGTCACGATTCCGACGAGCGTGGCCGGTCGCAACGTGACGTGCGTGTTCACGAACCGCGCGCTCCCGCGCGGCAGTCTCGTTTGGGAGAAGGTCGAGTCGGCGGAGTCCGGTGGGCCGGACGGGCCGCGCCACCTTGGCGGCTCGGCATGGCTGCTTGTGGGCCCGGATGGCGCCGGCACGACGCAGGTCGCCGTCATGGACTGCGTCGCCAGAACCCCGGCTGGGTGCGAGCAGGGCGCGGATCGTGACCCCCGCGCAGGCCATTTTCGCCTCACGGGGCTTGAGTGGGGTGCGTATCGACTCGTCGAGACGACGGCACCTGCCGGATTCCGGCTCGATGCGACGCCCAGGGCCTTCACGATCGGGCCGCCGTCGGAGGGCGCGCAGCTTGATTGGAACCTGGGCCGGATCGTCAACCAGCTCGTGACGCTGCCCGGGCTCCCGCACACCGGCGGCGTGGGCGAGCAGCGGTTCTGGGCGATCGCGGGAGTGCTGGCGCTCGCCGCGGGGCTCGGCGCGTGGATGCGCCGGAGGGCGACGCGGTCACAGGTGCCCGGTGAGCAGCATGGTGCCGAGGGTGGTCAGGGCGACGAGCGCTGAGAGGATTCCGCCGAGCAGCAGCGGCCGCAGCCCCGCGGCGCGGATCGCTCGCAGGTCGGTCGAGAGGCCGATGCCGGCGAGCGCCGTCGCGACGAGGAACACGCTGACGTCGGTGAGCGCCGACGTCACGTCGGGGGAGAAGACCCCCGTCGACGCGATCCCGGCCATGATGATGAAGCCGAAGAGAAACCAGGGGATGAGCGCGAACACCCGCATCGGGGTCAGGCGAGCGCCGTCGCCGCTGCGGCGGCCCTCGACGACGGCGAGCGTCACGCTGATCGGGATGATCATGAGGGTGCGCACGAGCTTCACGACCACCGCGAAGCCCAGTGCGGCGCTGCTGAACACGCTCGCGGCGGCGACGACCGAGCTCGTGTCGTTCACCGCGGTGCCGGCGAACAGGCCGAACGCCTCCGGGGTCATTCCGAGGGCATGACCGATGGGCGGGAACACGACGACTGCCAGCAGGTTGAACAGGAAGATCGTCGAGATCGCGTACGAGATGTCGTGGCTCTTCGCACGGACGATGGGCGCGACGGCGGCGATCGCGGATGCGCCGCAGATGCCGGTGCCGACGCCGATCAGCGTGCGGATGCCGCGGTCGATGCGCAGGGCGCGACCGATGAGCCACGCCGCGAGCAGGCACACGGCGAGCGAGCTGAGCATGACCGGGAACGACTGCGCGCCGACCTCGACGATGCTCTTGAGCGAGAGCTGGACGCCCAGCAGCACGACGGCGCACTGCAGCACGAACTTGCCGGCGTACGCGACGCCGGGGGCGGCACGCCCACTCGGCCTGCGCACCACCGCGACGAGCACGCCGATGACGACCGCGGGGATCGCGGAGCCGACAATCGGCACGAGCCTGCCGATGATCGTCGCGACCGCGGCGATCGCGAGACAGAGCAGGAGACCGGGCACCACCTTCACGCCGCGTGCGGCGAGTCGCTGTGGGAGGGTGGCGATGGGAGTGACCTGCATGTGCAGAAGTCTGTCGCGCGCGGGTGGGCCGCGGGAAGCTCCCGGCTCTTTGCCCGGGTACAAATCATCGTTGTATCGTGGGATGGTGTCCGCGCCCACACTGATCGATCTCCGACACTTCGAGTCGGTCATTCGCAACGGCAGCATCTCGCGCGCCGCCAAGGACCTCGGCGTCACCCAGCAGGCGGTGTCGTATCGCGTGCGCAATCTCGAGCGACTGCTCGGCCTCGAGCTGGTGCAGCGCTCGCCGTTCGGCGTGACCGCCACCGCTGCCGGCGCGGAGATCCTCGGCGAGGTCCAGGAGGTGCTGGCGGCAAGCGCGCGGCTTGCGGCCACCGCGTCCGCGCTGCGCGGGCACACAGCGGCGACGACGCTCTCGGTGGGCGCGAGCCAGACGATCGCCGCCTATCTCCTGCCCGCGTGGGTGATGGAGCTCCGCCGGCGCCAGACCGAGGCGGGGAGCGCGACGACCGTGGTGGAGCTTCGCACCGCGAACAGCGAGGACGTCATCGCGCTCGTGCGCTCGGGTGCGATCGACCTCGGCTTCATCGAGCAGCCGGAGCCGCCTCGCGGTCTGGGGAGCATCCCGGTCGGCGAGGATCGCATGGTCGTCGCGGTGTCACCCACTCATGCATGGTCGACCCGGACCGCCGTCTCGATCGACGAGCTCGCGGATGTGCCGCTGGCAGCCCGCGAGGCCGGGAGCGGCACGCGCGCGGCCTTCGAGTCGGCGGTGCTGCGAGCGGTCGGGCGCCCCGCGCGCCCACCGCTCGTCTCGCTCGCGACCGAAGCCGCCATCCGGTCGGCGGTGCGCTCCGGGGTGGCGCCGGCCGTGCTCAGTGAGCTCGCGGTGCGCGACGATGCGCGCCTCGGCCGCATCCATACGCTCGCCGTCGGCCCCCAGCCGATCACACGACCGCTCCGCGCGGTCTGGCGCGGCTCGAAGCGCGACCTCGCGGGCACGGCGCGCGAGCTGGTGGCGATTGCGGCAGCCGCCGGCGGCGGAAGCAGTCCCGGGGTGCCGTCGGATCAGGGCGCCTAGAGGGTGAGCAGCACCTTCGTCGCGCGCCGCTCGTCCATCGCCCGGTACGCTTCGGCGGCCTGTTCGAGGGGGAGCGCGAGATCGAAGACCTTGCCAGGGTCGATCCGACGGTCCCAGATCAGCTGGATCAGCTCGGGGAGGAACCGCCGCACCGGCGCGGGGCCGCCGTGCAGGTGCACGACCGAGCCGAACAGGCGCAGGCCGTCGAGCTCGACACCGTGCGAGACGCCCACGTAGCCGACATGCCCGCCGGGGCGGGTCGACTTGATGGCCTGCCACATGGATTCCTGGGTTCCGACCGCCTCCACGGTGCCGTGCGCCCCGTATCCGCTCGTGAGCGCCTTCACCGCGGCGGCGCCCTCGTCGCCGCGCAGCTCGACGATGTCGGTCGCGCCGAACTCGCGGGCGAGCGCCTGTCGATCGGCGTGGCGGCTGAACGCGATGATCCGCTCGGCGCCCAGCTGCTTGGCCGCCAGAATGGCGCAGAGGCCGACCGCGCCGTCACCCACCACCGCGATCGTCTTGCCCGGGCCGGCCTCGGCGGCGACCGCGGCGAACCAGCCGGTGCCCAGCACGTCGGACGCGGCCATGAGCGAGGGGATGAGCTCGGGGTTCGGCTGGCCGGGGGTGGCGACGAGCGTGCCGTCGGCGAGCGGGATGCGCGCGTACTCTGCCTGCGTGCCCATCGCGCCCATCCCAACCGCGTGCACGCAGCGCGACTGATAGCCGGCCGCGCAGATCTCGCAGGTGTTGTCCGAGGCGATGAACGATCCCACCACGAAGTCGCCCGGCTTGACCGTGGTGACATCAGCGCCGACCTCGGTCACGGTCCCGATGTACTCGTGTCCCATCGGGCGCGCGCGCCGCAGCGTGTCGACCCCGCGGTATGGCCAGAGGTCTGATCCACAGACGCACGACGCGGCGAGCTTGATGATCGCGTCCGTCGGCTCGACGATGGTCGGCATCTCACGATCTTCGACGCGCACATCGCCGGCCGCGTACATCATGACTCCACGCATGGTGGTCTCCTTCACTCGCCGTCGGCCTCGAGGCGCGGGCCGCTCCATTGAGGCGCATCGATCGCTCCCAATCCTAGGGTGGGCGTGCCAGCATGGGTCCCAAGGAGCCGTCATGCGCACCCGCCACATCCAATCCCGCGGCGTTTCACTCTTGACCGTCGCCGTTGTCGTCGCCACGCTCGCCCTGCTCGGCGCGTGCGGCACGGCGCCGGGAGCCCGGGAGCAGCCCGCCGGCCCCGTGCCTTCATCGGCCGGGCCCGCTCGCTCCGCCGGTGAGGTCGCCGTCGTCGCGCGTGGACTGCGCGCGCCGTGGTCGATCGTGTTCGACGGCGACACCACCCTGATCAGCGAGCGCGACTCGGCGCGGGTGCTCGAGCTCGGACGCGACGGCAGCGTGCGTGCACTCGGCGTGATCGACGGCGTCGCGCACGGCGGCGAGGGCGGGCTCCTCGGCCTCGCGCTTCGCGGCAGCGAGCTGTATGCGTACTTCACGAGCGCCGGCGACAACCGGATCGTTCGCGTTCCACTGACCGGTGTCCCCGCTGCGCGTCGCATCGGCGCGCCGACGGTGATCATCGAGGGGCTGCCGCGGGCCGCGAATCACAACGGCGGTCGGATCGCCTTCGGCCCCGATGGGATGCTCTACGCGACCGTCGGCGATGCCGGGGATGCGGCTTCGGCCCAGAACCCGAACTCGCTCGGCGGCAAGATCCTGCGCCTCACACCGGATGGCGGCATCCCCGCCGACAACCCATTCGAGGGATCGCCGGTGTTCACGCTCGGGCATCGGAACCCGCAGGGACTCGCCTGGGACGCCGATGGCAGGCTCTTCGCGAGCGAGTTCGGACAGCACACGTGGGATGAGCTCAACCTGATCGAGGCCGGGGGCAACTACGGCTGGCCGGTCGTCGAGGGCATCGCGCATCGCGCCGGATTCGTCGACCCGCTGCAGCAGTGGGCGCCGAGGGATGCGAGCCCGAGCGGGATCGCTGTCGCGGGCGATGCGCTCTACATCGCGAACCTGCGGGGTGAGCGGCTGCGCCGGGTGCCGCTCGACGACCTCGCCGCGTCGACGGAGGAGCTGGTGCGCGAGTTCGGCAGGATGCGCGATGTCGCCCTCGCGCCGGACGGGGCGCTCTGGGTGCTCACCAGCAACACGGACGGCCGAGGCGAGCCCGCCCCGGACGACGACCGGGTCCTGCGGATCGCACCGTGACGGCCGGCCGGCGCGGGCGTCGGTCGTCGCGTTCGCGGGGCGCGCGTGGTCCATGACAGAATGCGCCGTGGGCCGGCCGCAGCCGGTCGCTGGCGAACGGAGGCCGCATGGACGACGACGAGTTCGACGTGTTTGTCGCAGAGGTCGAACCCGCGCTCAAGGCCCGCGACCTGCCGACGCTCGGTCGCCTGCTGGGCGCCCACGAGCCGGAGGAGACGGTGCGCCTGCTCGAGCGGGAGGACGCGGCGGACCGTGCAGTGCTGTACCGGCTGCTCTCGCGCGACCGCGCGCTGGCGGTGTTCGAGATGCTCGATCCCGCGATGCGCTCCGAGCTGTTCACCGGCCTGCGCGACGAGGACGTGGCGCGGCTGTTCGAAGAGCTCGACCCGGACGATCGGGCGCAGCTGGTCGACGAGCTGCCGGCGGGCGTGGCGCAGAAGCTGATGCGCGGGCTCTCGGCCCGCGAGCGCGAGCTCACCGCGCCGCTGCTCGGATACCCGCGGGGGAGCGTGGGGCGCCGGATGAGCACCGAGTACGTGCGGCTGCAGCCCCAGCTGAGCGTCGGCGCCGCGCTGCGGCACGTGCAGCGGCGCGGCGTGGAGGCCGAGACCATCTACACGCTGCCCGTCACCGATGGCGAGCGCCAGCTGCTCGGCGTGATCGGCCTGCGCGATCTCGTCATGCACGAGCCCGAGCGGCTCGTCGGCGAGCTCATGGCCGAGGCGCGCCAGGTGCGCGCGACCGAGGAGGCCGAACAGGCGGCGCGCGCCTGCGTCGACGCCAACCTGCTTGCGCTGCCCGTCGTCGACGGGCAGGACCGGCTCCTCGGCATCCTCACCGTCGACGACGCGGCCCGGATCCTCTCGGACGCCGAAGACGAGGATGCCGCGCGCGCGGGGGCGAGCGAGCCGCTGCGTCGCCCCTACCTCGCGACGCCGATCTTCGCCATCATGCGCTCGCGGGTGGTGTGGCTGCTCGTGCTTGCCGTCTCGGCGCTGCTGACCGTGCAGGTGCTCGAGATCTTCGAAGACACCCTCGCCGCGGTCGTGACCCTCGCCCTGTTCATCCCGCTGCTGACCGGCACCGCCGGCAACACCGGATCGCAGGCGGCGACCACGGTGACCCGAGCACTCGCCCTCGGCGACGTCCGGCTGCGCGACGCCGGGGTCGTGGCCTTTCGCGAGGTGCGCGTCGGCTTCATGCTCGGGGCGTTCCTCGGCGCGCTCGGCTTCATCCTCACCACGCTCGTGTACAGCGTCGACATGGGCATCGTGATCGGGGTGACGCTGCTGTCGATCTGCACGATGGCGGCGACGGTCGGCGGCCTCATGCCCATGCTCGCGCGCGCGATCCGGGTCGATCCGGCGGTGTTCTCGACGCCGTTCATCTCGACGTTCTGCGACGCGACGGGGCTGCTCATCTACTTCCTGATCGCCACCTCGGTGCTCGGGCTCTAGCGGCACGACGGGCGCGCGCAGCAGGGGTGTGCCGTCACGCAGGGGCGGTGGATGCCGCGGCTAGGCTCGTGCCATGACCACCGTGAATGACGTCGCCGCCGCCATCGAGTCGCTCTGGCCGGTCGCCGGCGCGCGAGACGGCGACGTCGTCGGCCTGACCGTGGGCAATCGGGACGCCGCGGTGCGGCGCATCCTTCTCGCGGTCGATCCGGTCGCTGCGACGGTCGACGAGGCCGTCGAGCTCGGCGCCGACGTGATCCTCGCCCACCACCCGCTGCTCATGCGAGGTGTCAACGAGGTCTCGGAGGACGCCTACAAGGGCGCGCTGCTCGTGCGGCTCATCAAGGCCGACATCGCGCTGTTCGCAGCCCACACCAACGCGGATGTGGTCGCGCGTGGCACGTCCGGCATGCTGGCGATGGCGCTTGGGCTGCGCGACGTGGCACCCATCGACCCTGACAGGACTGAGGCCGGCGCTGCGGGCGCCGACCTCGAGGCATCCACCGGCATCGGGCGTGTGGGGGAGCTGCCCGAGCCCGTCACGCTCGGTGCGCTGGCGCGCACTCTCGCCAGCCTCCTGCCCGAGACGGCGACGGGGGTGCGCGTCGCTGGGCCCGCGGATGCGCTCGTGCAGCGGATCGCGCTGTGCGGCGGCTCGGGCGACAGCCTGCTCGGGCATCCCGCGGTCGTCGGTGCCGACGTCTATCTCACCGCCGACCTCCGGCATCACCCGGCGTCCGAGGCGAAGGAACGCGCGCTGCGCGGCGCCGGCCCATGGCTCATCGACATGTCGCACTGGGCCAGCGAGTGGCTGTGGCTGGATGCGGCCGCCGAGCAGCTGCGCGAGGCGCTGCCCGGGGTCGAGGTGCGGGTGAGCGCGATCAGGACCGACGCCTGGGACTTCCTCGCGGGCTGAGCCGAGGGCTCGGGCGGCACGCCCGCGGGCGACGCGCCCGGCTGGCGGAGAGGTCGGGCGCGATGTCGCCGCGACCGGGTAGGTTTGGGAGCGTGAATGCGAGCCCGAACGATCAGAAGAAGCTGCTGGATATCGCGGATCTCGATGTCAGGCTGCGGCAGGCCGAGCACCGTCGCACGCACCCTCCGCAGGCGGCGCGGATTGCAGAGCTTGCCGGCGAGCGCACCGCCCGTTCGCACGAGCTCGCGGCGGTGATCGGCGCGCGCGACGACATCAAGTCCGAGCTCGGTCGCCTCGAGTCCGACGTCGCCCTCGCCGAGGCGCGCCGCGAACGCAATTCCGAGCGACTCGCGGCCTCGACGAACGCGAAGGACGCGCAGGCCCTCGAGACCGAGCTGGCGCAGCTCGCGCGCCGGCTCAGCGAGCTCGAAGACGCCGAGCTGATCGTGATGGAGCGCCTCGAGCAGGCCGACGCCGATGTCGACGCGACGCAGGCGCTGATCGACCAGCTGACGGCCGAAGGCACCCAGCTGACGCTCGACGGCAAGGCGGCCGTCGCCGACGCATCCACCCTGATCGACGCGCTGCAGCGCGACCGCGGCGCCGTGATCGAGGCGATTCCGGCCGACCTCGTCGCGCTCTACGAGAAGGCCGCCGTGCGCAGCGCCGGCGCCGCGCTGCTGCAGCGCAAGACCTGCCTCGGCTGCCACATGGAGCTCTCGGGCACCGATCTGCAGCAGATTCGCCAGGCCTCAAGTCAGGCCATCGTGCACTGCCCGGAGTGCGGCAGCATCCTCATCCGCACCGAGGAGTCCGGTCTGTGACCACCCTGTTCGACCTCGACGACGAGGCGTCGGCGACGCTGTCGCCGGTGCCCTCGGGCCCGGCGAAGCTCATCGTCGAGGCCGATGGCGGCTCGCGCGGCAACCCGGGCGTCGCCGCGGGCGGCGCGGTGGTCATCGACCCCTCGACCGGCAGCGTGATCGCCGAGATCGGGGTGTTCGTGGGTGTCGCGACCAACAACGTCGCAGAGTATCGCGGCATGATCGCAGGGATCGAGGCGGCGAGCGAGCTGGCCCCGGGCGCGGCGCTGCACGTGCGCATGGACTCGAAGCTGGTCGTCGAGCAGATGAGCGGGCGCTGGAAGATCAAGCATCCCGACATGCAGGTGCTCGCGCGCCAGGCGAAGGCGCTGATCGCCGGCCGCCACGTGACCTTCGAGTGGGTCGCGCGTGCCGAGAACGCGCTGGCGGATGCTGCCGCCAACGAGTCGATGGATCGCCGCGAGAGCTTCCGCCGCGACCTCGCCTAGCCGACGACGCGATGGCGATCATCGTCGGATGGGCTGCCGGCGCCACGGGGCGTGACGTCGCCCTGATCGATGCCGACGCCCCCGCCGCCTCGCGGCCGATCTCCGATCCGGGCCGCGGCACCGCCGCCGAGAGCTCGGCAGGCGAGTCGCCCCAGCTGCCGGTGCGCGTGCAGCTCGTGCCGCTGGCGGAGCTGCCGCGCGTCGTCGCCGAGCGCGAGTCGGCGGGCCCCAAGCCCCGCTGGGTCTGGCACGACACCGCGCATTGGTACCCGGCGCTCCTCGACGCCGGCGTCAGGGTCGAGCGCTGTCACGACCTGCGGCTCTGTCACGCGATTCTGCACGGCTCCGTGCTCGCCGCGGGGCGTGCACTGCACGGTGATGGCGCTGGGGGCTCGGCATGGGATGCCCCGCCCGTGCCGGAGCTGCTGACCCCGCCGCCCCCGCCCCACGCAGCCTCCGCGCTCTTCGACATCGACGACTTCGGGGCGTCGCGTGCCGCCGGTGGCGCACACGCACCCGGGGCGCCAGCAGACGACGCGCTGCCGGCGAGCGCGGCGGAGGCCCTCGCCGAGTGGCAGCGACAGGCCGCGGCGGTGTCGGACGGGACCGCACCGGAGCGCCTTCGGCTCCTGCTCGCCGCCGAGTCTGCCGGAGCGCTCATGGCGAGCGAGATGCACGCCGCCGGGCTGCCGTGGCGCGCCGATGTGCACGATCGCATCCTCGTCGCGTCGCTCGGCCCGAAGCCTGCCCCGGGCGCGCTGCCCGAACGCATGGCGCTGCTGGCGCGCGCCGTCCGCGACGCCCTCGGCGAACCCGAGCTGCACCTCGACTCGCAGCCCCGCCTGCTGCGGGCCCTTCATCGTGCCGGCATCTTCGTCGAGTCGACGAGCCGGTGGGAGCTGCGACGGCACAGCCATCCTGCGATCGAGCCGCTGCTCGAATACAAGAAGCTCGCGCGGCTGCTCAGCGCCAACGGCTGGGCCTGGCTCGAGGAATGGGTGCTCGAGGGCCGCTTCCGGCCGACCTTCGTGCCGGGCGGCGTGGTGACGGGGCGCTGGGCATCGAGCGGCGGCGGCGCGCTGCAGCTGCCGAAGCAGCTGCGGGCGGCGGTGCGCCCAGATCCGGGATGGGCGCTCATCACGGCCGACGTCGCCCAGCTCGAGCCGCGCGTGCTCGCCGCGATGGCAGGCGACGCGTCGATGGCCGCGGCGGGCCGCGGCGCCGATCTGTACGCGGGCATCGTCGCGACCGGCGCCGTCGACACCCGCGAGCACGCGAAGCTCGCGGTGCTGGGCGCCATGTACGGCGCGACGACGGGCGAGAGCGGCCGGCTCGTGCCGCGGCTGCGTCGCGCGTTCCCGGAGGCGATGGGCCTCGTCGATCACGCGGCTCGTGCCGGCGAGCGGGGCGAGACGGTGACCACCTGGCTCGGCCGCAGCTCGCCGCCGCCGGGGGAGCGATGGCGCGCCGCGCAGGCCGCGGCGACCCAGCCCGGCGCGGGCCAGGCGGAGGAGCGTCGCGCGCGACAGTCGGCGCGCGACCGCGGGCGATTCACCCGCAACTTCGTGGTGCAGGGGACCGCGGCCGAATGGGCGCTGTGCTGGATGGCCGACCTCAGGCTGCGCCTGCCTTCGCTCGGCGAGGTGCCCGAGGCATCCGCGGCTCCGCGCTCGGGGCCCGCGTTCGCCCGCCGTGCCCACCTGGCGTTCTTTCTGCACGACGAGATCATCGTGCACGCCCCACACGAACAGGTGGATGCTGCAGCCTCCGCCGTACGGGAGGCTGCAGCATCCGCTGGTCGACTGATGTTTGGGGGGAGTTCAGTCGACTTTCCGCTCGAGCTCCACCTGCAGCATGGAGCGAGCGAAATCTAGGGGCGTCACATCATCGGCATCCGCTCGGCAGGATCGTCACATCCGGCTGCGTGAGCAGCGGCGTGTGCAGGATGACTGGATCCGCGACACCCGGCTTCGGCGCGATGAAGCGGAACTGCGCGGATTCGGTCTGACCAGGGCTCAGGTTGATGCGGGTGACGCTGCTCGGGAAGCCGGACTCGATGACATCGCCGGGACGCACCGCCTTGCCTTCGTTGATCACGCCGCCGAAGAAGTAGCCCTCGGGCGCGGAGACCGTGATGAGCGTGCCGATGTCGCCGATTCCCGTGCCCCACATGCCGCCGCCGGTGACCGAGCGCGGGAGGGTGAACTCGGCATCCGCGGGCGCGTTGCTCGTGAGCTCGACGTCGACCACCACCTCGGCAAGGCCGTCGGGCCGGCAGGATTCGATGCCTGCCGTGATCGCCACGCCGAGGTAGACGTCCATCTTTCCGCCCGTCGCGTCGTTGAAGTAGACCGCGAAGGCCGAGTCGCCGGCGTTCTGCTGCCTGGCCGCGGGACCCGCCAGGGCGGTGCCTGCGACGGCGGCCCGCACGGCTTCGTTGCTGCTCCAGACCGAGATCCTGCCCTCCTCGACGGGCGTCGCAAGCGCCTCGGCGAGGGCCAGGGGGTCGAAGCCGCCGCTCGAGACGCGCTCGAACACCGCGGCGACGGCCTGCTGGAACAAGACCGCCTGCTGCTCGGAGTCGAGCTGCACGTAGGGGTCGACGAGCAGCCGCTGCACGAGGTTGTCGGCGTTCAGCTCGCCGCCGTCGAGCGTCACGGGGCCGACGGCGCGCAGCACGGCGCCCAGCACCTGCGGGTCCACCGAGACCACCACCTCGGGCGAGCGGCCCGTGTATTCGTTCCACCGTGCCAGGGCTATCGCCGCGGTCAGCTCGAAGTCGGGGGTCATCGATGCGTTCTGCACCCACCGGCCGACGCTGTCGCCGTAGAGGGCGGTTGTCGAGTCCGGGATCGGCGTGATCGGCGTCGACTTCACGTCGAAGTTCGAGGAGTCGCTCTGGGCGATCATGCTGATCTCGCCGTCGTGCACCTGCATCTCGATGAAGGTCCCGGTGATGCCGCCGCCGGTGCGCAGCTCGGCGTTGTTCTGAGCCAGGACCAGGATGGATGTCGGCTCGTCGCTGCCGAGCAGGGTCGGCAGGAGCACGCTGGCGCGCGCCAGGGCGTCGACGGCGGGATGCGCCATATCGAGCGCGGCGCGCAGCTCGAGCATGCCGCTGGCGAGCTGCGGGAGCACGGCGTTCTCGTCGAGCGCGTCCAGTGCCGCGCTCGCGCGATCGAGCGCGGCGGCGGCGCGGTGCAGCTCGGGCGCGAGCGCGGGCACCCCCGCGACATCGAGGCGTCCGTCGTCGCCGATCCCGGCCTCAAGCGTCTCGAGCGCGGCGAGCACCGGAGGCGCGCTCTCCCGCATGACGGCGTCGAGCTGCATCGCGGTGACGCGCGCCACGCGGAGGTTCGGTCCCACCCAGGGGATGTATTCGGCGAGCGCCCACACCGGGTCGCTTGTGAGCGCGCTGGCGCGCGCCGCGTGCGCGCCGATCTGATCGACCAGCGGCAGCGCCGCGCTTCGATCCTGCGCGGTGAGCGTCGAGCGAAGGTCGCTGGAGAGATCGGCGAGTGATTCGAGCTCCGACTTCGCCATGAGCCCACGAGTGCCAACCCAGGCGCCAGCGAGCACGACGGTGATGGCGATGGCGCTCAGGCCCCACCAGATGTACCGTCTTGCTTGCTTGGCCGGGGGAATTCCGGCAGCCATAGCCCTTAGTGCTTGGGCTGTCGGCGCTTGAGCATGAGCGCACCGCCGCCGAGCACGGCGGCTGCGCCGACGCCCAGGGCGATGAGTGGCACGCTGCTGCCGGTGGCGGCGAGGCCCGTGGGCGCCTCCGTGAGCGGGAGTGCGGCCGGGACACCCATGCACGAGGCGGCGGGCTGCGGGTACGCCAGCGCGACCGCGAGCGTCGGATTGACGCGGAGCTCGGCGCTGATGCTGCCGAGCGTCCATGCCGGCGCCGTGGTCGAGCCATTGGCGCTCGCGCCCGGCCAGAGCACCGAGCCGGACAGGTGGTCGTTGACGAGAGTGCCGAGCGCCAGCGTCACGCTGTTGGTGCCGTCGGTGATGAACAGCGACACGGGCGCGTCGCCCAGCACGTCGTCAGGATCGACGGCGTTGACCGTGTAGTTGATGTACGGCACGGAGCCGATGCACTGCGACATGACGCTCGACCCCGAGAGCGAAGGCTCGGTCGGAGTGCGCGGCGTGTACAGATCATCGGCCGCCAGCGCGGTCGTAGGCGCGACGAATACTGCTGCCGCTGCAATCCCCAAAGCAAAAATGGCATTACGAAGCACGATTTCCTCCCCAAAGGACGTTGTGCGCGACCGTCCCACCCCTGGGACAGTCGTAAGGTATTTCCCCAACTGTCACCATAGCCCCAATCCCGCCAAATGGAAGACGCCACGTGAAAATCTGTGGAAGGGCGCTCGAGCGGCCCGCTAGAGTGGCAGGCGAGTGGGTTGGCCGGATGGTCGCGTCGCCCGGCGGGTTTCCGCCGCGGCGCCGAGGAACGTCCGGGCTCCACAGGGCAGGGCGGTGGCTAACTCCCACCCGGGGTGACCCGCGAGACAGTGCCACAGAGAACAGACCGCCACGGCTTCGGCCGCGGTAAGGGTGAAACGGTGGTGTAAGAGACCACCAGGGGCCGCGGTGACGCGGCTCGCTCGGTAAACCTCGCCCGGAGCAAGGTCAGACAGGGGATGTTGACGCGGCCCGCCGAGTCCCCGGGTAGACCGCTAGAGCGCCACGGCAACGTGTCGCCGAGAGAGATGGCCATCGAACGTGGTTCCACATGGGGTCACGGGAACAGAACCCGGCGTATAGGCCAACCCGCTCACCAAATGCATTCTGATCAGGGAATCTCTGAAGTATCTGCGGTTTTAGTCCGCAGAGAGTCCGCAGAATCCGCGCGAGCGCCGGCACGGTGTCGCCGTTTCGGCGGGTGTTGTGTTCCTCGCGGGAGTGCTCGCTGGTTGCGCTGCTGAGTCGGGCCCGTTCGTGGGGCCGAATATGGAGACTATGCCACCCGGGGTCTTGGTGTTCGATGACGTCATGGACGGTACAGTGCGTGCCATGGGCGCCGATGACCAGGGCGCGGAGTACTTCATATTCAAGGTTTCACCAGATGGTGACGTGTGTCTCCTGATGGTTCCGCAAGGCGACGCGGGGCGAGGGTGTGCAGTGCCGGGCTCCCGATCGCAATGACATATCAAGGTAGGCGCGCTGTGCTCGGCGAAGACCCGGTGCGTCTACCGAGAACAACCAGGTAGTGGGTGACTTCGTGCGAGTGATCTCCTAGGTCAGGGCTGTCCGTTGTTGAGCCACCGGGTGTGGGTCTTCAATGCTGCGGTGACGGCGAGGCGGACGACGAGGTACAGGATCAACGCGCAGACGATGATCGCGAGCGCCCAGACGGCGAAGGTAATGATGAGCATGAGTGAGCCATTGAACATGCCCACACCGTAGCGCGCGCTCGTGTGCCAGGCGCTCGGGGATCACTCGATCGCGAGGTACCCGCGCCCGCGACACCGCACCGTGGGGCCGTCGTTCACGAGGATAGTGCCACACTCCGGGCAGGTGGGTGCTCGAGCTGGGAGAGGTCGTCGGTGCCTGGTCCGAGGCCCAAAATTGCAGCCACCAACATGTCGATAACTTCCCTGACACGGAAGGGGTCACTGTTCGATCCCAGCATCGCGCACAGACAAAAACCCCTGATTCTTCGGGGGTTTTCTCTTCTTGGAGATTCGACCTCCTTCCGGCGCGTGGATACCAAGCTCATCGGCGTGGCGCGTGCAGGGATCGGGCCCTTTTCGATCTCGCCTCCCTTAGCATCGGCACATGTCTCCAGCTCCGCGCCGTGCTCCGTTGCTTCTCGGGTTCCTCGCCGCAACGGTGGTGCTTGCCGGGTGCGCGTCGCCAAGCCCTGTGGTGTCGCCGTCTGCGTCTAGCGACGCCGCACCGACCCCTTCGCAGCCCCCCATAACCGTCATTGCACCGGGCGAGCGCCCCCCGTTGCTCCTCGATCTAGATTGCAATCGCCTGTTGTCCATTGACGAGGTGCGTGAGGTGCTGGGCGAACCGGCTGAACTCCGTGAAAGTCAGCAAACCGAAACCTTTGACACACTTCGGAACGCCGGTGGGATCTCTTGCACCTGGTGGGCCGACGGGGTCGATGTGCTCTGGGTTGCCGCGTTACCTGCTGTCGGCGTGGTGGGCGTCGATCTCGAGACTGTCGACCTGTGGCGAACGGTCGCGGACTGTTCCTGGTACTGCACCGTGATTTCCGAGAGCGGCGACTTTGTAGTCGTAACGAGTACGAACGGGATTGATGACGATCATGCGACAACCCTCGCAACTTCCGCCGCGGTCACCCCGCTCGTGGCGAAAAACCTGCAACCCTGGATGCCATGGGAACGGGACCGAAACGGCTGGATTGACTCCAACTGCCTCGCGCTTGCCGCTGAGACGGGGGCGGAGCTCGGCGTCGAGCTGAAGGGCGAAGACGGGATTCTCTACATCGACCCTCCACTCACTGTTGGTCTGATCGCCGACAGAGCGTCGCGCTACACCGGTTGCAGGCTTGTCGATCAAGCCGGCAAGTCCGTTGAGGTCAGATGGACGGCCGGTGGGGGATGGGGCGTCGACGTTGACGAAATGACGGCGCCCGGGCTTCCGTCGCCCTGGTCTGGCAATGCAGTTGCAGTCACGCTGCCCGATTCCGAAGGAACTGTGTGGCGGTTGGCGGACGGCGTCAATATTGTGGTGGTCGACGCATTCGCCCCCGACTTCGTCGTGAATGATGAAACGCTCGTCGCAGCAGTTGCGAAAGTGCTCACTCACTCAGCGGCTCCACGGACGTAGCTGGTCGTGGCGCGGGGTGGGCCAACTCTTATCGGTTACGCGTCCACATCCACGACCGTGCGGCCGCGCACGCGCCCGCACCGGGCACACAGCCCGCGCGCCCTCACCGGGGCGACGACGGCGACCGCATCGTTCACCCGCGGGCACGGCGGGCGAGATCTAAGCCCTTCGCCTCACCGTCAGCGACGGCACCGACACCAGCACCGACGCCGTGAACATCATGGTCGGGCACATTCTGAGCCCGGCGTATAGGCCAACCCGCCCGAGACGTATGTGCTGACCGCAGGCGCACTGCCGGGCGGAGTGACGCTTGACGAGTCGACGGGCAGGCTCAGTGGCACTCCCGTCGCTGCGGGGACATCCACGTTCACCGTTGCGGCTGATGACGCACGGGGGAATCGGGTTGCGGCTGAATACGTGCTCACCGTGGCGCCCGGGCTCAGCGCCAGCGCCCCCGCGGCCAGCGTCTCTGCCGGCGACGTGCGCGTGGGCGACACCCTCACCGTGCACGGCACTGGCTTCGCATCAGGAGAATCGGTCACCGCCACGTTCGCGCCGGCAGGCAGTGCACCGGTGACTGCGCTGGCAGACGGTCGGGGCCGTGTCTCGTTCACGATCGCCATCACCGATGAGTTCGATGCGGGGGCGCACACCGTCACCCTGACCGGCGACACATCGGGCGCTGCGGCGGCGAGGTTCACCGTGCTCGCGCACTCCGCTGGCGGCGGGGAGAACGGCGGCGGCAGCGCGGAGGACACGGCGCCTGAATCTGCGCCCTCGCCCGAGGGCGAGCTCGCGACGACGGGCGGCGGCAAAGGCATCGCCGCAGTCGTGGCGATGACGCTCGCCGCTGTCGGCACGAGCTTGGTGATCCGCTCCCGTCGTCGCGCGTAGCGACGGGCAGCCGTCGCGGCGATGCACTGGCGCGCAGGCCAAGCTGCACTCGCGGGCAGACCCAGCCGCGCACAGCTCGCCTCCGCTACGGGCAGGTCACCCTCAGGGTCGCCGGCGGCAGCTGTGCGCCGTCTGACTGCCATGCGCCCGCGGCGAGGATCAGCTCTGTCGCGGTGAAGTCGCCGAGCGCGATCGCTCCGCCAGGGCTCCCCATCGCGACGAATTCGTCGGTGCTCTGCAGCGTGGCTTTCGCGCCGAAGTCGATCCGCGCCTCACCGTTCGGAACGTCGGTGAGGCCGACGAAGTCGCCCTCGAGGTAGCCGACCTCGTTGCCGTCGCTGTCGTATGCGATCCCATGAAACAGGGCGTCGCCGCTGTCGTACAGCGAGCACAGCTGGAGCGTGGCCGAGTACGTCTTGTCGGCGTAGGTCAGCACGGCGGTGCCCTGCGCGTCTGCCGGCGCCTTCGTTTCACCTGCCGGGTCTTTCGTCTCACCTGCCGGGGCCGCGCCGTCGCCCGCCGGTCCGTCAGTCGCCTGTGACTGGGATAGCGACGGCGCGGGCTCCGGGGAGGCCGGACACCCGACGATCAGGAGGAGCGCGGCGCCGACGGCGCCGAGTGAGAGAAGCGAACGAGACGTGCTGCGCTGCACATGCCTTCAATCCGATCTGCGTGTGCTCGAGTGACCTCGAGGATGACAAATTGCCGATCAGGCTAGCAGAAGGCGCGATGCGGCCGTCGCGCTGCAGCCGCAGCGCGGGCCTGCCGAGGTGGCGGCCCGAGACCGCGGACGCACGAGTCGTCAGCCGTGCGACAGGCTCGCCGCGCCGATGATGCCCGCCGCATTGCGATGCACCGCGGGGACGATGGGCGTGCGCAGCTCCAGCAGCGGCAGAAACTCATGCGAGTGCTTCGAGACGCCGCCGCCGACCACGATGAGGTCGGGGCTGAACAGACGCTCGATGTGCGAATACAGCTCCTGCAGGCGCCGGGCCCAGGCATCCCACGAGAGCTGCTCGCGCTCTTTCGCGGAGTACGCAGCCCAGCGCTCGATCGAGTCGCCGTCGTGCCGGAGGTGCCCGAGCTCCGTGTTCGGGATGAGGGCCCCGTCGTAGAGAAACGCCGAGCCGATGCCGGTGCCGAGCGTGGTGAGGATGACCAGGCCGTCATTGCCACGCGCGGCCCCGTAGCGCGCCTCGGCGATGCCCGCGGCATCCGCGTCGTTGGTGAACGCGATGTCGCGACCGAGACCGTCTTCGAAGAACTTCTCTGCCTCGAAGCCGATCCAGTCGTCTGAGACGTTGGATGCCGACATCGTTCGGCCGTGCTTCACGATCGCGGGGAAGGCGACGCCCAGCGAGATGCGCTGGTCGGTGACCTCGAGTGTGTCGAGCACCTCGCGCACGGCCTGGAGCACATCGGCCGGCTTGGCACCCTGCGGCGTGGCGACCCGAACCCGGTCGCCGATGATCGCGCCATGCTCGAGATTGACCAGTGCGGCCTTGATGCCGGTGCCGCCGATATCGACCCCGACGGCCTGATGCTTCGCCATGCCACAACACTAGTGGCGGCCCCACTAGGATCGGACTCAACAGCATCTGGAGGGCACACGTCATGTCGAACGCGAGCACGAAATTTTGGTACAACCTCGTCACCGGCGAGGTGGAGCAGGGCTTCGAGTCGCCCGCGATCGACCGCGCCGGTCCCTTCGAGACGCGCGAAGAGGCGATGAAGGCACCCGAGCTGCTGCGCGAGCGCAGCCGCGCGTGGGCCGAAGAAGAGGCACGCGAAGACCGCTAGGAAGGACCCCATGGACAAGCAGCGCGACTTTGTCTTGCGAACGATCGAGGAACGCGGCGCGAAGTTTGTCCGCCTGTGGTTCACCGACGTCATCGGCACGCTCAAGTCGGTCGCGATCGCGCCGGCCGAGGTCGAGGGCGCGTTCGCCGAGGGCATCGGCTTCGACGGCTCGGCGATCGAGGGGCTGAGCCGTTCGTTCGAGTCGGATCTGCTTGCACATCCAGACCCGACCACGTTCCAGATCCTGCCGTGGCGCGGCGAGATCGACCCGACGGCCCGGATGTTCTGCGACATCACGACGCCCGACGGGCAGCCTGCGGTCGCCGACCCGCGCAACGTGCTCAAGCGCGCCCTCGCGAAGGCGGCGGATCGAGGCTTCACGTTCTATACGCATCCCGAGATCGAGTTCTACCTGCTGAAGTCGTCGAGCTATGACGGCGAAGGCCCGCAGCCGGTCGACTCGGCGGGGTACTTCGACAACGTTCCCGGCGGCACGGCGCACGACTTCCGTCGGCGCTCGGTGCGGATGCTGGAGGACCTCGGCATCTCGGTCGAGTTCAGTCACCACGAGGCGGGGCCGGGCCAGAACGAGATCGACCTGCGCTACGCCGACGCGCTCACCACCGCCGACAACATCATGACCTTCCGCACGGTGATCAAGGAGGTCGCGATCGAGCAGGGCGTGTACGCGACGTTCATGCCCAAGCCGCTGAGCGGACATCCCGGCAGCGGCATGCACACGCACATGTCGCTGTTCGAGGGCGACGTGAACGCCTTCTACGAGGAGGGCGCGCAGTACCAGCTCTCGAAGACCGGCCGCAGCTTCATCGCCGGCCTCCTGCACCACGCCCGCGAGATCTCGGCGGTGACGAACCAGTTCGTCAACTCGTACAAGCGACTCTGGGGCGGCGACGAGGCGCCGAGCTTCATCTGCTGGGGCCACAACAACCGCTCCGCGCTCGTGCGGGTGCCGCTCTACAAGCCCAGCAAGGGGCAGAGCTCGCGCATCGAGTACCGCGGGCTCGACTCGGCCGCGAACCCGTATCTCGCCTACGCGCTGCTGCTTGCCGCGGGCATGAAGGGGATCGAAGAGGGCTACGAGCTGCCGCCCGAGGCCGAAGACAACGTCTGGTCGCTCACCGACGCCGAGCGCCGCGCGCTGGGCTACGCTCCGCTGCCGGCGAGCCTCGACCACGCCCTCGAGTACATGGAGGAGAGCGAGCTGGTCGCAGAGACCCTCGGCGAGCAGGTCTTCAACTACGTGCTGCTGAACAAGCGCAAGGAATGGCAGGAGTACCGCGCGCAGGTCACGCCGTTCGAGTTGAAGAGCAACCTCGAGATGCTTTGACGCGGATCGTCCGATGTCGCGTGTTCCCGGTGCGTTCTCGCTGACCGCGCTCGCGCGCATCGGCTTCACCGAGCTGTCGTCTGCCGACGCCGGGCTCAGCGAGCTCGAGACGCTGCTCGGCATGCCTCGTGCCGGCTGGCAGACCGTGGCGTCGATCGCCGCCGATCCGGACGCTGCGCTCGCGTCGCTCGTGCGGATCGCGAGACGCTCGCCGGAAGCCGTGCGGGCTGCGCTGGCGAGCGAGGAGGCCGCGCCGGCGGTGTGGGCGCTGCTGGGCGCCTCGAGCGGGTTCGGTGACTTCTTTCTGCGGCATCCAGACGAGCTCGTGACGTTCGTGGAAGCGCCGCGAAGCCTGCCGACGCGGGCCGAGATGACGACCGAGATGCTGGTGGCCGTCGACGCGCATGGGGGCTTCGCCGCGCGCGGCGACGAGTCGGCGTGGGTCGCGCTGCGCGTGCGATACCGGGCGCTGCTCGCACGGATCGCCGGCTTCGATCTGCGCAGCTCGGCGCCGGTCGAGATCGTCGGCGATGTGGCGGCGAGCATCTCGGATGCCGCGGGGGCGGCGCTCGAGGCATCCCTCGCCGTCGCGCGAACGCGCCTCTGCGGCGGGCCGGGCGCCCAGTTCACCCGGGCCGAGGTGGCCGCCGCGCGGCTCGCGATCATCGGCATGGGCAAGGCGGGCGCGCGCGAGCTGAACTATGTGAGCGACGTCGACGTGATCTTCGTCGGCGGCGCGCGTGCGGGGGCCGGCGAGGCCGGCGAGCCCGGCGAACCCGAGGGCAGCCTCAGTGAACCTCGCGCCATCGAGCTCACGACCCGCCTCGCGCTGCAGACGATGCGCGGCGTGTCGGCGCCGGAGGTCGAGCCGCCGCTGTGGGAGGTCGACGCGAACCTGCGCCCAGAGGGCAAGAAGGGCGCGCTCGTGCGCACGCTCGACTCGCATATCGCCTACTACGAGCGGTGGGCCAACAGCTGGGAGTTTCAGGCGCTGCTGAAGGCACGCCCGCTGGCCGGCGACGCCGAGCTCGGCGACCAGTATGTGGCCGCGGTGGGCCCGATGGTCTGGGCGAGCTCCGCACGCGAGAACTTCGTCGACTCGGTGCAGCGCATGCGCGAGCGCGTGACCGAGCACATTCCGGCGGAGGAGGCGCCGCTGCAGATCAAGCTCGGTGCGGGCGGGCTTCGCGATATCGAATTCACTGTGCAGCTGCTCCAGCTCGTGCACGGCTTCAGCGACGACGCGATCCGCCAGCGCGGCACGCTCGACGCGCTTCACGCCCTCGTCGATGAGGGATACATCGGCCGCGCCGACGCGGCGACCTTCGCCCACGACTATCGCGTGCTGCGGCTGCTCGAGCACCGCATGCAGCTGCTGCGGCTGAAGCAGACCCACCTGATGCCACGCACGCCCGAGGGGCTCCGGGTGCTGGCGCGCGGCAGTGGGCTGGCCGACAACGGCGCCGGCATCTGGGAGCTGTGGGAGGGCGTCAAGCGCGAGGTGCGCGAGATCCACGTGCGCCTGTTCTACCGGCCCCTGCTCTCGGCGGTCGCGGCGCTGCCAGACCGCGAGCAGGAGCTCTCGCCCGAGCAGGCGGCCGACCGCCTCGCGGCCATCGGCTTCGTCGATCCCCACGGAGCGCTGCGGCACATCGGCGCGCTCACCGCCGGGCTCTCGCGCAAGGCCACCATCCAGCGGCACCTGATGCCGGTGATGATCGGCTGGTTCGCCGAGGGCGCCGACCCCGACTATGGGCTGCTGGCGTTCCGTCGGATCAGCGAGAAGCTCGGCGACACCCACTGGTTCCTGCGGATGCTGCGTGACTCCTCGGCCGCCGCGCACAGCATGACGCGGCTGCTCACGGGCAGCCGCTACGTCGGCGAGCTGATGGAGTGGACGCCGGAGTCGGCCGCCTGGCTCGACAGCAGCGAGCAGCTGCGGCCGCGCGGCGCGGCCGCGCTTCGCGAGGAGGCCGAGGCGATCCTCGCGCGGCGCGAAGACGAGGCGCACGCGGTGAAGGCGATCCGGGCGCTGCGCCGGCGCGAGATGCTGCGGGCGGCGATGGGCACGATGCTCGGGGTGCTGAGCAGGCAGGAGACCTCAGAGACGCTCACCGACATCACGGATGTGACGCTGCAGACGCTGCTGCGCATCGTGCGGCGCGAGATCGTGCCGCCGGAGGACGACGCCCTCGAGTTCGCCATCATCGGCATGGGGCGGTTCGGGGGAGCGGAGCTCGGATTCGGCTCCGACGCTGACATCATGTTCGTGTACCGGGCGAGAGGCGTCGACCCCGAGCGGGCGCACAAGCTCGCCCTCGCCCTGGTGGCCGAGCTGCGCGCGCGCAGCGACGACCACCGCATGCCGCTCGAGCTCGACGCCGACCTGCGGCCGGAGGGTCGCAACGGCCCGATGGCGCGCTCGTTCGATGCCTACGCCGAGTACTACCACCGCTGGTCGCACGGCTGGGAGTCGCAGGCGCTGCTGCGGGCCCGGGGCGTCGCCGGAGAGGCCGGGCTGCAGGCCGATTTCATGGCGCTCGTCGACGAGATGCGGTATCCACCCGCGATCGAGCCGCAGGCGGTGCGCGAGATCAAGCGGATCAAGGCCCGCGTCGAGAGCGAGCGACTGCCCCAGGGGGCGCCGCCGGAGCGCCACCTCAAGCTCGGGCCGGGCTCGCTGAGTGACGTGGAGTGGCTCGTGCAGCTGCTGCAGCTGCAGCACGCGGCGGCGCTTCCGCAGCTGCGCACGGCGTCGACGATCGAGGCGCTGGATGCCGCGGCCGCCGCCGGGCTCGTGACCCCGCTGCAGGCCGACCGGCTGGCCGAGGCGTGGACCCTGGCGAGCCGGCTTCGCTCGGCGAACACGCTGTGGAGCGGGCGGGCGAGCGACCTGCTGCCGACGGATCGGCGCCAGCTCGACGGCATCGCACGGATGCTCGGCTACGCACCAGGATCCGCGACCGAGCTGGAGGAGCACTACATGGCCGTGACCCGTCGCGCGCGCCGGATCTTCGAGAAGCTGTTCTACGGCGAGACGAGCGCCCGGGCGAAGTAGGCTGCGGCGTGTGGCGCGTGTGGCGCGTGTGGCGCGTGTGGCGCGTGTGGCGCGTGTGGCGCGTGTGGTGCGTGTGGTGCGTGTGGTGCGTGTGGCGCGTGTGGTGCGTGTGGTGCGCGCCGTGCGACGTCAGCCGATGGCGGCACGCACGACATGGAGATACTCGCCGATCACCTGCGCACCTCCGGTCGGCGGCACGACCTCGTCATGGAGCACGGCGTGCACGCCGTTGTAGCTCAGCTTCACCGGCAGCAGCCCGCCGCACCCGCTGACCGCGTCGCCGTCAGGGAACAGCAGCACCATGCACGTCTGGGAGTCGGGCACCGTCTGCAGGACGTAGTACTCGACACCCGAATCGTCACTCCCCAGCAGGCGCACCGTGCCGGGCTTGACGTTGCCCGAAGCCGTGACCGCCGCGGGTGGCGCCGTGACATCCGGCCCGGCGAACAGCCCCGAATCGGGAGCAGCCGGCGCGCAGCCGATGAGCGAGGCGGCCAGCAGCACGAGGCCGGCCAGTGCGGGGATGCGCGGGTGGTGCCTGCGTGCGCGCAATCCGGATGAAGGCATGGCTGGGTCCCGTCTGCAGCGAGTGGCGTTGCCGCGAGCTAAGCACAGCGGGCGACGTGCGACAAGCTGGTCGCCCGGCCCGCCGACGCCTGTACCGGGGGCGGCCCGGGTGGCAGGATGTGCATCGGGCGGCGCGCACCCGGCGCGCCAGGAAGGATCGGGCACATGTCACGTGACCTCATCATCGTCGGCTACCTGCTGCTCATGGGCGCGATCATCGTCGTGTGTGACATCCTGTTCTTCCGCGACCTGCTGTGGTGGCGACTCGGGTTCAATGTGGCCGTCGTGGCGATCTTCGCGATCGTCTACATGGTGTTTCTGCGGGGCGTGCTGAAGTAGCCGGGAGCGACGAAGGCCCACCGCGTGGTCGCAGTGGGCCTTCGAAGGGGAGCTGTCGGCTAGACGCCGTAGTACAGCTCGTACTCGAACGGGTGCGGGCGCTGGTTCAGCGGCTGGATCTCGTGCTCGATCTTGTAGGCGATCCAGGTCTCGATGAGCTCCTCGGTGAACACGCCGCCCTCAAGGAGGAACTCGTGGTCTTCGCGGAGCGCCTCGAGCGAGTCGAGCAGGGAGTTCGGCACCTGCGGGATGTTCTTGGCCTCCTCCGGCGGCAGCTCGTAGAGGTCCTTGTCGATCGGGGCGTTCGGTTCGATGCGGTTCTTGATGCCGTCGATGCCCGCCATGAGCTGCGCCGCGAATCCGAGGTACGGGTTGCCCGAGGCATCCGGCACACGGAACTCGATGCGCTTGGCCTTGGGATTCGCGCCGGTGATCGGGATGCGGATCGCGGCCGAGCGGTTGCCGGCCGAGTACGCGAGGTTCACGGGGGCCTCGAAGCCCTTGACCAGACGTCGGTAGCTGTTGATCGACGGGTTGGTGAAGGCGAGTACGGCGGACGCGTGCTTGAGGAGGCCGCCGATGTACCAGCGCGCGATGTCGGACAGGCCCGCGTAGCCGGCCTCGTCGTAGAACAGCGGCTTGCCGTCGAGCCAGAGCGACTGGTGCGTGTGCATGCCCGAGCCGTTGTCGCCGAACAGCGGCTTCGGCATGAACGTGGCGGTCTTGCCCCACTCCTCGGCCGTGTTCTTGACGATGTACTTGAACTTCAGGATGTCATCGGCCGCGGTGACCATGGTGGCGAAGCGGTAGTTGATCTCGGCCTGCCCGCCGGTGCCCACCTCGTGGTGCGAGCGCTCGAGCACGAGGCCGGCGTCGATCAGGCGCAGGCAGATGTCGTCGCGCAGGTCGGCCTGCTTGTCGACGGGGCTGACCGGGAAGTACCCGCCCTTGAACGGGGTCTTGTTGCCGAGGTTGCCGCCGGCCTCCTCGCGGCCGGTGTTCCAGGCGCCCTCCTCCGAGTCGACGCTGAAGAAGCTCGCGTTCTGCTTCACCTCATAGCGGACGTCGTCGAAGATGTAGAACTCGGCCTCGGGGGCGAAGAACGCCGTATCGGCGATGCCGGTCGAGGCCAGGTACTTCTCGGCCTTCTTGGCGACCTGCCGCGGGTCCTTGCTGTAGATCTCGCCGCTGCGCGGGTTGTAGATGTCGAACAGCATGATCATCGTGCTGTGCTCGCGGAACGGGTCCATGTACGCTGTCGTGACGTCGGGGATGAGCTGCAGATCCGACTCGTGGATGCTGGCGAAGCCGCGGATCGACGAGCCGTCGAACAGCTGCCCCTCGGCGAAGAAGGCCTCATCGACGGACGAGGCGGGAATGTTGAAGTGCTGCTGGACACCCGGGAGATCGGTGAAACGGATGTCAAGGAACTTGACGTCGTTCTCCTTGATGTAGCGCAGCACCTCGGACGAGTCACGGAACATGAGATCTCCAAGATGGGGCTGCGGAACGCCTGTGGCATCACAGGGTGATCCGAGACTATTGCGAAGGTATTGCCCGGCAGTGACACCAATGTTTCCGGCATGTTACGCGTGCCTGGTTAGGCTAGCAGAATGCCCGAACGTAGCTCCGCCACCCCCGCACCGCTCCCGAGCCGCTACCCCGGCGAGCGCCTCGGCCTGCCCGAGACCGGCCCGCGCAGCATCGGCCGCGCCGGCCGGCGGATCGCCGCGCTCGCGATCGACTACGCGTGCGCCGCGCTGATCGCCCTGGCGTTCTTCGACTACGACCCGCTCGCCATCCTGATCATCTTCGCATCGGTGCAGATCCTGTTCGTGCCGACGATCGGCGGCAGTCCGGGGCATCGCATCCTCGGCATGCGCGTCGTCGCCCTGCGCGGCGGATGGATCGGCGTGTGGCGACCCATCGTGCGCGCGGTGCTGCTCACCCTCGTGATTCCGGCCGTGATCTGGGACTCGGACCAGCGCGGCTTCCACGACAAGCTCGCCGGCACCGCGCTCATCCGCAACCCCTAGCCGCGGGCTGCCCCGAACGCGAAGACGTGGATGCCTCAGCTGAGGCATCCACTTCTTTCTGTCGTCTGGGCGGCCGCCCGCGCGTCGCTAGCGGGGGCGCGGCGCGCGCACGCGGTTGGGGTCGATGCCCTTGGGGATCGGGATGGCGGCGGCCGAGACCGAGTCGATGCGCTTGATGACGGCCGCCATGGTGCGGTTGTCGATCGCCTTCGGGATGGCCTTGACGGTCTTGGCCAGGTTCTTCAGCTGGACGTCGTCCTCGTCGTGGCCCACGTACAGGACCGTCACCGGGACGCCGTGCGCAACGCGCTGGGCGCGGGCGCGCTCCTCGTTGACCAGGCGCGTGAGGCGGCCTCGGCTGCCCTCGCCGACGATGACCACGCCGCCGCGGCCCACGGCGCGATAAACCGCCTCCTGGGTGCGGGGGTTGATGCCGACGGGCATCTCGCTGCTCTGCCACTTGCGTCCGAGCGAGGTCGACATCACCTGGCCGACGGCGCCGGGGCGCCCGTCGATGCGCTGGTACATCACGCCGGTCGAGAGTCGCGTCAGCGCAAACATGCTCGCCATCACGCCGAACAGCAGGCCGGTGATCGCCCACAGCAGGATGCTCCACCACGCGGTGGCGCCGATCAGGAAGGCCACGAGCACGCCGAGCCCCGCACCGACCAGCAGGAGGCCGATCATCAGGAACGGAAGCCACTTGTAGGCTTCGGCGGTGAACTGGTAGATGCCCTTGATCTGCTTGAAGACGCCGGGGCGCTTTTCCGGGGCGGGGGTGCGAGCTGCCATTGCTCCAGCTTACCGTCCGACTCGCCCTCCCCAGGAGCGGGTGACGCCGTGCGCGCGCCGATTCCGCGGCGTGTGCACGCTCGCCGCCGTGCGGCGCCGGATGGCCCACATGATCGGGGCATGGATGCATCGATCGGCGATCGACTCGGCTACCACGTGATCCGGCGCGTGGCGCCGCCCGAGAGCCCGTTCGCCGGGGTGCTCGCGCGCGACGACGCGGGCGAGACCGTGCTGCTGGCAGCGGTGGGCGGTGCGGGCGGATGGGACGCCGGGTGGGAGGCGGCCGCGGGGGAGCACCGCCTCATTCCCCTTGACGTGATCGCGCGCGTACACGGCGGCAACGAGGTCGTGCTGCCGTGGTGCGTCGAACGACTCGACGCCTTTGTGCTGCGCCGACAGCGGGCCGCCGCCCCGCTGCGCGCCGGCGAAGCGATCAACATCGCCGTGTGCGTGCTGCGCGGCGCCGCCGAGACGCTCGCCCTGCACGGGCGCGGGGGCGCGTGGTGGCTCACAGCCGACGGCCGACCCGTGTTCGCGCGGCACGTCGTCGCGTCGGGGCAGGGCGAGGCCCCGGACGATCCCGCCATGCCGGGGGCACATGACACGGCGGGTGCGGTCGACGCGGGCGCCCCGGCCCACATCGTGGCGCTCGGGGCCGTGGCTGCGGCGTGTCGCGACCGCGGGATCGCGGCGGCGATCATGGTGTGCGCGCAGCGGCTGGGCGACGCCGCGGCCGCCGACCGCGAGCGCGCGCCCGGCCGCTGGAGCGCGAGCGTCGCTGCTGCGCTTGCGGCATCCGAGGATTCGCTGTTCGCGCTCGCGAACGCTGAGCCCCTCGACACGCGCTCCCTGAGTCCGCGCCCCTCAAGGTCGCTCCAGCCGGAGTTCGATGAGCTGCTGGGCGGAGCCGGCGACGCAGGCGGCGACGAGCCGCGCGCGGAGTCAGGGGCATGGCGCGAACGGTCGGGCGGGCGCCGAGCGCCACGCGGGGCAGGCACGCTGCGGCGAGCCGCCTGTTTCGTCGGCGGGCAGCTGCGCGACGCCACGGCCCGGCACGTCGACCCGGACATCGCCGAGGCCGCGGTCGATACGTGGCAGCGCACCCGGGGCGGCGCCGGCCGCGCCGTGCGCCGGCCGATCGTGGTCGGCGCGATGCTCGCCGCGGTGGTGGTCATCGTCGGGGTCATGTGGCCCGACGGCGAAGGGCGGGTTCCGGGGGAGCCCGGCACCGCAGCCGATACGGTCTCCGCGGCTGCCGCTTCCGGCGGGGTGCCCGCACCCGGTGACTCGGGCGCCGTCGACGCGCGCTCTGGCCCGCTCCTCGGCAGTGCCGAGGACGACGCCGCGCCGGGCCTCGCTCAGGGATCCGGCGCGGGCGTCGCGCCGGGCGAAGGCGGGCCCGCGACCGGCATCGCCGGGCTGGCGGACGCGCTGCTGACCGCGCGTGCCGAGTGCGCCGACGATGCCGGGTGCGCGTCGTCGGTCTATGAGGATGCCGCCGTTGCGGCGCGCGTGGCGCTGCCGCGCGAGCGAGCGCTCGCTTCCCGACCCATCGATCGCGCGCACGCGGCGCGCGAGCTCGCACTTGTCGACGATCTCGGCGGGGTGGCGGTGCTCCGGGTGACGGCGCGAGGGGCGGATGCCTCGGCGGCGTCCCAGATGCTGATCATCGTGCAGACGGAACGTGGGTGGCGCATCCGCGACGTCTTCGACGTGTCGGACGCGCCACCCACGGATGAGCGCTGAGGATGCGGCGGCTAGATGCCGAGCTGGCCCTCGAACTGCGCGCCCTCGAGCCGTGTCTTCACGGCGCTGAGGAATCGCGCTGCGTCGGCGCCGTCGATCACGCGGTGGTCGTACGACAGCGCGAGGTAGACATACGAGCGCACGGCGATCGCGTCGACACCGTCGACCGTCACGACGCCGGGGCGCTTGTAGACGATGCCGGTGCCGAGGATGGCGGACTGCGGCAGGAACACCACCGGGGTGTCGAACAGAGCGCCACGCGAACCGGTGTTGGTCAGCGTGAACGTGCCCCCGGCGAGCTCGTCAGGCTTGAGCTTGTTCTCACGCGTGCGCGCCGCGAGATCGGCGATCTCGGTCGCCAGCTCGGCCAGGTTCTTCGCACCCGCGTCGCGGACGACGGGGGTGAGGAGGCCGCGCTCGGTGTCGACGGCGATCGAGAGGTTCTCGGTCGCGGGGTAGACGATGTCGGTGCCGTCGACGGTCGCGTTGATCATCGGGTAGGTGCGCAGCGCCTCGGACGCGGCGAGTGCGAAGAAGGGCAGGAACGAGAGCTTCGCGCCCGTCTTGGCAGCGAACGCCTCCTTGTGCGCGGCACGGAACTCGGCGATGCGGGTCACGTCGACCTCGACGACCGTCGTGAGCTGCGCGGTCGACTGCATCGACTCGACGGCCCGCTCGGCCAGCACCTTGCGAAGGCGTGACATCGGCTGGGTGGTGCCGCGCAGCGGCGAGATCTCGGCGACCGGCGCGGCGGCGACCACGGTCGTCGCGCCCTCGGCCGCCGCGAGCACGTCTTCCTTGCGGATGCGACCGCCGACGCCCGAGCCGGTGATGCTCGCGAGGTCGACGCCCTTCTGCGCGGCGAGGCGACGCACCAGCGGGGTCACGTAGCCGGGGCCGTCTGCCGCGGCCGGCGCCTCGTACTTGGGTGCCGCCGGGGGAGCGGCGGGGGCCGGGGACGCGGCCGGAGCGGGAGGCGGCGTCGGGGCGGCCGGGGCGGCGGGTGCCATCGCCGGCGGCGCGTACGAGGGCGCGGGGGCGGCGGGCGCCACGGGTGCCGGCGCGGGGGCCTCTGCAACAGCCGGTGCGGGTGCCGGAGCCGGTGACTCGGGTGCGGGGGCGGGGGCCGGAGCCGGCGCCTCGGGTGCGGGGGCCGCTTCCTCTGCCGGAGCGGCGGCGGGCGCCGCGTCGCCCGCGGGCGCCCCCGAGCCGTCGCCGATGGTGGCCAGCAGCGCGCCGACCTCGATCGTCTCGTCCTCCTGCGCGTGGATCGCCTCGAGCACGCCGCTGACGGGCGAGGGGATCTCGGTGTCGACCTTGTCGGTCGACACCTCGAGCAGCGGCTCGTCGACTTCGACCGTGTCACCCACGTTCTTCAGCCAGCGGGTGACCGTTCCCTCTGTGACGCTCTCTCCGAGAGCCGGAAGGACAACGGATTTGCTCATGAGCCTGTCTCCTTAGGACGGGTGACGCTAGTTCTTAGCTTAGTGATGGGTGGCGCGCGGCGGCTATCAAAGCGCGTGAAGCGGCTTGCCGGCGAGGGCGAGGAACGCCTCGCCGAGCGCCTCGTTCTGGGTGGGGTGGGCGTGGATGTACGGCGCGATGTCTTCTGGGTGCGCATCCCAGCCGACGACCAGCTGGGCCTCGCCGATCAGCTCGCCCACGCGGGCCCCGACCATGTGCACGCCTATGACCGGGCCGGCCTTCTCGCGCACGACCTTGATCATGCCGGCGGTGCCGATGATCTCGCTCTTGCCGTTGCCGGCCAGGTTGTAGCTGTAGCTCTCGACGGAGTCCGCGCCGCGCGCCTCCACAGCCTGGGCTTCGGTCAGGCCGACGGACGCGACCTCCGGGTCGCAGTAGGTGACCTTGGGGATCTCGAGGTCCGGCACCACGATCGGCGCCAGGCCCGCGATCTCCTCGGCGACGAAGATGCCCTGCGCGAAGCCGCGATGCGCAAGCTGGAGGCCGGGCGTGATGTCGCCCACGGCCCAGATCCCGGGGACCGAGGTGCGCAGGCGCTCATCGACCGTCACGAAGCCGCGATCGAGCGCGACGCCGACGGCGTCGAAGCCGAGGCCGTCGGTCGCCGGGCCGCGGCCCACGGCGACGAGGAGGTAGTCGCCCTCGTGGACCGTGCCATCCTCGAGCGTGACGGTGACGCCCTCGGCCGACTGGGCGACCGATGCGAAGCGCACGCCCAGCGAGTACGCGATGCCGCGACGGCGGAACGCCCGCTCGAGCGTCTTGCTCACCGCCTCGTCCTCGTTCGGCACCAGGTGCGGGAGCGCTTCGATGATCGTGACGTCCGCGCCGAACGACTTCCACACGCTCGCGAACTCGACGCCGATGACGCCGCCGCCGAGCACGAGCACGCGTCCGGGGACCTCGTCGAGCGCGAGCGCGTGCTCGCTGGTGAGCACCCGGCCGCCGATCTCGAGCCCGGGCAGCGAGCGGCTGTACGAGCCCGTCGCGAGGATGATGTCGGTGCCGAAGTAGCGGTCATCGCCGACCTCGACGCTGTTCGCCGAGGCGAGGCGCCCCTCGCCGGCGACCACGGTGACGCCGCGGGCCTTGACGAGCCCCTCGAGGCCCTTGAACTTCTTCGCCACGATGCCCTCGCGGTACGCGGTGACGCCAGGCATGTCGATGCCGTCGAACTGGGCCCTCACGCCGATCGAGGGCGCCGTGCGGGTGGTGTCGGCGACCTCGGCGGCGTGCAGCAGCGCCTTCGTCGGGATGCAGCCGCGGTGCAGGCACGTGCCGCCCACCTTGTCTTTCTCGATCAGTGCGACCGACTTGCCGAGCTCGGAGGCGCGGATCGCGGCCGCGTAGCCTCCGCTGCCACCACCCAGGATGACGATGTCGAAGGTGTGATCGGTCATTGCGTCACTTTCGTTGAGGTTCAAGATTGCGGATCGTGCAGTCAGCTGAGCGGAGGGCCCTCACGAGCGTACTCCTGCTTTGTCTCAGGCGGGATTCGCGAGCAGTGTGATCAGTGAGCGAACGGTTGCGCCGGTGACGCCCTTGTCGGTGTAGCCGAAGCCGCCGCCCTTGTGCATGCCGACGCCGGCGATGTCGAGGTGCACCCACGGGATGCGCGGCGCGTCCGCCGCATCCGAGGTCCGGCCGACGAACTCCTGTAGGAACAGCCCGGCGAACAGCGATCCGCCGGCCGACACCCCGATCTGCGCATTCTGCAGGTCGGCGACCGGCGACTGGAGGTCTTCGCGCATGTGCTCGGGAAGCGGCAGCTGCCAGGCGGGCTCGCCCGCGCGGGCCGCGGCATCCAGATACGCGGCGACGGCGTCATCGTCGCCCATGACTCCCGCGTGGCGGTTGCCGAGCGCGACCGAGATCGCGCCGGTGAGGGTCGCGACGTCGACGATCAGATCGGGGCGCTCGAGGCTCGCCGCCACGAGGCCATCGGCCAGCACCAGCCGGCCCTCGGCGTCCGTGTTGAGCACCTCCACGGTCTTGCCGCCCAGCATCCGCAGCACGTCGCCGGGGCGCGTCGCCCGGCCTGAGGGCATGTTCTCGGCGACGCACATCCACGCGGTCACCCGCACGGGAAGCTCGGCGATGGCCGCCGCACGCAGCACCGCGAGCACGGTGGCCGCGCCGCACATGTCGTACTTCATGCCGACCATTGACCCGGCGGGCTTGAGCGAGAGCCCGCCGGTGTCGAAGGTGATGCCCTTGCCGACGAGCGCGACGTGCCTCGTCGCGCCGGCGGGGGAGTAGCTCAGCTTGATCAGGCGCGGCGGGCGCTCCGAGCCGCGGCCGACGCCGAGGATGCCGCCGTAGCCGCCCGACTCGAGCGCGACCTCGTCGAGCACCTCCACCTCGACGGGCAGGCCCGCGACCGCCTCGATCGCGCGCTCGGCGAGGTCGGCCGGGCCCAGGTCGTTGGCGGGCGTCGTGACGAGGTCTTTGACGAGCGCGACGGCGTCGACGACGGCCTGCGCGTCGCGGGTGGATGCCTCGTCCAGCGCCTGCTCGGTGTGCAGGGTGATCGCGCTCGCGCGCTTCTTGCCGCCGTCGCTGCGGTACGCGCCGAAGGTGTACGCGCCGAGGCCCGCCCCCTCGAGCGCCGCGACGGCCTGCGCCTCGGTCAGGCTGACGGCCGGGAGCCCGATGGAGACCGTGCCCGCGTCGCTGAGCTGGCGAAGGGCGGCGCCCACCGCCTCGCGCATCGCGATGGCACCGAGATCGGTGCCGAGCCCCGCCACGTAGAGCGGAACGTCGCCGTTCGGGTTGGCGAGCCGCACCAGCGCCCCGCTGGCGCCCTTGAAGTCGATGGCACGCAGCGTGTCGGCCAGTCCGGGCCACTCGGCCAGCGCGGTCTCCCAGTCGCCCGCGCTCGGGGCCTGCACCCCGAGCAGAATCGCATCCGCGTCGGTGGAAACAAGAGGTGAACTGGAGATACCGATGCTGGAGTTGGCCATGCCCACCATCCTATGAGCGCGCCCCGGCGCACCGCCGGAGGCTCCGGCGTGGGCCGACGATGTTCGCTACGAGCGGGATCAATGCCGGGCCGCCGGGGGTGGCTGACCGTAGAGTGGGGTGCATGGGTCCTTTTGGTGAGCTCTATGAGCGGCAGCCTGCGCTGGCAGACGTGCCGGAGGGTCTGCCGCTGGTCATCACCCTCACCGGCTTCACTGACGCCGGCGGCGCCGCCGCACAGCTGAACGAGTACTTCCGCAACGAGGTCCGCCCCGAGCCGCTCGTCGTGTTCAACAATGACGTGCTCCTCGACTACCGGGCGCGCCGGCCGCTGGTCTACTTCGATCAGGATCACCTGACGGCGTATCGCCCGGCCTCGCTCACGCTCTCGCTCGCCGAGGACGGTCTCGGGCAGAAGTTTCTGATCCTGAGCGGCTACGAGCCGGACTTCGGCTGGGAGAGCTTCGCGGCGGCGGTGTTGAAGCTGGTCGCCGAGCTGGAGGTGTCTTCGGCGACGTGGGTGCACGCCATCCCGATGCCCGTGCCCCACACCCGGCCGATCGGCATGACGGTCAGCGGCAATCGGCGCGACCTCATCGACGCGCACTCGGCCTGGCGCCCCCACACGCAGGTGCCCGCGACAGCCGGTCACCTGCTCGAGCTTCGCCTCGGCGACACCGGGCTGCCGGTCGCGGGCTTCGTGCTGCTCGTACCGCACTACCTGGGCGACACCGAGCACCCGGGCGTCGCCGTCACCGCGCTCGAGGCGATCGGGCTCGCGACGGGGCTCTCGCTCACGCGCGATGAGTTTCGCGAGGCGTCGCGTGAGTTCCTCGCGAAGATCGAGCAGCAGATCGAGGGCAACGACGAGCTGCACCGCATGGTGCAGGGCCTCGAGGAGCGCTACGACTCGTACATGGAGGACAGCCCGCAGCGCTCCAGCCTCGTCAATGATGGCGAGCTGCCGAGCGCGGATGAGCTCGCGGCGGAGCTGGAGCGGTTCCTCGCATCGCATCCGTTCGGCGACGACGACAACGACGGCAAGCGCTAGCGGCGGCTCCCGCGTGCGGGCGAATGGATGCGCCCCACGCGGAATGGATTCGGCGCGCGCGGCGTTGGGGACTGTACGTTCTCACTTGTCACGCAATGCGTGGTTGGTATGAGAGAATGGAATCTCGGACCCGTTGTCGATCTGTTGAGTGGCTGTTCGCACTCGCACAGACTTGACAAGGGTCTTACTAGTGTCCGAAATCGTCCGGTCCGCTCGCGCGAATGTGCGTGATCCGGGGCGGGGCGACCATGGAAAGGCGACACATGACTGACGCGACGACCAAGAGCCGCCCGGCCGACACCGCAGCAGACGCTGCCGCGGCGAAGGGTGCTCCGACGAAGACGGCTGCCGCGAAGGCGACTTCGAAGGCGACCGCAGCCAAGGCGGCCGCGCCGAAGGCTGCGGCGACCAAGACGACCGCTGCGAAGACGACCGCGGCCAAGACGACGGCGAGCAAGACCACGGCCGCGAAGACGGCTGATGCGGCCGCGGCGCCAGCGGCGAAGAAGACGACCGCCGCCAAGGCGAGCGCTGCGAAGACCACCGCTGCGAAGACCACCGCTGCGAAGACCACCGCTGCGAAGACGACCGCGACGAAGGCGACCGCCGCCAAGGCCACCACGGCCAAGGCCGCCGCCGCGAAGACGACGACGAAGACCGCCGCGAACAAGACGGCCAAGGCGAAGGCCGAAGAGCCCGACGAGTTCGGCGATGACATCGACCTCGAGCTCGAGGACGATCTGCTCGACGAGGCCCCCGTGAAGAAGACGGCGGCCAAGGGCGGAGCGAAGAAGACCGCCGCGAAGAAGAAGGCTGAGGCCGAAGACGAGGCTGACGAGCACGAGGATGCCGCCGACGAGGACGACGACGAGAAGCCGGCCACGCCCGCCGAGCCGCTTCCCGCGGGCGCGCTGGTGCTGTCGGCCTCAGACGAGGACGACGTCCCGGTCTACTCGGGGCTCATCACCGGCGCGACGGCCGACCCCGTCAAGGACTACCTCAAGCAGATCGGCAAGGTTCCGCTGCTGAACGCGGCCGAAGAGGTCGAGCTCGCGATGCGCATCGAGGCCGGCCTGTTCGCAGAAGAGAAGCTGTCGGAGATGAAGGAGGCGGAGAAGCGCACCCAGCTGGGTCGCGAGCTCTCGTGGGTCGCGAAGGACGGCCAGCGCGCCAAGTCGCACCTGCTCGGCGCCAACCTCCGTCTCGTGGTCTCGCTCGCCAAGCGCTACACCGGCCGCGGCATGCAGTTCCTCGACCTGATCCAGGAGGGCAACCTGGGCCTGATTCGTGCGGTCGAGAAGTTCGACTACACCAAGGGCTTCAAGTTCTCGACCTACGCCACGTGGTGGATCCGCCAGGCGATCACGCGCGCCATGGCCGATCAGGCCCGCACCATCCGCATCCCCGTGCACATGGTCGAGGTCATCAACAAGCTCGCGCGCGTGCAGCGGCAGATGCTGCAGGACCTGGGTCGCGAGCCCACGCCCGAGGAGCTCAGCCGCGAGCTCGACATGACCCCCGAGAAGGTCATCGAGGTGCAGAAGTACGGCCGCGAGCCCATCTCGCTGCACACGCCGCTCGGGGAGGACGGCGACAGCGAGTTCGGCGACCTCATCGAAGACACCGAGGCGGTCGTTCCCGCCGACGCGGTGGGCTTCACCATGCTGCAGCGTCAGCTCGAGAGCCTGCTCGACTCGCTCAGCGAGCGCGAGGCGGGCGTCATCCGCATGCGCTTCGGCCTCGGCGACGGCATGCCGAAGACGCTCGACCAGATCGGCGACACGTTCGGCGTCACGCGCGAGCGCATCCGCCAGATCGAGTCGAAGACCATGGCGAAGCTCCGCCACCCCAGCCGTTCGCAGTCGCTTCGGGACTACCTTGAGTGATGCCGGCCGGGGTGCCTGGGCTCCCAGCTCGCGCGCGGCACGTGGCGGCAGCATCCGCTACGTGCCGGCGATCGCGGCCGGAAAGCTCGCCCGCTGGGCGACCCGGCTGCGCGGCGGCGGATCGGCCTTCCCCGGGTACCTGACCAACCGGCTCGCGCCCTCGCTGCTGCCGACGCTCGCGGGCCAGTTCCCCTACGGCGTGCTGTTCGTGCTCGGCTCGAACGGCAAGACCACGACCACGCACATGATCAGCGAGGTGCTGCGTGCGCACGGGCTCACCGTGTTCACCAACCCGACGGGTGCGAACCTGCCCCAGGGCGTGACGAGCGCGCTGCTGGCGGACGCCACCCTCACGGGCCGCGTGCGCGCCGACGTCGCGGTGCTCGAGGTCGATGAGGGCTACGCCGCCGATCTCGCCGACGTGCTCTCGCCCAGGGTGATCGTCGCGCTGAACGTGCAGATCGACCAGCTCTATCGCTTCTTCGAGACCGAGCGCGTGGCCGACATGATGCTCGATGCCGCGACGCGGGCCTCGCACGAGGTGATCGTCAACCGTGACGACCCGTACCTGAGCAAGATCGACGAGACGGGCCTGCGCGGCCGAGCCGTGTTCTTCGGCGCGTCGGCAGCGCTCGTGCAGGCCTCGGCCCACGGCCTCGTGAACGCCACCGACACCCGCAGCGAGCAGGCCGGCATCGCCGCCCGTGCCGCGGAGGTCGAGGTGGTCGCCACGAGCGGCCGGAACGTCACCATCGACTTCCGCGGCACCCCGATCGACATCATGCTTCCCGCGCGCGGGCTGCACTACGCGGTCGATGCCGCAGCAGCGCTGGCCGCGGCATCCGGCGTGCTCGGCGAGCGGTTCGAACCCGCTGCCGCCGCGGCCGGCTTCGGCGCGATGGCGCCGGCGTACGGCCGCGGTGAGGTCATCCCGCTCGCGCCGGGTCGCGACGACGTCGTCGAGTTCGTGATGTTCAAGAACGCGCCGAGCCTGCAGCTGAACCTCGACGCGCTCGAGGCCGCGCCGGAGCGCGTCCTCATGGCGATCGACGAGGGCACGCCCGATATCTCGTGGATCTACGACGTCGATTTCGACGCGCTCGACCACGTGGATGTGGTCTCGGGCGAGAAGGCGCACCAGGTCGCCCTGCGTCTCGCCTACGCGGGTGTGCCGGTCGGCACCGTCGAGCCGGACGTGGCGAAGGCGGTCGAGCTGATGCGCGCCCTGCCGGCGACGGCGAACGGCCGGCAGTCGTGGCTCGTCAACTACGAGATCATGATGCAGGGCCGTCGGCTGCTCGGCCACGGCGATCAGGAGGTGGCACGGCGATGAGCGAGACGATGCGCATCGTGCAGCTGTATCCCGAGCTGCTGGGCGTGACCGGCGACCGCGGCAACGTGGCGGTGTTCGAGACTCGGCTGCGTGCCGCCGGTCTGGACGTCGAGACCGTGAGGGTGGGCGTGGGCGAGCCGCTGCCCGACGGCGGCATCGACGTGCTCGTGATCGGCAACGGTCCGCTCTCGGCGATGCGCCGGGTGGCGCCGGACCTGCACGCGAAGCGCGAGGTGATCGCCGCGATCTTCTCCGCCGGCTCGCTCGTGTTCGCGGTCGGCGCGGGAGCCGAGCTGCTCAGCCGCGGCACCACGACGATCGAGGGCGAGCACCTCGCGGGGCTCGATCTGTTTCCGTTCGCCGTGACGCGCTCGCGCGAGCGACGCGTCGGCTACATCGTCGCGGAATCCGAGCACGGCCAGATCGTCGGGTTCGAGGACCACGCGGCGACCTGGCACCTGGATGCCGGGGCCGCCGCGCTGGCGACCGTCACCGCCGGGGGCGGCTCGATCGGCGTGCCCGGAGCGGGCGCCGGCGAGTCGATTCGGGTCGGCGAGGCCTACGCGACGAACGTGCAGGGCCCCGCGCTGCCGCTGAACCCGGAGTGGGCCGACGCGATGCTCACCGCGGCGCTCGCGCGCCGCGGCATCGACTACGCCCGCACGCGGGAGCACGAGCGCCTCGACGCGCTCGCCCGCGGGGCGCGCGAGCGGATCATCGCGCTCGCGCGCGTGACGCAGATCACCGCGATCGGGCTCTGATCCCATGGCGGTGCCGGCGCGCGAGCTCGCCTTCGCCGAGGGCGTCCTCGAGCGGGCACGCGCGGCCGCGACCGGCGACGCCGAAGCGGCGGCCGGGTTTCGCGCCGACGCCGCGGCCGGAGGCGTGACGCTGCGCGCACGGGTGCTGCAGTGCAAGCGGGTGCCCGCAGGCAGCGGCGTCTCCTACGGGCACACCTACGTCACCGAGCGCGCCACCACGCTCGCGCTCGTCGACATCGGCTACGGGCACGGGCTGCCGCGAAAGGCCGGCAATCGGGCGCGCGTCTGCGTCGCCGGCGCGCTCGTGCCGATCGTGGGCCGCGTGGCGATGGATGCCTGTGTCATCGATGTCGGCGATCTGCCCGTCTCGCCGGGCGATGCCGTGACGATCTTCGGCACGGCGGGATCGGGCGCGCTCCCGCTCGCGCAGTGGGCGGCCAGCGTGGGCGAGGAGCCGCTGTCGGTGCTCGCCTCGCTGCGCCTCGGGCATGGCGAGGGCACGCGCGGCGAGGGCACGCGCGGCGGGGACTCGCTCGGCATCGCGCCGTTCGATCCCGCGAACCGCGCCGTCGTGTCGGGCGATGCGCTGCGCGCAAACGTCGCACTGATGCGCGCGCGCGTCGCTCCGGCGGAGCTGATCGCGGTGGTCAAGGACGGCGCCTACGGGCACGGCCTCGCCGGCGCGGTCGGCGCGTTCGTCGAGGCGGGCGTCAGGTGCTTCGGCGCGCTCGATGTCGCGACGGCCCATCGGGTGCACGAGCTCGCGCCCGAAGCGCGGATCTTCGCCTGGGTGCTCGACGAACCCGACGCGCTGCCGCGCGCGATCTCCGAGGGCATCGAGCTCGGCGTGACGAGCGAGCACTCGCTGGCGCGCGTCGCCGCCGCGGCGCGAATCGCCGGGCGCCCCGCGCGCGTGCACCTCAAGACCGATACCGGGCTGCACCGCGCCGGCGTGCGCGCCGAAGGCTGGGCGGCATTCGTCGCCGACGCGCTCGCCCGGCCCGACGCGATTGAGGTCGTCGGGCTCTGGACCCACATCTCCGAGGCGTCGGATGCCGAGGACACAGCTGCGATCGGACGGTTTCACGCCGCCGTCGCGCGCGCCGAGGCGCTGGGCGTCACGGCGCCGCTGCTGCACCTCGCCGCGAGCGCCGCGGCGTTCGCGCGGGCCGACGCCCGGCTCGACGCGGTGCGCGTGGGTGCCTTTCTCTACGGCATCGCCCCGGGGGACGGGCTCGGGCCGGCGGCGCTCGGCCTGCGCCCCGCGATGGCGCTCGAGAGCCGGATCGCGCGGCGCTGGGACGACGCGGCGGGCTCGTTCGGCGTCGTGCCGCTGGGCGGCGTGCACGGGATTCCGGTGGACTGCGCCGGCGCCTGGTTCGCGGTGGAGGGGCAACGCTGTGCGGTCGTCGCGGTCGAGCCGCTGCGCACCGTGCTGCGCGTCGACCCGCGCGTGCGCGCGGGCGCGACGGTGGTGCTGTTCGGCGACGGGTCGCGCGGCGAGCCGACGCTGCAGGAGCTGGCCGACGCGGCCGGCACGATCGGCGAGGAGCTTGTCACGCGCCTCGAACGCACGATCACGCGCGACTGGGTGCGCTGACGCTAGTTCGCGGCCTCCTGGAGGCGGGCAGACTCGTCGTGCCACTCCGTGGCGACGGCGCGCAGCTTCTCCTCGTACTTGCGGCCGTGGTGCGCGCAGAACAGCAGCTCGCTCCCGTTGACGGTGGCCGAGATGTAGGCCTGGGCCCCGCAGCTGTCGCAACGGTCGCCGGCGGTCAGGCGGAATTCGACAGCGCCATCAGGAGTCGTGTCACGTTCGCTGGTGAGCTGAGTCATCTCGGTGCCTTCCCTCGGGCTGACTGTGGAATCGCGGTGCCGCCGAAGCGGTGCGTGTTCAATACAACCACCGGCCCCCTCAAAGGATGCCGAGTGCGTCGCGCATTTCGCTGAGCGCGTAGCCGATCACCCGCGACGATCCTGGCGCGTCGTGGCGGGTGCCCTGGATGCGAGTCTCGCGCGTCGAGGCATCCAAGCGCCGGCTCGCCGATTAGGCTAGAGGACTGTGAGTTCCGAGTATTCCGCCCATCATCTGCAGGTGCTCGAGGGGCTCGAGGCGGTGCGCAAGCGCCCGGGCATGTACATCGGCTCCAACGATTCGCGCGGCCTCATGCACTGCCTGTGGGAGATCATCGACAACTCGGTCGATGAGGCGCTCGGCGGCTTCGGCAGCTCGATCTCGATCGTGCTGCACGCCGACGGCAGCGTCGAGGTGCGCGACCGCGCCCGCGGCATCCCCGTCGACGTCGAGCCGCGCACCGGGCTCACCGGCGTGGAGGTCGTGTTCACCAAGCTGCACGCGGGCGGCAAGTTCGGCGGCGGCTCGTACGGCTCGTCTGGCGGCCTGCACGGCGTGGGCGCCTCCGTCGTGAACGCGCTCTCGTCGCGCCTCGACGTGGAGGTCGATCGCGACGGCAAGACCTGGGCGATGTCGTTCCACCGCGGCGAGCCGGGCGTGTTCGCCGACGAGGGCGGCGAGAAGTCGCCGGATGCGCCGTTCACCCCGTTCTCGGATCGCAGCGAGCTGCGGGTGATCGGCAAGGTGGCCAAGGGCGTCACCGGCACGCGCATCCGCTACTGGGCCGATTCGCAGATCTTCGCCCCCGGGGCGTCCTTCCAGCTTCCCGAGCTCGAGAATCGGGCGCGCCAGACGGCGTTCCTGGTGCCGGGGCTCGAGATCACCGTGCGTGACGAGCGCGCCGGCGCGGCGTCGGCGCGGGCCGACGGCGAGGGCGTCGACGACGGCGCGCGGCCGGCCGCCCCGCAGGACGTCTCGTATCGGTACGACGGGGGCATCTCCGAGTTCGTCGACTTCCTCGCCCCCGACAGCGGCGTGACCGACACCTGGCGTCTGAGCGGCAGCGGCGCGTTCAAAGAGACCGTGCCCGTGCTGCAGCCCAACGGCTCGATGGTCGCGACCGAGGTGGAGCGCGTGTGCGAGGTCGACATCGCCGTGCGCTGGGGCACCGGCTACGACACCGTGATGCGCTCGTTCGTGAACATCATCGCCACGCCGAAGGGCGGCACGCACCAGGCTGGCTTCGAGCAGGCCCTGCTGAAGGTCGCCCGCGCGCAGGTCGAGCAGAATGCGCGCCGCCTCAAGGTCGGCAGCGACAAGCTGGAGAAGGACGACGTGCTCGCCGGCCTCACTGCCGTGCTGACCGTGCGGCTCGAGGAGCCGCAGTTCGAGGGCCAGACGAAGGAGGTGCTCGGCACCCCCGCCGTGCGCCAGATCGTCGCCTCGGTCGTGAACAAGGAGCTCGGCGCGCGCTTCGCGTCGACCAAGCGCGACGACAAGGCGCAGACGGCGCTGCTGCTCGACAAGCTCGTGGCAGAGATGAAGTCGCGCATCTCGGCGCGCACGCACAAAGAGACGCAGCGCAGAAAGAACGCGCTCGAGTCCTCCTCGCTGCCCGCGAAGCTGGTCGACTGCCGCAGCAACGACGTCGCCGATTCGGAGCTGTTCATCGTCGAGGGCGACTCCGCGCTCGGCACGGCCAAGCTCGCGCGAGACAGCAACCACCAGGCGCTGCTGCCCATTCGAGGCAAGATCCTCAACGTGCAGAAGGCCTCGGTCTCAGACATGCTCTCGAACGCCGAGTGCGCGGCCATCATCCAGGTGATCGGCGCGGGGTCCGGCCGCTCGTTCGACCTCGACGCGGCGCGCTACGGCAAGATCATCCTGATGAGCGACGCCGACGTCGACGGCGCGCACATTCGCACGCTGCTGCTCACGCTGTTCTTCCGCTACATGCGCCCGCTGATCGAGGACGGCCGTGTCTATGCGGCCGTGCCCCCGCTGCACCGCGTCATCGTCGTGAATCCCGGCAGCAAGCCGAACGAGACGATCTACACGTACAGCGAGGACGAGCTGCAGACGCTGCTGGCGAAGCTGAAGCGATCGGGGCGCCGGTACCAGGAGCCGATTCAGCGCTACAAGGGCCTCGGTGAGATGGATGCCGAGCAGCTCGCGAGCACCACGATGGATCGTGCCGGGCGAACGCTGCGCCGCGTGCGCGCCGAGGATGCCGAGGCCGCTGCCCGGGTGTTCGAGCTGCTCATGGGCAACGAGGTCGCCCCGCGACGAGAGTTCATCGTCGAGTCGTCGGACCGCCTGTCGCGGGAGAGCATCGACTCGTAGCCGCGGCGGCGGGTGCGGCGACGTGCACCCGCCAGCGCGTTCGCGCGTCGCCGGCCCCTCGTGCGGCGCGCGGGCGGGCGTCGACGGGCGGTGCCCCGGCTCGCGCCTCAGCTCGCGCCCGCAGGCTAGAGCGTGCGGCCGATCGAGCCGATGGCGGCGTCGAGGGGCGTGCCCGAGGCATCCCGCTTCGCACCCGACGCGGGGAGCGCGCGCGCCGAGCCGTCGGCGGCGACCGCCTGCGCCGGCTCGGGCCCGACCCAGGCGAGCACGAGCGCGTCCTCGCCCTTGAGGAACGCGTGCGCGCGGACACCGCCGGTGGCGCGGCCCTTCGCGGGAAACTCGCGCAGCGGCGTCACCTTGGCGCGGCCCGGATCGGTGCCCGGCAGCGCGTTCGTCGGTGCCGACACCGTGACGACCACGGGCTCGGCGTCGAGGGCCTCGCTCGCGCCCTCCGCGCCCGATGCGCCCGGCTCGGCGGCGTCAGCGGTCGCGGGCGCCTCCATCGCGTCCGCGGCGTCGGCGGATTCGGGAAGGCTCGCGGCGCCGAAGAAGATGACGGATGCCCCGGCCGAGAGCTTGATCCCGGCCATGCCGCCCGCCGCGACGCCCTGCGGCCGCACGGCGGCGGCCGAGAAGCGGAGCAGGCGCGCATCGCTCGTGACGAACACGAGCTCGTCTGCGTCGCCGCCCTGGGCGAGGCCGACGACCTGGTCGCCCGCCTTCAGCGCGATGATCTCGAATTCCTCGCGCAGCGGGTAGCCGCCGGGCGCGATGCGCTTGACGACGCCGTCGCGGGTGCCGAGGGCGATGGGCTCGTCGCCCTCGAGCAGGACCAGCCCGAGGACCCGCTCGGTGCGATCGGTGAGCCCGAGATACTCGTCGACGCGCTGCCCGGCGCCCAGCTGCACCGAGGCAGGGGTCAGCGATGGCAGGTCGACGGGGGAGAAGCGCAGGAGGCGCCCGAGGTTCGTCACCGCGCCGATCTCGCTGCGCACGCTCGTGTGCACGCTGGAGCGCACGGCGTCGTGCTTGCTGCGGCGCGGCGCCGGGGTCGGGGCATCCCCGCGCTCGGCCAGGTCGATGCGCGCGATCCTGCCGGTCGTCGAGAGCACGACGATGGTCGGCGAGTCGGCGATCTGCAGGTTCGGGGCGCCGGCCGAGCGCGACTGCTTCGGGGGAGCCGGCCGCGCGTTCGTCAGCAGCGTGCGCCGCGGTGTGCCGAGCGCCTCGGCGGTGTCCTCCAGCTCGCGGGCCACCTGCGCGCGGATCAGCTTCGGGTCGGCGAGCAGCTCGCGGAGCGCGGCGATCTCGGCGGCGAGGGCGTCACGCTCCGACTCCAGCTCGACGCGCGAGAACTTGGTGAGACGGCGCAGGCGCAGCTCGAGGATGTACTCCGCCTGCAGCTGTGAGAGCTCGAAGACCTCCATGAGCCGCGTGCGCGCCTGCTCGGAGTCATCCGAGCTGCGGATGACCTGGATGACCTCGTCGATGTCGAGGATCGCGATGAGCAGGCCCTCGACGAGGTGCATGCGCTCGAGCCGACGGGCAAGGCGGAACTCGGAGCGTCGCGAGACGACGCTGATGCGGTGGTCGAGGTACACGTGCAGCAGCGGCAGGAGCCCGAGCGTCTGCGGCTGGCCGTCGACGAGCGCGACGTTGTTGATGCTGAACGAGTCTTCCAGGGGCGTGTAGCGGTAGAGCTGCTCGAGCACGGCCTGCGGGTCGAACCCGGTCTTGATCCCGATGACCAGGCGAAGCCCGTTGTGGCGGTCGGTCAGGTCGGTGACGTCCGCGATGCCCGTCAGCTTCTTCGAGCCCACGCCGTCCTTGATCTTCTCGATCACGCGCTCAGGGCCGACCTGGTAGGGCAGCTCGGTGACGACGATGCCCATGCGGCGCGGGCCGACCGACTCGATGCTCACCCGGGCGCGGGTCTTGAACGCGCCGCGGCCGGTCTCGTACGCGTCGCGGATGCCGTCGAGGCCCACGATCACGCCACCCGAGGGCAGGTCGGGGCCCGGCACGAACTGCATGATCTCGTCGAGCGTGGCCTTCGGATGCGAGAGCAGGTGCACCGCGGCCGCGACGACCTCGAGCAGGTTGTGCGGCGCCATGTTGGTCGCCATGCCGACGGCGATGCCCGCCGCGCCGTTGACGAGCAGGTTCGGATACGCGGCCGGGAGCACCGAGGGCTGCATGAACTGGTTGTCGTAGTTGGGCACGAAATCGACGACGTCCTCGCCGAGGTCGGCGGTCATCGCGAGCGCGGCGGGGGCCAGGCGCGCCTCGGTGTAGCGCGATGCGGCGGGGCCGTCGTCGAGCGAGCCGAAGTTGCCGTGGCCGTCGACCAGCGGCACGCGCTGGCTGAACGCCTGCGAGAGACGCACGAGGGCGTCGTAGATCGCCGAGTCGCCGTGCGGGTGCAGCTTGCCCATCACCTCGCCGACGACGCGCGCGCTCTTCACGTGCCCGCGCTCCGGGCGCAGCCCCATCTCGGCCATCTGGTAGAGGATGCGTCGCTGCACCGGCTTGAGCCCGTCCCGGGCGTCCGGCAGCGCGCGCGAGTAGATCACCGAGTACGCGTACTCGAGGAACGAGTCCTGCATCTCGGTGGAGAGATCGATGTCTTCGATGCGCTCGGTGACGGCGGCGCGATCCGTGGAGGTCGGGCGCTTGGAAGAGTGTGACGACATCGCGGCTTTCGGTGCTGAATCGGTCGGTGCTGGATCGGTCGGGCCGATCGGGTGAGCGCGGCGGGGACGGGAGGCGCCCCGTCAAGCGCTGAAGGGTGCGGCCCGCGCTGTGCGAGACTTGCCCCGATGACCTCCATGCTACCGACGCCCGGCCCCGGCGCTCGGATTTTCGACCTCGTGCCGCAGATGCTCGACGCGCTGGATGGCGTGCCCGGCGCCCTCGGCCTTGCGCCGGCCGAGAGCGCGATCGTCGTGATGATCGACGGGCTCGGCGCTCGGAATCTGCAGGCGCACGCGGGGCACGCCCGCTTTCTCGCCGCCCGGATGGGGCGGCGAGACGTCGCGCAGACGGTGTTCCCCTCCACCACGGCCGCCGCGCTGATGAGCCTGCACAGCGGCGCCGCGCCGGGTGCCCACGGCATCGTCAGCTACAGGGCGCTGGTGCCCGGACGCGACATCGTCTCGAATCAGCTCACCGGCTGGGAGGACGACGGCCTCGACCCCGCCACCTGGCCGCTGCGCGCGCCGCTGTTCGAGCGGGCGAGCGCCGCGGGCCGACCGACCTTCGTCGTCAGCGACCTGCGCTTCGCCGGGTCTGGCTTCACCGTCGCCACCACGCGCGGCGCCGAGTTCCACGCCGCGGCCACCCTCGAGGAGCGCCTCGCGCTGGCCGCGACGCTGGCGTCGAGGCATCCCGGATCGCTCACGTATGTCTACACCCCGCAGCTCGACAGCGTCGGGCACAAGCTGGGGGTGGCGTCGTCGCGCTGGGTCGAGACCCTCGAGGGCGTGGATGCCGCCGTCAAGGGCTTCGCTGGGGCCCTGCCCGCGGGGATCGGGGTGATCGTCACGGCCGATCACGGCATGGTCGACGTCGCGGCGCACAAGCACGTGCTGCTGCGCGAGGGCGACGAGCGGCTGCTCGGGGTGCGATACCTCGGGGGAGAGCCGCGCATGCTGCACCTGTACGCGGAGCCCGGGGCAGCGGAGGCGATGCTCCAGACCTGGCGCGCCCGCGAGGCGCATCGCTCGTGGGTGCTGAGCCGCGACGAGGCGATCGGCGCCGGGCTCTTCGGGCCGGTCGACGAGGCGGCGGCACCGCGCATCGGCGACGTGCTGGTGGCGGCGCGGGCACGGATCGCGTACTACGACGACCGGCTCGAAGACACGCGCGCGCAGGGGATGGTCGGGCAGCACGGCTCGCTCACCGACGAGGAGCTGACGATCCCGATGATCCGGCTCGGGGCATTCGCGCGCTGAGCCGCCGCACCAACAACGCCGCGGGGTGCGCGGTGCGGCTCGCGCGGTGCCGCCTCGCGTGGTGTCGGTGACCCCGACCGAGGCCTAGTGCTCGTCGGTGCGGGCGCCGAAGACGATCTCGTCCCACGAGGGGAGCGAGGCGCGGCCCTTGCGGCGGATGCCCGGCTCGGCGGGAGCGGGCGCCGGGGCGTCCTGCGCCGAGCCGCTCGGCGCGGCCTCGTGCTCTGCCTCAGGCTGGTAGCCCGGCTCGAGCGCATCGAACAGCGCGATCGGCGCGGTGTCGCGACGCTCGGGGGGCGTCGGCGCGGGCGCGTGCGTGGCCGGGTTCGCCCAGGGCGACGGCGCGATGGGCGCGGGCTCGCGCTCTTCGGCGCCGTCGGGACGCGGCTCGCGCTGGCCGCGGCGGCGGCGCAGGGCCTCGAGGAGGTCGGCGGTCTCGGCCGAGGCGGCGGTGTCGCTCGGGGCGCGCTTGATCGCGGCGTCCGCGACCGCAGCCGGCGTGGCGTCCCCGCCGGTGCGCGTGCCGAGCGCGTCCGGCTCGGGGACGGTCGCGGTGCGGCGCGGGCCGAAGGCGGCGCTGTCGAAGCGCGTGTCGTCCTTGAGCGGGGCATCCGAGTCGAGGGCGCGCAAGCGGGGGATCAGCCCCTCGGGGAGCGAGCCCTGGCGCGAGAGCTGGGTGGCGTCGGCGCCGAGCGGCGAGAGGTGGCTCCGGCGCGGGTCGAAGCTCCAGCGGGCGTCGTGGTCGATGCCGGAGGCCGTGAACTCGAGCTTGACGACCCAGCCGGCTGCCTCCTTCCAGCTCGTCCAGCGCTCGCCCTCGGCCTGCAGCTCGGCGAGCTTGCCGCGGATCGCGGCGCCGAAGGTGGCGCCGGCATCGCCGTCGAGCTCCGCGCCGATCAGCACCGGCATGGCGAGCGCCTGGGCGACGATGAACTGGCGCTCGGCGAGCACGGGCCCCTCGTAGCGGGCGACGTCCTCCACCGATGCGCCCGTGAGCGCGGCGACCTCATCGGCCGACAGGCCGGCGCGGATATGGCCCTGGATCTCGCGCGGGCTGAGCCGCACGGCCTTCGGGTCGCGCTCCTCGGCACGAGCCGAGGCGCGAGTCGTGCCGCCGGTGCGACGGATCTCGGCCCGAAGGGCGTCGGTGATGGGGAGCGCAAACCGCTCTCCCGCCTCGGTCGCGACGACCAGCATGTCGTCCTCAGTCCCGATGACTTTGAGCTGTTGCATGACAGAACGCCTCCCGCATCGCTTTCCGTTCTGACATGGTGCCACGCACCCAGCAGACACTCGGGAATTGAATAGGCGCGCCGCCTGTTTCCGTCTCCGAGCTCACAATCGTGGCCCATTTGCGAAATGCGACAAGGTGAGGCAAACTGTGCCCGCCGAATCTCGGAAAAAGCAAGGATGTGACTGGCACGCATGGCAACGGATTACGACGCCCCCCGCAAGACAGAAGACGACAGCGAGTCGATCGAGGCGCTCAAGGAACGGGTTCCCGACAAGCTGTCCGGCGCCGTTGACGTCGATGACGCAGACAACCCCTCGGCCTTCGAGCTGCCGGGAGCCGACCTCTCGGACCTCGAGCTCGATGTCGTGGTGCTGCCCCCGCAGGATGACGAGTTCACCTGCGTCGAGTGCTTCCTGGTGAAGCACCGCATGCAGTTCGATCACGAGAGCAAGCTCGGACCGATCTGCAAGGAATGCGCGGCGTAGACGACACCGCCGGTCACGCAGGCAGGAGACGCACGGGATGCCTCAGCTCGAGGCATCCCGTCGTGCGTTCTGGATGGCCGCCGCGAGCCGATCGGGCGTGCGTGTCGAGATGAGCCAGTAGGGGGCGGGGTCGGCGGGATCCGTGATCGGCACGCGCACCGCGCCGTCGATGCCGCTGCGCACCAGGTGCCAGGCGCGGTGGTCGAGGCCGACGCCGCGCGCGTTGCGGGCCTCCTCGCCCGTGAGCTGCTCGGGCGCGCCGAGCCATGCGGCGTCGATGTGCGCGCGACCCGCGCGCAGCACGGTGCCCTGCACCGAGACCTTCGGGGCGAAGGTCGCCATGGCGATGATGACCACGAGCGCCAGGGCCGTGCCGGCGATCAGCCCGAGCGTGCTGTCGAACGGCGCGAGCACGAGCGCACCCATCGGCGCGAGCACGGTGGCAGCTCCGAACGCCCACAGCGAAGGGGTGAGTCGTTCTTGATACTTCTGCATTAGCCTCGTTTGCGTGACGGAATCCGTTGACGTATCCATTATCGCCTCCCAGCCTCCACGCTATGCCCATCCGGGCGACGCCGGCGCCGACCTCGTGTCGACCGAGTCGCTGCGCCTCGAGCCAGGGCAGCGCGCCCTGGTCGGCACGGGCGTGCGCATCGCGCTGCCCGACGGCTACGCCGCCTTCGTCGTGCCGCGCAGCGGGCTGGCCACCAAGCACGGCATCACGATCGTGAACTCGCCGGGCACCGTGGATGCCGGGTACCGCGGCGAGATCAAGGTCACGCTGCTCAACACCGACGCAGAGCAGGCCTTCGACATCGCGGTCGGCGATCGCATCGCGCAGATGATCGTGATGCCGGTGACCCGGGCGCGCTTCGTCCCCGTCGACGAGCTGCCCGGCAGCGTGCGCGGCGAGGGCGGATTCGGCTCGACTGGATACTCGAACGACGACAGGAGCGGCAGATGACCGACAACACCCCGCAGGATGACGCGTCCGCCGACGAGCTGGCCGACCGGCGCGAGCTGAAGTCGGCCCCGGCCGACCGAGCGACCGCCGGGCCGTTCGACGAGAGCGAGGCCAACCCGGTCCGCCCCTACATCGACCTCGGCGGCATCAAGATCCTGCCCCGAGAGGGCCTGAACCTGCGCCTCGAGGTCGAGGAGCAGACCAAGCGCATCGTCGCCGTCGGCCTTGACTATGCCGAGTCCTCGCTGCAGCTGCAGGCGTTCGCCGCGCCCCGATCGACGGGGCTGTGGAGCGACACCCGCGACCAGATTCGCGACCAGGTCCGTCAGCAGGGCGGCCGGGTCGAGGAGCGCGAGGGTCCTTTCGGCCCCGAGCTGCTCGCCGAGGTGCCCGTCGTCGCGGGCGCCGAGGGCGGGGCCGCCACCAGGCTCGCGCGCTTCGTCGGCGTCGACGGCCCTCGCTGGTTCCTGCGCGGCGTGATCGGCGGCGAGGCGACGGTCGATGCGGATGCCGCGGCCAAGGTCGAAGACCTGTTCCGCTCGATCGTCGTCGTTCGCGGCGGCTCGCCCATGCCGCCGCGCGACCTCATCCCCCTTCGCATGCCGGCCTCGCCCGGCTCCGCGAGCTGATGGCGCGCGACTCGTCGGCGCCCGGGCCCGACGGGGAACCCGGGGATCCGGGGGCGCCGGGCCGCGAGCGTGCGGAGACCCCCGGGGCCGAGGCATTCCCCGACGCGTCCGCTGCAGAGGATTCCGCCGCCGAGCCGTCAGCCGCCGAGCCGTCCGCCTCCGCGGTGCTCGGCGAGGCCCTCGCCCAGGCCGCACGCCGGGCCGGGATCGATCCGGCCGGCGAGCAGGATGCCGGGCAGATGGTGTGGGCCTCGATCGGGGGAGTGCGCGGCATCCTCGAGGCCGTCGTCCCCAGCCTCGTGTTCGTCGTGACCTACACGATCACCTATTCGCCGGCGTCCGGGGAGGCGAACCTCCCGCTCTCGCTCGGGCTCTCGGTCGGCCTCGCCGCCGTGTTCACGCTGGCCCGGCTCGTCGCCCGCTCGGCGCCCTCGTCGGCGATCGCGGGCCTGGTCGGCACACTGCTGGCGGCGGCGCTCGCGCTGTTCACCGGCCGGGGCGAAGACAACTACGTGCTCGGCTTCTTCACCAACATCGGCTATGGCAGCGCGTTTCTCATCTCGGTGCTCGTGGGGTGGCCGCTGGTTGGCCTGATCGCGGGCTTCCTCACCGAGAACGGCACGCGCTGGCGGGCCGACAAGCGCCAGCGCAGGATCTCGGCGTGGCTGTCGCTGATGTGGGCCGCGCTCTTCTTCGCGCGCCTCGCGGTGCAGCTGCCGCTGTACTTCGCAGGCAACGTCATCGCGCTGGGCTACGTCAAGCTCGCGATGGGCATTCCCCTGTTCGCGCCCGCGCTGGTCGTGAGCTATCTCGTGGCGCGCTCGGTGTTCCGTGTCGGTCCGCGTCGCGATGCGGCGTGATGGTATTATTTATCTCGACATCAAGATAAATTTACGACGAAGTTGATGGCGTGATGCCGCCCTTCGACGGTTAGGCATGCCTTGCTAGCCTCCAGGTCGACTTCGGAGAAAGATGGGGCATGACGGGGTCGATCGCCGCGCGGTGAATCGTCACCTTCGTGTCCGCTGAGAAGGAGACTGAGCAAATGTCCACGGTCAACAGCTTTGGTGCCAAAAGCACCCTGACAGTCGGCAGCACCGACTACGAGATCTTCCGGATCGACACTGTCGCCGGCTACGAGAAGCTGCCGTTCAGCCTGAAGGTGCTTCTCGAGAACCTCCTGCGCACTGAGGATGGCGCGAACGTCACCAAGGCGCAGATCGAGGCGCTCGGCGCGTGGGATGCCACGGCAGAGCCCAACACCGAGATCCAGTTCACGCCCGCCCGCGTGATCATGCAGGACTTCACCGGCGTGCCCTGCATCGTCGACCTCGCCACCATGCGCGAGGCCGTCAGCGAGCTCGGCGGCGACCCCAACCGGATCAACCCGCTCGCCCCGGCCGAGCTCGTCATCGACCACTCGGTCATCGCCGACCTCTTCGGCACCGAGAACGCGCTCGAGCGCAACGTCGAGATCGAGTACGAGCGCAACGGCGAGCGCTACCAGTTCCTGCGCTGGGGCCAGACCGCGTTCGAGGACTTCAAGGTCGTTCCCCCGGGCACCGGCATCGTGCACCAGGTGAACATCGAGCACCTCGCCCAGGTCACCTTCACTCGCACGGTCGGCGGCGCGCTGCGCGCGTACCCCGACACCTGCGTCGGCACCGACTCGCACACCACGATGGTCAACGGCCTCGGCGTGCTCGGCTGGGGCGTCGGCGGCATCGAGGCAGAGGCCGCCATGCTCGGCCAGCCCGTGTCGATGCTCATCCCCAAGGTCGTGGGCTTCAAGCTCTCGGGCTCCATCCCGACCGCGGTCACCGCGACCGACGTCGTGCTCACGATCACCGAGATGCTGCGTCAGCACGGCGTCGTCGGCAAGTTCGTCGAGTTCTATGGCCCTGGCGTCGCCTCGGTGCCGCTGGCCAACCGCGCCACGATCGGCAACATGAGCCCCGAGTTCGGCTCGACCGCCGCGATGTTCCCCATCGACGACGTCACGCTCGACTACCTGCGCCTCACCGGCCGCAGCGCGGAGCAGGTCGCCCTCGTCGAGGCCTACTCGAAGGCCCAGCACCTGTGGCACGACGCCGACAACGAGCCCACGTACAGCGAGTACATGGAGCTCGACCTCAGCACCGTGGTGCCCTCGATCGCCGGACCGAAGCGCCCGCAGGACCGCATCATCCTCTCGGACGCGAAGCAGCAGTTCGATCGCGACCTCGTGAACTACGCCGACATCTCGCACGACCTGGTCGACCTCGAGATCGCCGAGTCGTTCCCGGCCTCCGACCCGCCCGCGAACACCCCCGAGAGCGAGCACAGCCACCACCAGCACATGCACCGCAGCCACGCCCCCGCGCGCGGCTCGAAGCCGACCGACGTCGAGCTGGCTGACGGCGACAAGTTCGTGCTCGACCACGGCGCGGTCACCATCGCGGCGATCACGTCGTGCACCAACACCTCGAACCCGTCGGTGATGCTGGCCGCGGGCCTGCTCGCCCGCAACGCGGTGAAGAAGGGCCTCAAGGCCAAGCCGTGGGTCAAGACCACCCTCGCGCCCGGCTCGAAGGTCGTCACCGACTACTACGAGAAGGCCGGCCTCACGCAGGACCTCGAGGACCTCGGCTTCTACACCGTCGGCTACGGCTGCACCACCTGCATCGGCAACTCGGGCCCGCTCATCCCCGAGGTCTCGGCTGCCGTGAACGAGAACGACCTCGCGGTCACCGCGGTGCTCTCGGGCAACCGCAACTTCGAGGGTCGCATCAGCCCCGACGTGAAGATGAACTACCTCGCGAGCCCGCCGCTCGTGATCGCATACTCGATCGCCGGCTCGATGAACTTCGACTTCGAGAACGACGCGCTCGGCAAGGACACCGAGGGCAACGACGTGTTCCTGCGCGACATCTGGCCCTCGAGCGACGAGGTGCAGGCCACGATCGACTCGTCGATCAGCAAGGAGATGTTCGACACCCAGTACTCGAGCGTGTTCGAGGGCGACGAGCGCTGGAAGACGCTGCCGACCCCCACGGGCGCGACCTTCGAGTGGGACGAGCAGTCGACCTACGTGCGCAAGCCCCCGTACTTCGAGGGCATGACGATGGAGCTGACCCCGGTCGCCGACATCAAGGGCGCTCGCGTGCTCGCGACGCTGGGCGACTCGGTCACGACCGACCACATCAGCCCGGCCGGCAACATCCAGGCCGCCAGCCCCGCGGGCCAGTACCTCACCGAGCACGGCATCGAGCGCAAGGACTTCAACTCCTACGGCTCGCGTCGCGGCAACCACGAGGTCATGATCCGCGGCACGTTCGCGAACATCCGCCTGCGCAACCAGCTCCTCGACAACGTCGAGGGCGGTTTCACGCGCGACTTCACCCAGGCCGACGCCCCGCAGTCGTACATCTACGACGCCAGCCAGAACTACCAGGCTGCCGGCACCCCCCTCGTCATCTTCGGTGGCAAGGAGTACGGCTCGGGCTCGTCGCGCGACTGGGCCGCGAAGGGCACCAGCCTCCTCGGCGTGAAGGCCGTCATCACCGAGAGCTTCGAGCGCATCCACCGCTCGAACCTCATCGGCATGGGCGTCGTTCCCCTGCAGTTCCCCGCCGGTCAGAGCTGGGCATCGCTCGGCCTCGACGGCACCGAGATCGTCTCGATCGAGGGCCTGGAGCAGCTGAACGAGGGGGTCACCCCGAAGACGGTTCGCGTCACGGCAGCCCCGAGCGAGCAGTCGCCCGCGGGCAAGGCGACCGTCGAGTTCGACGCCGTCGTGCGCATCGACACCCCCGGCGAGGCGGACTACTACCGCAACGGCGGCATCCTGCAGTACGTGCTGCGTTCGCTGGTCTAGGAGCCCGGCGCATCACATCAGGTGGCCCCGCAGGCGCGCACAGCGCCTGCGGGGCCACCTGCGTGTGCGGGGCGTGGATGCCTCGTCCCGCGCAGGCCGCATGCCGCGGCATCCGCGCCCCGCATCGCGAGCGGGCGCGCCGCATCGGCGTCACGCGCCTCGGCGCAGCGCTCGTTACACGCGGGGCGGAAGCGGGGCGCGGCTAAGATTGAAACTTGATTGGAAGGGGATCGGATGACGATTCTTTCGTCGATCGCGGGTCCGCGTGATCTTGACGGTCTCAGCATCGAGCAGCTGCAGCAGCTCGCCGACGAGGTCCGAGCGTTCCTGGTGGAGAACGTCGCGCGCACGGGCGGGCACCTGGGGCCCAACCTCGGCGTCGTCGAGCTGACGATCGCGATGCATCGGGTCTTCTCCTCGCCCGACGACCCCTTCATCTTCGACACCGGCCACCAGTCGTACGTGCACAAGCTGCTGACCGGTCGTCAGGACTTCTCACGGCTGCGCTCGCGCGGGGGCCTGGCCGGCTACCCGCAGCGGGCCGAAAGCCCCCACGACGTGGTCGAGTCGTCGCACGCGTCGAGCTCGCTGAGCTGGGCGGATGGCATCTCGCGGGCGTTCACCCGCACGGGGCGGGCCGACCGCCACGTCGTCGCCGTCGTCGGCGACGGCGCCCTCACGGGCGGCATGACCTGGGAGGCGCTGAACAACATCTCGGATGACAACGAGCGCAATCTCGTGATCATCGTCAACGACAACGGGCGCTCCTATGCGCCGACGATCGGCGGCATGGCGCGCTATCTCAATCGCGCCCGCACCGCGCCGAGCTATCGCGCGATGTACCGCAGCAGCGGCCGCGTGTTCGGCCGCTTCGGCGCCGCCGGTCGCGCCATGTACCGAGGGCTTCGCGGCGGCACGCACGGCTTCCTCTCGCGCCTGACCAACAACGCGGCGCTCTACTCGAACCTCGACATCAAATACCTCGGTCCCGTCGACGGGCACGACCTCGCGGCGATGATCGAGACGCTCGAGCTGGCCAAGAGCTACGGCGCGCCGGTGATCGTGCACGCGATCACCGAGAAGGGCCGCGGCTATCAGCCCGCGCTCGACGACCTGGAGGACCAGTTCCACGCGGTGGGACGGATCGACCCCGACACGGGTGCGGCGATGTCGAACAGCACCGCGCTCGCGTGGACCGACGTGTTCTCGGAGGAGCTCGTCCGCGTGGGCGAGCGCCGCGAGGACGTGATCGCCATCACCGCGGCCATGCTGCGGCCGACCGGTCTCGCGCGCTTCGCCGAGCGCTTCCCGGATCGCGTGTACGACGTCGGCATCGCCGAGCAGCACGCGGTCACGGCCGCGGCGGGCATGGCCTTCGGTGGGCTGCACCCGGTCGTCGCCATGTACGCCACCTTCATGAACCGCGCGTTCGACCAGGTGCTGATGGACGTCGGCCTGCACGGCGCGGGCGTCACGTTCGTGCTCGACCGCGCCGGCGTCACCGGCCCCGACGGCCCGAGCCATCACGGCATCTGGGACCTCGCCATGCTGCAGATCGTCCCGCACATCCGCATCGCGGCGCCGCGGGATGCCGCTCGTCTCGTGGAGCTGCTCGACGAGGCGGTGGCTGTGTCGGACGCGCCCACCGTCGTGCGCTTCCCGAAGGGCGAGGTCGGGGCCGACATCCCCGCGATCGAGCGCCTGGAGGACGGCGTCGAGCTGCTCGCGCGCGGCGGGGCGCCGGACGTGCTGCTCGTGGCGATCGGGCCGATGGCCGCCCTCGCGCTCGGCGTCGCCGAGCGCCTGCGCGCGGCGGGCATCGGCGCGACCGTCGTCGATCCGCGCTGGGCCGTGCCCGTGCAGCAGGGCGTCGTGCGGCTGGCGGCCGAGCACCGCCTCGTGATCACCCTCGAGGACGGCGTCCGGGTCGGCGGCATCGGCACGAGCGTGCGGCAGGTGCTGCGCGACGCCGGGGTCGACACGGCCGTCGACGAGCTCGGCGTGCCCGACGACTTCATCCAGCACGCGAGCCGCGAGCAGATCCTCGAGGACGCCGGGCTGACCGCGGCGAAGATCAGCGACGACATCATCGGGCAGGTCCGCGGCACGCGCATTCCGATCGCGCGCCCGACGGCGGTCTGACGAGGGCCGCCCGGCCGAGCAGGTCGGCCGCCCCGACGACGAAGCGCGCGCCGCGCCGGCATCCACCGGCACGGCGCGCGCTTCGTGTGGTCGGCGCGCAGCGCGACTCAGCCGCGCGACTCGATCCCGGCGATCCGCGGCGTGTGGAACGCGCCGCCGAACACCCGCTCAGAGGCGCCCTCGCGGTCGAGGTAGGGCGAGGCGCCGCCGTCGATGAACGGCCAGCCCGCGCCGAGGATCAGGCACAGGTCGATGTCTTCGACCTCGGGCACCACGCCCTCGTCGAGCATGATCCTGATCTCCTGCGCGAGGCCGTCCTGCACGCGGCGGAGGATCTCGGCCTCGCTCAGCGGGCTCTTGCCCACCTTCAGCGCCTTCTGCGCCTGCTTGCTCCAGCCGGTCACGCGGCCCGCCTTGTCCTTCTCCACGACCTCGCCGCCGAGCTCGGCGAGACGATGGAAGTTCTCCGACGAGAAGAACCGCTCCGGGAAGCTCGCCGCCATCGTGTCCTGCACGTGGGCGGCAACCTTCCAGCCGACCAGGTCGATCAGCTGGAACGGCGTCATCGGCAGCCCGATCGGGGCGTACGCCTTCTCGACGGCGAGCAGCGGCGTGCCCACGTCGATCGCGTGCGCGGCCTCGCCCATGACCTTGGCGAGCAGCCGGTTCACGACGAAGCCGGGCGCGTCGGCCGTCAGCACGGCGTTCTTGCCGAGACTCTTGGCCACGACGAACGCGGTCGACAGCGCCGCGTCGCTGCTGCGCGAGGTGCGCACGATCTCGATGAGCGGCATCACGGCCACCGGATTGAAGAAGTGGAAGCCCACGAGGCGCTCGGGGTGCGCGAGCTTCGAGCCGATCTCCTCGACCGAGAGCGACGAGGTGTTCGTGGCCATGATCGCGTCCTCGGCGATGATCGGCTCGATCTCGCCGAACACCTGCTGCTTGACCCCGACCTCCTCGAACACCGCCTCGATCACGAAGTCGCAGTCGGCGAACTCGCGCTTGTCGGTCGTGCCGTGCACCAGGGCGCGGAGCCTGTTCGCGGTGTCGGCATCGAGCCGGCCCTTGCGCTCGAGCTTGCCGATCTCGTCGCGGATGTACGCGAGGCCCTTGTCGATGTGCGCCTGGTCGAGGTCGGTGAGGATCACCGGCACCTGCAGGCGGCGCAGGAACAGCAGCGCGAACTGGCTGGCCATGAGGCCGGCGCCGATGATCCCGACCTTGGTCACCCGCTTGGCCAGCTTCTTGTCGGGCGCGCCGACGGGGCGCTTCGCGCGCTTCTGCACGAGATCGAAGGCGTACATGGATGCCGCGAACTGGTCGCCGACGATGAGCTCGGCCAGGGCGTCGTCCTCGCGCGCGAAGCCCTGCGCCGGCGTGCCGCCGCGCGCGGCCTCCAGCAGCTCGAGCGCCACGTACGGCGATCGCGGCACGGTGCCGATGCGGCTCTCCAGCATGCCGCGCGCCATCTTGATCGCGATCGGCCACTTGGTGAGGCGCTCGATCTTGCCGGGCTCGTTCTTGCGGGTCACCTTGACGGTGCCGCCGAGCACGCCGTCGGCCCAGCGCAGCGAGTCCTCGAGGTAGTTCGAGGCGGGGAAGATCGCGTCCATGATGCCGAGCTCGAACGCCTTGTCGGGCCGCAGCGTGCGGTTCTGCTGCAGCGGGTTCGAGACGATGACCTCGAGCGCGTTCTCGATGCCGATGAGGTTCGGCAGCAGGTAGGCGCCGCCCCAGCCGGGGATGAGGCCGAGGAACACCTCGGGGAGGGCGATCGCGGCGGCGGAGGCATCCACAGTTCGATACGTGGAGTGCAGCGCGATCTCGAGGCCGCCGCCCAGGGCGAGGCCGTTCACGAACGCGAACGACGGGACGCCGAGCGCGCCGAGCTTGCCGAGGACGAAGTGCCCCTGCTGCGCGACGAGCTTGGCCACCGCGCGGGAGGGGACGCGCGAGACGTCTGAGAGATCGGCGCCTGCGGCGAGGATGTACTGCTTGCCCGTCAGGCCGACGGCGTGGATCTCGCCCGCGGCGGCGCGCGCGGTCAGCGCCTCGAGCACGCCGTCGAGCTCGGTGAGCGTTCCGGGGCCGAACGTGTTCGGGCGCGTGTGGTCGCGGCCGTTGTCGAGGGTGATGAGGGCGAGCACCCTGCCGCTCGGCAGCGTGACGTCGCGGACGAGGGAATGGGTGACGACCTCGTCGTCGCCGCCGAGTGCGGCGAGGGGGCTGAAGTCGATGGCGTCGTAGTTCGTCATGGCGGTGCCTACCTCTTTCCGTCGTAGTGCGGGTTCTCCCAGATGACCGAGCCGCCCTGGCCGAGGCCGACGCACATCGTCGTCAGGCCGTAGCGCACGTCGGGGCGCTCGGCGAACTGGGCCGCGAGCTGGATCATCAGGCGCACGCCGGATGCCGCGAGGGGGTGGCCGATCGCGATCGCGCCGCCCCATTGGTTGACCCGCGGGTCGTCGTCGGCGATCCCGAAGTGCTCGAGGAACGCGAGCACCTGCACCGCGAACGCCTCGTTGATCTCGAACAGGCCGATGTCGCCGATGCGCAGGCCGGCCTTGCGCAGCGCCTTCTCGGTGGCCGGGACGGGCCCGAGGCCCATCACCTCCGGCTCGACGCCCGCGAAGGCGAACGAGACCATGCGCATCTTCGGCTTGAGGCCGAACTCCTTGGCCGCGGCGCCGCCGGCGAGGAGGCTCATGGTGGCGCCGTCCGTGAGGGGCGAGGCGGTGCCGGCCGTGACGCGCCCGTGCGGGCGGAACGGGGTGCGCAGCGTGGCGAGTCCCTCCATCGTGGTCTCGGGGCGCCGGCCCTCGTCGTCGTTCGCGATGCCCCAGGCCCCGCTCGCATCCTTGACGGCGACGGGCACCAGGTCGGGCTGCAGCTTGCCGGCCTCGTAGGCGGCCTGGGTCCGGTGCTGGCTGCGCATGCCGAAGCGGTCGGCGCGCTCCTTGGTGAGCGAGGGGAAGCGGTCGTGCAGGCGCTCGGCCGTCACGCCCATGTCGAGCGCGTCCGGGCTGACCAGCTTCTCGGTGAGGAACCGGGGGTTCGGGTCGGCGCCCGCGCCGAGGGGGTGTCGGCCCATATGCTCGACGCCGCCGGCGAGGGCGAGGTCGTACGCGCCGAAGCCGATGCCGCTGCCAAGGGTGGTGACGCTCGTCATCGCGCCCGCGCACATGCGGTCGATCGCGAAGCCGGGCACGCTCTGCGGGAGGCCCGCGAGAATCGCCGTGGTGCGTCCGAGGGTGAGGCCCTGGTCGCCCTGCTGGGTCGTGGCGGCGACCGCGACCTCGTCGATGCGATCCTTCGGGACCGCGGGATTGCGCTCAAGCACGGCGATGATGGCCTTCACGACCAGGTCATCCGCGCGGGTGTTCCAGTACATGCCCTTTTCGCCGGCGCGCCCGAAGGGCGTGCGCATGCCGTCAACGAAAAAGACGTCCGAGATCTCGGCCACGTCGCCTCCAAAGGTAGGGATGCCGCCAGCCTATGACCGAGGCCCTGCCCGGTGGGTGTCGCTTGGGGTGAACCTACGAGGCCGCTTCGGCGGCCTCTCCCGGTTCTTGGAGGCTCGCCACAAAGGCATCCGCGATCACCTGTGCGGTTGCCTCAATCTGCCAGGGGCGGGCTCCCAGCGCCGCGAGCGCGTCGCCGATGGATGCGGCATCCGCCGTCGCGGGCGGTGCCCACGCGGTCCGGCGCAGCAGCTCCGGGGTGAGGAGATTCTCGCTCGGCATCGACAGCTGCGTCGCGACCGCCTCGACGGCGGGCTTCGCGCGCTTCAGGCGCGCGTCGGCGGCCGGGTTGCGGTCGGCCCAGGCGCGCACCGGGGGGAGCGCGTCGCTCGCGATGCGCTCGGGCGGCAGGTCGGTGCTCGCACGTCCGTCCTTGATTGCGGCCCACCAGCGGGGCAGCTGGGTGCGGCTGGCACGGCCGTTGAAGTCCTTCATGGCGCCGAGCGCCTGGCGGCTCTCTGGCTCGGCGCGCACTGCGGCGATGATCGAGCGGTCGGGGAGGAGGCGCCCGGGGGCGGTGTCCTCGGTCTTCGCGAGCGCCTCGCGGGCCTGCCACAGTGCGCGCGCCACGGCGAGGTTCTTGCGCCCGCGCACCGTGTGCAGCCCGCTCAGCTTGCGCCACGGATCTTCGCGCGGCGGCTTGGGCTCGCGCAGGCGCACGGCCTCGAACTCCTGATAGGCGATCTCGGTCTTGCCCTGCGCCTCGAGCTCGGCGGCGAGGATGTCGCGCACGTTCACGAGGTGGTCCACGTCGAGGGCCGCGTACTCGAGCCACGATTCGGGGAGCGGGCGGGTCGACCAGTCGGCGGCGGAATGCGCCTTCGCGAGCGTGATGCCCAGCGTGTCCTCGACCACCGCGCCCAGGCCGACGCGCTCCTTGCCGAGCAGGCGCGAGGCGAGCTCGGTGTCGAAGATCATCGGGGGGCGCAGCCCGAGCTCATGCAGCGACGGAAGATCCTGACTCGCCGCGTGGAACACCCATTCCTCGTCGCCGATCGCGGACTGGAGGGCGCGGAAGTCGCCGATCGCAGGGGGGTCGAACAGGTAGAGCCCGCCGTCGCGGCGGAAGACCTGGATCAGGTAGGCGCGCTGCGAATAGCGGAACCCGGAGGCGCGCTCGACGTCGATCGCGACCGGACCGGTGCCGGCCGCGAGGTGCTCGGAGGCGCGCAGTGCGTCGTCAACATTGTCGATGACCTCGAACTCAGTCACGCGGGCCTCGCCTCGCGCCGAAGACGGCCACATTCTCGGAGCCGGGCGGGAGGCCGCCGAGCATGCAGAGCAGCTCCGCCCAGGCCTCGACGTGCTTCGAGAGATCACCGGGGCCAGGCGTCCACGACGCGCGCAGCTCGATCTGCGCGCCGCTGCCCTCGGCCGCCAGCTCGCCGAAGCCCGTCGACAGGCTCTTTGTCGCGGTGCCCGACGCCGAGTGATACTCGGCGTGCCGGGACCCCAGCGCATCGGTCAGCCACGACCAGGCCACCTCGGCGAGGAGGGGATCGCTGCCGATCTCGGTTTCGAGCGGCGCCTGTGCGAAGCACACGATGCGGAACGGGCCGCCCCAGGCCTCGGGGACCGACGGGTCGTAGAGCAAGATGAACCTTCCGTTGCCATAGACAGAGTCTTCGCCGTCCACGTCGGGGCGGATGTCGGCCGCGAGCGCGATGGCCTCGCGGGCGAGGCCGCCCGGCGCGGCGATCTCACGGACAAGCAGGTCGTCGCGCAGCCGGGTGTTCCGCACGGCCTCCGCCGCGCGCTCGAACACGGAGGAGCCGCTGCCTGGTCCGTGGGTGCCTGTCACGACCACAGACTAGAGTGGGGGATCGATGAAACAGCATAGGCACGCCGGGTCGCCTCGCCCCTCGGCGGCAACTCTCGGCCGCTCGATCCGGCTCGCCGTCATCGTGCTCGCGGCGGGCCTCGCAGGCGTCGCCGCGGTGGCCGGCGCGGTGTCGCTGCGCATGGCGCGCCGGGTGGTCACGCCCGCGGCGCGGGAGCAGGACACGCGCATCGTCGACCTCGACACCGCCGCCCAGACGATCACCCTCACGCGCACGCCCGACACCCGCCTGCCGGGCCGCTACGGGCTCGCCACCGTCGGCACGCAGTCCTACGTGAAGCTCGGCACCGTGCTCGCGGAGACCGAGACAACCGTCACGCGCAAGCTGCTCACCGAGATCGACGAGACCGCCCGCCTCGAGCAGGCGGCCACCTTCAGCGGCTGGTACTTCGACCGTCCTGAGCAGCTGCACATCCCGTTCACCGATGAGCTGATCGGCTCGCCGCTCGGGCCCTGCCCCGCGTGGCTGTTCCCGGCGCCGGACGCGCAGGCGCCCTCCGCCGAGACCTGGGTGATTCAGGTGCATGGCCGCGGTACCACGCGCGCCGAGACGCTGCGGGCCGTTTCGCTGTTCCATCGGCTCGGGATGCCGGTCCTGGTGGTCTCGTATCGCAATGACGGCGAGGCGCCCCGCTCCCGAGCCGGCACCTACGGCCTCGGAGCCACCGAATGGCGTGATGTCGATGCGGCCGTCGGTCACGCGCTCCGGCACGGCGCCAGGCGGATCCTGCTCATGGGGTGGTCGATGGGCGGCGCGCTCGTGCTGCAGCTCTCGCTGAACTCGGTGCACAGCGCGGCGATCGCCGGAATCGTGCTCGAGTCCCCGGTGACGGACTGGCGCCTCGTGCTCGAGTACCAGGCCAAGCTCCTGCACCTGCCCGCTCCGGTCTCCGGAATGGCCCTCGGCGCCCTGCAGTCCAACTTCGCCGATCTGTTCGCCGGCACAGACGCGCCGATCTCGTTCGAAGAGCTGGATGCCTCGGCCCGCGCGGACGAGCTGCGGCATCCGATCCTCATCCTGCACAGCGACGACGACGGCTTCGTGCCGTCCGGCGGCTCGCACAGGCTCGCGAGTGAGCGCCCCGACCTGGTGACGCTCGAGGTGTTCACCGAGGCGCGACACACCAAGCTGTGGAACTACGACGAGGCGCGCTGGTCGCAGGCGATCACGACGTGGCTGGGGGAGCAGCAGCTGCTCGGCGAACCCTCGCCCGGAGGTAGCTGAAGCCGGCGTCGTCGACGAGCATCCCTGCCACGGTCGTGTCGGGGCGCGCCCCGGGCGCGACCGCGAACACCGCGTGCTCGCCGACCTCGATCGTCGGCGCGACCGTGAGGCAGTACTCGTCGATCACGCCGGCCGCGACGAACTGCGCCGTCAGCGCGGGCCCGCCCTCGCACACCACGCGGCGGTGTCCCCGCGCGGCGAGTGCGGCGATGATCGCTGCGGGGTCGAGGCTCCCGTCGGGGCGCGCCGCCACAGGCACGAGCTCTGCGTCGATGCCCTCGGCGAGCCGGACGCCCTCGCGGTGCGCGGGCGAGCCCTCGGGGCACACGATCAGCACGCGCGTGGCGGCGCCGGGGCGGGGCTCGAAGCGGTGGCCGCCGAGCTCGCCCGAGCGGGTGACGACGGCGAGCAGGGCGGAGCGCGGCAGCACGTAGCCCTCGGCGCGCACGGTCTGCGCGCCCACGACGACGACATCGGCGTCGTCACGGATCGCCCGCAGCACGGTGCGGTCGACCGCGCTCGTGAGGGTGTCGCTGGTGCCGTCGCCGCCGGCCGCCGCGCCGTTGAGGCTGGTGATCATGTTCAGGCGCACGTAGGCGGCGTCGTCGCGGGCGTAGCGGGCGGCGATGAACGCGGATGCGGCCTCCGAGGGCACCTCGACGGCGTCGAGGGTGCTCGGCACGAGCTCGAAGAGCCTCGTCACCGGCCCGACTTCTCGCGAACCTGACGCTTGGCCCGCAGCAGCATGCCGGTCATGCCCGAGATGCGCAGGGGCGAGACGGAGCGCGTGAGCCCGATGGTGCGGGGGAAGTCGTCGGGGATGCCGAGGACCTCGTCGACGGTGAGGCCGCTGATGCCCTGCACGAGAATGCTCGCGAACCCGCGGGTGGTGGGCGCCTCTCGCGGCGCCGTGGCGTGCATGTGCACCAGGCCTGCATCGTCGACGTCGACCACGATGTACACGGGGGACTGGCACTCGACCACGCGCTCGGTGAGCTCGGGGTGCCCCGCGTATCGGGCGGGGACGTCCGGCAGCTCGTTCGAGAACTCGAGGAGCAGCTGCAGGCGGACGGGCTCGTCGAGCTCGAGGAACTCGTCACGGATCTCGGCGAGGGCGGTGGGGAGCGTGGTCTCAGACATCCCGCTCATTCTCCCATGGACGCATCGGCCCAGGCCCCGTCACGGCGTCGTGAGCGGCCCCGGGTGGCGGATCCGGGTGAAGAATGAGGGCATGGCACTCGTCGGAGAATACGGACCAAGCACCACGGAGTGGGCGCGCAAGCAGGCTGAGCTGATCGAGAGCTCCGGCGGCACCGAGGGCACGGAGCTGCACGGCAAGCCGGTCATCGTGCTCACCAGCACGGGGGCGAAGAGCGGGCTGCTGCGCAAGACCGCGCTGATGCGCGTCGAGCACGACGGGCAGTACGCCGTCGTCGCGTCGATCGGCGGCGCGCCGAAGCATCCACGCTGGTACTACAACCTCAAGGCCAACCCGCTCGTCGAGCTGCAGGACGGCGCGCAGAAGCACCTCTATGAGGCCCGGGAGCTCAGCGGCGAGGAACGCGCGCTGTGGTGGGACCGTGCGGTCGCGGCGTTCCCGAACTACGCCGACTACCAGCGCAAGACCGAGCGGGTCATCCCGGTCTTCGTGCTGCAGCGCGCGCCGGGCGAGTAAGCCGGCGCGGCGCGGGGCGAGCGGCCAGGCTCAGCGCGCGGTCAGGCTCAGCGCGCGGGCGTCGGGCTCGGCGCGGCGCCGGGCTCGCTGCCCATCACGATGGGGACGCGCACGGCGCTGCCCCACTCCGTCCACGAGCCGTCGTAGTTGCGCACGCTGCTGAAGCCGAGCAGGTACTTCAGGGCGAACCACGTGTGCGCCGATCGCTCGCCGATGCGGCAGTATGCGATGACGTCGTCGCCTTCAGCGAGCCCCGCCTCGCCCTCATAGATCTCGCGCAGCTGCGCGGCGGGGCGGAAGGTGCTGTCCTCCGCCGCGGCGCGGGCCCACGGCACGCTGCGGGCAGAGGGGATGTGGCCGCCGCGCAGCGCCCCCTCCTCGGGGTATGCGGGCATGTGGGTCCGCTCGCCGGTGTACTCCTCGCTCGAGCGCACATCGATCAGCGGCTTGCCGAAGTGCGCCAGAACGTCTTCGCGGTACGCGCGGATCGCGGCGTCCTGCCGCTCGATGACCGGGTACTCGCTCGGCGTCTGGGCCGGGGCATCCGTGGTCATCGTGCGCCCCTCGGCGATCCACTTGTCGCGGCCGCCGTCGAGCAGGCGCACGTCCTCGTGGCCGAACAGGGTGAACACCCACAGGGCGTACGCCGCCCACCAGTTGCTCTTGTCGCCGTAGATGACCACGGTGTCGCCGCGCGAGATGCCCTTGCGGCGCATGAGCGCGGCGAAGCCCTCGCCGTCGACGTAGTCGCGCACGACCGGGTCGTTGAGCTCGGTGTGCCAGTCGACCTTCACCGCGCCCGGGATGTGCCCGACCTCGTACAGCAGGACGTCCTCGTCGCTCTCGACCACTACGAGCCCGGGCGCGCCGAGGTGCGCCTGCAGCCACTCGGTGCTGACGAGCCGCCCGGGCTCGGCGTAGTCGGCGAACTTGGCTTCGGTGGTGTCGAACTCGACGGTCACGGTGACCTCCAGGTTGAGCCGCGAGGGCGTCCCGAAACAGCTCGGGGCATCGCGGAGGCTGACGACGGTAGGATTGTCTGCGTCGCTCCAAGCCTACGGCGGTCGACGGTGGTCCGCGCCCGAGCGGGAAGACTTCGACACAGGAACCTCTCATGAGCACCAGCACGGCAGCACCCGGCGTCATCCACCTCATCGAGCGTCAGCCGGAGGTGACCGGGGCCGAGATGGTCGCCGCGCTCACGCCCCCGCCCCAGTTCTACGACGCGCGGTTCGAGACCTACCGCGCCGACGAGGCGTACCCGTCGCAGCAGGAGTCGAAGGACCTGCTCATGCTGTTCTCGGGCGTCGGGGCGCCCGCCAAGCGCGGCGGCATGTTCTCGCGCAAGCCCAAGCAGCCCGAGCTGCCGCCCGGCGTGTACCTCGACGGCGGCTTCGGCGTCGGCAAGACGCACCTTCTGGCGTCGATCTACCATGCGTTCCCCGGCTGGCGGAAGTACTTCGGCTCGTTCATCGAGTACACGGCGCTCGTGGGCGCGATCGGCTACCAGCAGACGGTCGAGCTGTTCCGCGGTGCGCAGCTGCTGTGCATCGACGAGTTCGAGCTCGACGACCCGGGTGACACGATGGTGATGACCCGCCTGCTGGGCGAGCTCGTCGCCTCGGGCACGAAGCTGGCCGCGACGTCCAACACCCCGCCGAATGCGCTCGGCGAGGGGCGCTTCGCGGCACAGGACTTCCTCCGCGAGATCCACGCGATGTCGTCGAACTTCCAGACGATCCGCATCGACGGCACCGACTTCCGCCAGCGCGCCCTCGACGGGCACGCGCGCGTGGTGAGCGACGCCGACTACGGCGAGCTGGTGACGGACGCCGCCGCCGACCGGGTGGTCTCGAGCGACGAGTTCTCGGGGCTCATCGCGCGGCTCGCGCAGGTGCACCCCTCGCGGTACATCCGCCTCATCGAGGGCGTCGACATGATCGGCCTGCGCGAGGTGCACCAGCTGAACGACCAATCGGCGGCGCTGCGCTTCGTGGCCTTCGTCGACCGCGTGTACGACGCGCAGATCCCGGTCGTCGCCACCGGCCTGGCGCTCGACCAGGTGTTCTCGCCCGAGATGCTCGCGGGCGGCTACCGCAAGAAGTACCTGCGCGCGATCTCGCGCCTCATCGCGCTCTCGGCGATCTAGCCCGCGCGGGCCCGGCGACCGCGCGGCGTCGGATCGGGGCATCCACAGCCGCCTCCGGGCGCATTCGCGCGCCGTTTTCAGCGTGCCGAAATCTGTTGTTCACGTGGATGCCGCAGCCGTAACGTGCGCGAAACCAGACATGCGCGCTGCCCGAAATCACCGCCGGTCAGACTGACCTCACCCGTTGCGCAGATGCCCCTCGAGGGGCGAACGGACGGGCTTCGTGCTCTGGAGAGGTGAGGAATCCGAGATGGATACAGGCAGTGTGGCATGGGTGGTGATGGCGACCGCCCTGGTGCTGTTCATGACGCCCGGGGTGGCGTTCTTCTACGGCGGGCTCGTTAAGGCCAAGAGCGTCGTCAGCATGATGATGATGAGCTTCGGCGCGCTCGGGCTGATCAGCGTGCTGTGGATTCTGTACGGCTACAACATGAGCGCGGTCGGCAGCACCTGGGGCTTCGCGGGCAACCCGTTCAGTGACTTCGCGCTCGGCTCGCTGGCGTCGGGCGAGGGCGCGAACGAGGCGATGCTGGGCGTCGCGTACGGGGCGACGTTCGCGATCATCACGGTCGCGCTGATCTCGGGCGCGATCGCCGATCGCGCGAAGTTCGGCTCGTGGCTGGTGTTCGCCGGGATCTGGGCGACCGTCGTGTACTTCCCGGTCGCGGCGTGGGTGTGGGGCGGGGGCTGGATCCTGAACCTCGGGACCACGCTGTTCGGCGACCACAGCCCGGCGCAGGTGATCGACTATGCCGGCGGCACGGCGGTGCACATCAACGCGGGTGCTGCGGCGCTCGCGCTCGCGCTGGTGCTCGGCAAGCGGATCGGGTTTCAGAAGGGCAACCACAAGCCGCACAACGTGCCGCTGGTGCTGCTCGGGGCGGCCATCCTCTGGTTCGGGTGGTTCGGCTTCAACGCCGGCGCCGATTGGGTGAACGGCCTCGCCGACACGGGGCTGATCGTGCTCAACACCCTCGGGGCGACCGGGGCGGCGGTCATCGGCTGGATCGTGGTGGAGCGCATCAAGGACGGCAAGCCGACCGCGGTCGGCGCGGCTTCCGGCGCTGTGACCGGGCTCGTCGCCATCACCCCGGCCTGCGCCAACCTCGCGCCCGGGTGGGCGCTGCTGCTCGGGCTGCTCGCCGGCGTCGTATGCGCCCTCGCGGTCGAGCTCAAGTTCGCGCTCGGCTTCGACGACTCGCTCGACGTGGTCGGCATCCACCTGGTCGGCGGGCTGCTCGGCACCCTGTACCTCGGCTTCTTCGCCACCGACACCGGGCTGTTCGTCGGCGGCGGGCTCGAGCAGCTCATCGTGCAGGCGATCGCGGCGCTCGGGGTGCTCGCGTACTCGTTCGTCATCGCGTTCGTGATCGGCTTCGCGATCGAGAAGACGATCGGATTCCGCATCAAGGACGCAGACGAGATCGCCGGCGTCGACCTGGTGGTGCACGGCGAGTCCGGCTACGCGATCGGCGAGGAGGCGCCGGTGGCGGCGATGCGGTAGCGGCGACGCGAGCGCGGGTGAGGGTGCGGCCGAGGATCGTGGCGGGCGCGGTGGCGGGAGATTGCTACCGTGAGGTCGTGGCGAAACTCAGCAGCATCCTCACCTCGCTTGCCGGCGGCATCCTGTCTTCCCTGCTCGGGGGTACGAAGGCGCGGGATGCCGCGTC
>JAKPAC010000001.1 GCA_029779645.1 Actinomycetes bacterium | reverse complement strand
GGAGATGTCCTCCTCGGACGTTGCGGCGAAGTGGCCGCAGTATTGCTTGGACCAAGGCGCGGTGTCCCCGGCTGGTCTGATTGACCGTGACGAATGTACCAACTCCCCGCGTGTTCTCGCGGATTTTCGCCGTGATTGGAGGGGTTTCGGGCGTGTCGCGAGCGGATTTCATCGAATTTCAGAGCGATCCGCGGATTTTCGCGGTGTGACGCGCACGCGAGCGGCAGGCTGTGGCATCCACTCGCCGGCAGCCCGCACGCCAGAAACGCAGCGTCTGCACCACGAATACAGCCTGCGCACCAAGAACACAGCCTGCGCACCAGAAACACGGCGCACGCCAGAAACACGGCGCGCACCAGAACACACTGCAGAACACACTGCACGCCAGAAACACGAAAGAGGCGAGGCCCGATGGGCCCCGCCTCCTTCTTACAACCTGGTGCTTACCAGCTCGACTTGGTCACGCCGGGCAGCTCGCCACGGTGTGCCATGTCGCGGAAGCGAACACGCGAGATGCCGAACTTCGAGAGCATGCCACGGGGGCGGCCGTCGATGGCGTCACGGCTGCGCACGCGCACGGGCGACGCGTTGCGGGGCAGCTTCTGCAGGCCGAGGCGTGCGGCCTCGCGCTGCTCGTCGGTGCTCGTCGGGTCGACGAGGGCCTTCTTGAGTTCAAGCCGCTTCGCGGCGTAACGCTCGACGATGACCTTGCGCTGCTCGTTGCGAGCGATCTTGCTCTTCTTCGCCATTTCTAGCGCTCCTCACGGAAGTCAACGTGCTTGCGCACGACGGGGTCGTACTTCTTGAGCACGAGGCGGTCGGGGTTGTTGCGACGGTTCTTGCGGGTCACGTAGGTGTAACCGGTGCCCGCCGTCGAACGGAGCTTGATGATCGGACGGACGTCCTGTGCCTTCTTGGCCATTAGAGCTTCACACCCTTCGCCTGCAGGTCACGAACGACCGACTCGATGCCACGCGCGTCGATGACCTTGATGCCCTTGGCCGACACGTTCAGCTTGATGTTGCGCCCCAGCGAGGGGACGAAGTAGGTCTTGCGCTGCACGTTCGGGTCGAAGCGACGCTTCGTCCGGCGGTGCGAGTGCGAGATGTTGTGACCGAAGCCGGGAACTGCTCCAGTCACCTGGCACACTGCTGCCATGATGTTCTCTCCTTAGCTACCGTGCGACCGGACGGCCGCACCCAAGATCCCTTGTCTGCACACACCACTCGACACCCGGTGAAGGGTCATTCGAGGGGAGCGTACGAAACTGCGCGCGAGAACGCACACAGCACAAGGGGCGAGTGTAGCACGCCGGGCGCGTCGCACCGATTCGGGTGGATGCCGCGGCCCGGGCGCACCCGCTATGCCGGGAGGGGAATCGGCGGGCCGAGCATGAGCAGCACGGTGAAGACGCCGGCGATCACGACCGCGGCGATCGTCGTCCAGACGATCGGGTGGCGCAGCACCATGGCCTGCACGTGCTCGAAGAAGCCGCGAGGCTCCTCGCCGCCCGGCGCGAGGCGCCAGCCGCCGTTGAGGAGCCCGCGCTTGTCGATGGCCAGGTCGAAGGGCAGCGTGGCAAAGGGCACGATCGCGCTCACGAGCCCCAGGATCCCGACGCCCGGCTTCCACTTCTGGTTGATCCAGACGAAGATCGTCATCGCCCCGTAGCTGAGGAAGATGAAGCCGTGGATGCCGCCGAACGGCGTCACCAGCGCGTCGGTGGTCTTCGTCACGTACTTGAGGAACATCGCGGTCAGCAGCAGTGCCCACGTGATCACCTCGGCGATGGCGAGGGTGCGGTAAAGAAGTCGAGGAGTCATAGGCTTTCAGCCTACGGGCCGCGCCTGGGCGGTGCCTCAGCCGTTTGGTTGAATCGGGCGGGGGATGTTCGGCGCCGGCTCCTGCGAGCTCTGCTCATTCGGCGCCGGCTGCGTGGGGCCCGGGCCGGCCTCCGTTTCCACCGCGTTCCGCCCCGGCCGAAACGGCGACACGGTGGGGTCGCCGGGGATCCAGAACCGCCACGGGAACGCGGCGGTGCCCGCCCGGCCGCCCACCCCGACCCTCGGGCCCGAGGCGAGCTCGGTGAGCGGCTCGTCGCGCAGCCAGAGCCGGGCGAGCGCGCCCGCGCGCTCGGCGCCCCCGGCCAGCGCATCGATCCCGTTGTGCCGCGCCGAGACGAGGCCGATCGCCTTGCCGAGTCGGCCCGGGCCGCGGGCCAGATCGCGCGGCGCGCGGCTCGTGGGTCGGCGGGCGGTCGCGGCATCCATGCCCTCGATGACCTCGCCGGCGCGCAGCAGCACCCCGGAGGCGACGCCGTCGGGCGAGCAGGCGACGTTCACGCAGGAGTGGATGCCGTGGCTCATGTAGACGTACAGGTGCCCCGGCGCGCCCCACATCGTGGCGTTGCGTTCGGTGCGGCCCATGCGGGCGTGCGAGCCGGGGTCGGGCACGGGGCCCGTGCCGCGCCCGTGATAGGCCTCGACCTCGGTGAGGCGCACGGCGACCGAGACGCCGTCGACGCGCGTGCAGAGGATGCCGCCGAGCAGGCGGGGCGCGACCGCGAGCGCATCGTGCTCGAGCTCTGCGCGCGTGGGCTGGTGGAAGCCCGCGCGGTTATTGCCCGGCGCGCTGTCCATCTCGCTGCCCATCGGGCCCGCCTCGCTGCCCATCGGCCTGCCCGTCGCGCCCGCCGGAGCACGCGGGGCACCGCCCAAAGATGTCGACGACGTGCTGCGCCTGGGTGAAGCCGTGCTGCGCGGCCGTGGCCTGGGCCCACTGCTCGACCTCGCGCGCCTCGATCTCGACCGCCATGCCGCACGAGCGGCAGATGAGGTGGTGGTGGTGGTCGGTGCTCTCGCACGCGCGGAAGAGATTCTCGCCATCGGGACCCTGCAGCGAGTCGGCCTCACCACGTTCGGCGAGGTCGGCCAGCGCCCGGTACACGGTCGCCAGGCCGATGCTCGTGCCTTCCTCGTGCAGTGCCTGGTGCAGCGCCTGTGCGCTCACGAACCCCGCGCGGGCGTCGAGTGCCTCCCGCACCGCCTCGCGCTGCCACGTATTGCGCTTCGCCATGGCCGTCAGTCTAGGCCGGGATCGGGCGCGAGACCCGGGCGCGACCCCAGGCCACCAGGCGGGCGAGAATGTAGATGAGAAACGAGATGCTCGTGATGTAGGGGCTCACCGGGAGCGTGCCCGCGATGGCGAGCAGGATCCCGCCCACCGCCGAGACGAAGCCGAAGACCGCCGCCAGGACGGGCACGGCCAGCGGGCCCGCGCTCAGCCGCATCGCCGCGGCGGCGGGCGTCACGAGCAGCGCCATCACCAGCAGCGCGCCGATGATCTGCACGCTCACCGCGACCACGGCGCCCAGCAGCAGCATGAAGCCGATGCTCACGAGCGAGCTCGGGATGCCGCGGGCCGCCGCCGACGCCGGGTCGAGCGAGTCGAACCGGAGGGGGCGCCAGATCAACAGGAGCACGACGAACACCGCGACGCAGATGCCGATCAGCCACGCCAGGTCTGGGGTGTCGACCGAGATGATCTGGCCGGTGAGCAGGCTGAAGCGGTTGGCGCTGCGGCCGTCATAGAGCGAGAGGAAGAGGATCCCAAGGCCCAGGCCGAACGGCATCAGCACGCCGATGATCGAGTTGCGATCGCGGGCCTTGGCCCCGAGCACGCCGATCAGCAGTGCGGCCACCATGGCGCCGACGAGCGAGCCGCCCACGATGTTGAAGCCGAACAGCAGGGCCGCGGCGGCGCCGGCGAACGAGAGCTCGCTCACGCCGTGCACGGCGAAGGCGAGGTCGCGCTGCATCACGAAGACGCCGATCAGCCCGCCGACCAGGCCGAGCACCGCGCCGGCGATCAGCGAGTTCTGCACCAGCGCGAGCAGCGCACCATAGTCCTGAAAGGAGAAGACGTCGTCCCATGACACGAGTGGCGCGCGCCCGAACACTGCGCGTGCCGACGCCGCCTCGGTGATGGCGCTCATGCGTCGCCTCCCGTGGCGTGATCGACGTCGTCGTGGGCGTGGGGATGGTCCGCGTCCGGGACGCCGACCACGACGAGACGATCGCCGGCGCGCAGCACGTAGACGGGCGCGCCGTACAACTCGGTGAGCACGTGGGTCTGCAGCACCTCATCTGGGGTGCCGAGGGTGAACCGGCCGCCTGCGATGTAGAGCACGCGGTCGACCATGCCGAGGATCGGGTTGATGTCGTGCGTCACGAACAGCACGGCAGCGCCGCGTTCACGGCGCTGCCGATCGATGATCGCGGTGACGGCCTGCTGGTTTGCGAGGTCCAGGCTGGAGAGCGGCTCGTCGCACAGCAGGATCGCCGGGTTGTCGGCGAGCGCCTGGCCGATGCGCAGGCGCTGCTGCTCGCCGCCGGAGAGCAGGCCCACCGGGCGATCGCCGTATGCCTCGGCGCCCACGTCGCGCAGCAGTTGGTCGACGCGCTCCCGGTCGCTGCGACGACGCAGCGGAAGGCCGAGGCGGGTGCCGTTGACGCCGAGTTCGACAAGATCGCGGGCTCGCAGGCTGGTCTCGGGCGGGAGGGGGCGGGTCTGGGCGATGTAGCCGATCGCGGGGTTGCCGCGGCGCACGGGGCGGCCCGCGACGGTGACCGTGCCGGCGCTGAGCGGCTGCAGCCCGAGGATCGCGCGCAGCAGCGTCGTCTTGCCCGAACCACTCGGGCCGAGCACCGCGAGGAACTCGCCGGGACGCACCTGAAGATCGAGGCCGCTCCACAGCTCGCGGTCGCCGCGCACAAGCGCCGCCCCGGCAATATCGAGCACGGGTGCTCCCGCCGCGGCGATCATGCGGCGACCGCCGTTCCGGTGCCCGTGCCCGTGCCCGTTTCCGAGGCGGCTGTCGGTTCAGCCGTGGGCTCGCTCGCAGCCGTAGCCGCAGCCGCAGCCGGGGTTGACGTCCCCTCCGCCAGCGCGGCCGCGAGCCGCGCCACGTTGTCGGCCATCCACTCCGGGTAGCTCGCCGTGCGCACACCCGCCGAACCCTCGGGGATCGTCTCGGTAAATGCCAGGATCGGAATATTCGCCGCGGTCGCGGCATCCATGATGCGCTTGGTCTCGGCGCCCGCGGTCTGCGCGTTGACGAACACCACGCGCGCCTCGCCACCCTCGATCACCCGCAGCGAGGCGAGCAGCACCGACGGCGACACATCGCGCCCGGCCTCGACCGCCGCGGCAAAGCCCTCGGGCGTGACGTCGACGAGACCGGTCTCCGCGGCAAGCGCGGCCGCGAGCGGCTCGCTGAGAAAGACGCCCTCCCCCGCGTGCTCGGCGCCGATGCGGGCGATCTCACCCTGCACGGCCTCGAGCTCGAGGGCGAAATCGGCGGCGTTGCGGGCGAACTCCCCGGCGCCCTCCGGATCGAGCGTCGCGAGGTCGGCGGCAAGCTGCGCGCCCAGGCGGCTCATCGCCGCCGGGTCGAACCAGACGTGCTCGTTGTCGTGGTCATGCGCCGCCTCGTCATGCGCGTCAGCGTCATGTGTGCCGGTGTCATGCCCATCAGCATCGTGCGCGTGGGCATCGTCAGCGTCGTGCGCGTGGGCGTCGTGCGCGTGGGCGTCGTGCACATCACCATCGTGCGCATCAGCGTCGTGCGCATCAGCGCCGTGCACATCCGCGTCAGCCTCGTGCCCGTCGCCCTCGTGCGAATCGGGCGCGTCCTCCGCGAAGTTGACCGCGGTGATGATCACGGGGTCGGTGCCGGCGGCAGCGATGAGCCTCGCGATGAAGGCGTCGAATCCGCCGCCATTCTCGATCACGAGCTGCGCACGCGAGATCGCGAGCTGATCGCGGGCGGTCGCCTCGTACGAGTGCGGGTCTTGCGAACCCGAAGAGATGATCGATGTCACATCGACCCGGTCGCCACCGATCTGCTCGGCGATCTGGCCGTAGACGTTGGTGGATGCCACGATCTGCACCCGCTTCGCCGACCCCTCGCCGCTCGCGCCGCCCTCCGGGGCGCCGGCGCAGCCGGTGAGCACGAGCATGATCGCCGCGAGCGCGGCGAGCGCCGCCATCGCGAGAGCGGGCAGAGGCAGGCGGCGTGAGGAGTGCACGGGTCAACCCTACGCCCTATTGATAACCATTCTCAAGTGCGTGTTTCACGTGGAACGACGCAGCCCGCCACAATCGGCGGCCGCGAGCCGTCAGTCGAGCAGCAGCGCCGGCTCCTCGAGCACCGACGCAACATCGGCGACGAAGCGCGACACCACATCGCCATCGACCACGCGGTGATCGAACGAGCCGGCCACGGTGGTGACGTACCGCGGCCGCACCTCGCCGTCGACGACCCAGGGCTTCTGCTTGATCGTGCCCATCGCCACGATGGCGACCTCGCCGGGGTTCAGGATCGGGGTGCCGGCATCCATCCCGAAGACACCGATATTGGTCACCGTGATCGTGCCGCCGGCCTGATCTTCCATGGTCGTCTTGCCATCGCGCGCCGTGATCGTGAGGCGCTCCAGCGCCTCGGCCAGCTCGCGGAGGCTGAGCTCCTGCGCGTCCTTCACGTTCGGCACGATGAGCCCGCGCGGCGTCGCCGCGGCCACGCCCAGGTTCACGTAGTGCCGCACGACGATCTGCGCACCGTCCGGGGTGTCGACCCAGGCCGAGTTCACCGTGGGGTTGCGCTGCACCGCCCAGATCATGGCGCGGGCCATGATCAGCAGGGGCGAAACCTTCACGCCCGCAAAGTCGGGCGAGGCCTTGAGCCGGCGGACGAACTCCATGGTGCGCGTCGCGTCGACATCCACCCAGACCGACACGTGCGGCGCGGTGAAGGCGCTGCGCGACATGCCCGTCGCGATGGCCTTGCGCACGCCCTTGACGGGGATGATCTCCTCGCGATCCTCACGCCATTCGGGGGTCTGGATGTTGCGGAACACGCTGGCCTGCGTCGCATGGCGGATGACGTCGTCGCGGGTGATCTCGCCGGCAAGGCCGGTCGGCTGCACCGTCGCGAGGTCGACATCCAGGTCTTTCGCGAGCTTTCGAATCGGCGGCTTCGCGATCACCGCGGCGGATGCCGCAGCGGGAATGCTTGCGGGGCGCCTCGGCTCGACGGGGGCGCCGGCGAGACGTCCGCCGAGCTCGGTGGGCGCCGCGGCACCCGCCGCCCCGCTCGTCGCCCCGGATGCGCCGGCCCCAGCCTGCGCGGTGGCGGCCCGGCCGCGCCGACGCGACGAGACCGGCTCGGCCGTGCCGTACCCCACGAGCACGGCACCCGATCCGGCATCCCCCGACTCCTCCTCCGAGATGCTCGCGGCCACATCGGCCTCGAGCTCGGCCGCGTCGGGGTTCGCGCTGTGCGGGTGCGCTCCAGCGGGCGCCGCGGCATCCGCCGCGCCGGCCTCGCTCAGCACGGTGATGATCGGGGCACCGACGTCGACCGTGTCGCCCTCGTTCACGAGGAGCGTGCCGACCACGCCGCCGAACGGCGACGGGAGCTCGACGATCGACTTCGCCGTCTCGATCTCGACGATCACGTCGTTCACCGCGACGGTGTCTCCGGGCGCCACGCGCCACGACACGATCTCCGCCTCGGTGAGCCCTTCGCCCACGTCCGGCAACAAGAACCTCTGCTCAGTCATCGATTCCCCTTCAGGTCTTGCAAGATGCGCGTGTTCCCGCATGCCGTCTTCGGCATGGTCGGATCAGTACGCGAGTGAACGGTCGACCGCCTCAAGGATGCGGTCGACATCGGGCAGGTACGCGCCCTCGAGCTTGGCCGGCGGGAACGGCACGTCCCAGCCCGAGACGCGAAGCACGGGTGCCTCGAGCGAGTAGAACGCGCGCTCCGACACGGTCGCCGAGATCTCGCTGCCGAGGCTCGTGAACCCGGGCGCCTCCTGCACGTAGACCATGCGGCCGGTCTTGTGCACCGACGCCACGATCGGCTCGAAGTCGACGGGCGAGAGCGAGCGCACGTCGATCACCTCGATGCTGGTGCCCTCGGTCGCCGCCAGCTCGGCGGCCTGGAGCAGCATCGCGACGATCGCGCCGTGACCGACCAGGGTCACGTCCGTACCCTGGCGCACGACCCGGCTGGCGTGCAGCGGGGCCGCGCGATCGGCCGTGTCGACGTCGCCCTTGATCCAGTAGCGGCCCTTGGGCTCGAGGAAGATCACCGGATCGTTGCTGCGAATCGCGTCCTGAATCATCCAGTACGCGTCGTGCGGGGTCGAGGGGCTCACCACGCGCAGCCCGGCGGTGTGCGTGAAGTAGGCCTCCGGGCTCTCCTGGTGATGCTCAACGGCGCCGATGTGGCCGCCGTAGGGAATGCGGATCACCACGGGCATGCTCAGCGCGCCCTCGTGCCGGTTGGTCAGCTTCGCCAGTTGCGCCGTGATCTGGTCGAACGCCGGAAAGACGAAGCCGTCGAACTGGATCTCGCACACCGGCCGGAAGCCGCCCATGGCCAGGCCGATCGCGGTGCCGACGATGGCCGACTCCGCCAGCGGCGTGTCGAGCACCCGGCGCTCACCGAACTCGGCCTGCAGCCCCTCCGTGACGCGGAACACGCCGCCGAGCTGCCCGATGTCCTCGCCCATCAGCACGACCCGGTCGCTCTCGGTCATGGCACGGCGCAGCCCCTCGTTGAGCGCGCGCGTGATCGTCATCTTCTCGATCCCGCGGGTCACCTCCGCGGCCGGGCGCGCATCCGCGCGGGGCGCACTCTCGGTGCCGGCGGTCACGTCAATGCCTGCTGCGACGCTCATTCGCTCGCTCCCGTCTCGGCCGCGGCGACATCGAAGGTCGCCTCGTACTGCCTGCGCCACTCGCGCTGCTCCTGCACGCGCGGGTGCGGCTCGGAGTAGACGTGCGCGAACATGGTCTCGGCTTCGGGGGGCTGCAGCGCGAGGGTGCGCACCCGGGTGTCGTTCGCATACTCGCGCGCCGCCTCGTCGACCTCGTCGAAGAAGCGCTCGGATGCGCCGCGCCCCCGCAGGTAGCTGCCAAAACGCGCGATCGGATCGCGCCCGGCCCACTCGTGCTCTTCGTCACGCCGACGGTACTTCGTCGGGTCATCGCTCGTCGTGTGCGCGCCCATGCGGTAGGTCACGGCCTCGATGAACTGCGGGCCCTCGCCCGCCCGCGCCGAGTCGAGGGCGGCACGGGTCGCGGCAAAGCTCGCCAGCACGTCGTTGCCATCGATCTGGGCACCGGGGATCCCGTAGCCGTCGGCGCGGCGATACAGCGGCACCTTCGCCTGGGTCGCGACGGGCACCGAGATCGCCCACTGGTTGTTCTGCAGGAAAAAGACCTCGGGCGCGTTGTAACTGGCGGCGAACACCATGGCCTCGTGCACATCGCCCTGGCTGGATGCCCCGTCGCCATAATAGACGATGACCGCCTCGTCGCGCTCCGGGTCGCCGCTGCCCGAGCGGCCATCGAAGGCGATGCCCATCGCAAGCCCCGTGGCGTGCAGCGCCTGGGCGCCGAGCACCAGGGTGTAGAGGTGGGTGTTGCCGTTTGCCGGGTCGAACGGGTTCCAGCCGCCGTGCGTGTTGCCCCGCATCAGGCGGATGATGTCGACGGGATCGACGCCGCGGATCGTGCACACCACGTGCTCCCGGTAGGACGGGAAGAGGTGGTCCTGCGTGCGCGCCGCACGTGCCGAGCCGACCTGGGCCGCCTCCTGCCCGAGGCTTGGCGGCCACAGCGCCATCTGGCCCTGGCGCTGCAGGTTCGTCGCCTCCCGGTCGAAGGCGCGAATCGTCACCATGTCGCGGTAGAACTGCTCGAGCTCGGCGTCAGCGAGGCCTTCGATCAGGGGCAGGTAGCGCTCGGCCGCGGGGGTGGGCGCAAAGGTCCCATCGGCCGAGAGCACGCGCACGAGTTGAGGTTCAGTCGTTGAGCTCACCGTTCTACGGTAGCGCCCTGGCGGCGTGACCCTCTGGAAGGTTGCCAACAATCCCGCGCGCGGTCCGTAGGACTTTCTCCACAGACATATGCTCGCCGACGGATATACGGATGCCCTCGCCGTCGAACGGGCGCACCACGAGGCCGTCCGCCATGAACGTCTCGGCGGCGGCCATCGTCTCGGCGCCGGTGCCGAGCCACACGAAGTTGCCCTGTGCGTCCGGCACCCGCCAACCCTGTTCGCGCAGCGCGGCCGCCAGCGCATCGCGGCGGCGCGCGAGGTCGCCCACCCGCTCGAGCAGCTCGCCCTCCGCCTCCAGGCTGGCGAGCGCGCCAGCCTCCGCCTGCGCGGTGACCGAGAGCGGGATGCCGGTGCTCCGTGCCGCGTCGAGCACACGCGGGTGCCCGATGGCGTACCCGACACGAAGGCCGGCAAGGCCATACGCCTTGGAGAATGTGCGCAGTACGACCAGATTCGCGGGGGCACCGGCGGCGAGCATGCGCGCACCGTCCACCGCGTCCTGCTGGGTCACGAACTCGATGTACGCCTCGTCGAGGATCACGAGCACCGTCGGCGGCACCTGGGCGAGGAAGGCGTCGAACTCGGCCTGCGTCACAACGGGGCCGGTGGGGTTGTTGGGGCTGCACACGATCACGGCGCGCGTGCGCTCCGTGATGGCCGCGGCCATGGCGGGCAGGTCGTGGCGTGCGTCTTCGGTGAGGGGAATCTGCACGGGCGTCGCGCCGGCGACCAGCGCGAGGCCCGGGTACGCCTCGAAGGAGCGCCACGCGAAGACGACCTCGTCGCCGGGCGCCGCGACCGCGAGCATCAGCTGCGAGATGATCGACACCGAGCCCGCGCCGATGTGCACGGCGTCGATGTGCACGCCGAAGCGCTCGGCCAGGGCCGCGCGCAATCTGCCGGCCGTGGCATCCGGGTACCGATTCACCGCGGTCTGCGCGAGGATCGCGTCCAAAACGCCGGGCAGCGGATCGAACGGGTTCTCGTTGCTGGAGAGCTTGAACGCCTCGGCGGAGGCCTGCGTGCCCTGCTTATAGGGCGGCAGGACGGCGATCTCGGGCCGAATGTGCGGCAAGACGGTCTCGGGGTTCTCGGGCGTGCTCACCCGAGAGAGTCTAAGGCTCCGCCGCGGCCGGCTCTCGCGCCGCCGGCCCCGCACTGCCGCGCGCGCGGCGGGCGTGGCATCATGAGACCCACTATGGGCTTCATCATTCGCATCGTCATCAACGCGTTCGCGATCTGGGTCGTCACCCTGATTCCGGCGCTGCAGGTCACGGTCTCGCCGTTCGCGCCCGGCGAGACGTTGCAGATCGTGCTCACCTACCTGATCGTCGCGGCGATCTTCGCGATCGTGAACTCGGTGATCGGCACGGTGATCCGGATCGTCGCGTTCCCGCTGTACATCCTCACCCTCGGGCTCATCTCCCTGATCGTGAACGGGTTTCTGCTCTGGCTGACGGCCGCCATCAGCGGCTGGATCGGCTTCGGCCTGCACGTGGAGAACTTCTGGTGGGGCGTGCTTGCCGCGCTGCTGATCTCGATCATCAACTGGTTCTTCGGCATCTTCCTGCGCCCGCAGCGCAAGAAGAAGCGCTAGCTGTAGTCCCCAGCCAGACCGCCACACCCCAGCTCAGTCCGGTCGCACCGCGCGGTATTCGGTGCGCGTGACCCGCTCCGCCTCCCCGAGGCGATCCAGCAGCCGCTCCACCGAACGCACCCGGACATCGCCGCTGCCCTGATACTGCTCGGCCGTGTGCACGTACGCATCGAGGGCGTGCATGGGCAGTGTCAGGTCGTGGATGCCGGGGCGCGCGTCGCCGGTACGGCTCACCACCACGCTGTCGGGCGATCCTGTGCCGGCGATGCTGCCCGCTCCGGCGAGCGCCGCCACGGGATCATCGTCGTGGCGCACCCGAACGCTGAGCACCGACTCGGGAAGCTGGGCATCCACGGGCGAACCGAACGTGGTCAAGGAGCCGACCTCGAACGCGCCGGACACCGCGACCCCCGCGGCGATCATCCCTCCCTGCGAATGTCCGACCAGGTGCACCGGGTCGCGGGGGTGCACGCCCGCGATGCGCATGGCCTCGAGCACCGCGTCGGAGGAGGCCGAGCGCTCCCCGAAATACAGCTCCGTATTCGATCTCATGTCCCACGGCTCGCTCCCGCCCATCGCCGCGCTGCGGGTCCCTGCGATGTAGACGCCCCACTCGGTGCGCCCGTCCGGCATGGCGAACCGCTCGATCGACACCTGGGCGGCACCGCCCGGGATGCGTCGTGCCAGCGCCGCGAGCGACTCGGGCGGCGCGACCGTGCGCTCGTACACCGCGCTTCCACCGGGCCGCGCGCGTGAGCCGGTGGCGACCCCGGCGGGGTGTGGGCTTGGGTGTGGGGTGGGATCTGCAGTGGGGTGCGGGGTGGGACGTGGGGTGGGACGTGGGGTGGGACGTGGGGTGGGACGTGGGGTGGGACGTGGGGTGGGATGTGTGCCCGTCGATGCTGCCGCCGGCGATGCTGCCGCCGGCGATGCTGCGGCCGAGGGTGCCGCGGCGGAGGGCGCCGCGAGCGGTGGCAGCGGCGGCGCACGCACGGCACCCTCCTGCACGACGAGCTGCTGCACACTGACGGGCTTGGCCGGCCCCTGCAGCGCCCCGCCCCGCCAGACCGTGCCGCGATCGAGCGTGTCGATGAACGTGAGCAACGCGAACAGCGCGGCCCCCGAGGCCCCGGCGCCGACCGGGCCGAGCGGGCTGCTCATCAGCGCGAGCGCGTACTGCGAGGCGAACTCCCACCAGGCGCGGGCCCGGGCACCGAGGTCCGGCCCATCGTCGAGGGTCGCGACATCCACGCCCAGCGCGGTCGCGCGCTGCTCGAGCAGGGCACGCGAGTGCGCATCGCCCTGCAGGCGGGCAAGCGTCCAGCGCGCGGCGAGCTCGGTGCGCTCGTACTCCTCGGCGGTGCGGGCGAGTCGTTCGCCGAGCCACCCGAGCCCCGAGGCCGTGCGCTCGGCGTGTTCGGCAGCGCGGCGCGCGGCCTCGTGCACGTCCAACCCGACGCCGCCGTGCAGTTGCCACAGCGCGTGCCGAACGGCCTCGACCTCGGCCACGACGTCGCGCACGCGGCGGCCCTGGTGCGCCATCGCAGCCGCAGCCGCCCACAGCTGCGCGGTGTCGACCTCGACCACGCTGCCGTGCGTCACTCGAAGCTCATCCGCCATCGCTCACCCCGCCGCGCCCGCCTGGGCCAGCAGACGCTGGCGCGCCCGGCGCATGCCCTCGTCGAGCTCCTCGAGCGCGCGGATGAGCCCATCGATGTTCGACAGCTGGATCTCGGCGCGGCGGTGAAAGTGCTCGGCGGCCGGGGATCGCCAGCGCATCTCACTCGCCGTCGAGGCCAGCGCCCCGCGCAGCAGCTCCAGCGTCACGACCGCCTGGCGCACCCGCCAGTGCTGCGCGCCGAGCGCCTCACTCGTGCGCCCGGCGTCGCCGGATCCTGTGTGCGTCTCGCCCTCGCGGTGCATCCCGCAAGCATGCGCCGGCCGGCACGGCCAAGGGGCGCACCCTGCGGACGCGCCGGCGCGGCGACGGCATCCACGGTGGCGTGGCGCATGGGGAGGAACAGTCGCGGAGCACCGCCGTGCCGCAGCCCAGCAGGCATCGCCGCACTTGCCCCCCGCCGGCAGCCCCCGCACCGCGTCCCAGGCACCGCCCCCGGCACTGCACCGGCACCGCCGCGCCGTAGCCCAGCACGCACCGCCACCCCCGTCACCCCTCGACACCGTTTCGCGCACGGGCCGCAGCCGTGCGGGCACTTTTGCACGGCACCTCGGATGTGCACAATAGGTGGATGACCACCCCCACTCGAAGCGGCACTGTCGCGCCGTTTCGGGTGGTGTTTGTCTGTGCGGGAAACATCTGCCGCTCGCCGATGGCGGATGTGGTCTTTCGCACCCTGGTCACGCGCGCGGGGCTCGCGGGCCACGTCGCCTCATCGAGCGCCGGCACCGAGGACTGGCACGTCGGCGAGCGCGCCGACCCACGCACCCTGCTCGCGCTGGAGCACCAAGGGCTCGACGGCTCGAGGCATCGCGCGCGGCAGTTCACCGCGGCATCCTTCGATCAGAACGATCTCGTGGTGGCGCTCGATCGCATCAGCGACCAGGAGCTGCGCGCGTGCGCCCGCCACGACGGTGACGCAGTCAAGATCGTGCTGCTGTCGAGCTTCGATGCCGCAAGCCGCGGCGAACCCGACATCCCCGACCCCTACTACGGCGACGAGCCGATGTTCGACGCCGTGCTCGGTATGATTGAACGCGCGTGCCGGGCGCTTTTCCGGCAACTGGAACCGGCCGTCCGCCACTCCGCGTGATCGCGGTGCCGGGGCGGCCCACCTCCCGCCGACCTGACGGTCGCCCGACGCAGAGGACTGCCGTGTCTACTCTTCCCAGCCAACCGCTCAGTCCCCTCGATGGCCGCTACCACTCGGTCGTCGCGCCCATCGGAGAGCACCTCTCTGAGGCCGGTCTGAACCGCGCCCGCGTCGAAGTGGAGGTCGAGTGGCTGATCGTGCTCACCGACAACTCGCTGTTCGGCAGCTCGCCGCTCGATGACGCCCAGAAGCACGCGCTGCGCGCCCTCTACACCGAGTTCGGTCAGGCCGAGATCGACTGGCTCGCCGCGCGCGAGGCCATCACCCGCCACGATGTGAAGGCCGTCGAGTACCTCGTGCGCGATCGCCTCACGACGCTCGGCCTCGACTCGATCGCCGAGCTCACCCACTTCGCGTGCACCAGCGAAGACATCAACTCGGTCTCGTACGCGCTCACGGTGCAGCGCGCGGTCACCGAGGTGTGGCTGCCCAAGTTCCGCGCGGTGCTCGACCGCCTGCGCGCCATGGCCCTCGAGATGCGCGACGTGCCGATGCTCTCGCGCACGCACGGTCAGCCGGCCACGCCGACCACGATGGGCCGCGAGTTCGGCGTGTTCGCGTACCGCCTCGAGCGCATCGCGCGCCAGATTGATGCCTCCGAGTACCTCGGCAAGTTCTCGGGCGCCACCGGCACGTTCGCCGCGCACGTCAGCGCCGAGCCGAACGTCGACTGGCCGGCCCTCTCGCGCGCCTTCGTCGAGTCGCTCGGGCTGGAGTGGAACCCCCTGACGACGCAGATCGAGTCGCACGACTGGCAGGCCGAGCTCTACAACCGCGTCTCGCACGCGGGCCGCGTGCTGCACAACCTCGCCACCGATGTGTGGACCTACATCTCGCTCGGCTACTTCGCGCAGATCCCCGTCGCCGGCGCGACCGGCTCGTCGACCATGCCGCACAAGATCAACCCGATCCGCTTCGAGAACGCCGAGGCGAACTTCGAGCTGGCCAGCGCCGTGTTCGACTCGCTCGCCGCCACGCTCGTCACCTCGCGCATGCAGCGCGACCTCACCGACTCGACGACGCAGCGCAACATCGGCGTCGCCTTCGGCCACTCGCTGCTCGCCCTCGACAACATCCTGCGCGGACTCGGTGAGATCTCGCTCTCGGCCGAGGTGCTGGCCGCCGACCTCGAGGCGAACTGGGAGGTGCTCGCCGAGCCGATCCAGACCGTGATCCGCGCCGAGATCACCGCGGGCCGCTCGAAGATCAGCGACCCGTACGCCGTGCTCAAGGACCTCACGCGCGGCCGCCGCGTCGGCCAGGCAGAGCTCGCGGAGTTCATCGGCGGGCTCGACATCGGTGAGGACGCCCGCGCGCGCCTGCTCGCCCTCACCCCGGCGACGTACCTGGGGATCGCGAGCGCGCAGCTCGAGTACCTGAATTAGGCGGCTCCCGGCACGCGGCGGCGACGCCGCGGCGGTGCACCCCCTGACATACGAAACGTCGAGGACCGAAAGGCCCTCGACGTTTCGTGTCAGCTGCCGTTTTCGTGTCAGCTGCCGTTCGTGTCAGCTGCGCTGCTAGCCCCGCTTCGGCCCGCCCGCGCCGGCGCCGGGGCCGGTGGTGCCGATCTCGCCGTCCTCCCCGGGCGGGAGGAGCACGCCGCGGGCGACCTTCTGGTCGAACTCGGCGGGGTCGATCGCGAGCAGCAGCAGCGCGATGATCAGCAGGATGCCGATGAACGTCGCCCCGAACACGACGAGCGTGATCGGGAACTTGTCGACGCCCTCGGCGATGTAGAACAGGTCGCGCGTGGTCATCAGGGTGATCACGGCGGCGAACAGCGCGGAGCCGAAGGCTACGAGCAGGATGTGCAGGGGCCGCAGCAGAGCACGGCGGGTGGGCTTGTCAGTCACGCGTTGTCCCTCGTTGGGTTCGGAGTGGAGGCGGCGCCTGCCGCCCGAGCGATGTCGTCGGTGGATGCCTCGGCTGCGGCATCCACGTCACCGGAATGCACGGCGAAACGGCGCGGCGAGAACCCGGCGATGGCGAGGAACACCGCGACGACCGCGACGTACCCACCGAACAGTCCCACCGCGACGATGGTGCGGGTCAGCACGAACTCGTGCCCCTCGACGTTGTAGGGCTGGGGGGCGAAGAAGATGACGGCGATCAGCACGAGCCCGAGCAGCATCGTGAGCACCCCGATGGTGATGCCGTCGCGGGCCTCGGCGCTGCGGGGGCGGCGGGCGCGGAACCCCGTGATCGCCTCGATGAAGCCGGTGATCAGCGCCCAGGAGATGAGCACCGAGAAGAGCATCTCGGGGGTGCGAAGCCCGCCGAGCCCCGCGACCATGCCGGCGATGCCCGTGAAGATCGCCTGCGTGACGATCGGGGCGCGCACGCCGGACGGGTAGCTCAGCCAGGCGGCGAGGAGCAGCACGAGGGCGGTCGCGATCGCGAAGCCGCTGAAGACCGAGAGGCCCAGCTGCGCGGAATGGTCGGCGCTGAACGTCACCATGGCCGCGGCGAGCGCCGCGAAACCGGCGCGCAACAGCTGCACGTGCCGCACTTCGAGGCGGGGTGTGAATGGTGTGGTGGTGGTCACGGCGCAGGCGTCTTTCACGGCTGGATGAGGATCACCCTCCAGTGTACGTGTCCGCTCCTGTGCGGGACGTCCGAGCGCGGGATGCCCCGAGGCACCAGGTGCAGGTGCACGGCGCACTCACCCCGAGACGGCCACTGCCCGGCCGCGGCACCAGCACTGCCCGCCCTCTCGCACCAGCACTGCCGGGCCCCCGCGCCAGCCTCGCCCGCCCCATCACTCCGTGGGCTCACCGTGCTCCCGCGCCGCCGACCCGCGCGTGCGCCGCGGCTCCGGCGGCGGGGGCACCTGCTTTGCGGCGATGACGGTGCCGCGCGCGATGTGCTCGATGCCGCGCTTGCCGTCGACGCTCAGCCCGTCCGCGTCGGCGTGCAGCAGGATCCCGAGCGCGTCGGTGGCCTGACCGCTCGGCAGCAGGTAGCGCACGACCACGCGGCTGCCGACCGGGGGCAGACCACCCCCGCCCGCGCTCACCACGCCCCGGGCGCGTAGTCCTTGAGGAACACGCCGAACAGGTCTTCGCCCGCCTCGCCGCGCACGATCGGGTCGTACACGCGGGCCGCGCCGTCGACCAGGTCGAGGGGCGCGTGGAAGCCCTCCTCGGCCAGGCGAATCTTCGTCGGGTGGGGGCGCTCGTCGGTGATCCAACCGGTATCGACGCTCGTCATCAGGATCCGGTCGCTCTCAAACATCTCGCGCGCGCTCGTGCGCGTGAGCATGTTCACCGCCGCCTTGGCCATGTTGGTGTGTGGATGCCCCGGGCCCTTGTATCCGCGACCGAAGACGCCCTCCATCGCGCTCACGTTGACGATGTATTTGCGCCGCGCGGAGCTCGCGGCCATCGAGGCGCGCAGCTTCGAGATCAGAATGAACGGCGCGGTCGTGTTGGCCAGCTGCACCTCGAGCATCTCGAGCGGGTCGACCTCGTGCACGAACTGCGACCACGAGTTGCTCTCGTGCAGATCCGGCACGAGCCCGCCGGCGTCGATGGCGGTGCCGGAGGCGTGCCGTTCGAGCGAGCTCGAGCCCGGGGCCATCGCCAACTCGGTGAGCTCCTCGGCGCGCGCGACGGCCGCGGCGAGCACCGGATGCGACGAGACCGAGCGGGCGAGGGCCTCGGGGTGCGGGTCGCTCGTGTGACCGAAGGTGACCAGCTCGGGCATCGGTCCCTCATCCTGCAGCGGCACGAGCTCCGCGTCGACGAGCGGCTGGAACGCGCCCGGTGAGCGGCGCACGGTCTGCGCGGCGTTGTTGATCAGGATCTCGAGCGGCCCCGCGGCGGCGACGTCCTCGGCGAGGCCGATGACCTGGGCCGGGTCGCGCAGGTCGATGCCGACGATCTTCAGGCGGTCGATCCACTCGGCCGAGTCGGGCAGCGCCTTGAACCGGCGCACGGCGTCGCGCGGAAAGCGGGTGGTGATCGTCGTGTGCGCGCCGTCGCGCAGCAGGCGCAGCGCGATGTACATGCCGATCTTGGCCCGGCCGCCGGTGAGCAGCGCGCGCATGCCGCTCAGATCGGTGCGCGCGTCGCGCTTGGCGTGGCTGAGCGCGGCGCACTCGGGGCACAGCTGGTGGTAGAACGCGTCGACCAGGGTGTACGGCTGCTTGCAGATGTAGCATCCGCGCGCCTTGATCAGCGTGCCCGCGGTCGGCGAGGTGAGCCGCGTGCTGATCGGGATGCCTCGGGTCTCGTCGTCGATCCGGTCGGGGGCGCCCGTCGCGGTCGCGGCCACGACCGCCCGGTCGGCGTCGGCGACGGCCTCGCGCAGCTCACGGCGGCGCTCCTTCTTCACGGCCTTGAACATCGCGGCCGTGGCGCGGCGCAGCGTGACGAAGTCGGGATGGGTCTGGTCGACGTTCGACATGCGGGCGAGCACGTCGAGGGTCGTCGCCAGCTCCTCGGCCGAGATGCCGCTGGGGGCATGGACGTTCGCGGAGGGATCAGGGGTCAAAGAGGGCACACACGATTCTACGCCTGGGCGCGGGCCCCGGCGCGGTCGCCCGATCGCCGCGTGCGTGCACGATCTCGCCGCCGGCCCGGGCCACCTGAACCGATACCGGGATCGATTCGATCGGCCTATGGTGGGAGCGGAGGATGCCATGTCAGCAATCACCTCGGGTTCACCATCGTCGGAAGAGCGCCGCTGGTGGTCGGACGAACCCGACGTCTGCGTCGCACACCTCGAGTCGGACGCGACCCGGGGGCTGACCTCCTCGGAGGCAGCGGACCGACTCGGCCGGATCGGGCCCAACCAGATCACGGCAGAAGCGCCGCCGTCGTGGTGGTCGATCGTGCTCGTGCAACTCGCCGACCCGATGAACCTCATGCTCATCGCGGTGGTCGTCGTCAGCCTGATCATCCGCCAGACGCCCGTCGCGGTCGTGGTCGCATTTCTCGTGCTCCTGAATGTCGTGCTCGGTTCGCAGCAGGAGCTCAAAGCCCGAGCGAGCGTCGATGCCCTGGCGAAGATGCAGGTCCCGCGGGCGCGCGTGATTCGCGATGACGCGCTCGTCCAGATCAGCGCCACCGAGCTGGTTCCCGGCGACATCGTGCAGCTCGAGGCGGGCGACGTCGTCCCCGCCGATGGGCGCCTGCTCCGTTCGGCGACGCTCGAGACGCAGGAGGCATCGCTCACCGGCGAAAGCACGCCGGTGTCGAAGGCCGCCGCCACCATCCCCGACGACGAGGTCACGCTGGGTGACCGCAGCAACATGCTGTTCCAGAACACGTCCGTGACACGGGGGACCGGGGTGATCGTCATCACCGACACGGGCATGGCCACGCAGATGGGACGCATTGCATCGATGCTCTCGAGCGTCAAGACGACGAAGTCGCCGTTGCAGCGCGAGCTGGGCGGCCTCACCCGCGTGCTCGGCATCGTCGCGTGGTCGGCGGTTGCGATCATCGTGGTGATCGGGCTGCTGCGCGGCCAGTCATTCGCGGCCGTGATGCTGCTCGGCATCTCGATGGCTGTCTCCGCGATCCCGACGGGCCTGCCCACCTTCGTGCAGAGCATGTTGTCGTACGGGGCCAGGCAGCTCGCCGAGCACAAGGCGGTGGTGAAGAACCTGACGGATGTCGAAACGCTCGGGGCGACATCCGCAATCAACTCCGATAAGACCGGCACGCTGACGATGAACGAAATGACGGTGCGGAGCCTGTACTACCGCGGCGAATGGTTCACCGTTGAAGGCGAGGGCTACGGCAAGGCCGGCGCGATCCTCCAGGCTGCCGGATCCGGTGTCCCCGACTTCACGAGCCTCGCCTACGGCCTCTGCCTCGACAGCGACGCCACCGTGTCGGACCGCGGCGAGGTGGTCGGCGACCCGACCGAGGCAGCACTGGTCGTCCTCGCGGCAAAGATGGGGGTGGATGCCGCGGCAACCCGTCGCCGGTACCCCCGGATCGCCGAGGTGCCGTTCGACTCCGAGCACAAGTTCATGGCGACGTTTCACGAACTCGCGGTCGAGCGCGGCGGCGAACCACGCCTGGTCGCGCTCGTCAAGGGTGGCCAGGACGTCGTGCTCGCGCGCTGCACGAGCGCGCTCACGCCACACGGACGGGTGCCGATCGCGGATGTGTCGGCCGCACTGAACGAGCAGAGCGAGCGCCTGTCTGCGCGGGGCCTGCGCGTGCTGGCCTTTGCCATGCGCGAGCTCGACGGGCAGCACGACGCCGTGACCGCTGACCCGATGCGCCAGGTGCAGGAGCTCACCTTCGTGGGCATGGTCGGCATCATCGATCCCCTCCGACCCTCGTCCATGGATGCGGTCGCCACCGCACGACGGGCAGGCATCGAGGTGCGGATGATCACCGGTGACCACGCCATCACTGCGGCGGCGATCGGTGCACAGCTGGGGCTCGGGCAGGGCGCGATCAGCGGCGCCGAACTGCGCGCACTCGATGACGCGCAGCTGGCCGCGGCACTGCCCGAACTGCACGTGTTCGGCCGGGTCACACCGCAAGACAAACTCCGACTGGCGCGCGTGATGCAGGAGCAGGGCGACATCGTCGCGATGACGGGCGACGCCGTCAACGACGCCGCGGCGTTGAAGCAGGCCGACATCGGCGTCGCGATGGGATCAGGCAGCGAGGTCACCAAGCAGGCTGGCCGCATGATCCTGACCGACGACAACTTCGGCACGCTCGTCACGGCGATCCGGCTCGGGCGCAGCATCTACGACAAGATCACCGCCTACGTCCGCTACCAGATGTCGCAGCTCATCTCTCTGGTGCTGCTGTTTCTCATCGCGAGCATCTTCGGCATCAACGACGGCACGCCGCTGACGCCCCTGATGGTGCTGTTCCTGAACTTCTTCATCGTGGTGTTCCCCGTCGTCGTCATCATCCTCGACCCGCCCGGTGACGACCTCATGACCAAGCCGCCCCGTGACCCGAGGGTGACCATCTCCAACCCGCGCGCGATCGCCGTGTGGGTGCTCTACGGAGCAGCCGGGTGTCTGGTCACCCTTGCCGCGCTCCTGCTGGCGCCCGGCGAGATGAGCAGCACCAGCGCGAACGTGCCGATCACGATGGCGTTCGTCGTGATGGCCCTCGGGTCGGTGCTCGGCGGCATGGCGATGCGCCGCGATCCCCGCTCCGGGTTCACGGCCCCCATCATCGATGCCCTCAAATGGCTGGCCATCCCGGTCGCCCTCACCATCGCGTGCGTCGAGCTCGGCTTCCTGCAGCGGCTGCTCATGACGACGTCGCTCAGCGGCGGTCAATGGCTTGCGTGCATCGGGCTCTCGCTGATCGTCCCGCTCGTCGTCGAAGTCGACAAGGCGATTCGCCGCCGCGCGACGCGTCGTGCAGCCCTCGTTGCCGTCGCTGCGGACGTGCCGCAGCGTGGCCGGAGTGGAGTCAGCCCTTCTTGACGACGCTCGACTTCTGCTGAGTGGCGCCGAAGCCGTCAATGTCGCAGCGGCTCAGCCGATCCTGCGGCGATACACGCGCATCGCGACGGCGAACGCGACGAGCAGGATCCCGACGCACCACGCGAGCGCGATCCACAGCTCGGTGCCCACGGCCTGCCCGGCGAAGAGCGCGCGGATCGAGTCGACGATCGAGGTGACGGGCTGGTTCTCGGCGAACCATCGCACCGGCCCCGGCATCGTCTCGGTCGGCACGAACGTCGAGCTGATGAACGGCAGGAAGATCAGCGGGTAGGAGAAGGCGCTGGCGCCGTCGACGGTCTTCGCGGTGAGGCCGGCGATGACGGCGAGCCACGTGAGCGCGAGGGTGAACAGCACCAGGATGCCGGTGACGCCGAGCCACCCGAGCACCCCGGCCCCGGATCGGAACCCCATGGCGAGGGCGACCCCCACCACGATCACGAGCGACAGCAGGTTGGCCACCAGCGAGGTGAGCACGTGGGCCCACAGGGTCGAGGCCCGGGCGATCGGCATGGATTGGAAGCGCTCGAAGATGCCGCCCTGCAGATCGGTGAAGAGCCGGAACGCCGTGTAGGCGATGCCGGAGGCGATCGTGATGAGCAGGATGCCGGGGAGCATGTAGTCGATGTAGCTCTGCGAGCCGGTGCTGATCGCGCCGCCCAGCACGTAGACGAACAGGAGCATGAGCGCGACGGGCGTGACGACGGTCGTGATGATCGTGTCGGGGCTGCGCAGGATGTGTCTCATCGACCGCCCCGTCAGGACGGCGGTGTCTGCGAAGAAGTGTGCGGCCATGATGGGCCTGGCTTTCTTGTCTCTCGTGGTCGTGTGGCTAGCGATCGCGCGGCCCGCGCGCGGTGCCGGGAGTGGTCGCATCGGCGCCGGGGGCGCCTGCGCTGGGGACGCCGGCGCGAGGGCCGACTGTGCTCGGCGCGCCGGCGCCGGAGGGCTCGCCCTCGCCGCCCACGAGCGCGAGGAAGACGTCCTCGAGCGAGGGCTGCTTCTCGACGTACTCGACCTTCGCCGGCGGCAGGAGCGCCCGCAGCTCGGTGAGGGTCCCCGTGACGAGGATCCTGCCCTCGTGCAGGATCGCGATCCGGTCGGCGAGATGCTCCGCCTCGTCGAGGTACTGGGTCGTCAGCAGCACGGTCGTGCCGTGGCCGGCCAGCTCCTGCACGGTGCGCCACACCTCGAGGCGCGCCTCCGGGTCGAGGCCCGTGGTCGGCTCGTCGAGGAAGATCACCGGGGGCGTGCCGACCAGGCTCATGGCGATGTCGAGGCGGCGGCGCATGCCGCCGGAGTACGTCGCGACACGGCGGGCCGCGGCATCCACCAGCGCGAAGCGAGCCAGCAGCTCGTCGGCCCTCGCGCCCGGGTCGGCAAGGTGGCGCAGCCTGGCGACGAGCACGAGGTTCTCGCGACCGGTGAGCACCTCGTCGACGGCCGCGAACTGGCCGGTCAGGCTGATCGACTCACGAACCCGTGCGCCCTGCGTGCCGAAGTCGAAGCCGTCGATGGTGGCGGTGCCGGCGTCGGGGCGGAGCAGGGTCGAGAGGATGCGGATCATCGTGGTCTTGCCCGCCCCGTTCGAGCCGAGCAGCGCGAACACGCTGCCGCGCTCGATGTCGAGGTCGACGCCCCGCAGCACGGGGGTGCCGGCGAACGACTTCTGGAGGCCGCGCACCTGGATGGCGGCGGGGGCGGCGGACGGCACGGGCGCGACGGGCGCCGCAACGGCGGCGGTCATGGCCGTTCCAGCCGCTCGGCGTCGGCGATCGCCCCGAGCAGGCGGGTGCGCTCGCGGTCGATCCACTGCGTGCCGGCGTAGGCCTGCACGAACGTCTCGGCGAAGTCGACCGGGTCGTCGCCGACGATCGCCCGCACGGGCGTGCCGTCTGCGGCCGCCCGCTCCCAGAGGTCGGCGAAGTCGCCGACCATGGTCACGAGCGTGGCGCCGTCGGTGATGCCGCCGGCGTAGGTGAAGTAGCGCATGAGCGCTGTCGCGGCCGCGGCGTACGGCGCGGGGAGCCCCTCGATGCGGGCTCGCGCCTGCTTGTACTGCTTCTTCTGCTCGATCGAGCCGGTGAACAGCTCGATCCACTTGTTGGCCATCACGTGTTCCTTTCTTCACGGAGATGCTCCAGACGTGCGGCGAGGAAGCCCCACGTCCGCCAGAACTCGGCCAGGTACTGCTCGCCGGCGGGGTTCACCGAGTACACCTTGCGCGGCGGGCCCTTCTCGGAGGGCACCTTCTCGACGTCGACGAGGCCACGCTGCTCGACCCGCACGAGCAGCGCATACACCGTGCCCTCGGCGATGTCTGTGAACCCCTGCTCGCGAAGCCACGCGATGATCTCGTACCCGTGCGCGGGTCGCGCAGACAGGATGGCCAGCACGATCCCCTCAAGGACGCCCTTGAGCATCTCGGTCGCCTGTCTGCCCACGCGCATGATCCTCACTACTTAGCAGTATTGACTACTGGTACATAGTACTGCTGAGTAGTGGATCGCGGAAGGGGTTTCTTGCGAGCGACCGGCTCAGAGGTCGAGCACCTCGAGTCGCACCCAGGGGACGCTCGCCTCCGTGATGCCCTCGGCGTCGCGGACCGCCTTCTTCAGCGGCAGCACGTAGCCCCCGCGCTGCGCGCTCGGAAACATCGAGGTCGTCCACTCCGAGCCGCCGATCCGCGCGCGCACCCGCACGGCGCCGAAGCCGCGCGGCGGGCGCGGCAGCTCGCGAATGCCTTCGCTGAGCTCGGCCGGCACCGCCGCGAAGTACCACGACGACTCGACGCGGGCATCCCAGCGGAACACCTCGGCGTCGAACTCGATGATCATGGGCACGAGCGTAGCGGGGCACCGCGGCCACACGGGCGTGAAGGCGGCGCCGACCTCATCCTGCCCGCTCGTGCGCGCACCGGCACTCGTGCGCGCACAGCGTCACTCGCGCACGCGCACCGACGTCCGTGCCGCGACGCCCACGCCCCGGAGCCAACGCCCCGGCCCACCCCCGGCGTGCCGAGGTCCCGTTCCTTGCCGCCGCACCACACCGCCTTGCGTCAGGCCGCCTCGCGCCGCGCCGGCTCACGTCCCGCCGCGTCAGACCTTCTTCACGACGCTCGACTTGAGCTGCATGGCCCCGAAGCCATCGATCTTGCAGTCGATGTCGTGCCCATTGACGGGCTCGATGAGCCGGATGTTCCGCACCTTCGTGCCGGCCTTGATCGAGAGCGATCCCTTGACCTTCAGCGAGGTGACCACGGTGACCGTGTCGCCATCGGCGAGCACGTTGCCGACGCTGTCACGGACCACCGTCGCGCCGTCGCCGCCCGCCTCACCGCTGCCGCTGCCGCCTGCCGAGGGTGCGGCATCCACCGCCTCGCTCGCCGCCCACTCGTGCCCGCACATCGGGCACACGAGCAGCGGCGGCATCTCGTAGACGTGCTCGCTGGCGCATTCGGGGCAGAGGGGCAGAGTATCGCTCATGCGCCCAGGGTAGGTCGGAACGCGGGATGAGGCCATTCGCGTGCTGCCACGGGCGGGTGGATGCCTCGTCCGCCGGGGCCGCGACCCCACTTGCTCACAGCCCCCGCGAAGCTCCGAGCGCTACAGTTGCCGGCAATGAACCTCGACCGCTCCCTCACGACCATCGATGATCCCGGGCTCGGCCTCACCCTCAGCGGTGGCGGCGCGTTCGGCGCGGCGCACGTGGGCGTGCTGCAGGTGCTCGAGGAGCGGGGCATCCGCCCCGGCATCGTCACCGGCACGAGCTCGGGCGCCCTGGTCGGGTCGGCCTATGCGGCCGGGCTCGACGGCGCGGCGATCGAGGCAGGCGCTCGCGGGTTCCGGTGGAACCGCATCGCGAACTGGTCGTTCCGCCCCCGCCTGGGCCTGCTCGACACCCGGGTGCTGGCGTCCGGGATCGAGGGGCTGCTCGGCGGCGACCCGCAGATCGAGCACCTGCCGCGTCGCTTCGGCGCCGTCGCGACCGACCTCGGCGCCCGCCGTACGGTCACGCTCGACCGCGGATCGCTCAGCACGGCGCTGCGCGCGACGATCGCCGTGCCGGGCCTGATCTCGCCCATCCGCGTCGACGGTCGCCTCCTCGCCGACGGCGGCATGATCGACAACGTCCCGCACGCGGCAGCCCGCGCGCTCGGTGCCGATCGGGTCATCGTCGTGCACCTGCACGCGAAGTGGGAGAACGTGCGCATGATGCGCACCATCACACAGACCGCGGATCTCGCGCGCGACCCCTCGGTCGTCCTCGTGCAGCCCGAGATGGAGCGGATGGCGCAGTGGACGATGCGCGACGTGCCGCGCCTGATCGCCGAGGGTCGGCGCGCCGCGACCGCCGCGCTCGACTTGGCCGAGGTTCTGGCCTAGCCTCGGCCGCTCGGGCTCCCAGCCCGCTCAGCGGGCGGCTGTTCCGGCCCGCCGGCGGGCGGCTGGGTCAGGTCGCCCGGCGAGCGTCTGGCCAAGCGAGTGCTTGTCCAGCCCGCTCAGCGGGCGGCTGGGTCAGGTCGCCCAGCGGGCGCCTGTGTCAGCCCCGGCGGACGTCTGTTCAGCGCGGGTCGTTCCATGACCAGATGTCATCGCCGCGCAGCGTGGCATCCGCGCCGCCGTCGCAATAGATCGTCTGGCCGGCCATGTGCGTGTTCTCGGGGCTCGTCAGCCAGACGAGCAGCTGCGCGATCGACTCGGCGGGCTGGTGCGAGTTCAGCGGCATCGGCACGGCGGCATCCACCATCGCCGCACCCTCGGGGGTGCGCAGCAGCTCGGCCGTCATCGGCGTGATCACCGTGCCGGGGGCGACCGCGTTGAGCGGGATGCCGGAGCCCGCCCACGCCTCGCTGATCGATGCGCGGCGCACCCAGCGCGAGAGGGCGCGCTTCGAGCCGGAGTAGTTGGCGTACCCGGCCTCGGGGCCCTTGGCGGCGAGCGCGTCGCCGATCGCGAGGGTCGCCGCCTCGTCGCCGCCGAGCGCGGCCTCGACGAGCTCGGGGACGGAGGGCTGCAGCGAGGCCATCGACGAGACGACTGCGGCCCGCGGAGCGTCCGAGGCGCGCAGAGCGGGCAGGAGCGCCGTGAGCAGCTCGGTCACGCCGAAGTAGTTGATGGCCATGGTCTTCGAGATCGGGGCCGAGATGCCGGCGCACGCGATCACGCCGTCGATGACACCGCCGGCGAGCTCACTCGCCTTGACGGCGGCCGCTGCGCGCTCGGACGGGCGTGAGAGGTCGGCGTCGATCTCGGCGCCCTTCAGGTCGATGCCGATCACCTTGTCGCCGCGCGATCGCAGGAGCTCGGCGGTCGCCGCTCCGATGCCCGATGCCGATCCGGTGATGACGTACGTGCGTGCCATGATGTGCCTCACTTCACTTGGGGGATGCGGCGGTCGCTCGTGGCGCCGCACGCGGGTGCGCCGGCGGGTGCCGGCGCGAAGGTCTGCGGTGGTGCGTGCGTGTGGGCGGGCCGTGTCGCGCCCAGTGCTTCGCTGGGAACATCCGCCTGCGTCATGCCGCTGGCCTCGTCCATGAGGCCGTCGACGAACCTCGAGAGCAGGCTGGAGAGCGCCTCGATGTCGGTGTCTGACCAGCCGCCGAGGGCGCGTCGGACCATGTCGTGTCCGGCATCCACCAGCTGCGTGAAGACGCTGGCGCCGAGCCCGGTCAGCTCGACCTGCGTGGCCCGGCCGTCGGCCGGGTCGGCGCGCTTGTCGAGCAGGCCGTCGGCGCGTAGCCGCGCGAGCAGCTTCGAGGTCGTCGGGCGGGTCATGCGCAACTCGGCGGCGAGCTCGCTCGGCCGCGCCGCGCCGCCGCGCAGCCCGAGCACGTAGATGGCGCGCACCTTCGCGTCGTCGAGCGCGGGCGCGCGGCGCGCCGCCCCGGGCTGCGCCGCGTCGGAGCGTGCCGGGTCGGGACGGGCCGCGCCGGGGTGGGCGGCGCCCGGGCGGGCCGCACCGTGCTCCGCCGCGCCGTGCTGCACCGCGAACCGCGCCTGCAGATCGGCCGAGGTCCAGCGCGACATCAGCTCGGTGAGAGCGCCGAGCAGCGCCTCCTCACGCGGGCGCGCACTCGCCCCAGCGCCGATGCCCGTGTTCGCGCTCATGTCTTCCAGGGTAGACCGAATAGTTTCCTGCGGCAACTATCGTCGACTGCGCCCCGGAACCGTGCGCCCGACACCGTGCGCCCCGGCACCGGCGCCAGTCCTGCGCACGAGCACCGCTGGGTATCGTGGCCACGTGAGCTCCGACCGCCGCTATCCCATGACCCTCGCGGCGCCCGTCGACCACGAGCTCGTGATCAAGAAGTCGCGGTTCATCGCGCACATCGCGCCGGTGGCATCCATCGAGGAGGCCGAGGCGGTGATCGCCGAGGTGCGCAAGCGCGCGTGGGACGCCCGGCACAACTGCACCGCGATGGTCACCGGCCTGCTGGGCGACCAGGCCCGCTCGTCCGACGACGGCGAGCCGTCTGGCACGGCCGGCGTGCCCATGCTGGAGGTGCTGCGCCGGCGCGAGCTCACCGACGTGGTCGCCGTCGTGACCCGCTACTTCGGCGGCGTGAAGCTGGGGGCCGGAGGCCTGATCCGCGCGTACTCGACGGCGGTGTCGGAGGCACTCGATGCCGGCTCGCTGCTGCGGCGGGCATCGCTCACCCAGGTGACCCTCGACGTGCCGCACGCCGACGCCGGCCGTTTCGACAACCTCCTGCGCGATTGGGCCGGACGCAACGACGCCGTCGTCGGCGAGCCGAGCTACGGCGCCGTCGCGACGCTCGAGCTGTGGGTGCCCCCGGCCGCGCTCGACGCACTGCGCGACGAGGTCTCGGCGGCGTCGGCGGGGTCGGTCGACGCGGTGATCGGCTCGGAGCGGATCATCGAGGTGCCCGCGGCTGCGCCGACGGCCTGATTGCTGCGGCCCGACCGCGGCGCCGCAAGCACGGCCCCGGCAACAATGTCGCCGTTCGGGCCGCCCCATCCGCGGGTCGCGTAGTTTGGATGCCACAGCCACCGGCATTCAACGACGAACCCGAGATCGGGTGTCGGCGCCCCAGCGCGCCGCGAGAGAGAGGCATCCATGAGCAACGCACTGCCCCCCACCCAGCTTCAGCTGCATTCGCTGGTCACCGCGGAGGGCGAGCTGCAGCTCTCGCTCGCCCAGGCGGCACTGGCAGCCCCCGGCGCTGACGAGGTCGTGATTCGCGTCGAGGCGAGCCCGATCAACCCGTCTGACCTCGGCGGCCTGTTCGCGGGTGCGAACTGGGCCGAGTTCGAGTCGGTGGGAACCCCCGCGTCGCCCGCGCTGCTCGGCCGCGTGCCCTCCGCGTCGATGCCCGCCCTGCGCCCGCGGGTCGGCGAGCGCCTGGTCGTCGGCAACGAGAGCGCCGGCGTCGTGGTCGCCGCGGGCGACAGCCCGGAGGCGCAGGCACTCCTCGGCAGGACCGTCGCGCTCAACGGCGGCGAGATGTACCAGCAGTTCCGCACCCTCAAGGCGAAGCACTGCCTCGTGCTGCGCGACGGCGACCGGCCGGCTGACGGCGCGTCGAGCTTCGTGAACCCGCTCACCTCGCAGTCGATGGTCGAGGTCATGCGGATGGAGGGCCACAAGGCCCTCGTGCACACGGCTGCGGCATCCAATCTGGGGCAGATGCTCAACCGCATCTGCATCGCCGACGGCGTCGACCTGGTCAACGTGGTGCGCCGCCCAGAGCAGGTCGCGATGCTTCGCGCGCAGGGTGCGAAGTGGGTCGTCGACACGAGCTCGCCCGACTTCGAGGCCGAGCTGCTTGCGGCGATCACGGCGACGGGTGCAACGCTCGCGTTCGACGCGATCGGCGGCGGCGAGCTGGCCAGCCAGCTGCTCACCGCGATGGAGCGCGCAGCCAGCGCGAGCGCGACCGAATACAGCCGCTACGGCTCGGCGACGCACAAGCAGGTCTACATCTACGGCGGCCTCGACCGCAGCCCGACCGTGCTCAATCGCGCCTATGGCATGTCGTGGGGCGTGAGCGGATGGCTGCTCACGCCGTTCCTGCAGCGCGCGGGGGCCGAGGTCGCCGATCGCCTGCGTGCGCGGGTCGCCGCCGAGCTCACGACCACCTTCGCGAGCCACTACACCGACGAGATCACCCTCGCCGAGATGCTCGACCCGGCCAACATCGTGCAGTACGCGAAGTACTCGACCGGGCGCAAGTTCCTGGTGAACCCGGCGCTCGTGCGCTGAGTCACGCGCTACTGCATCCGGTTCGGGATGCCGCTGCCCGCGCGCTGCGCCGGGTAGCGGCATCCCGAGTCTGCGGGTGCCGCTGATGCGGCGACCCGCAACAAATCCCTGCGCCCGGCCGCGCGAGCGGCAGGATGGGAGCACACACGTTTGGAGCGCTCATGTCTGTTGTCACCGCCGACCTTTTCGATGAACTTGGCGAATCGATCCAGTCCGTCCCGATTCAGTTCCGCAGCTTCGGCCTGCGCGCGGCCTTCGACGGCCCGATTCGCACGGTGCGCTGCTTCGAAGACAACGCGCTGCTGAAGGCGACGCTCTCGACCCCCGGCAACGGCGCGGTGCTCGTGATCGACGGCGGTGGCTCGCTCCAGTCGGCGCTCATGGGCGACATGATCGCCGCGCTCGCGGTCGAGCACGGCTGGGCCGGCGCCGTGATCCTCGGCGCGATTCGCGACCAGAACGAGATCAACAAGCTCGACCTGGGCGTGAAGGCGCTCGGCACCAACCCGCGCAAGAGCGCCAAGACCGGTGCCGGCGAGCTCGACGTGACCCTCGAGTTCGGCGGCGTCACGTTCCGCGTCGGCGCGCACCTCTACAGCGACGAAGACGGCATCCTCGTCGAGCGCTGATCCATCTCGTGCGCGGGTGCTGGCTCCCGCACACACGGGGACTGACTCTCGTGCGCGGGTGCTAGCTCCCGCACACGGGGACTGACTCTCGCATTGCAGGTGCTGGGGCGATGAATGCCTCCCCCAGCACCCGCGTGGCGCGCGCACCGCGGCCGCCCTCGTCTAGAACGGTGCGGGATCTTCGACGTCGATATTGGAGTTCGCGCCCATCCCGATTTGCATGCCGACATCGGAATGCACTTGTGCGCCGCAGCCGGACCCCGCACCCGCACCCGCGAAGTAGTCGTTCCAGTCGTCTTCGGGTCTGAACATCACCGTCGACGTAGGGACGTCCGGATACACCCGCCCGGTGGGGCTGGTCCATTCGAGGATGCCGCCGGGTTTCTGGATCACCCGCCAGGTGGTCTGGTGTTTCAGGGTGTGGTGCCCGCGGCAGAGGTGGGCGAGGTTGTTCTCGCGGGTCTTGCCGCCGTGGGCGAAGTCGATGGTGTGGTCGATATCGGAGCGGTGAACCGGTTGCCGGCACCCGGGGAATCGGCAGTGCTGGTCGCGCACCTGCAGGGTGCGCTTCAGCTGGAGCCCGGGGGTGTATCGGTCGACGGCGAGGACCGCGCCGCTGATCGGGTCGGTGAGGATGCGGTCCCAGCCAGAGCTTGCGCCGGCGATGCGCCGGGCCGTGTCGGCATCGATCGGGCCGACCCCGGCGAGCGTCGCCGGGGTCTCGGTGGCACCGATGAGCGAGAGCACGGGCACCGTGACCTGCACGTGCGCGGTGATCGCGCCAAGGCCCGCGAGCAGGCCATCACCAGCGCGTCCAGCGCCGGCGTGCCCCGCGGGATCGCCGGTGAGCAGCAGGTCGGCGAAGATGTCGGCTCGCACCTCATCGATCGAACGCTCATCGCGCTCGAGAAGCGCGGCCCCGGAGACTTCGCGCGAACGGTCGTCTGGCGCCTGCCCGGGAACAGTCAGCAACCGCCCAGGACGGTCGGCGCCAGCACTAGCACCGCCATCGGCACCAACACCGGACGAACCCGAAGCACCGGACGAACCGCAAACACCGGAAGCTCCAGAACCACCCGAACCCCGACCGGCCCGCCGAGCATCTGTCACCTGCCGGGCCATCTGCTTCACCCGGTCGAGGACCCCGTGCGCGACGACGCTCGGGAGCGTCGCGATCAGCTCCGACATGCCGTCGGGCAGATCGTTGACCCGCAGCCCGCGGCAGGCGGCCGCGGTCTGGTGACGTTCGGTGAACGTGCGCGGGTGCACCCACTCGGCTGCGGTCCGCGCGAATGCGCGTACCCGGCCGGGCGCCTCGTGCTCCGCGTACGGCACCACGAGCTGCTCGAACTCACCCCGCGCCTCCGCGGTTGGGAGGTGCGCGCCGGCGTCGATGATGCCCGGCACGTGGCCGCGATGGATGCGCCCTTCGGCGAGCGCGGCGAGCGTGCCCGGAAACTCCGCCACGAGCGTGTCGCCGGAGCCGAGCATGCGCTGCACCGTGCGGTCACTCATGCGCAGCGCGGCCGCGAAATCGGCCGCGACCGCCCGATACGGCAGCTCTGACACACGACTCGAAGCCTCCCCGCGAGCCGATGCCGCACCCGCGATCTGCGAGACCCGATGCATGATCACCGCCTCACGAGCCTGCCGCGCACTGTCTTGCGCCTGCAGCGTCACCATCTCATCGCGCAGCGCATCGAGCTCACCCACCTCATCCGGTGTGTAGTCGCTGCTCCCCGTGCGCTTCATGCCTCCATTCTCCCAAGAAGTCGCACATAATAACAGGGAAGGGTCGATTATGTGGAAAGAATCTTAGAAGAAAGATTCTAAGGAGAAGTGGTGAAACCGCCTACCGCCGCGGCGTCCACCCATCGGGCAACGCCCCATCGATCGCCGCGCGCTCAGCGTCGACCCTGGCCGACCAGCCCTGGGCCGCGGCATCCCCGTCGAACCCACCGCGCGCAAGCCGAAATCCGACGTCGTCGTGCGTCATGCGAGGACCGCCGCCGCGGCGCGTCGAGGCGCGCGCGCTCCACGCGTCGTCGGCGAATCCGCCCCCGCGAAACACGCGGTAGTCGGCGTAGCGCGCGGGATCGAGCAGATCCCAGCACCATTCCCACACGTTGCCCAGCATGTCGAATGTGCCGTTGAGGTTCGGCAGCTTGCCGCCCACGGGCTGCGGCGAGGTGACGCCGTCGGCCGCCGTCCACGCCACCTCGGCGAGCGGGCCGTAGTGCGCGCCCTTCGAGCCGGCCCGGCACGCGAACTCCCACTCGGCCTCGGTCGGCAGGCGATACCCGTCGGAGTCGACGTGCCAGGTGACCTCCTCGCCGTCGAACGTGTAGGCCGAATCGAGCCCCTCCCACTCGGAGGCCGCGTTGCAGAAGCGGATCGCGCGCAGCCAGCTCACCTCGCGCGCCGGGCGCCGCGAGCGCTGCGACCCCTCGCCCAGCAGCTCGCCGAACTGCTCCTCGGTCACGGCGAACGTGCCGATCTCGAACGGCTCGAGCTCGACGTTCCAGCGCCGCTTGCGCCTGGCGTCGTGCAGCGTCACCGTGCCCCCGGCGATTCGGGCCATCTCGAAGTCGGCGCTCATCGCGCGCCCCCGCACACCGAGCCGACCGCGGGCGCGGCCCGCCTGCGAGTGCCACTCGCGCAAAGAGCCGTGGATGCCGCAGCCCCACGCACGCGCGAGACTCGGGGCACGCCGTGCTGCGGCATCCCGAGCGCCGCCTCGTCTCGTCGCGCCGTCATGCCGCAAGTCTCGCACGAGGTGCGAGGCGGGGCGCGGCCGACGGCACGCCGCTGACCCCGCCCCACCATCCACACCACCCGCCGACCGCGCGACCGCTGCCCCACCCGCACGCCGCCATCGCCGCTGCGTCACCCCAACACCCGCCGCTCCGCCACGGGCACACCCACAGAATTCGCTCTTTTCACACCCGAATCGCGACCACTACAGTGCACTCATGACCGCACCCCGCGCCGACGTCGCACTGATCACCGGCACCTCCTCCGGCATGGGCATGCATGCCGCCGTGCACCTCGCGCAGCGCGGGCTGCACGTGATCGCGACGATGCGCGACCCGCTGCGCGCAGACCGCCTGCACGCAGCCGCGGCCGAGGCGGGCGTCACGCTCGATGTGCGCGCCCTCGACGTCGTCGATCACGGGGCGGCGGCCGAGCTGGTGGCGGCGATCGAGGCCGAGCACGGCGGCGTCGACGTGCTGGTCAACAACGCCGGCCGCGGCAACGTCGCCACCGCCGAGCAGCTGACCATGGAGCAGGTGCGCGACCAGCTCGAGGTCAACTACCTCGCGCCCGTGCATCTCACCAAACTCGTGCTGCCCGGGATGCGTCAGCGCCGCCGGGGCACCATCCTCACGGTGACCAGCGTGGGTGGCGCGGTGGGCCAGCCCTTCGCCGAGGCCTACTGCGGCGCGAAGTTCGCGGTCGAGGGGTTCATGCAGTCGCTCGCCGTCGTCGCCGAGCGATTCGGGGTGCGCGTGGGCGTCATGGAGCCGGCGGCGGTCGCGAGCGACTTCGTCGCCAACGTCGATCGAACCGAGCGCGGCGGCCCGTACGAGCCGCTGCTCGCCGCCTATCTCGCGCGCAGCTCGAACAATTTCGCGAGCGCGCAGAGCGCCGCCGACGCGGGCGCCGCGATCGCCGACGCTGTGCTGGCCGAGACGTTCCGCTTCCGCTGGCAGACCTCCGAGCGCGCGACGAGCTTCGTCAGCCTTTCACTGCACGACACCGACGGCGAGGGCGTGCTGAGCGCCACCCGCCAGTGGATCGCCGACGGCGTCGTGTAGCCCGCTCGGCGGTGTCATCCGCCGGCGCCCTCACCGAGGCGCGTAGCGATTGAGCACGACGCCCTGGGGCAGCGCCTCCGAGCCGACAAAGCGAAGCTCGGGGCGAAACCCGTCGGCAAAATACGGGATGCCGCGGCCCAACACCACCGGCTGCACGAACAGGCGGAACTCATCGATGAGCCCCGCGGCGCCGATCGATCCGGCCAGGCTCGCACCGCTCACCTCGATCTCGCCATCCGTCTCGCTCTTGAGTCGCCGCACGGCCGCGACGGCATCCGAGGCGATCAGCGTGACCCCGTCTGGGGCGGCGGCGAGCGACGCCGAGCACACCACCTTCGGCGTGCGCGCCCACTCGCGCGCGAACTCATCGGCCACCTCGTCGCGATCCGGATCTGGCTCGCCCCAGTACCGCATCACGTCCCACATCCGCCGGCCATAGATCGCGAGGCTCGACTCGCGCTGCCGCTCGTTGAAGTAGCGATGCAGCTCGGCCCCCGGCACGGGCAGGGTGATGCGCCCATCCGGATCGGCGATGAACCCGTCGACCGAGACGAGCATCCCGTACGTCACGTGCCCCATGGCATCCTCCTCAGCCACTGTGCGCGGCGCTGTGGGGCGATGGTATGCCGATCGCGCGATGGATGCGAGGGCTCGAGCTGCGGTGTGAGTCGAGCCTTGGCGTGGGTCACGTGGGGGGAGCGTGCACCGCGCCACACTGTTGCACCCCGCGAGATGCCTGCTAGTCTCGCCCCTCAACTGCCAGCATCACCGCATTGCCGCCATCGCGATCGGGGACTTCATGCCAGAAACCATTCGAGAGCTGCTCGATGCCGCGCGCCTCTCAGCGCCAGCCACCGTCAGCGCGCTCACCGCGCTGTACGAAGATCCTGCCAGCGCCGCACCGGTCGCGATCGATGCCCTGGGCACGCTCTCCCCCGAAGCAGAGGCTGAACGCGTCATCCCGGTGCTCGATCTCGCTTCGCGGGTGGCGGCTCCACTCGAGCCCTTCCTCGCGTGGCTTGCGCACCACGACGGCACCGTGCGGCTGCTCGCCGCCGTCGCATGCGCTGAGCGCGGCGAGGCGACGGGGCTCGCTGCCCTCGTCGAACTGCTGGACGACGACGGCCCAGATCTGGCGAGCAAGACGAGAGTGCCGATATGGGTCACGGCGACGCTCGCGCTCGCGCGCCTCACCGGTGAGTTGGTGGGGCCGCCGCTCGACGCCGACCACCACACTCGCGAACACGCACAAGCTCGATGGCGCGCACTGCTGGCGGCTCGACGGCTGTCGTGGTCGAGCGAGGAAGGGGAGTGGTCGTGATGGTGGCCATTGGCGACCTTATGCCTCCGGCAACGCACATGACGTGGGACGTCAACCATGCCGCTCGAACCATCACCGTCACCGTTCGGCTCGCGCTGTGGAAGGCGAACGGCGGTATGCCGACAGACGCCGAACGGAAGTATGTCGAGGCGTATGCCGGCGGCTTCTGGGGTCCGCCCCTGAAGTTCGCCTGCTACGACGTGCTGGTCGTCGTGGACTGTCGCAGCATCAGCAAGAAGTCAGACGCGCGCGCCGACGAGGTCGATGTACAAGTCGACTGGCCGGGGCCGTGTGAAGTCAAGGTCTTTGAGCCGGCGGGCGGCAGCGTACTCGGGGACAGCCCGAACGATCGCCTCCACCCCAAGGGCGCCCGCTTCAACCCCACTGAGCCGCTCGCGTGGTCTCACGAGCTGGGCCACATTCTCGGCCTCGATGATGGCTACGTCCCCGGTCAGAAGGAGCCATATCCCGGTCATCCGAAAGACCTCATGTGGGAGTTCGACCTGCCGGTGTCGGCCGAGACGGTCGCGCGGATGATTCGCCGCAATGGCATGGTCGACGAATCCAAGATGCAATGCGCGCTCTCCTTCGACGCGACACCGGCCAGCCTGTGGCTGTTCATCGCCGAGGTGAAAGACCTCAGCATCCATGCGTGGACGTGCAGATGGGAGGCGGTCTCCTCCAATCCGGAAGCCGCCGCAGCGCCGCTCAGCTTCGAGGGGGTTCTGAGCCTCGAGGCGGGCTACCTGAACGGCGATCACAACGCCCCCGCACGAGCCCTCCTCGAAGCTGCTCTCGGGCTCAATACTGCCCCCCTCTCCGACCTCTACGGCATCGGATATCCGGTCACATTCACCGTTGGACGAGCGCTGGAGGGCACGCTCTCCATCCGCGCGGGCTCGGGCCTCGTCCTCGAGGGCGAATACCAATGGAATGCGCAGACTGGGTTTCCGACGATGAAGGGACCACTTCGAGTCAACGGCATCAGCACCGCCAGCTTCATTCCCGGTCCCGCCATGCAGGGGGTCTTCACCGAAGGTGCAACGGAGTGCACGCGATGACCTGGGCACCGAAATTTCCTTCCCTGCGCGGCATGGCCGCCGTGCGGAGGCTTGCTGAGCCATCCACGCCGCAACCCCTTGAGGGATCGGTCGAGGTCGCTCCCGGGCAATGGTGGACGTCGCGGTCTGCCGAAGCGGTGATCGCCGAATACACGGCGACATCGGCGCCGCTTCCCGCAGAATCGACGGTGCTCCACGAACCCGAATGGATGCTGCGCGTGACTTCGCCGATGCGGGAGTCGGCGATCATGATCTCGGAGCGTGGCAGCGGCTCCCTCTACACGATCGTTGGGGCGCCCACACTCCAGCTGCGCTCCAACGGCCTCGTGCCGGACGTCGACGCGTTCGTGCGGGTAGCCGGTGCGCCCCTCGACGCGACTGGCCTGGGCTTCGTCGCGCAGATCGAGCTCGACGGCGCACCCTGGGTCGTGACGGTCATGTACCGCGAGGGCACCGGCACGACCGCGCCGGAGGCCGAGGCCGCAGCCGCACAGAATTCGACGCCCCAGAACGGCGTCGATGCGCAGGGCTCCCTGCAGCTGGTCCTTGCCCCTGGAGCACTGCAGCCGACGCTCGACTTCGCTGTGCCTGCGGGTGCCCTGCACGCGCCCTGCAGCGCAATCGTCGACGACGGCCAGATCACCGCGAGCGCCACCATCGCGGGCCGAAGCATCACCGTGCGTGCGCGACTGACCAACTCGCTGTCAGAAATCCTCCCAGAGGCACCCGCAACGCTCACGGTCTCGAAGAAGTGGGGGCGTCACGGCAGTCGCCCGTGGCTGACCGGCGGCGACTTCGGCCGTGGCGAGCAGGTCACCCTCTCTCTGGGCGGTCGTGAGATGGCGACCGTGACGGCTGATGAGAGCGGGCAATTCACCAAGATGCTCCAGGTTCCCCGCGATGTTGCCCTCGGCCACACCGAGTTCACGGCGCAGGGCGCGCAGAGCGAGAAGCGCGCGGCCGTGCCCTACGAGGTGCGGCCCCCGAAAGCGGGCTGACGAAGGGCCTCGATCCGGCCGGGGTCTGCGGCGGGTGAGCTGTCGAGTGAGCAAGTGTCGCGCCGCCCGAATGCCGTGCCCTGCGTGCTTCAGCACCCATGTGATTTCCAAGCGATCCGGGCGGGAGCGGCCGATGCCAGCGTTCTCATGCTGGCGCAGCTGTAGGAACCGGTGCGACTTGTCCACCGCGCGCACGTCACAGCGGGCTTTCGACTCGAGAAATGTCCACGAGCTGCAGCGTCATCGTTGCGCGAAGATGTCCACTTCCCCCTAGGGCGAGCGCCCGCAAGCGGATCCGCTTGCGGGTGCAGAGATTCCCATTGATGCTGAAGACGACGACACACAGCATCTGGGATCAACGACAGGCAGGCAGCCGATGACCAGCACGGAACCTCTACTGGCCACCGCTGAACCGCGATCGACGAGAACGGTGGCGGCGGTAACCGTGCTTTACGTCATCGTCACCATGACATCACTGGTGGTGGCCTCCCTGACTTCGTTCACCGATATCCGTCTCCTCGGGACGGTGCTCGCACTTCTCGGTCAGCTTGTCTTCCTCGTTCCATACCTGCGCCGACACCTCCAGGCTGTCGCCGTCTGGATCACGTCCGGTCTGTGCATGGCCGCGAGCGGACTGTTCTTCGCCTACCTCGGTTCGTACTTCCTTGCGGGGCTCGTCTCGCAGCAGATCACGAGCGACACAGAGAACCTGTGGGCGATCGCGGCGTTCATCGCGACATGCTCCGCCCTCCTCGCGCTGAGCGTGGGAACGATCGTGGTCGGCCTGGCGGCGTCCACCTCCGCGCGCTGGACGACTTTGGCTGTCATGGGCATCGTGGTGACCGCTATCGTGGCCGTTTCCGAACCCGTCGCGTACTTGCTCGCGCCCTAAGCCGAAATTCCGCACGCGCCCAGGGGGACGACCGTAGAAGGATGGGTCCACAGAATTGTCGACGATGGTCTCGCTGAGGGCACCTCAGTAGCGGATCTCCGCACGATGTCGGGCGCCCACTGATCAGAGCGTCCTACCTGAGATGACGCGGGCTTGGAGATTTACAAGGGTCCGCTCGCCACGGCCAGCCGATCTCGCTCGAGCGGGATCGTGGGGGTCCCCGCGACAACTATGCATGCCCGTTCCCACGGCCTCTGCTCCGATAAGAACAGCAGTTCCTCATCCATCCATTCGTGCCAGAAAGCGACGGTCTCTTCGGCGCTTCCATTCACGCCCTGAGCAATGTCTCGGGCAATACCTCGTGTTTCCGCTGCAGCGAAGTCGGACTGTACCCAGACGGTGGCATCAACGAGGTCGCTCAATTCGCGCTGGCTGGCCCCAACGCCCTCGATGATCACGAGATCCAAACCAGCGCGAACCTCGATGGCCCCGTCCCTCCCATGCTTAGCCCAGGCGGGCGGTGAGAACATCACGCTCTCACCGCGGCGCAACGGACTCAGGATGTGATCGCCGAGGAGATGGCCCCACGTGAAGAAGGGTTCATTCCAAGCGATGTCATCGGTATGGACGATGGCTGAGCGATCCACCTGTCGAGCCAACCGTTCGGCGAGAGTTGTCTTCCCGGATGCACCGCGACCGTCTACCGCCACGATTAAGGGCTTGCGGGGCGAAACGCTGCCCGCATTGAACAGCACCCGGACGAGGTCCTCTTCTCGAATCGCCCGCCAAGGGCCGGCAGCCGGCTCGCCGGGCGGCAAGGTCATCGGAGCAACGAGGCCGGGCATTCCGCGATCGTACTTTGTCGGGGTCGCCGCCATTCCGTTGCCCCTCCAAGACCGCCGCGTCGAAATTGACAGGAGCATTGACCCATGACCGTGGTTGCTTTGACTGATCAGAGTTTCGTAAGCGTGGTTGCGACGACCGAACTCGTCGTCGTCGACTTCTGGGCGAGCTGGTGCTCTCCCTGCCGTGCCTTCGGTGCGATCTACGAGAGGTCATCCGTCGAACAGTCACACGTCCTGCACGCACGCGTCGACATCACCAGCGAGCTCCAGGCTGCGCACGTCGCACGCGTGGCCGCCGTCCCGGCCCTACTGGGGTACCGAGACGGCGCACGAGTCTTCAGCCATACCGGCACGCTTTCTGAACCAGCGCTTGCTCGCATCGTCCAGGCACTCAACGAGAGTCGTCGCTCGGGTGCCGGCGTCGAGGCCGTGTCGGACGCCACCGAGATGGAAGTCGATCCTCTGGAGCAAGAGCACACTCATCCGGTGATACCCCCCCGGTGGTGAATGACCGTCACAACGATCGGGTCCGACAGCAGCACGTAGTCAGCCGTACGCGGGTGGCGACGTTGACGACGCCGGGAACCTTCGCGGCGCCCGAAAGCCGACCGCTACCGAGGCTCGCCTCGCGAGCCCGACAAGCCTGATCTTGGACGGAAAATCCGGCGATCGCGTGTAGCGACGTGTCGACTCGCATCTCCGCCCCGCTGCTGACGGTTATCGCTACGCCGCCAACAGGTAGCCGCGACCTTGCGCAGTCCCGCGCGATCGAGGACTATGTAACAGGACCACGAAGTCCAATAAGGTTGTTCACGAGAGGACCAGAGATGGCGACGATAGAGGTAACAGACGAGAACTTTCAGGAGGTCACGGGCCGCGATGGGATCGTGATCCTCGACTTCTGGGCGACCTGGTGTGGTGCGTGCCGAGCGTTTGCCCCGGTGTATGAGGCCGCCTCCGAAGAGCACCCGGACATTGTGTTCGGCAAGGTCGATACAGAGGCTGCGGCTCAGCTGTCGTCGGAGATCGGCATCCGTGCATTGCCTACCGTGGCGGTCTACCGCGACTCGATCAGGGTGTTCATCCAGGCTGGCGCACTGCCGAAGCCGGCGTTGGAGGACCTCATCGCTCAGGTGCGAGGGCTGGACATGGAGCAGGTCCGTGCCGAGCTCGACAACCACCAGCACGAGCCGGGTCACGTTCACGCCTAGCCGCCGCGGCGCGAAGCGAATTGGTGACGGGCGGTCCTCCTCGCCCGTCGCCGAGGGGCAGTGGCACACGAAGGCGCAACTATCTCGACGGGAGCCTCAACGATGGACGTAGATGGGCACGCAAGCCTGTGCGGCATGCCCCCGATCAGTTGGCGCGATGTCTGACATACGTTCGCCAGTCCGTATTGGCGACGACGCGGCCGTTCTGGATCTCGTCCCGCTGGCCTCCGATATGCCCACGGTCGAGGACCTGCGGATGGTGCTGGCCGCATATCGGATCAGAGGAATGCTCGGTTTCCGCTCAAGGAGAGCAGAAGTGGCGCGCATACGCCGGGAGGTCACTGGCGCGGTGCACGCTGTGCAGCCGCGGACGGTGGTGATGGTGTTCGAGGGTGCTGACGGCGCCTCACGGCGACGTGTGGACCGCATCGCACGGCACGTCACCCGCGACATCAGAGTGGCAGCGACCAACGCGGTCGGGTCCGACACCACGGTGATCGGGCTCGTTGTCATGACGGGACAAGAGCGAGATCTCGCCGCGACTTGCGTGCGGCATGTCGCCGTGGAACCGCCCGAGCGCGGCGACGGTCTCGTCTTTCACGCCGCCGACCTCCGGCGCGCGAACATCTACGAGCTCATCGAGGAGGCCGTTGTTTGA
>JAKPAC010000044.1 GCA_029779645.1 Actinomycetes bacterium | reverse complement strand
GGACGCGAGCTGCGAGCACATCGACAAGCGATCGGTATCCCGATCAGCGTCCTCGCCGCCAGCCTCGGCGTCCCCTACCAGCGCCTCCGCCGCCTCGAGATCGGCACCCGCGCCGATCCAGAACTCGAACGCCGCGCCACCATCGCTCTCGACGCGATCAGCCCGCCACAGACCGCTTGACAGCAATAGGAGCATCCACTCCACGGGACTTGACCACCGTTCTTGCGGGATGCAACCCATGATGAGTACGCGACGCGCTCGGAGGCTTTGGCCGCTACTGCTCGCGCTTGCTGGCGCAGCAGTGATTCTTGCTGCAGCCGCATGGGCAATCTTCGAGGGATACGCATCGGACGCTGAGATGCGGCCTGGCCGCGGTATTCCCGTATTTGTTATAGGCGCAGTGGGCTTTGTCGGCGTGCTGATTGGCGTAGTCGCGAGCATCAGAGGCGCACAGAGGCCATCTGAACCAACTGAGGATACGCGTCGCACTAGACGCTGGTCCCTTCTGCTAGTTCTTGCGGGGGTAGTCATTGTCCTTGCTGGAGCAGCATGGGCAATCGCCGAGGGCTACGCATCGGACATCGAGATGCGTCGGGGCAACATCGTTCCTGCGGCTTTCGTGGGCGTAGTGGGCTTGCTCTGCTTCGTCATTGGACTGGGTGCGAGCGTCAGAGGCTCACAGAGGCTGCCTGAATTGCCCGAGTGAGCGGGATGTCGCGAGCCGTGGCGGTGATCAATTGATCGGATGGAGGGGTACCGCCTCGGCTCGCGCATCCTCTCGTTGTCACACTTCGTCGTCCGCGAGCAACAGAGAAGATAGAAGACAGTCTGTTGTCGTGGTGAAGGGAGGGAGGTGGCGTGAGAAGGTTCTCGACGTTCTTCCGGGCGAACTACTCCCTGGTTGTCGGTGTTGCTGAGCGTCGCCTGGACTCGAAGGCGGACGCGGAAGAAGTCGCGAGTGAGGCTTTCCGCCTTGCCTGGCAGCGATACGAAGACGGGGAGGCGTTGAGCGTGCCCTGGCTGTATGGCGTCGTGCGGAACCTGATCGGCGACGAGTACCGGCGCCGAGGACGGCGCGCTGAACTGCAATGTCAGCTCAACGAGGACTTCGCGCTGCGTATGCCTGTTTCCGATGACTTGTACGCGGAGGTGCGTGATGCGGTCGAGCGGCTGCCGCAGATACACCGCGAGGTGCTGAAGATGACCTACTGGGAGCGCCTGACGGCTCGGGAGATTGCCGCCGTGCTCAATATGAACAGTGCTGCCGTCCGTGCCCGGCTGATGCGTGCCAGGCGCATGCTTCGTGCGGCATTGAGCGAACTGCAGGACCCGGCTGTCGAGGAGGTGCCCACTCATGAATGACCTGTTGAGCAAGCTGCTGCGCGCAGCCGACCCCGGAACCGTGAAGCGCGGTGACCCACTCTCCGAGCGAGGCCTGCGCGAGCTCGCGGAGTACGAAGCTAAGGAGACCGCACTTGCTCGTTCGCGTCGTCGCGGCACTCGGGAGCCTGTGAAGCGGCGTGCTTGGCGTCCTGTGCAATTAGCGACCGGTGGAGCGTTCGTCGTCGTGCTCCTCGTCGCTGTCATCGCGTTGACGAGTATTCTGCGCCCCGTGCCGGCTGTCGCCGCGACCCCACCCCTGCTGGACCTGACCCCGGTTTCCGCGGCGGCTCCGGAGCTGTTGAAGGAGATGGAGACCATGCGTCGCACCGGCCAAGAGCCCGGCAACACGATCCGTACACAGACCTGGGCGCTGAACACGACGTTCGCTGAGGACGGGACGACCGAGTCCACCGTCGTCGAACCGCAGTGGAGCGAGACCGCCTTCCGGGCCGACGGGAGCGTGCATTATCGGCTCATCGCCGCGGAGCCCTTCCCCGGGCAGAACGACGACACCCTGCCCGCACCCGGCACGGTCCTCGTCGACGAGACCTTACCGCCAGGCGATTGGGACGCTCTGATCGAGGACGGTCCACCCACCGACGTCGACGAGGTCGGCGCATACCTGGCCGCCTTCGCGGGCGATGAGGAGTTGAGCGCGGGGCAGACGCTGCAGGAGATCAGCACCATCGTCTCCAACTACCTGCTCACGCCCGAACAGGAAGCGGCGCTCATCGGATACTTGAGCGGCGTGAGCAACATCCAGGTCTCCGGATCGACAACCGACCGGCTGGGCCGGACGGGGATCGTGTTCAGCGCAACCGACCGTGCCCCCGGCGAGTACGAGGACCGGCTGATCATCTCGCCGCGCACCGGGCAGATCCTTGCTGCCGAGACGCTCTACACCGGGACCAGCAGGACGGACCTCCACGCCCCAGCGGTCGTCGACTACACCGCCTGGGAACGCTGACCGCCTTCTTCGACTGTTCCTCCCCCTGACCACCATCTATCGAACGGATACCTGATCCATGCGTCCGGATACCTGATCCATGCGTCATACTCGTGCTGCCCTCGCCGCCACCGCCCTCGCCCTGATCGCGCTCTTCACCCCAGCCGTCGCATCCGCGACCGAGCAGGAAACCACACCCATGCAGGAACGCGTCTACGAGGTGATCGACGAGTTCGGCGGCGAGCAAACTGGCTGGAACGAGGTGAGCCGGGACGACGGCGACGTCGTCCTCACCCTCGACCCTGACAACAACCTCAGCGTGAACGCCAATACGATGAAGTCGGTTGGCGTGACGGCGGCGGCATCGAAGGAGGACTGCGCCAGCGGGAAGTACTGCGTCTACAGCAGAGCGCTCTACGACGGTAACAAGCTCACGTTCTCGGCGTGCCCGGCAACGCACACGTCGTTCAGCAAACTCGGCGGTGCCCCGCGCTCGATCATGAACGACCGCGCCTCCGGCAAGGTGAGAGCGTACAACGGGAACACCGTGAAGGCCACGCTGAACGCGGGAACTGGAACCTCGAACATCAGCGGCGTCACGAAGGTCACCTGCTCCTGACCCCTTGATCGCCACGGAGCACCGGACTGCAGCAAGCTTCGGTGTTCTGTGTCACGCGAACCCGCAAGTTCCTGCAAGAAGTGCTAACGAAAGTGCTAAGCAACCTGTAGGTCGGGGTATCGTGGCGGAGTTATCCACAGGTCACATGCCGCAGATCGTTGATTTTATGCGGCAGAACGCCTTACACGGTTTCGCGGCGCGAGGGGGCCGAGTGCAGTTCAAGTCCCCCCTCGCGCACAGTCGACAAGGGCCCCGATCAGAGCGATCTGACCGGGGCCCTTCGCGTCGGTGCGCGGATTCGTGCCGCGCTGCACGTGTCGCTCGCGGCACGCCTCGTCGGGTGCCGGGCTCGGGCGAATCGCGCGCGAGTCGGCTCAGTCGAGCGCGAAGACGTTCTTCGAGACGGCCACGGCGTTCGCGGGCACTTCGGCGCCGTCCGGGAGCACGAGGAAGTCGCCGAAGTCGCTGCCCGTGGTGTCGACGCTGCCGGAGTCGCACGCCGTCGTCGCGTCGCCCCCGGCGTCCGCCATCACGAGACAGATGTCGCCGCTCGCTCGCCCGGGCGCGATCCACAGCTCGGTGCCTCCGTGCGAGCCGACGAAGCGGGCGAGGTCGGGATCGAACTGGTCGTAGGCCGTCTCGTTCAGCTGGGGGAGCTCCTGCGTCTGCGCGCCCTGGAGGTCGGCGTAGCCGGCCGCGCCGGAGGCGGCGCATCCGCTCGCCCCGATCGCGATCGCACCGACGATGAGCAGCGCCCTGAGCATCCGTGACATGGCTCCATCGTGGCATCCCGCCGCCGTTCGAAGCGCGGCGCCGACGAACGATTCTGTGCCAAGGATCGGCGGGGCGTGAGCCAGGCTGCCGCGCCCGTGCTCGCTAGCATGTGCCCATGTCTGCCACGCCTCCTGCCCCCGCACGCCGCGCGAACCCGACGACGCGGGGCGGGCGCCGCGGCTCGGTCAGCACGGTCGGAGCCGTCGCGATCGGCGTGGGCGGCATGATGGGCGCCGCGATCTACACGCTGCTCGGCCTCGCCGGATCGATCGTCGGGCCGTGGATTCCCGTCTCGTTCATCGTCGGCGGGCTCGTCTCGGCGTTCTCGGTCTACTCGTATGCCAAGCTCGGCGCCGCGTTCCCGAGCCGCGGCGGTGCGGGCGAGTTTCTCGTGCGAGGCTTCGGCAACACGATGATCGCCGGCGGCCTGAACGTCTTTCAGTTTCTCGGCTGGATCATCGCCATGGCCCTGTACGGCGTCGGCTTCGGCGGCTACGCCGCCGGCCTCATCCCGGGTGCCCCGTCGTGGGCGGGCAAGGCGTTCGGCGTCGGGCTCGTGGTGCTCGTGCTGCTGATCAACCTCGTCGGCTCGAAGCTCGTGAGCAAGTCCGAGATGGTCGTCATCACGATCGAGCTCGTGATCCTCGCCGTGTTCGTCGTGTTCGCGGCCTCGCACATCGATCCGGGGGTGTTCGTCACGTCGGCGGATGCCGCCGGCGGGCCGGGCGCCGACATCCTCGGCATGCTCTTCGCGGCCGGCCTGCTCTACGTCGCCTACGAGGGCTTCGGCGTCGTCACCAACTCGGCGGGCGACATGTCCAACCCCAAGACGCAGCTGCCGCGGGCGATGTACTCGGCGCTCATCATCGTGATCGGCGTCTACGTGCTGATCAGCGCGTTCGTCGTGATGCTGATGTCGAAGGCCGAGATGACCGAGAACCAGGGCCACGTGCTCGCCGAGGCGGCCCGCACCGCGATGGGCGAGTGGGGATTCATCCTCCTGGCCATCGCGGCGCTGCTCGCGACGGCCTCGGCCGTCAACGCGACGATGTACGGCGACGCGAACCTCTCGTTCATGATGGCGACGAAGGGGGAGATCCCCGAGGACTTCACGCGCGGGGTGTGGCACGGGGGCAAGGTGGGGCTGTTCGTCGTGGCTGGCATCACGATGATCTTCATCGCGGTGTTCCCCCTCGCGGCGGTGGGCCAGATGGCGAGCCTCGCGTTCCTGCTGATCTACGCGAGCGTGAGCGTCGGGCACCTGCGCGTGCGCGCGCAGACCGGCGCCAAGGCCTGGCTGCTCGTGCTCGCGATCGTGCTGAACATCGGCCTGTTCGCCCTGCTGCTGGGCTACACGATCGCGCAGGGCCAGGTGGGCACCTGGGTCACCCTGCTGGGCGTGGTCGTCGTCTCGTTCGTCGCCGAGTGGATCATCCGCCGCACCACCGGCCGCGACCTCAGGGCGGCGCCGATCGCCGGCGTGCCCGATGCGACGACGAAGCACCGCTAGCGGGCGGCGCGCAGCCGCACCACCTCGCCGACCTGCGCCATGAAGCCCTCGAGCCCCGGCTCGGCGGCGGCGGGCTGCAGCATCACCGCGCTGGCGCCCGCATCGAAGAACGCCTCTACGTCGTCGGCGATGCGCGCGGGCGATCCCGCGAGCACGAGCCCGTCCTCGGGTGCGACCCACTGCGACACCTCGGCCTCGGCGCGGGCGAGGGCCTCGGCGCGCTCACCGAACGCGGTGACCACGAACACGATCGTCTCGTGCGGCTCGGCGCGGCCGGAGGCATCCACCCCCTCGCCGATCAGCTGCCGGGCCTCGCGCACGCGTCGGGGCGACCAGCCGGCGGGCAGCAGCGTGCCGTCGGCGACCTCGCCGGCCAGCCGCAGGGTTCTCGGCCCCTCGGCCGCGGCGATCACGGCGGGTACGGCGGCCGGTGGCCAGTCGAGGCGCACGCGGTCGAGGGTGACGTAGCGGCCCGCGGTGGTCAGCTCGTGCCCGGCGAGCAGCGCGCGCAGCGCCGGCACGTACTCGCGCATGAGGGTGAGCGGCGAGGCGGGGCGGGCGCCGATCTGCGCCATCCACGACTGCACGCCGTGGCCGACGCCGGGGATGAGCCGGCCGGGGAACATGCGCTCGACCGTGGCGATCTCCATGGCCGTGAGGGCCACGTTGCGCATCGGCATGGGCGCCACCCCGATGCCGACCCGCAGGTGCTGGGTCCAGGCGAGCATGGCCGATGCCGCGGCGAACGCCGATTCGCGGAAGCAGTCCTCCCACAGCCACAGCTCGGCGACCCCGGCCGCCTCGGCGGCGAGCGTCGCGACCTTCAGGTGCTCGGGCGGAAACGACGGGGTGAAGATCGAGCCGATGCGCTGCATGGCACCACTCTGGCAGGCGGCGGCGAAAAGCGCTCGGGCCCCGGCATGCCGCTCGCGCGGTGGATGCCGGGGCCCGAGGGGGCGCCTCGCTACGCGCGCAGCCCGAGCGCCTCGCCGGCCTGCTCGGTGAAGCGGACGTAGTCGTCGATCTCGTCGCCGAAGGTCATCGCGCGCAGCACGAGCTCGTCGATCCCGGAGTCGCGGTACTCGGCGCCGCCGGGGGCGATGCTGTCGTCGCCGGGCTGCGGGAGGATCGTGCTGAACGGATCCATGCCGAGCCGGGCATAGTTCGCCTTGTAGGCGGGGTAGCCGGCGTAGGCGACGGTCTCGGCATCGCGTCGCGGCACGCCGGCCTCGTCGACCGCAGTGCGGACGTAGAGCGAGACGCGGCCGTTCGGCGCGATCTCGTGAAACTCGGCGGCCTGCGCCTTGGCGATCTGCGGGGTGAGCCAGCTCATGAGCGCGCCGTCTGCCTGCTCCGCGGCGAGCTGACGCATCCGCGGCCCGAGCGCGCCGATCAGGATGCGCGCGGTGCTGGCCTCGCGGATCTCGGCGATCGCGGCCTCGACGCGCGCGAGCGAGCCCGCGCCCGGCTTGCCCGAGCCGATGCCGATCATCAGGCGGTCGGCCGGCAGGCCCAGGCGCGCGACGTGCTCGGCGATCTCGGCGCCGGGGCGGCGGTCGACCGGGATCACGCCGGTCGCGAGCGTGAGGCTCGCCGATGCCTCGGCCGCGGCCGCGAGCATGCCGAGGGCGTCCGCCCCGGCGATCTCGTTGACCCAGAGCCCGGAGAAGCCCGCGGCCTCGGCGGCCACGGCGATGCGTGCGGCGGCCTCGGGGCCGAGCGTGCCCGCGATTCCGATGGAGACGTGTGCGCGTTGAGTTGCCATACCTTGAGCATGCATCATGAACCGTCGCGCGAGGCGGAGTGTGTCGCCCGGGCGCGCCCGCGCCGGGCGAGCTCGCACCGTGCGACGCTGGCGGCGGCCGCCGAGGCGGGTCGCGGCGGCCGCGCAGCTACCGTCGAGCCCAGACGTCGCGCAGCGCGCCCTCCAGCTCGGGGTGCGCGAAGCGGAAGCCGGCCTCGCGCAGCACGCCCGGGGCCACCCAGCGGCTCTTCAGCACCAGCTCGGGCTCGGTGCGCAGCGCCCACATCGCCGGCTCGAGCATGAATCGCCGGGCGGGCAGACCGATGGGCGCGCCGACCACGCGCCGGAGCGTGTGCATGAGCTCGCGATTCTCGGTCGTGATCGGTGCCGCGAGGTTGACGGGGCCGTGCACCTCTGGGTGATCGCGGATGAACTGCACGGCGCCCACCACGTCGTCGATGTGGATCCAGCTGAAGCGCTGCCGCCCGCGCGTGCGGTGGCCGCGGGCCCGCCCGTCGCCGCTCGCGTGGGGCCCGATGCCGCGGTAGCGCCGGTGCGCGAACCACCAGCCGTCGAACTGCGGCCCGCCGAGGCCGATCCGTGCCAGTCGGAAGAGCAGGTCGTTCGCGGGTCCGTCGCCGAGCACGATCGCCATGCGAAGCGACACGCGCCGGGTGCGCGGCAGCTCGCCCGCGAAGAGCTCGGCCTCCCAGTCGCGGGCGACGTCGACCGAGAATCCCTCCCCGATCTCGCCGCTGCGCTCGTCCTGCGCGCGATCGATCGCGTGGCGGTAGATGGTCGCCGTGCTCGCGTTCAGCCACAGCGGCGGCGGGGCCGCGGCATCCGCGATCGCCTCGCGCAGCGCGCGCGTCGTCTCGATGCGCGAGCGGTAGATCTCATCGCGATTGCGGCGGGTGTACCGGCAGTTCACCGACTTGCCGGCGAGATTGATCACCATCGCGGCGCCCTCGACGGCCTGGCGGATGGATGCCGGATCGCGCCAGCGCGCGTCGGGCCCCGTGCGGCCGAGCTCGCGAATGGCCCAGCCCTCGCGGCTCAGCGCCGAGCGCAGCGCGCCCCCGACGAAGCCGGAGCCGCCCGCGAGCACCGCGATCGGCGCGTCGTCGAGCGAGCGGGTGCGTGGCGCCTGGGAGCTCATGCGGGCACCGGCGTTCGGTCGGCGCCCGCGGCGGCGGGGGCGCCGACCGGGCGCTCGCCGCCGACCAGCCCTCGCCCGCGCTCGTCGAGGGCGTCCAGCGCCGCGATCAGCCGGGCTCGGAGCGCCTGGCCACGCTCGGTGAAGCCGCGCTGCGCTCGCGCGTACTCCGCCTTGCCCTCGGGCGTCTCGATGGCGACCGCCGCCGCGCCCCACGCCCGCACGTCATATGGCGATGCGCGCATATCCATCCAGCGGATGTCGCGGGCGAGCTCGAAGGCGTCGAGCAGCAGCGCGCCGGGGATCAGCGGGCCGAGCTTGGTCGCCCACTTGTACAGGTCCATGCCGGCGTGCAGGCAGCCCGGCTGCTCCATGGCGGCCTGCGTCTCGCGGGTGGGCCTCACCAGGTTGCGCGGCGCGGCCTCGGGCGTGAAGAAGCGATAGGCGTCGAAGTGCGTGCAGCGGATCTCGCTGGCCTCGACGACCGCGTCGGTGCCGCGCTGTCCGAGCCGCAGCGGCACAGCGTGCCGGTGCTCCTCCTGCCGGTAGATCATGGCCCATTCGTGCAGGCCGAAGCAGCCGAAGCTCGCCGGCCTGCTCGCCGTGCCGTGCAGGATCGCGCGGATGGCCGCGAACTCGGGCCCGCGCGCGCCGCGCAGCGCCGGCTCGTCGAGCGTGATCGAGCCGGGTGCGCGACCCGGGGCGGCGAACCGCCAGTTCGCGCGGGGCTCGGCCGCGGCATCCATGAGCTCGACGCCGGCGCCGGGGTGCCACCGCCGCAGCTGCCCCGGCTTGTACGAGTAGTACGTGAACAGGAAGTCCTCGATGGGATGCTTCTGCCCCGCCGCGCGGCTGGTGCGCCACCGCTCGGTCAGGGCATCCGCGCGCGCCGCGTGCGCGTGCTCGAGCGCCTCCCACTGCGCTCGCGCGAGGGCGAGCGGGGGTTCGGCGAGCGTGGGGGTCATGGAACTCGACGCTAGCTGACGAGCCTGAGTGCGGGGTCGAGCTTGGGGCCCGGGCGGGGTGCGCGCGCCGCGACGCGCCCGAGCCCGCGCCGGTCGCCGACATTCACGGCGCATGCGCGGAATGTCTTCGCATGGCAACGGGCGCGCGAGAGACGCGTGTCTCGCCAGGCAACATTTATGTCACGCTCTGGGAACAACCGTCGCAACCGCATCGGGATGCCGTAGCGTGTGACCGTAACACACCCCATACGCGTGCCGGCCTCGTCGGTGCTCGTCACCGAAGGAATGGCAACAAAAAATGGCAACAGGAACCGTCAAGTGGTTCAACGCGGAGAAGGGCTTCGGCTTCATCTCCCCCGACGACGGCAGCGCCGACGTCTTCGCTCACTACTCGGCGATCCAGTCGAGCGGCTACCGCTCGCTGGACGAGAACCAGCGTGTTGAGTTCGACATCGCTCAGGGCCCCAAGGGCCTGCAGGCAGAGAACATCCAGCCGCTCTAAGCGACTGGCTCACTGAGTCCTACACAACGAAACCCCCGCAGCCGACGATGGCTGCGGGGGTTTCGTGCGTCTGTGGCGCATCGGCCGCCGCTGCCGCGCCCGGGGTCGGGTGCCCGGGGTCGGGTGCTCAGGGGCGCTCGCTCGGGTCAGGGCAGCAGCAGCGCGCGCAGCGCATCGACGGTCTGCACGGCCGCGATGCTCCCCGCCTCCTCGCCCGGGTCGCCGAAGCCCCAGCGCACGAAGATCACGGGCACGCCGGCGAGCCTGCCGCCCTCGACGTCGTGCCGGCGGTCGCCGACCAGCACGGGGCGCGAGGTGTCGACGCCGCGCTCGCGCAGCCGCTGGAGCGCTACCTCGACGATGTCGGCCTTCGCGGTGCGGCTGATCTCGTCGGCGCTGGCGCCCGCGGCCGCCGAGAAGTACGGCGTGAGCCGGAACGTCGTCAGCAGGTCGACCACCTGCGACTCGAGCTTCGAGCTCGCGATCGCCTGCGGGATCCCGGTGGCATGCACATCGCGGATGAGCTCCTCGACGCCCGCGTAGAGCACCGCCTCGCCCGACTCGGCGTGGCCCTGCGCCAGGGTCCGGTAGAACGCGACGGCCTCGGCGGCCTCACTCTGGGTCATCCCCGCGTTGTCGCGAAACCCCGACAGCAGCGGCGGCCCGATCCAGTGCGGCAGCTGCTCGGGCGTGGGCGGGGCGATGCCGAAGCGCGCGAGCGTCGCCTCGATCCGGCGCATGATGCCGACGGAGGCGTCGATGATCGTGCCGTCCATGTCCCACAGCACCGTCGTCCAGCGTGAGGTTGCGCTCATGGCTCGATCCTAGGCTTCGCCGCATCAGCGCGGCGGTTCGATCCTGGTCAGTTCAGGATTCCGGTGCCCGCGGGCAGCGCGTGGCGGACGGCCGGCGATGGTGCCCGCGGGTGAGTCAGAACAGCCGCAGGTGCGCGTCGTCGACGCCCTTCATGGCCTCGTAGTCGAGCACCACACAGCGGATGCCGCGATCCTCGGCCAGCACGCGGGCCTGGGGCTTGATCTCCTGGGCGGCGAACACGCCGCGCACGGGCGAGAGGTGCGGGTCGCGCCCGAGCAGCTCGAGGTAGCGGGTGAGCTGCTCGACGCCGTCGATGTCACCGCGGCGCTTCACCTCGACCGCGATGGCTGCGCCCGCGGCATCCCGAACCAGCAGGTCGACCGGGCCGATGGCGGTCGGATACTCGCGGCGCACGAGGGTCGCGCCCTCGTCGATGAGCTCGACCTGCTCGGCGAGCAGGCGCTGCAGATCGGCCTCGACGCCGTCCTTCTGCAGGCCGGGGTCGACGCCCAGCTCGTGCGAGGTGTCGTGCAGCACCTCATAGAGGCTCACGACGAGGTTGTCTCCGGTCTTGGTGTGGGCGACGCGCCAGCGCTCGACGATGCCCGCGGCGCGCTGCTCCTCGTCGGGCTCCTCGGTGGTGAGCGTGCACGGCGGGCTCATCCAGTTCAGCGGCTTGTAGCTGCCGCCGTCCGAGTGCACGAGCAGGCTGCCGTCCTGCTTGACCATCAGGAGTCGCGTGGCGAGGGGGAGGTGTGCGTTCAGCCGCCCGGCGTAGTCGACGGAGCAGCGGGCAATGACCAGGCGCATCCGAGAAGTGTAACCGGATGCATGATGCCGGGCCTGTGCGCGGGCCCGGACTGGGCACCCAGCGCCGACGGTCCGGCGGTACCGAGGGCTACTCGCGCCCGCGCCCCACGTCGGTGCCGGGCAGCGGCCCCACCCCGCCCGAAGCGAAGCCCGAGATCACGACGAGCGCGACGAGGATGTAGAGGGTGTTCAGGATGCCGATGTGCTCGCTGATCACGCCCAGCAGCGGCGGGCCGCCGAGAAACGCCACGTAGCCGATCGTCGCCACCGCGCTGACCCGGGCGGCGGCCTTGGCCGGGTCGTCGGCGGCGGCCGACATGCCGATCGGGAACGCGAGCGCGACGCCCGCGCCCCACAGCGCCGCGCCGACGAACATCAGCGGGATGCTGGGGGCGAGGATGAACAGCAGCATGCCCGCGGCGCCGGTGGCGGCGAACGCGCGCAGGGTCGCGACGCGACCGAAGCGGTCGACGAGCGGCCCGCCGAACATCCGCACGGCGGTCATGGCGCTCGAGAGCACGGCGAGGGCGGCGGCGCCCATCGCCGGGCTGCCGTCGTGGCCGTCGACGACGGCGAGGGTGAGCCAGTCGTTCGCCCCGCCCTCGGCGAACGACATGCCGAGCATGACGACGCCGATCACGTAGGTGCGCGGCTCGCGCCAGGCCGCCATCGCGACGTGCAGGCGCTCCCGCCAGTGCGGCTTCGACTCGTGCGGGGGCGTGTCGAGCGTGATGGCGCGCGCGGGCACGTTGGCGATGGCGACCAGCCCGGTGGACACGAGCAGCGCGAGGACGATGGTCGTGTGGGCGAGCACGTTCACGCCCCACAGGCTCATGAAGAAGCCGGTGCCGGCGCCGAGCACCGTGCCGAGGCTGAAGAAGCCGTGGAACAGCGGCAGCAGGGTGCGACCGGATTCCTTCTCGAGGGCCGCGCCCTCGACGTTCATCATGATGTCGACCGAGCCGTTTCCGAGGCCGAACAGCACGAGCCCGAGCACCACCAGCGGGAAGGATTGGAAGGCGTCGGTGCCGAGGCCGACCACGAACACGCCGACGGCGAAGACGAAGATCGCCACGAGCATCCCGCGCCGCGCGCCGAAGCGGGCGAGCACCAGCTGGCCCGACGACAGGCCGATCACGGAGGCGATGCCGGCGCCCAGCAGCATGAGGCCGACCTGCACGTTGTCGACGCCGAGGGTGGCCTTGATGGCGGGCACGCGCGATGCCCAGGTGGCGATGCTCAGGCCGCTCGAGGTGAAGATGGCGAAGATCGCGAGACGCCAGCGCCACAGCTGGGTGCGGGTGAGCGCGTCGGTCATAGAGCGAGTGTAACGAGGGCGCGCGATCGGCCCTGCCGAGGCCCGAGCCGGTGTCGGCGGCGTTCGGGCGTCATGTATGCCGCAAGGGCAATACGTCTTTCGCGCCGTGGGTTGACGCGCAGAACCCGTAAACTAGGCCGAGACGCCTGCCCATCCATGCCGCACCCAAGGTCATGAATCCGAGGAGACGCCCTTGCTGTTGCTCCTCACCGCGTTCGTGGTGGTTCCGGTCGCACTGCCGTGGATCGCCAGGCGGATCGGCGCTCGGGTCTTCTACGTGGCGGCGCTGCTGCCGCTGCTCGCGCTCGCCGCGGCGATCTGGTCGGCGCCCGCCGTGTTCGCGGGCGAGGCGCCGTTCGAGAGCTACGACTGGCTGCCGAGCCTCGGCGTCACGATCTCGATGCGCATGGACGTGCTCGCCTGGGTGATGACGGTCATCGTGACCGGGGTGGGCGCCCTCGTGCTGCTCTACTGCCGCTGGTACTTCAGCGAGGGCGAGCCGGGGGTCGGCCGCTTCTCGGCGGTGCTGCTGGGCTTCGCCGGGGCGATGTACGGGCTGGTGCTCACCGACGACCTGATCATGCTCGTGATGTTCTGGGAGATCACGAGCGTGCTCTCGTTCCTGCTGATCGGGCACTACAGCCAGCGCGCCTCCAGCCGTCGTGCCGCGCTGCAGGCGCTGCTGGTGACGACGATCGGCGGGCTGGTGATGCTGATCGGCGTGATCCTGCTGGTGGTCGAAGCGGGCACGTCGAGCATGAGCGAGCTCTTCGCGCTGGCGCCCGCCGGGGCGGTGGTCGACGCCGCGCTCGTGCTGATCCTGGTCGGCGCCCTGAGCAAGTCGGCGATCTTCCCGTTCCACTTCTGGCTGCCGAGCGCCATGGCCGCGCCCACGCCCGTGAGCGCGTACCTGCACGCCGCCGCCATGGTGAAGGCCGGCATCTACCTGCTCGCGCGGTTCGCGCCCACCTTCGCCGACGCGGCGCCGTGGCGCCCCATCGTGGTCTCGCTCGGCGTGTTCACCCTGCTCCTGGCGGGCTGGCAGGCGCTTCGCGAGACCGACCTCAAGCGCATCCTCGCCTTCGGCACGGTGAGCCAGCTCGGGCTGCTCACCCTCACGCTGGGCTTCGGCATCCAGGCCGCCGCCCTCGCCGGGCTCGCGCTGCTGATCAGCCACGCGCTGTTCAAGTCCTCGCTCTTTCTCATCGTCGGCGTGATCGACCGCCAGCTCTCGACGCGAGACGTGCGCGAGCTCAGCGGCGTCGGCCGGCAGGCGCCGGTGATGACCGCGGCGGCGGTCGTCGCGGTCTGCTCCATGGTGGGCATGATCCCCACCGTCGGCTTCATCGCCAAGGAGGGCGTGCTGACCGCGATGCTCGACACGGGAGTCGCCGGCAGCGCTTGGGGGCTCGTCGCGTTCGTCGGCGTCGTCCTGGGCTCGATCCTCACCGCCGGGTACGGCGCGCGCTTTCTCTGGGGCGCGTTCGCCACGAAGCCGCACACGGTCACCACGCCGTGGCCGGATCCGCCCATCGGGTTTCTCGGCGCCCCCGTGCTGCTTGCGGGCCTGACGCTGGTGCTCGGATTCCTCGCCCCCCTGCTCGATGCGGCGCTCGCGCCGTACGCCGACACCGCGCCCCTGGCCCCGGCCGGCGTCGCGGCGCCGGAAGGCCCCGCACATCTCGCGCTCTGGCACGGCGTGAACCCGGCGCTCGGGGTGACCTTCGGCGCGATCGTGCTCGGCGCGGCCCTGTTCGCGGCGATGCGACGCTCGGGCTGGGACGCCAAGGGTCGGGTGCTGCGCTTCACGGCGGCCGATGTCTACAACTGGATCATGCGCGGGATCGACCGCCTCTCGGTGCTCGTCACCACGATGACCCAGCGCGGCTCCCTGCCCGTCTACGTCGGCACGATCTTCGTGGTCTTCGTCGCCGCACAGGCCACCGCGCTGCTTGCGGGCAGCGGCACGTGGAACCTCAACCTCGCCGGATGGCAGACGCCCGAGCAGCTGCTCGCCGCGCCCGTGATGATCACCGCCGGCATCTTCGCGGTGCGCGCGCGCAAGCGCTACACGGGCGTCGTGCTCGTCTCGGTCACCGGGCTCGGCATGATCATCCTCTTCGGCACGAGCGGCGCGCCCGACCTCGCCCTCACCCAGGTGCTGGTCGAGACGGTGACCCTCGTGGCCTTCGCGCTCGTGCTGCGGCGCCTGCCCGCCCAGATGGGCGAGCACAACGCCTCGGTGTGGCCGGTCGCCCGCGCGGTGCTCGGCGTGAGCGTCGGCGTGGTGATGGCGTGCGTGACGATGGTCGCCACGGGCGCCCGCGTGCACGGCAAGATCTCGGATGCCTTCCCGCCGCTCGCCTATGAGCTCGGGCACGGCCGCAACGTGGTCAACGTCGCCCTCGTCGACCTGCGCGGATGGGACACGATGGGCGAGCTCTCGGTGCTCATCCTCGCGGCGACCGGCGTCGCCAGCCTCGTGTTCGTGACCGATCGCGCCGATCTGCTCTCGCAGCAGAAGGCGCTCCCCCGCACGACGCGCCGCGATCGTCGCCGCGTGCTCGTCGAGACCTCCGAGGGCCTCGCCCCGCAGAGCATGCAGACGGTGGGCAGCCACCGCGCCTGGCTCGTGGGCGGGCAGCGCATGCAGCCCGAGTCGCGCTCGCTGCTGCTCGAGGTGATCGTGCGCGTGCTGTTCCACACGGTCATCGTGATCTCGATCTTCCTCCTGTTCGCCGGCCACAACCTGCCCGGCGGCGGCTTCGCCGGCGGCCTCGTCGCAGGCATGGCCCTCGTGATGCGCTACATCGCGGGTGGCCGCTTCGAGCTGGGCGCCGCCGCGCCCACCGACGCCGGACGCTTCCTCGGGTTCGGCATGGTGCTCGCCGTGGGCTGCGCGATCGTGCCGCTGCTGTTCGGCGAGGCGCCGCTGCAGTCGACCCTCTTCGAGGCGGAGGTGCCGGTGCTCGGCCACATCGAGTTCGTCACCTCGACCATCTTCGACATCGGCGTGTACCTCGTCGTGGTCGGCCTGGTGCTCGACGTGCTCCGCAGCCTCGGGGCCGAGGTCGACCGCCAGTCCAAAGAGGCCGGCGCCATCGGGGTGAGCGCATGACCTTGATGCCCAGCATCCTGCGCGCGGCGGGCGAAGCCGGCGCGACCCTGCCCGGCGACGCCGCACCCGCGGGCGGCCTGCAGGTCTCGACCGTGCTCATCATCGTGATGGCGGTGCTGTTCACCTGTGGCGTGTACGCCATGCTCGAGCGCAGCCTCACCCGCGTGCTGATCGGCTTCCTGCTGCTGGGCAACGCCACGAACCTCATGCTGCTGATCATCATCGGGCCGCCCGGCTACGCGCCGTTCTTCGGGGGCGAGGTCTCGCCCGAGCAGATGTCTGACCCGCTGCCGCAGGCGCTGACCCTCACCGCGATCGTGATCACGTTCGGGGTCTCGGCGTTCCTGCTCGCCCTCATCTATCGCTCCTGGCAGCTCGGCCAGGCCGACACGGTCGAGGACGACGAGGCCGACATCGAGCTGCGCGAGCGCAGCCTCGAGGCCGAGGACCAGCTTGACGACGAGTCCGACGAGGACGACGGCGAGGAGGCGACCGACTTCGTCGGTGTCGACACCGCGCCGATCACCGTGCTGCACAGCCGCGATGTGCCCGGCATCGACGACCGCGCCGGCATCGACCGGCCCCGATCCCACCCGAGGGGAGAGCCCCGCGCATGAGCGCCCTCGTTCCCCTGCTCGTCACGCTGCCGCTGCTCGGCGCCGCGATCGCCCTGATCTTCGGCCGCCGCCGGGTGCTGCAGATCGCCGTCACCATCGCCACCCTCACGGTGGTGCTGGTGCTCGCGATCATCCTGCTCATCGCCGTCGACACCGGGACCCCGATCGCCGTCTCGGTGGGCGCGTGGCCGATCCCCTTCGGGATCCTGCTCTACGTCGACACGCTCAGCGCGCTGCTGGTCGCCGTCTCGTGCGTGGTGCTGCTCGCGGTCCTGCTGTTCTCGGCGGGGCAGGGCATGGCCGACGGCGATGCCGAGACCCCGGTCTCGATCTTCAACCCGACCTACCTCATCCTCGCCGCCGGCATCTTCAACGCGTTCATCGCGGGTGATCTGTTCAACCTGTTCGTGGGCTTCGAGATCCTGCTCGTGGCCTCCTACGTGCTGATCACCCTGCGCAGCACCGAGTCGCGCATTCGCACCGGCGTCGTCTACATCGTCGTCTCGCTCGTGTCGTCGGTGCTGTTCCTTGCGGCGATCGCGGCCATCTACGGCGCGCTCGGCACCGTGAACATGGCGCAGATCTCGCAGCGCATGGGCGAGCTGCCGCAGGAGGTGCAGCTCGTGCTGCACATGATGCTGCTGGTGGCGTTCAGCATCAAGGCGGCCGTGTTCCCCGTCTCGTTCTGGCTGCCCGACTCGTACCCCACCGCGCCCGCGCCAGTCACCGCCGTGTTCGCGGGGCTGCTCACCAAGGTCGGCGTCTACGCGATCATCCGCACCGAGACGCAGCTGTTCGTCGACAGCGAGGTCAACACGCTGCTGATGGTGATCGCGCTGGCGACCATGATCGTGGGCGTGCTCGGCGCCGTGGCGCAGGCCGAGCTCAAGCGCATCCTCTCGTTCACCCTCGTCAGCCACATCGGCTACATGATCTTCGGCATCGCGATCGGCACGGCCGCCGCGATGGGGGTGACGGTGTACTACATCGTCCACCACATCATCGTGCAGACCACCCTCTTCCTCGCGGTCGGGCTCGTCGAGCGCCGGGCCGGCAGCACCTCCATCCTCAAGGTCAAGGGGCTGATGAAGGCGGCGCCGATGATCGCCGTGCTGTACTTCATTCCCGCGATCAACCTGGGCGGGCTGCCGCCGTTCTCGGGATTCATCGGCAAGTTCGCGCTGTTCGACGCCGCCGCCGAGGTGGGCACGCCCATCATGATGGTGCTGATCGTCGGCGGCATCCTGACCTCGCTGCTCACCCTGTACGCGCTCATGCGCGCGTGGAACCTCGCCTTCTGGCGCGAGGACGACGACGAGCACGCCCCGCTCGACGCGCAGATCGCGTACCTCGACGCCGCACCCGCCGCCGGCGTGCAGACCCGGCGCCGGGTGATCCCCCGCATCATGACGGCGGCGACCGGCGGCATGGTGATCGTCACGGTGGGCCTGACGGTGTTCGCGGGCCCCCTGCTCGAGATCACGATGCGCGCCGGCATCGAGCTCACCACCCCGGTGAACATCGTCCTTGTTGACACCGGCGCCGTGCTCGACACACTGGAGCTGCCGGATGAAGCACAGGAGGTGCCGTGATGCGCAGCCAGGCAACCCTCGACCGGGTCCGCAACAGTCGCCCCTCGCGCGAGTTCCTGCGGCAGCTGCCGTTCTTCCTGTGGCTGATCGCGCTGTGGATGTTGCTGTGGGGCCAGTTCAGCTGGCTCGCGGCGCTCACCGGGCTGATCGTCGCGATCCTCGTCACGCGGGTGTTCCGGCTGCCGCCCGTCGAGCTGTCGGGCCGGGTGAACCTCTGGTACGGGCTCGTGTTCGTGGTCACCTTCTTCGCCGCGGTCGTGCACAGCGCGCTGCTGGTCGCCTGGCAGGTGCTCGACGTGCGCAGGCAGCCCGGCACCGCCATCATCGCGGTGCCGCTGCGCACCGACGACGACCTGATCATGACGCACGTCGCCGTCACCGCCTCGCTGATCCCGGGGTCGTTCGTGCTCGAGAGCGACCGCGATCGGCGCATCCTGTACCTGCACGTGATCGGCGTGCGCACCAGCGCCGACGTCGAGAAGTTCCGCGACAGCGTCATGCGCTGGGAGCAGCGCATCGTGCGGGCGGTCGGCACGCGCGAGCAGGTGCGAGAGGTCGAGGCCGAACGGCCGCCGCGCCGATTCATCGCGACGGGAGAGAGCGCATGAACGCGCTGATGCTCGTGATCGTCGTGGTCTTCGCGGCGGCGGCGCTCATGACGATCGTGCAGATCGTGCGCGGGCCGTCGATCCTCGACCGGGCCGTGGCATCCGATGTGTTGCTGACCGAGGTGATGTGCGTGCTTGCGGCCGACATGGCCATCGGCGGGCACACCCGCTCGCTGCCGGTGCTGCTGATCATCGCCGCCGTCGGCGTGTTCGGCTCGATCTCGGTGGCGCGCTTCGTCGCGCGAAGGGACAAGACGCAATGAGCATGGATGCCTGGATCGATGTGATCGTGATGGTGCTGGTGCTGCTGGGCGCGATCCTGTGCCTCACCGCGGCGCTGGGGCTGCTGCGCTTTCGCGATGTGCCGACCCGCCTGCACGCCGCGACCAAGCCGCAGGTGCTCGGCCTGCTGCTGCTCCTGATCGCGGTGGCGCTGTCGCTGCGCTCGTGGGCGGTGCTCGCCTTCATCGTGCCGATCGTGCTCGTGCAGTTCGCCACCGCGCCGCTGTCGGCGCACATGGTGGGGCGACAGGCGTATCGCAACGGCACGTACGAGCGCCAGGCGCTCGTGGTCGACGAGCTCGCGGGCTCGCAGGAGACCCCGCCAGCCGCCGGCGGCTGACGGGTCGCTCCGGCGCTGCTCCGCGGCAGCGCTGCTTCACCTCAGCGCTGCCAGGCGGTGCCGGCGGCCCGCAGGCCCAGGGTGATGGCGCGCGCCGCCAGGTAGCCGCCGAAGAACGCGGCGCTCAGCCAGGCGAGGCCGGCCGCCCCGCCGGCGCCCGCCGCCACCACCCACCACAGCAGCGGCAGGTAGCAGGCGAGGTTGACCACGCCCGTGATCGCGAGGTAGCGCACGTCGCCGGCGCCGATGAGCACGCCATCGAGCACGAAGACCACGCCCGCCAGCGGCTGAGCGACGGCGAGGATGAGCAGCGCGGGCTGGATGAGCGCCGCGAGCGCGGGATCGCCGGTGAACGCGATGCCGATCACGCCCGAGAGCGCCGCGATCACGCCGCCGACCGCCACGCCGAACAGCGCGCCCCACTGCAGCGTGCGGCGCAGCACGAAGCGCACCGCGGCCGGCTCTCCTGCGCCGAGGTGCTTGCCGATGAGCGCCTGCGCGGCGATCGCCAGGGCATCGAGGGCGAAGGCCGCGGTCGAGAACAGCGTGAACACCACCTGGTAGCCCGCGAGCTCCTCGGTGCCCAGGGCGGTGGCGACCGCGACGGTGAGCAGCATCGCCACGCGCAGGCTCACCGTGCGCAGGAACAGCCAGCCGCCCGCCCGCGCCGAGCCGCGCATGCCGGCGCGGTGCGGGCGCATCGGCGCGCCGTGCCGCCGTGCCAGTCGTGCGATCACGGCGACATAGACGGCCACCATGCCCCACTGGGCCACGACCGTGCCGAGCGCGGATCCGGCGATGCCGAGCCCCAGGCCGTACATGAAGATCCAGTTCAGGCCCGCGTTGCCGGCGAAGCCGAGGCCTGCGATCCACAGCGGCGTCATCGTGTTCTGCATGCCGCGCAGCAGGCCCGTCGCGGCGAAGACGACGAGCATCGCGGGCAGGCCGGCCATCGAGATGCCGAGATACGTGGATGCCTCGCCCGAGACCTCCGGCGTCGCGCCGAACGCCCCCACCAGCCAGGGCGACGCGACCCAGCCGAGCACGCCGAGCACCGCGCCGATGCCGAGCGCCAGCCAGACCCCGTCGATCCCGACCGCGACCGCGCCGCGATGATCGCCCGCCCCGAAGCGTCGGGCGACGGCCGGGGTCGTGGCGTACGCCAGAAACACCATGAGCCCGACGATCGTCTGCAGGATGGCGGAGGCGACGCCGAGGCCCGCGAGCGGGGTCACGCCGAGGTGCCCGACCATGGCCGCATCCACGATCAGGAACAGGGGCTCGGCCACGAGCGCGCCCAGCGCGGGCACCGCGAGGCGCACGATGTCGCGGTTCACCCCCGCCGGGGTCGCCCGATTGCCCACGCGTCGAGCCTACGCGGGGCGACCGGATCCGCCGGGTGCTCGGCCGGGTCGCGGCCTAGTGTAGAGGCATGACTGCACCCGCCTCTGGTATTCACACCGACGAGCTCAGCACCGAAATCCGCCCCCAGGACGACCTGTTCCGTCACGTGAACGGCTCGTGGATCGACCGCACCGAGATCCCTGAAGACAAGGCGCGCTGGGGCTCGTTCCACCTCATCGCAGAGCAGGCCGAGCACGATGTGCGCGCGATCATCGAGGAATCGCAGGGCGCCGCCGAGGGCACCGAGGCCCGCAAGATCGGCGACCTGTACTCGAGCTTCATGGACACCGAGCGCATCGCCGCCGCCGGCGTCGCGCCGCTTGCCCCGCAGCTGGCCCGCGTGGCCGCCGTCGACTCCATCCCGAGCCTGCTGCGCACGGTCGGCGAGCTCGAGCGCGAGGGCGTGAGCGGGCTGTTCGGCCTGTTCATCGAGCCCGACCCGGGCAACCCGCAGCGCTACGTGCCCTTCATCGTGCAGGGCGGCATCACGCTGCCCGACGAGAGCTACTTCCACCTCGAGACCTTCGCCGAGGTGCGCAGCCAGTACCGGGCGCACATCGAGGCGATGCTGACGCTCGCCGGGGTGGCGGATGCCGCCGCCGCGGCCGACCGCATCGTGGCGCTCGAGTCCGAGATCGCCGGTGTGCACTGGGACAAGGTCGCCAGCCGCGACGCGGTGAACACGTACAACCTGCGCAGCTGGGCCGAGGTGCAGGCGCTCGCCGGCGTCGACCTCGAGCCGTGGCGCGACGCCGTGGCACCGGGCCGGGCCGGGGCGTTCGACGAGGTCGTCGTCTACCAGCCGAGCTTCCTCGAGGGCCTCGGCGCCCTGCTGACCGAGGAGCGCCTGGATGACCTGCGCGCGTGGCTGCAGTGGAAGGTCATCCACGGGGCCGCCGCCTTCCTCAGCGACGAGTTCGTCGCCGAGAACTTCGCCTTCTACGGCACCGCGCTCACGGGCGTGCCGGTCAACCGCGAGCGCTGGAAGCGGGGCGTCGGCCTCACCGAGGCGGCCCTCGGCGAGGCGATCAGTCACGTCTACGTCGACCGTCACTTCCCGCCGTCGTCGAAGACCGCGATGGATGCCCTGGTCGCCAACCTCGTCGAGGCGTACCGCCAGAGCATCGAGCAGCTCGAATGGATGACGCCCCACACCCGCGAGCGCGCGCTCGAGAAGCTCGCCGCGTTCACCCCGAAGATCGGCTACCCGGCCCGCTGGCGCGACTACTCGAGCCTCGAGATCGACGCCGCCGATCTGCTCGGCAACGTCGTGCGGGCCAGCACCTTCGAGCACGACCGCAACCTCGCGAAGGTCGGTCAGCCGATCGACCGCGACGAGTGGTACATGACCCCGCAGACCGTGAACGCGTACTACAACCCGCTGATGAACGAGATCGTGTTCCCCGCGGCGATCCTGCAGTTTCCCTTCTTCGACGAGCACCGGGATGCCGCGGCCAACTACGGCGGCATCGGCGCCGTGATCGGCCACGAGATCGGCCACGGCTTCGACGACCAGGGCAGCCGCTACGACGGCACGGGCACCCTGCACGACTGGTGGACCGACGCCGACCGCGAGGCGTTCGAGGCGCGCACGGCCTCGCTGATCGAGCAGTACGGCGCGCTCGCCCCGGCGGCCACGCCGGAGCACTTCGTGAACGGTGCGCTCACGATCGGCGAGAACATCGGCGACCTGGGCGGCCTCGGCATCGCGCTGAAGGCCTACGAGCTCTCGCTGAACGGCGCCGAGGCGCCCGTGATCGACGGGCTCACCGGCGTGCAGCGCCTGCTGCTGTCGTGGGGCCAGATCTGGCAGCAGAAGTCGCGCGACGCCGAGACCATCCGCCTGCTCACGATCGACCCGCACTCGCCCAACGAGTTCCGCTGCAACCAGATCGTGCGCAACATCGACGCGTTCTACGAGGCGTTCGACGTGCAGCCGGGCGATGCGCTCTGGCTCGACGAAGACAAGCGCGTCACCATCTGGTAGCCGAGCGCCGCACCCGCGGCGCTCCAGCACTCGTGAGATCCGGCGCAGCGGGAGCGCCGCGCTGGATCTCACGGCGCTCCCCCTAGGCTCGAGGCATGACCGGCAAAGGCGCTGCTCCCCTCGATTCCCCGCACACCCCGACCCACGGCTTCTCGCGGGCCGCGCAGGGCACGATCTATCGTGACGGCCTCGCCGGCACGCGCACGCTCGTGCCGGTGCACCCCGACGCGCTCCAGGCCGCCGCGCACCAGGTGATGAGTGCGGAGGCGGCCGCGTATGTGACCGGCAGCGCGGGCGCCGAGCGCACGGCCGCGGCTAACCGCGCGGCATTCGACCGCTGGCAGATCTGGCCGCGTGTGCTCCGCGATGTCTCGCAGCGCGACCTCTCGATCGAGCTGTTCGGCCGGCGGCTGGACACCCCGTTCGTGCTCGCGCCGCTCGGCGTGATGGAGATGCTCGACGCGGAGGCAGACGTCGCGGTCGCGCGCGCGGCGGCCGAGCTCGGCGTGCCCTACACGCTCTCGAACCAGGCCTCGCTGCCGATGGAGCAGGTCGTCGCCGCGACCCCCGATGCCCCGCACTGGTTCCAGCTGTACTGGACGAGCTCGGACGAGCTCAACGCATCGCTCATGGGCCGGGCCGAGGCATCCGGCTGCGAAGCGATCGTGATCACCCTCGACACGCACCTGTTCGGCTGGCGCACCCGCGACCTCGACCTGGCGTACAGCCCGTTCAGCCGGGGCCTCGGCATCGCGCAGTACACGAGTGACCCGGTCTTCCAGCGGCTCGTGCGCGAGCGGGTGCAGGCCGCCGGCGGCACGGCCGATTCGGTGCCGGCGGCGAGCGTCGAGACCTTCCAGAGCGTGTTCTCGACGCCGACGCTGACCTGGGCCGATCTCGCCAAGGCGCGCGCGTGGACGACGCTGCCGATCATCCTGAAGGGCATCATGCACCCGGATGACGCCACCGCGGCGATCGACGCCGGGGTCGACGGCGTGTGGGTGTCGAACCACGGCGGCCGGCAGGTCGACCAGTCGGTGCCGACCCTGACCGCGCTGCCCGCGATCGCCGAGCGGGTCGGCGGCCGGGTGCCGATCGTGTTCGACTCGGGGATTCGCGGGGGCGCGGATGCCGCCATCGCCCTGGCGCTCGGTGCGAGCGTGGTCGCGATCGCGCGACCCTACGCCTACGGGCTCGCGATCGCCGGGCAGGCCGGGGTGCGGGAGGTCGTGCGCAACCACATCGCCGAGCTCGAGATCACCATGGCGCTCGCCGGGCACACCGCGGTCGGGCAGCTCGGCGCCGGGTCGGTGCGGGCGGTCTGAGGCATCCGCCTCGCCTAGACTGGGAGGGCCGATTCCGGCCGCCCACTCTCGACCATTGGAGCCACCATGGCCGCCCTTTCACGCCTTGACAAGGTCATCGCCCTCGCCCGCCACCGCGGATTCGTCTTTCAGGCGGGTGAGATTCACGGCGGCTCGCGCTCCGCGTGGGATTACGGCCCCCTCGGCGTCGAGCTGAAGGAGAACATCAAGCGCCTGTGGTGGCAGGCATTCGTGCGCGGCCGCGAAGACATGGTCGGCCTCGACTCGTCGATCATCCTCCCCACCAAGGTGTGGGAGGCGTCCGGCCACATCGAGACCTTCACCGACCCGCTGGTCGAGTGCACGAGCTGCCACAAGCGCTTCCGCGCCGATCACCTCGAGGAGGCCTTCGAGGCCAAGAAGGGCCGCAAGCCCGAGAACGGGCTCTCCGAGATCGCGTGCCCGAACTGCGGCACCCGCGACGCGTGGACCGAGCCCCGCGAGTTCTCGGGCCTCATGAAGACCTACCTCGGCGCCGTCGACGACGAGTCGGCCGTGCACTACCTGCGACCCGAGACCGCGCAGGGCATCTTCGTCAACTTCAACAACGTGGTCACGGCATCGCGCCGCAAGCCCCCGTTCGGCGTCGGCCAGATCGGCAAGGCGTTCCGCAACGAGATCACGCCCGGCAACTTCATCTTCCGCACCCGCGAGTTCGAGCAGATGGAGATCGAGTACTTCACGCCGCCGAGCGAGGCAGACGCCTGGTTCAAGGACTGGGTCGAGGCCTGCTGGAACTGGTTCGTCGACCTGGGCGTGAACCCCGACAATCTGCGCCGCTACGACGTGCCCGCCGAGGACCGCGCGCACTACTCGGCCGGCACCATCGACATCGAGTACCGCTTCGGCTTCCAGGGCTCGGAGTGGGGCGAGCTCATGGGCATCGCGAACCGCACCGACTACGACCTGAAGGCGCACTCCGACGCCTCGGGCACCGCGCTCGCCTTCTTCGACCAGGCCGCCGGCGACCGCTACACGCCGTACGTCATCGAGCCCTCGTTCGGTCTGACCCGCGCGCTGATGGCGTTCCTCGTCGACGCGTACGCGGAGGAGGAGGTGCCCAACGCCAAGGGCGGCGTCGACACCCGCACCGTGCTGCGCCTCGACCCCCGCATCGCGCCGATCAAGGTCGCCGTGCTCCCGCTCTCGCGCAACGAGAACCTCTCGCCGCTGGCGCGCGAGGTGGCCAAGGGGCTGCGCCAGTCGTGGAACGTCGACTTCGACGACGCCGGCGCCATCGGTCGCCGCTACCGCCGCCAGGACGAGGTCGGCACGCCGTTCTGCGTGACGGTCGACTTCGAGTCGCTCGAGGACCGCGCCGTGACCGTGCGCGAGCGCGACACCATGGCGCAGGAGCGCGTGCCGCTCGACGAGCTGCAGGCCTACCTCTCGGCCCGCCTGCCGCGCGTCTGATCGCTGAATCACGACACCCCCGCCGGATTCCGGCGGGGGTGTCGTCGTGTTGGCCGGTCGGCCGGGCGCTCGGGTGGGCTCAGACGCCGTCCGGGAGTGCCGGGTGGCGCTCCTCCACGGGCTCGCTCCTGCGCGGAACCATGATCGACAGCACGAGCCCGACGAACGCGACCGCGGTGGCCAGGATGTAGGTCATCTGGAATCCCTGCACCGACGGGATCTGCACGCCGTTGTAGCTCGTCGCGCTCGCCGCGAGCACCACGGCGATCAGCGCCGCGGCGACGCTCGTGCCGAACGAGCGGAACAGCGCGTTGATGCCGTTCGAGGCGCCGGTCTCGCTCTGCGGCACCGAGCGCATGATCATCATCGGCATGCCGGCGAAGCCGAAGCCGATCCCGAGGCCCACCAGGAAGCTCGAGATGAAGATCAGCCAGACCGAGGCATCCGAGATCGCGAGTATGCCGTACGCGGCCACCTGCGCGGCCGCGCCGATGATCATGAGCACGCGGGGGCCCATCGTTCGGGCGAGGCGCCCAGAGATTGGGGCGACGACCATCATCACCACGCCCGTCGGCGCGATCACCAGGGTGGTGACGATCAGCGAGAGGCCGAAGCCGGAGCCCGACTCGACCGACATCTGCAGTCGCTGCGGGAACGCCACGTTGCCCGCGAACATCGCGAAGCCCATGCAGATGCCGATCAGGTTGGTGAGCATCACGGGGCGCCGCGTGGCGATGCGCAGGTCGAGCAGGGGTTCCTTGATGCGGGTCTCGAACCAGCCCCACAGCACCAGCACCAGGGCGCCGGCGATGCCGAGGCCCAGGGTGAGCGGCGAGGTCCAGCCCCACTCGTTGCCGCGCGAGATGGCGATGAGCAGCCCGACGAGGCCGAGCGAGAGCAGCGCGGCGCCGACGTAGTCGAATCTGCCCTCGGTGCGCAGCGTGCTCGGGGGGATGAAGATCGCCACGAGGGCGAAGCACAGCGCGCCGAGCGCCGCCGAGAGCCAGAACAGCAGGTGCCAGTCGCCCAGCTGGGTGACGAACGCGCTCAGCGGCATGCCGATCGAGCCGCCCACGCCCATGGTCGCGCTGTTGATGGCGATCGCGGTGTCGACGCGGTTCGGGTGCAGCACGTCGCGCATGATGGCGATGCCGAGTGGGATGACGCCGCTCATCGCGCCCTGCAGGGTGCGACCGATGACGACGAGCGAGAGCTCGCTGGTGCTGGCGGCGAGGACTGAGCCGACCACCATCGCGCCGAGCAGGACGAGCACGATGCGCCGCTTGCCGTACATGTCGCCGAGGCGCCCCGAGATCGGGGCGATGATCGCGGCTGCGAGCAGGGTCGAGGTGATCACCCACGCGCTGTCGGCGCGCGAGGCGTTCAGCAGCACGGGCAGCTCGGCCTGGATGGGGACCACCAGGGTGAACATGAACGACGAGGTGAGCCCGGCGAACGCGAGCGCGATGATCATCGCGCTCTGGTTGGGCATGTGGGTCAGATGGCTTCGGTCACCGCGACCGGGACCCCTCACGCTGTCGTGCCGTTGCTGATGGAGGTGCGGTCGGTGCTGCGGAGGTGCATGGAAGTACTTTCTGTTGGTCGCGCGGCGCGAGCGTCAGCGCTCGGATTTCGCGGCGGCTTTGGCTGCCTTCTTCGCAGCGCGCACCAGGGCGAGACTTTCGGGGCTGGTGATATCCGCCACCGAGCGGTGCGCGCCGGGTTCACCGTATGGGGCACTCGCTTCCCTCCAGCCTGGCGCATCCAGGCCGCATTGCTTGCCAAGCAGGGCCAGAAAGATTCTCGCCTTCTGCTCGCCGAAGCCCGGCAGGGCCTTGAGGCGGCGCAGGATGCCGGCGCCATCGGGCGCCGAGCCGTCGGCGTTCGCACGGGTCCAGACGGCGGCCGCGTCGCCGCCCCATTCGTCGAGCAGGTGCTGGCATAGCGCCTGGGTGCGCGCCCCCATCGAGCCCGGGTACCGGTGCACGGCGGGCGTCTCGCGCATGAGCTCGACGAAGCGCTCGGGCTCGGTGCCGGCGATCAGCGCCGCGTCGAAGCCGCCGAGGCGGTCGCGGAGCTTCTGCGGGCCCGAGAACGCGGTCTCCATGGGCACCTGCTGGTCAAGCAGCATCCCGATCAGCAGCGCGAGGGGGTCGCGCGTGAGCAGCGCATCCGAGGCCGGATCGGCAGTGATGTGAATGGCCATGGAGCTAGTGTGCCAGGCGGCCCGCGATCAGATCGAGGACCGGTGCGGGCTTCGTGCGGTGCCGAGCACCCTCGAGCAGCTGGGCGAGGGGCGCTGGGGAGCGCCAGCGGCACCCGAGTACACTGTGAGGCGGCCACCGATCCGGTGGCTGACGTGCGGAAACGGGGAAGATCGTGACTGGACGGGCACGCCAGCAGAGTCCGGCGCTCGCGACCAAGACGGCCGTGGCAGAGGCCGCTGCGCGGGAGTTCATGGTGCACGGCTAGCCGAGGTTCTGTAAACACACTCACCCTTGATCGTGCGCGTTTGCGCAGTTTCAGTCTGACTTGGAGCCATCCGCATCTCGGGAGTTGAACCCTTGCCCCCGCCCCGACAGGAACCCACACCGAGAATCAGAGAACCGCATGAAATCAACGGATTCCGCGGTGGTGCTTGCATCCGTATACCTCTCGGTACGTGCAGGAACTTACGCGGTGCCCCATCGTTTAACCCCATGCGAGGCGCTGGTGGCTAACTGCCGTGCTCCCATGCGGCGCGTACTGCACTGAGAGCGTCGCTGAGGCTCGCGCCGTTCGTTCTCGCGCGGGTGGCGTACTGCTGCGCCGCGTCCCGAAGCGCCGTGTCGGACTGTTGGCCCGGTCGCACCCTTGTGCCTGTTGCTCTGCTTGATTCGATGAGCCCGGCTCCCTCAAGCTCTTTGTAGGCCCGCGCAACCGTGCCCGGCGCGATGCGCAGATCGCTGGCCAGCTGACGGATCGAAGGGAGCTTGTGCCCGGCGTTAAGGACACCGCTGCGGATGAGGCCGACAAGTTGCCCGCGGATCTGCTCATAGGGCGGAGTCGGGTCAGAGAGGTCGAGCGTGATCATCGTCCCGTAGCCTCTTGCGTGGTGCTTTGCGTGGCCACGTCGGCCGCCACCGTATGCGGCAGTCCGAAAGCGCGTAGCGCGGCAAGGGCGAACCAGACGACACTGGCCGCGAGGGCTGCGATACCGATGATGAACAAGGCATCGCCGACCATCTGCGTGACGAGCAGTACCCCAGGGGTGGACGCAGCATTGTGAATGGTAGTCCCTGCGAACACGGCAATGCCGCCCAGCTGCAGGGTCAGGGACGCGGCGACGAGGTCTACGACGACCCGCACGGACGCGACCCGCCATGCGCGATCCTGCCGTTCTAGTCCCGAGCCTGGAAGAGACGGGGTGATGGAGATGCGACGAAGCGCCAGCAACGCAACGACCATGAGACATGCGAGGGCGACCAGAAGCGGGATGGCGTAGAACCATCCCGGGTACGGGGTAGCGGAGGACATGAATGTGTCGTCCTCAAACGTGATCGCTCGATATCGGCCAGCATCGTCTGGACTCGACGTGATACCTGTGACGATCAGCAGGGCGGACGTCGTCACAAGCAGCGCAGCAAGTCCGGTCAGCGCACGCCTGGACACGAAGCTCCACGCGCGACGAGGTGCGAGGGACGCGACCCGAACATCCCACTCGGTGACCGAACCCAACGGGGGTGGAGTCACCGTATAGAGCAGTAGTCCTGCCGTGCCAGCAACAGACGGCGCGACGGCCAGGGGCAACCCGAGCGTGGCCGGGAGGGCGACGGTCGTAACAAACGCGGCCAGCAGTAGAACGGCGGTGAACCCTGCCGCGACAACGAAACGACGCTTCGCGGAACGAACGGCCGCGGTCAACACACCGCTTCCCTGCCGGAACGCGTGCGCACCCCTCGCTCGTTGTACCACCAACCACGCGACAACGACCGTAAGAACGATCAACCCTGCATATGCCGTCAATGCCGGACCAGCCATCACCACACCACCTGTACTAAGTCTCTGATACACACCACTGTATCAAATCATTGCTACACGAACAAGATCGCCTCCTTCCCCCTGACTGGGCGCAACCTCCTGCCCTACCTGAGCGCGGGCGAGAACGTCGCGGCCGCGCTCGCCATCGCGGGCGCGAAGCACGCCCGGGCCGGGCACGCGGCCCGGGTCGAGACACTGCTCGAGCTGCTGGGCGTCGGCCACTGCGCCGACCGCCGGCCGGGCGAGATGTCGGGTGGCGAGCAGCAGCGTGTCGCGATCGCCGTGGCTCTCGCGAACGAGCCGCGGGTCCTGTTGGCCGACGAACCGACGGGCGAGCTCGACGACGCGACCTCGGCGCATGTGCTTGAGGCCATGCGCGAGGTCAATCGCGAGCTCGGCGTCACGACGCTCATCGTGACGCACGACCCAGCCGTCTCGGAGCACGTCGCGCGCACGGTGCAGATCCGAGACGGCCGCACCTCCACCGAGGTGCTGCGCAGCACGCGCACCGACGAGCACGGCGCGCAACACGTCGTCGCCGACGAATACGCCGTGCTCGACCGCGTGGGCCGGATGCAGCTGCCCGACGAATTCGTCGCGAGCCTCGGCCTGCGCGACCGTGTGCGCCTCGCCCTGGAACCAGATCATGTCGGCGTCTGGCCGGCGCCGGCCAACGAGCCGAAGCGAGGGGAGTCGAAGTGACGGGATCAGCGACTGGGAGTGAAGCGGTGCTGCGGGCGCGAAACGTGGTGCGCACGTTTTCGACCCCGGGCGGGGAGGTGCACGCCGTCGCGGGCATCGACCTGAGCGTGCACCCGGGTGAGCTGCTGGTCGTGCGCGGGGCCTCGGGCGCCGGAAAGACGACGCTGCTGAACCTGCTGGGCGGGCTCGACCGACCCACCTCGGGCGAGATCACGATCGGTGAGCATGTCCTCGGCGGGCTCGCCGAGGACGCGCTCGCCGCGGTGCGCCGCGACAACATCGGATTCATCTTCCAGGCGTTCGGACTCGTCCCCGTGCTTTCGGCTGCCGAGAACGTCGAGCTGCCGCTGCGCATCGCGCGCCTGGCCCCGGCCGAGCGCGACGAGCGTGTCGCCGAGGCGCTCGAGCTGGTCGGGCTCGGCGCGCACCGGGAGCAGCGTCCCGGTGAGCTCTCGGGCGGGCAGCAACAGCGCGTCGGCATCGCCCGCGCGATCGTGAGTCGCCCGCGCATCCTGATCGCCGACGAGCCCACCGGTCAGCTCGACAGTCGCACTGCCGAGCAGATCATGGATCTGCTCGTCGCGCTCACGCACACCCGCGGTCTCGCTGCGATCGTCTCGACGCATGATCCGCTGCTGGTGGCACGCGCCGACCGCGTGATCGACATCCACGACGGTCGCATCCGCGAGCCCGCCGAGCCCGCCGAGCCCGGCGAGCCTGCCGGGCCCGAGACGAGACGCTCGAGGCGGCTGGCGCGGGCCGTGGAGACCGAGCCCCGCTCGTAGAATCGGGGCATGAACGCTCACGATGCCACCTCACCCGGAGCGCTCGCCGCGCAGGCCCACGTCGTCGTCGTTGGGGGCGGCATCGCGGGCATGGTCGCGGCGCTGGAGTGCGCCAAGATCGGGATGCGCGTGACGCTGGTCGAGGCATCCACCGCCCTCGGCGGCACGGTGCACACGGCCGAGATCGCCGGCCACGTGATCGACGTCGGCGCGCAGGGCTTCTCGACGCGAGGCGGGGTCGTGCAGGAGCTGATCGACGAGCTCGGGCTCGGCGCCGAGGTGGTCGTGCCGGAGGCCGGCACCCCCTGGGTGGCGGGACTGCCGGGCGGGGGCGCGGCGCCGCTGCCAGCGGGCGGGGTGCTCGGGATTCCCGGCAACCCCTTCGTCGCGGAGGTGACCCGGGTGATCGGCTCGCGCGGCTCGTGGCGGGCCTACCTCGACCGCGTTCGGCCCGTGCTCACCATCGGCCGCGAGCACAGCCTGGGCAGGCTCGTGCGCTCGCGCATGGGGGCCCGGGTGCTCGACCGACTCGTCGCGCCTGTCACGCGCGGCACCTACGGCGTGGCGCCCGACGACATCGACGTCGAGGTCGCGGCGCCCGGCCTCAACGGTGCACTCACGAGGACCGGCTCGCTCTCGGGCGCCGTGCTGCAGCTGCAGGGCGACGACGCCGGTGCCGGCGGCGCCTCGCTGCGCGGCATTCGGGGCGGGATGCACCGGCTCGTCGCCGCGCTCGAGGCGCGGCTGCGCGAGTTCGGCGTCGAGGTGCGCACCGGCACCTCGGCGATCGCGCTGCGCGCCGGCGCGGCGCTCGGCTCGGGCGATCCCTTCGCACCCGCGCCGCGCGCGTGGCAGCTCGAGCTGCTGGAGGCTGTGAAGGAGGCGGATGCCGGTGCCGACGACGTGGGCGAGCCGCTCGACGGCGAGTTCGCCGCGCGCGAGCCGCTCGACGCGCTCGAAACCCATCCCTTGCCGCCGCTGGGAGCCGACTTCGTCATCGTCGCGACGCCCGAATCGGATGCGCGCCGACTGCTCGGGCTCCCGGCGACGGGGGCGGAGGCGGCGAGGGAGACGGCGACGGAGAAGGCCGCGGCGGCGTCTTCCGCGCCGGCTGATGCCAGCGGCGTGGCCGCGGAGTTCGCCGTGGAGGTGGTGACCCTGGTGCTGGATGCCCCCGGCCTGGATCCCGCGCCTCGCGGCGCCGAGGTGTTCCCGGTGCCGGGCAGCTCGCGCGCCGTCGCGCTCATCGACGAGACCGAGCGCTGGCCCGAGCTCGCGCGGGAGCTGGCGGCAGACGGCCGTCGCCGTCACGTCGTGCGCGTGCTGTTCGGGGCCGCAGACGAGCCGCCGGCGACGGCGGGGCTCGACGCCGCCGACGCGACGGCGATGGCGGTCGCCGAGGCATCCGCGCTGCTGGGCGTGCCGCTCTCGGCGGGTCACGTGCTGGGCAGCCACCGCGCGCGATTCGCGCAGGCCCCGCCGGCGGCCCTGATCGGGCACGAGCAGCGCACGGCCGGGCTCCGACGCTCGATCGCGGCGCGGCCGGGTGTCGTCGCGGTGGGCGCCTGGCTCGCGGGCAGCGGCATCGCGCAGGTGATTCCGGATGCCGCGGCCCAGGCCGAGATCGTCCGCCAGGCCGCGCTGTGGGGCGCCGACACCGCGTAGGAGCCGGGCGCGACACCACCGGCGCGCCGGCGGTCGGCGCGAGCGCCGTACCCACGGCGTCGCTCGCGTGCCGCGGTTTCGCACATTCCTCGCGATGGATGCCGAAAATGGCATACGGCGTTACGCTGGTGCAGGAACAACCCGCCATCCGCAGGGCCAGCGCCAAACTCTGGTTCTCAAGCACAGGGAGGCCCCATGAAGGGCAAAGTCGGACTCGCGATCGGCCTGTCGGTCGGCTACGTGCTGGGAACACGCGCGGGGCGCGAGCGCTACGAGCAGATGAAGACGCAGTGGCTGAAGCTCTGGAACCAGGAGCCCGTGCAGCGCCAGGTCGCAAAGGTGCAGACGTTCGCGACGTCGGCCGCGATGGCCGTTCCCGGGGTGCTCTGGGAGGGCGCGAAGCGCGTGACGAAGGCGGTCGCGAACGCCCAGCAGGGCTCCGGTGCGAAGCCGAGCGCGGGCGCGACCGGTGCGAAGGTTCGTGACGTCGTGCGCGACACGGCCGACAAGGTGGGCGACGCCATCGAGGACGCGGCCGAGGACGCCCAGCGCGCGGCCGACGACGTGAGCCGCGCCGCGAAGACGGACGGCAAGTGATGTCGGCGCCCCGGGTTCCGCGCGATCGCGCCGATGACGGCCTGCTGACGCTGATCGGCGATCTTCCCGAGCTCATCCGCAACCTCATCGTCGCCGAGATCGACGCGGCCAAGGCCTGGGTGCGCCGCGCCGCGAAGGACGCGGGCATCGGCTCGGGGTGGATGGCCGCCGCGCTGTTCTGCCTGTTCTGGACGGTCCCGATGGTGGGCCTGACGCTGATGTTCGTGCTCTACATCTGGCTGCCGCTGTGGGCCTCCGCGCTGATCATGGTCGGCGTCGGCCTCGTTGCCACGGCGCTGTTCGTCCTGCTCGGCGTGCTGCGGTTCAAGCGGCTCACGCGCCCCGACAACCCGGTGCAGGCCGCCAAGCACGATCTCGAGATTCTGAAGGGCGAATGACGGTGACATCTCACGAATCAGTACCCACCTCGCGGACGATCGTGCCCGAGGGGCTCGACGCCGTGGGTCAGGCGCGAGCCGAGCTGAAGGCGGTGCTCGCCGCGATCGAGGAGAAGGGCAACGTGCCGAGGCGCGTGGGCCGGGCGGTCGACTCGTGGACCGAGAAGGGCAAGCGGCTCGCCAGGGAGCGTCCGGCGGCCGCGCTCGGCCTGGTCATCACGGGCGCCGTCGCCGTCGGCCTGATCGTCTGGGGCGGGGTCCGGCTCTACACCCGCTGACGCTCCCCGAGCGGCCCGAGCACAGGCCGCGACGGCTCGAGCACAGGCCGCCGCGGCGGCGCGACCGCTTCGTGCCACGCGGCGCTCGCGCGGCACGATCGCCCCGGGCCGAGCCGGCTCCGGGGTCCTCCGGCGACGTCGCGTGATATGCCCTTCCGATCGATGCGGGGTATATTCGAGCGTGACGGCAGGCAATGGAGCGGCTGTCGATGGTGCCGACCGTCGTGCAAGCAGTTGCAGGACGGGAGTTTTCCATCGGCTGCTTGAACGCGGGGCAGCCGATCATGTCCCACGAGAGTTGTCCAGATGAACGCAACACAGCGGTCGGTACGGCCGGAGAAACCGTTAGAGGGGTGGCGCGTGCTCGTGCCCCGCGGCGGATCCTGGGGCGACGGCGTCGCGGCGAGTCTGCGGGCCGAGGGCGCGGTGCCCATCGTGGCGCCCCTCATCAACTTCGCTCCGACCAACGATCCCGCGCTGCTTGACAGGTCGCTCGCCGACCTCGAGGCCGGCCTGTTCGACTGGCTCACGATCACGAGCGCCACCACCGTCGATGTGCTCAACGCACACCAGGTGAAGCTGCCGCCGAACACGCGCGTCGCCGCCGTCGGCGAGACCACCGCCGCGGCGCTGCAGGCCGACGGCTTTCGCGTCGACCTCGTGCCGAGCGAAGACAACTCCGCGGCCGAGATGGCCAAGCGGCTCGTCGAGCTCGAGACGACGCCGCGCAACATCCTCACCCTGCGCAGCGAGATCGCCAAGCCCGTGCTCACGCAGATCCTCACCGACGCCGGCCATCACGTGCGCAGCGTCGTCGCCTACCGCACCGTCGGGGTGCCGGTCTCGGATCGCGTCGCGCGCGACGTGGCTAGCGGCCGGATCAATGCGATTCTCGTCACGTCCGGGCTGGTCGCCGAGCAGGTGCACGAGCAGTTTCCCGACATCCCCGCCGGCACGGTCGTCGCGGCCATCGGCCCGCGCACATCCAGCGACGCCGACAGCTTCGGCCTCACGGTCGACGCCGTCGAACCCTCGCAGACGGTCGATGCCCTCATCGCGGCCGTCTCGCGCCTCGTGCTGCCGCACGCGGCCGACGAGACCCGCCCGTAGCCGGACGCCCACGACGGGCGGTCGCGCGAGCGACAGATAACGATTCGGGATGCCGCGGCATCCCGTGTCACCCGGACGGGCGACGCACTGCGCAACCTGGCAGACTGTTCGCATGGTGACGTTGATGCTGGATTCAGGACAGCTCGAGGTCGTGCTCACGCGTGCTGAGCGTGGAGTCGCACTTCGCGGCCAGAACATCGTGATGCCCCGCGCATCGATCACCAAGGTCATGCTCACCGACGACGCCTGGATCTGGTTGCGCGGCTTCCGTCGGCGCGGCACGCACGTGCCCGGTGTGATCGCCGCGGGCACCTGGAAGTCGGGCGGCGGCGAGGATTTCGTGCTGATCCGCGGCCACCGGCCGAGCGTGGTGATCGAGCTGGACGGCACCGGCGAGTTCTCGCGCATCATCCTGACGACCCGGCACGGCATCGAGCTCGTGAAGGCACTGCGGCTCGACGTCGAGAACGAGGCGTCCGACGTCACCGCGCTCGTCGGCGACGACGCCGAGCCCGCGGGAGATGGCGCGGAGGGCGCCGCGAAGCCGGCCGGGCCCGCGACGAAGCCCGCCGCGCCGCGCCGGGTGCGCGTGCCGAAGGTCGCGCCCGCCACCTAGCGGCGCGTGCGCGCGGCGTGGCCGCTCAGTCGACGTCGCGACGCCAGCTGAACAGCTGCGCGAGCACGGCGAACATCGCCGCGAATCCGAGCAGCACGAGACCGCCCTGCCACCACTCCAGCGCGCCGGAGCCCGTGCCGCCCGCACCCGCGATCGCCGAGTAGAAGCTCGCCCCCACGAGCGCGTCGCTCGCCGCGCCGGGCAGGAAGCGCGTGGCATCGCCCACCCAGCCCACGAACGAGCCGGCCAGCCGCAGGATCGGCTCGACGACCTGCGTGAACGCGAGCACGATCACGATCGCCGCGACCTGGTTGCGGATGAGTGCGCCCAGACCCACGCCGACGAGCGTCCACAGCACGAGGGCGAGGAGCGTGCGTGCCAGGAAGAGCCAGGTGTCGCCGCTGCCGAGCATGGGGTCGATGTCGAAGCCGACGAACACGAGCGCCGTGGGCGCCACGACCGCGACGATCGCGATGACCCCGTAGCTCGCGCCGATGACCACGGCGGCGGTGAGCTTCGCACCGAGGGCGACGCCTCGGCGCGGCGTCGCGAGGAACGTCGGCGTCAGCGTGCCGTGCCGGAACTCGGCCGTCGACATCAGCGTGCCGATGAGCAGGGGGAAGACGTAGCCGATCGAGCTGGCGATGCTGTACATGGTCAGGGGGAGCGCGCCCGGTGCCACGGGGGGCGCGCCGCCCGCGGCATCCGCGCCGACGAGGCCCGTCTGCACCGCGCCGAAGAGCCAGGCCAGGCCTCCGGCGGTGCTGCCGACGTAGGCGGCCAGCACGATGGCGAGGATCCACCACGTCGAGGTCGTGAAGACCTTGGTGCCCTCGGAGCGGGTCGCAGCAAGCAGGCTCATCGCGCCGCACCGCCTTCTTCGTCGTCGGCATGCGCCGTGTCGTCGGCGCTCGCGGCGTCGCCGGGTGGGGGCGGGCCGAGCAGCAGCGAATCGAACGTCGGGCCCGAGAAGGCCGAGCGCGGCGGCGCGGCCGCCCAGCGCGCGGTCGCGGCGGCCGCGTCGGTATCGTCGTCTTCGTTCAGGTCGTCGTCGGCGCTCGCCGCGTGCTGGGTGACGGGCGCGGCCTCGCGGCCGGTGCCCGCGTCGGCCTGGGGCGCGGCGGCCTCCGCGGCGACCGCCCATGCCTCGCCGGCCTCGGACCCGGCGGTGGCCGCCGGCACGGACTGCGCCTCGGTCTCGGCCGCGGTGTCGGCATCGGCTTCGGCCTGGGCCGTTGACTCGGCTTCCGCCTCGATCTCGGCCTCGACCTCGTCTTCGTCGACGGACGAGGCGCCCGGCTCGGCGGCATCCGCCTCAGGGGCGCTCACCGCCGGGGCCGCCGCCGCGGCGACGCCGACCGCTTCGGCGCTGGGGTGCGTGCGCACGCCGCTGACCAGGTCGAGGAAGATCTCTTCGAGGCCGCCGCCGCGCCGGGCGAGGCTCGAGAGGGGCACGCCCGCCGCGAGGGCGATGCGGCCGAGCTCCTCGGGCTCGCGGCCGCGCACCACGAGCCCCGAGCGCAGCGCGTCGTATTCGAGCCGCGCGGCGGCGAAGGCAGCCGCCAGCGCCGAGCGGTCGGGCGAATCGGCGACCACCACGGTCTGCTCGCTGCGCGAGAGCTCGTCGAGGCCGCCCTGGTACACCAGGCGCCCCTGCGAGATGATCAGCACGCTGTCGACGGTCTGCTGCACCTCGGCGAGGAGGTGCGACGAGAGCAGCACGGTGCGCCCCTCGGCGGCCAGCGCGCGCAGCAGGCCGCGGATCCACTTGATCCCCTCGGGGTCGAGGCCGTTCACGGGCTCGTCGAGCACGAGCACGCCCGGGTCGCCCAGCAGCGCGCCGGCGAGGCCGAGCCGCTGGCGCATCCCGAGCGAGAACCCGCCGACCTTGCGATCGGCCACCGTCTCGAGCCCGACCATCGCGAGCGACTCGTCGATGCGCGAGAGCGGAAGCCGCGCCGCCTGCGCCATGATTCTCAGGTGATTGTGCGCGGTGCGCGCGGGGTGAAAGCTGGATGCCTCGAGCGCGGCGCCCACGGTGCGCAGGGGATGCCTCAGCTCGGCGTACGGCACCCCGCCGATCGTCGCCGTGCCGGCGCTCGGGCGCACGAGCCCGAGGAGGATGCGCAGCGTCGTCGTCTTGCCCGCACCGTTGGGGCCGAGAAAGCCCGTCACCACGCCCGGCTCGACGCGCGCCGAGACGCGCTCGACGGCGGTCACCGAGCCGAAGCGCTTGGTGAGCCCCGAGAATTCGAGGATCTGTCCTTCGGGCATGTGCCGGCCTCTCGATGGGGTGCGATGCGGGAGTGCGATCCCTCCTATCTTTGCCGATAGCGACGCGCAGCGTCGCTCGGGAGGTCACGACGGCCCGGGCGACCCGCCGCACGCGCTAGCGTGGGCTCCATGACCGCACCCGATGACCGTGTGCTGCGCAGCGCACGGCGTGGGCTGGGCGAGCTGACGCTGAACCGACCCGAGGCGCTGAACGCCCTTTCGATCGACATGATCGACGCGCTCGCCGCCGCGCTCTTCGCGTGGCGCGACGACCCGGAGGTGCGCGCCGTCGTCCTGCGTGGGGCGGGCGAGCGCGGCCTGTGCGCGGGCGGCGATGTGCGCGCCCTCGCCGAGCACATCCGCGCCGGCGAGCCCGAGCAGGTGCGGGCGTTCTTCCGCCGCGAGTACGCGCTCAACGCCGCGATCGCAGCGCACCCGGCGCCGATCATCGCGCTGGCCGACGGCGTCACCATGGGCGGCGGCGTCGGGCTCGCGGGCCACGCGGCGGTGCGCATCGTGACCGAGCGCTCGGTGGTCGCGATGCCCGAGACCCGCATCGGCCTGACCCCCGACGTCGGCGGCAGCTGGCTGTGCGCCCACGCGCCGGGACGCCTCGGCGAATACCTCGCGCTCACGGGCGCGACGATGGATGCCGCCGACGCGATCTTCGCCGGATTCGCGGACGTGTTCGTGCCCAGCGCGCGCCTCGACGAGCTTCGCCTCGCGCTCGGGGACGCCGCCGACGCCGCCGATGTTGCCGTGCGCGGGGACGCGAGCGCCGCCGCGCCGAACCCGGGCCGCCCGCTCGATCGGGCGGCCGTGCTCGAGGCCGTGATGCCGTTCGCCGCAGACCCCGGCCCGGCCTCGCTCGCCGCCGCGCGCGAGTGGATCGACCCGGCGTTCGCGGCCGACACGGTCGGCGAGATCGCCCTGCGGCTTCGCGCGGACGGGCGGGCCGAGGCATCCGCCTGCGCGGATGCGCTCGCGACCCTCTCGCCGACGAGCCTCGCGGTGACCCTCGCCGCAGTGCGCCGTGCGCGCGAGCTGCCGAACCTGCGCGCGGCGCTCGAGCAGGAGTACGGGCTGGTGCTGTGGTTCGCCGACACGCAGCCCGATCTCGTCGAGGGCATCCGCGCGCAGCTGATCGACAAGGATCGTGCGCCCAGATGGATGCCGCCGACCCTCGCCGCGCTGTCACCGGCCGTCGCCGACGCGGCGCTTTCGTACCGACCGACCCCCGCACTCTGGAGCTGACACATGCCCACCACACCCGATGACACCGCACCCGCGAACGCCGCCGCAGAGCCCGCCGCGACGCTCCCGAACCTCGGGCGGGTGGGCGTCTGGCGCTCGGGAACGTCCACCTCGATCGAGCCCGCGCTCGCGGGGCAGCTCGAACGGCTCGGGTACGGCACCCTGTGGATCGGCGGGTCGCCGCGCGCCGATCTCGCGAGCGCGCAGGTGCTCCTCGACGCCAGCGAGCGCCTGATCGTGTCGACCGGCGTCGTCAACATCTGGACCGCCCCCGCCGCAGAGACGGCAGCCTCGTTCCACCGGATCGAGGCCCGGCACCCGGGGCGCTTCGTGCTCGGCATCGGCATCGGGCACCGCGAGTCGATCGGCGACCGCTTCGAGAAGCCGTACGCGGCGCTCGTGCGCTATCTCGACGAGCTCGACGCGCACGGGGTGCCCGTGCATCGCCGGGTGATCGCGGCGCTCGGCCCGCAGACGCTCCGCCTCGCGGCGACGCGTGCGGCCGGCACGCATCCCTACCTGACCACGCCCGTGCACACCGCATTCGCCCGCGACATCGTCGGGCCGGGCGTGCTCGTCGCGCCCGAGCAGCGGCTCATCCTGGATGACGACCCCGTGTCGGCGCGGGCGACGGGACGCGCGTTCCTCAAGGGCTACATGCGGCTGTCGAACTACCGACGCACGCTCGAGACGCACGGCTTCACCGCAGCCGACCTCGAGGACGGGGTGACGGACGCGGCGGTCGACGCGCTCACCCCGCACGGCTCGCCCGCGGTGCTGGCCGCGGCCGTGCGGGCGCACCTCGACGCGGGCGCCGACCACGTGTGCGTGCAGTCGCTGCCCGGCTCGGAAGACCCCGTTCGTCTGTTCACGGCGCTCGCCGCCGAGCTCGGCCTGTAGCGGCGGCGCGGGCTGCCGCGTCCGCCGGGGACCACCCGGCGCGGGTTGCGACGTCTGGCCGCGGATTGCCCGCGCGGCTGCCGCGTCCGGCGGGGACCACGGGCGCGGGCGGCCGGGGCTGGCACGGGGCCGCTCATACTGCGGCGCGCGGTGTGGCGCGGGCGCGGGTGTGCCGCACGAACGGCGCGCGCGACGCGCTGAATCGCCGGTCGGCGTGCCGGCTCAGCGGCCTCCCTCGTGCGAGTGCGCGGCCAGCAGGGCGTCGACCTCATCGCGGTGCGGCAGGCTCGGCGAGGCGCCGCGGCGCGTCACGGTGATGGCTCCGGCGGCGCCGGCGCGACGGATGGCGTCGGGCAGCGGCATCCCGAGCGCGAGGCTCGCGCCGAGGTAGCCCGCGAAGCTGTCGCCGGCGGCCGTGGTGTCGACGGGGGTGACCGGGATCGACGGGAAGTGCGTGCGCCCCTCGGGGGTGACCAGGAGCGCGCCGGCGCCCGCAAGAGTGATCAGCGCGGCCCCGGCGCCCCGTGCCAGGAACCAGGCGCCTGCCTCGGCGGCCGAGTCGACATCGGTGACGCGGATGCCGGTGAGCACGCCGGCCTCGGTCTCGTTGGGCGTGACGATGTCGATGCAGCGCCAGAGCGAGTCGTCCAGCGGCACCGCCGGCGCCGGGTCGAGCACCACGGTGAGCCCGCGCTGCCGCGCGGTGCGGACGGCGTGGCTCGAGAGCTCTGCGGGGATCTCGAGCTGCGTGAGCAGCACGGAGCAGCGACCCTCGAGCGCGTCGAACGCGCGATCGATCTGCTCGGTGCTGAGGGCCGCGTTCGCCAGCGGCACCATGACGATGTCGTTCTCGCCCGAGTCGTCGACGCGGATGTGCGCGATCCCGGTCGGGCCCGGAACCGTGCGCAGGTGCTCGATGTGCACGCCCGCCTCGGTGAGGCTCTCGACGACCATGTCGTGGAAGAGGTCGTCGCCCACGCACGAGACGAAGTGCGCGTCGGCGCCCGCGAGGCCGACGGCGACGGCCTGGTTCGCGCCCTTGCCGCCGAGCACGAGGCTGAACGCGTCGCCGTGGATCGTCTCGCCGCGGGCGGGCATCCGGTGCGAGAAGGTGGTCAGGTCGGCGCTCGTGCTGCCGACGATGATCACGCCCGCGCGGGTGGCGGCCTCGGTGTGCTGGGTCATCGCGCCCTCTGTCCTTCTGTCGTTCCGTCGTGCGTGGCGCACCGTGGCCGGCGGGGTCGCCGCGCCCGTACTCACAGTAGTCGAGGGCCGGCCGGGCGCCGCCGGCCGGTGGGACGTGCATCCGGGGTCGGAGCCCGTCGTTTCGGGATCGCTCCCAGCCGCGCTCGGGTACTCTGTAAGCCGCACGCAAGGGGCGTGGTTCGGGAGGCACGGCGTGTTCGATAGCCCGCTTTCGGCGTCTGCGTACGAGGTGCTCGGCGTCGCGCCCGATGCCGACGAGGAGGCCCTCAAGCGCGCGTATCGCCTGCGGCTTCGCGCCACGCATCCCGACACCGGCGGCGACGCCGCCGCGTTCATCGCGGTGCAGCGCGCGTGGGAGCTCGTCGGCACGGCCGAGGGCCGCGCGACGTACGACCGCGGCCACGGCTTCGGCGCGGCGACCGGCCCGGGCGGCGGCGGTGGCGCCGGCGGCGCGGGTGCGGCCGGTGGCGGCGGTGCGGGCGGCGGCTCGGGCGGCGACTGGTCGGGCTGGCGCACG
>JAKPAC010000016.1 GCA_029779645.1 Actinomycetes bacterium | reverse complement strand
GCGCTGGGGAAGCTGCCGAGGATCAGCACCCGGGCGTCGCCGTCGATCACCGGCGGGAAGCCGGTCAGGCGCGTCACCCGTCAGCTGCCCGCGTGCAGCAGCATCGCGTTGAGGCGGCGCACGAACGCGGCCGGCTCTTCGAGGTGCCCGCCCTCGGCCAGCAGCGCCTGCTCGAACATCAGCGTCGCCCAGTCGTCGAAGCGTTCGGCGCCGGCACCGCGCAGCCGCTCGACCAGCGGGTGCTTGGGGTTGAGCTCGAGCACGGGCTTGCGATCGGGCGCCTTCTGTCCCGCCTGACGCAGCAGGCGCTCGAGGTGGCCGCTGATCTCGCCTTCGTCCGACACCAGGCAGGACGGCGAGTCGGTCAGCCGGTTGGTGATGCGCACCTCCTTCACCCGGTCGCCCAGCGCCGCCTTCACGCGTTCGACGAGATCCTTGAACTCGTCGGCGACCTTGCGCGCCGCCTCCTTCTCGGCCTCGTCCTCGAGCGCCCCCAGGTCGAGGCCGCCCCGCGCCACCGAGACGAGCTCCTTGCCGTCGAAGTCGTGCAGATAGGACAGCATCCACTCGTCGACGCGGTCGGTGAGCAGCAGCACCTCGACGCCCTTCGTGCGGAAGACCTCGAGGTGGGGGCTGCTGCGCGCCGCCGTCCAGGTGTCGGCCGTCACGTAGTAGACGTGCTTCTGACCCTCCTTCATGCGCGCCACGTAGTCGGCGAGCGACACCGACTGCGCGTCGGTGTCGAGGTGGGTCGAGGAGAAGCGCAGCAGCTTCGCGATGCGCTCGCGGTTGCCGAAGTCCTCACCCAGGCCTTCCTTCAGCACCTGCCCGAACTCCTTCCAGAAGCCGGCGTACTTCTCCGCGTCGTTGTCCGCCATCTCCTCGAGCATGCCGAGCACGCGGCGCGTGCAGCCCTCGCGGATCGCCTTCACGTCGCGGCTCTCCTGCAGGATCTCGCGCGACACGTTGAGCGGCAGGTCGGCCGAATCGACGACCCCGCGCACGAAGCGCAGGTACGCGGGCAGCAGCTGCTCGGCGTCGTCCATGATGAACACGCGGCGCACGTACAGCTTGATGCCGTGCCGGTGGTTGCGGTCCCACAGGTCGAACGGCGCCTTCGACGGCACGTACAGCAGCTGCGTGTACTCGCTGCGGCCCTCGACCCGGTTGTGCGTATAGGCGAGCGGCTCGCCGCCGTCGTGCGCGATGTGCTGATAGAAGGCCTTGTACTGCTCGTCGGTGATGTCGGACTTGGACCGCGTCCACAGCGCGCTGGCCTGGTTCACCGTCTCCCACTCGTCGGTGAGCTTCTGCGCGCCGGCGTCCTTGTCCCACTCCTCCTTGCGCATGCGGATCGGCAGCGAGATGTGGTCGGAGTACTTGCGCAGGATGGCGCGCAGCTTCCAGCCCGACAGCAGCTCGGCCGTGGACGCCTCGCCGTCCTCGCCGTCGGGCGCGTCCTTGCGCAGGTGGAGCACGATCTCGGTGCCGCGTGCCGGCCGCTCGACGGTCTCGACCGTGAACTCGCCGTCGCCCGCCGACTCCCAGCGCACGCCGTCGGCCGCCGCCGCGCCGGCACGCCGTGTATGGACGGTGACGCGGTCGGCCACGATGAACGACGAGTAGAAGCCGACACCGAACTGGCCGATCAGCTGCGCATCGCGCGCCTGGTCGCCGGAAAGCTTGCCGAAGAATTCGCGCGTGCCCGAGCGTGCGATCGTGCCGAGGTTGGCGACCGCCTCCTCGCGCGACATGCCGATGCCGTTGTCGACGATCGTCAGCGTGCCCGCGTCCTTGTCGTAGGTGACGTCGATGTGCAGCTCGGCGTCGCCCTCGTAGAGTTCGGGCTTGTCGATCGCCTCGAAGCGCAGCTTGTCGCAGGCGTCGGACGCGTTCGACACCAGCTCGCGCAGGAAGATCTCGCGGTTGCTGTACAGCGAGTGGATCATCAGCTGGAGCAGCTGCTTGACTTCGGTCTGGAAGCCGAGTGTTTCCTTCATGTCGCCCATGGTCTGTGTTCCGGAACTGAGTGGTCGTTGACGG
>JAKPAC010000026.1 GCA_029779645.1 Actinomycetes bacterium | reverse complement strand
GAGCGCCGTCCCGGCTGACGTGATGGACGAATGCCGACGTGGGGGAGCGGACTGGATGGCCGACGGGCGACCGATGCGAGCCCTGCCGCACCCTGGCCGTCTCTGGTGCAAGTGGTGTGGCACGGCGACCGTGCCGGGCCGTCGGGTGTCCGAAGTCTGGTTCGGCGACCTCTGCGCGACGTGCCACGCCGTGCAGGAATCGGGAGGCACCTCGTACGACGCGCTGTGGCAGGCCATCGACCCCGACTGGGCGATCCGCCGCCGCCGGGCTGACGTGCCCGACATCGACGGCGTGCGCCCGTTCTCGCAGATGCCCGGAGGAGACGGCGAGCCCTGGAGCCACCTCGGCGGCATCCTCGCCCTGCACGAGCACGTGAAGCGACTGGTGGAGGCCTCGTAGGCGACGCCCGGCGGAGGGTCGAGCGTGACCGGGATTCCTCGGTGGAGGCGATGTTCGCCCGACTGTCGCCCCCTCGACCTCGACCCGCCGCCGAGCATCGACGCCACGCCGATGAGGCCCCGAGCGCCCTATCGCCGGTTAGGCCTCCCGGTGATACCGTCTGGGCATCCCACGACGCCCTCGACGGCCTCTGATCCACTCATCTCGTGGCAGACACCGCGAGGCCATATCCCGCTCTCCGTTACGACCGGACTTGTCGCGCTGATCTGGGCGCTCGCCGCGCCGATGCTCGGCGCGCTGTTCGATCAGGCCATCGCGCGTGTCTCGGGATTCTGAGGTTGCGCATGCCGGTTCGCCTGCGCCCGGTCGATACCGGCGCGCTCGATGCGGGGGCCGCGGCCCCAGCGGCCCCCGCGGCCGCAGCCTCCGCGGCTGAAGCCTCGGCGGATCTGATCCCCGCTGTCCGAGTGCGGGCGTCACGGGTTGGGCGGATGCTTCGTGGCGAGGCCGGATCGAGCCCAGCCGAGTTCGTGATGGTGGGCACGCTCCTCACCGCGTTGGCGCTCGGCGTGCTGCAGTTCGGCCTCGGCGTCTATGTGCGCAACGTCATTCACGATGCGGCTGTCGAGGGCGCCTACCACGGCGCGCTGGCCGATCGTGCGCCGGCTGATGGCGCCGCGCGCACGCGCGCGCTGATCTCGCGCACGGTCGGCGGCGATTTTGCGCAGTCAGTGACGGCGGTCGAGAGCAGCGAGCTCGGACACGTGACGGTGCGCGTCGACGTCGAGGCGACGATCCCGCTCGCCGGGCTGTGGGGCGTGCCCCGCGCGCTGCGCGTCTCGGCCGAGGCGCCGAAGGAGTCGTTCCATGCGCGGTGAGCACGCCGAAACGGCGGGTTGCGCGGTCGCGAGGAGCCGTGCCGCCGCGCCGTCCCGTGTGCGTGCGCCGCGCGTGCGCGAGCTGCTGCGTGAGGAGCGCGGCGCGGCTTCGCTCGAGTTCGTCACAGTCGGGCTGGTCATGCTCCTGCCGCTGATCTATCTCATCGTCGCGCTCGGGGCGATTCAGGCGCATTCCCTCGGCGTCGAAGCCGCTGCGCGGCACACAGCGCGAACGATCGCGCTTGCCGATGGCACGGCCGCGGCAGGAGCGCGCGCCGACGCCGTCCTCACCGCGGTCGCGAATCAATACGGCATCGACCCGGGCGGGCTCGCAGTCTCGGTGACCTGCGCGCCGGCGGCATCCACGTGCCCGGCAGCGGGCGCGACGGTGCTGGTCACGGTGCGGGCCCGGGTGCTGCTGCCGCTCGTTCCCGCAGTGCTGGGGCTCGACCGCATCGCGAGCGTCCCCGTCGCGGCGACGGCCGCACAGAAGGTGTCGCGCTTCTGGACGGGGGCACCGTGAGCGGGCGGGCGCGATCCCGACGAGTGCGCCTGCTTCGCGACGATGGCGGGAGCATCCTGCCCCTCGTGCTGGGTTACGCGACGCTGACGATCGCCGCCGTCTTCGTCGGCGTGTGCGCGACGAGCCTGCACCTCGCGCAGACCCGGCTCGATGGGCTGGCGGATGCCGCGGCGCTCGCCGGAGCAGACGGCTTCACGATCGCGCTTGGCGGTGACGGTGGCGGTGGCAGTGGACGCGGCGGCGACGCACCGATCGTCCGGGCGTCGCTCCACGACCGCGGCGTGCTCGAGCAGGCGACCGCGATCGTGGATGCCGCCGCCGTCGACGCGCAGATCGTCGCGGCGGGCACGCCAGATGGCGTCTCGGCCCGCGTGACGGTCACGACCGTGTGGCACCCGCCGCTGGTGTCGATGTTCGTGCCGGACGGCGTGCGTCTGGAGTCGACGTCGACCAGCCGAACCCTGCTCGAGTAGCCGAACCGTGATCGGGTACCCGAACCGTGCTCGGGTACCCGGCGCCGCGCCAGCAGGATCGTGCCGGCGGCCCGGGCGACGCGCGCGTAGCTCGCACTCGGAGCGCGCCCGCCGTCTGCGCCGCCCTCGCTGATATCGGCACGGCCGATTGGAATCGGCACGGCAGATCGAACTCGACACGGCAGATCGAACTCGACACGGCAGATTGAATCCGGCGCGGCCGACAAAACGCAGCGCAGCGCAGCGGGACATCCCGCGCAGAGTCGCTCGGCCAGGCGCGCCCGCTCAGGCGCGAACGGGCTCCTGTCGCGGCGACGCTTGCATCCAGTCCTCCTCGGGCATGAATCGGACGGGGCTCGCCGGGACGTCGGGGAATGCGCGGCCGGTGGGACTGATCCATTCCAGGATTCCGCCGGGGAGCTGCCTGACCCGCCACGCGGACTCGTGTTTGAGCATGTGGTGGCCTCGACAGAGGTGGGCGAGGTTGTTCGCACGCGTCTTGCCGCCGCGGGCGTAGTCGATGGTGTGGTCGATGTCGCTGCGCGAGAGCGGCTGTCGACAGCCGGGGAAGCGGCAGTGTTCGTCGCGCACTCGCAGAGTGCGTCGGAGGCTCTCGCTGGGTGTGTATCGATCGACCACGAGCACCGAATGGGTGATCGGGTCGGTCAGGATCCGATCCCACCCGCTCGCCGCGCCGGCAAGCTCGCGCGCGGCCGCCGGTTCCATCGGCCCGACGCCGACGAGCGTGGCCGGGGCGTCGCCGCGCCCCAACAGCGTCAGCATCGGGATCTGCACCTGTATGCGGCCCCGGATCGCGCCGATGTCGCTCGTGCCGGCGTGCGCGGCGGGGGTGCCCGCGAGCAGCATGTCGCAGAGCGGATCGGCCTCGATCTGACCCGTCGAGCGAGTGTCGCTCGCCGCGAGGTCGCGTTGGTCGCCGTGTGACGCGGGCGAGCCGCCACCTGCCCGTGTGCGAGCGGCGCGATTTCCGTCGCGCACGCTGTGCGCCATGCGCCTGACCCGGTCGATGATGCCGTGTGCGCGTTCGCTGGGCAGCAGCATCCCGAGCTCGGACATGCCGTCAGGCATGTCGCGCACCCAGATGCTGCGACGCGAGGCTGCGGCGTCGTGGCGCTCGGCAAAGGGTCGGCGGTGCAGGCGCTCGGCGGCTGCGCGGGCGAGCGCGCCGGTTCGCCCCGGCGTCTCGCGCTCGGCGATAGGCAGGATCGCGCGCTCGTAGGCGGCGCGAGACGAGGCATCGTCAAGCGCGCTGCCGGCATCGACGATCTTCAGGAGGTGTCCGCGCAGTATTCGCCCCGCGGTGAACGCGGCGAACGCGGCGGGGAAGGCATCGATCAGAAGCGCCTCGTCCATGAGCCCCGCCGCGGTGCGGTCATGAATGCGCAGGGTGGCGCCGAGCTCTGCCGCCGTCTCGCGGTGGAGCATCTCGGCGGTGCGGGCCGACGCGCCCGTCTCGCCCAGCGCCTCCTCGACGATCTGCGCGATCACGTGGATGGCGTGCATCTCGCGCGCCTGCGCCCGACTCGTCTCTGCGCGCCATCTCGCCGCCTCGGCGTGCGCCGCTGTCAAACGTGCCAGCTGCTCGGCGCTGAACGTGGCGTGCGTGGTGGCTTCCATATTGCGATTCTCGCAGGAACCTCAGACATTCATGCTATGTATGAGGCAGTCTGTGGATATGCTTTTCGAAGAAATATGTGAGTGGGTGACAGTGCCGCTCAGGGGGTGATCTCGTCCGGCGCCACCCACCGCTCGTGCTCGTGTCGCATCGGGAGCACCCCGGCGATGATCGACGAGTCTGCGCATGGGAGCGGCCCGAAGATGCGCACCGCGCTGCCTTCGCGTTCGACCCGCGTGCCACTCGCCTCGAGCGCTGCGGTGTCGATGTCGATCAGCAGGAGGGAGATGTTGAGGTCTTGGTAGTGCGCGTCGAGCACGTCCTGCACGCCCTCGGCGGTCGTGGCGCGGATGTAGTCGCCCGGCTCGTATGGATGCCCTCGGGTCGCGGCCTCGTAGCTGCCGAAGCCGACGCTCTGCTCCCAGTCGTCCTCGAAGGCGATGTGAAACGCACGGGACATGTGTATCTCCTCCTTCGACCGGCCTGTGCCGATCTGTGGCGCCCGCTCGCGTGTGCTGCCGGCACGCGCGCACTGACTATCGCGCTGGTCTCGCTGTCTGCGTGAGCAGCAGCTGGGTCGGGGCGATCGCCTCGACCGAATGCGGAACCAGTGCATCGATGTGGATGACCGCCCCCTCCGGCATGTCAACGGCCGCGCCGTCGAAGGTCATCGTCGCGTGCCCGCTGAGCACCTCGACCAGGATCGGCACCTGCGCCGTGTGCTCCTTGAGGACGGCGCCGGCATCGAGCGATAGCCGCATGAGGGTGACGCCGGCGCCCTTGAAGATGCGCCGCGTGCGCACCTCGCCCGCCTCGATCGGAAGCTCACCCAGCAGCTCGCCGCGATCCCCGGCGATCAGGGTGAAAGGGGATTCCGTCATGTCGTGCTCCATCGGTCTGTCGCGGCGAGATCCCACGAGGCCCTGCCGGGCGGCGCCGGTCAGCCGAAGGGTCGGCGAAGCGGGGTGGCCGTTCCGGGGCGTGGTGCGGCTCGTGCGTTCTGCGCCGAATTCAGGTGCAGAACGCACGATTTAGTTTAAACGTAACACCTTCCGTTTTATTCGCCTACCATGGGGGCATGCGCCAAGACATCCGCGACCGCGCCGACATCGCGCTGCTGGTCGACGCGTTCTACCGGCGGGCTTTTGCAGACCCGGTGATCGGACCGATCTTCACCGACGTGGCACATCTCGATCTTGCGCACCACCTGCCGATCTTCGCCGATTTCTGGGAGACCGTGCTCTTTCGCGCCGGCAAGTATCGCCGCAATGCGCTGCAGGTGCACCTGGTGCTGAACGCCAAGGCGCCGCTGCGGGCGGAGCACTTCGAACGCTGGCTGCAGATCTGGACGAGCAATGTCGACGAGCACTTCGAAGGCGAGGTCGCCGAGCGGGCGAAGCTGCAGGCGACACGCATCGCGGGCTCGATGCATCGGCGGGTGCAGGGGCGCTCCGGCAGCGAGTTCGAGACCCTGAAGACCCGCCAGGCGCTCGAAGAGAGCGACCTGCTCTCGCTATGAGCGTCATCGGTGATGAACGATTCCATGCGGCCATGGCGTCGCCCAGTCGTCGCGGCGTGCTTGCCGCGGTCGCCGCAGCCAGCATCGACGGCGACGGGGTGGATGCCGCGACCCTCGCGGCACGCCTCGACCTGCACGTGACAACCGTGCGCTTTCACCTCGAGCAGCTCGAAGCAGTCGCGCTCGTCTGGCGCGTGCCCTCGGCCGAGCGGCGCCGGGGCCGACCCCGGGTGCTGTTCGCGGCGCACGAGACACCTGAGCAGCGCGAGGCTCCACGCCAGCGCGAAGCGCCGCAGCGCGGTGAAGAAGCGCCACAGCGGAGTGAAGAAGCGCCACAGCGGAGCGATGCGCGGGAGCGGAGTGAACTGCGACGGCGCAGCGAACTGCAGCGGCGCAGCGAAGCGACAGGTCGGGCGGATGCCGCGGCCGCCGCAGGCAGCGAATTCGAGGGAGACGCCGCGCACCGCTCACAGCTCGAGCTGATCCGGGTGCTCGCCGCGGCGCTTGCCGAGCGGCCCGGTCTCGATGGTGATCGCGGCCGTGCAGCCGCCATCGACGCGGGCCGGGCATGGGGACGGGCGCGCGCCGCCGGTGACCGCGCGGCGGACGAGGCACGCGCCGTCAGTGCCCGGGTGTCAGGCGAGGAGAGGGAGGCCGGTGACCGCCTGCTCGACGCCGCGAGTGCTGACGGCGGCAGGGCGTCGCAGCAAGCGGGTGGCGCCGGCGATCGCGTGCCGGGGGAGGCGCGGGCGGAGGCGCTGCTGCGCACGCTCGACTCGCTCGGCTTCGCACCCGAGCGGCGGGAGCGCGAGGTGCTCCTGCACGGGTGTCCGTTCCGCGATGCCGCACGCGAGCATCCCGACATCGTCTGCGGGGCGCACCTCGGTCTGATTCGCGAGGTCATGGCAGACCGCCACGATGCGGTGCGACTGCAGCCGATGGCGCAGCCGAGCCTCTGCGTCGTGTCACTCGGGCAGGTCGGTGCGACGAGCGCGCAGCCGCGCGGCGCGTCGCCGAGCTCGGCGACCGCGCGCCGCCCGCGTCGCCCGAGCCCCACGCCCTCGACGCGGGGGAGCGGTGCGGCATGAGCGCCGAGCGGCCGGATGCGCCCGCGCACGGTGCCGCCCACATCGGAGCCGCCGGGTTCGAAGCCGGTGACCCGGTCTGCTGGCTGAACCGCGTCTGCGACGAATGCGGCGCGTTCATCGAGGGCGGGCCGCAGCACGAGGCAGCCGCGCTCGTCTGCCCGCGCTGTGGGCATCGGCAGGCGCTCGACGACTGAAGCTGCCGCGCGGTGCCGACGAAATGCAGTGCTTCCGAAAGCGGTGCTTACGAAAGCAGTGCATGCGCAAGCATTGCCTGCAAGAGCGGCGCTTGCGAAACGAGTGCTGGCAACAGCCGTGCTGCCCCAGCAGCGCATACAACAGCAACGGCTACCGGAGCAGCGCCCGCCAAGCAGCGCACGCCAAGCAGCGCCCGGCGCGCACCTGCCGCCGAGCCGACGGGCCGGTGCCCGTCGAGCCGATTCTGCTCGCTACCGCGGCTTGTTCGGCACGTACTTGGGAAGCCAGCGCGCGAACATGCCGGCACCGATGAGGCCGACCACCGCGACCGCGCCGCTAGCCCAGGCGATCGAGGCCGCGGCGATGATGCCCGCCACGGCGAGCGGGGTGATGGCGCCACCGGCGTCGGTGAGGGTCCGCCAGGCGCCGAGGAACGGCGCCGGGTCGTCCTGCGGCGCCAGGTCGGCGCCGAGGGTGAGCGTGATGCCGCTGGAGAATCCGTTACCGAGGGCCAGGAACATCGACAGCGCGATGAACCAGATCGCCGCGGTGTCGAACTCGAGCGTGAATGCCAGCACCCCGAAGCCGAGCGCCATCGCGATCATCGAGGGCAGCACCGCCCAGATGCGGCCGAAGCGGTCCATGATCTGCCCGCTCGCGTAGAACAGGGCGAAGTCGATCGCGCCCGAGATGCCGACGATCAGGGCGATGTTCTGGCCGTCGAGCCCGATCGCGAGCCCCCACAGCGGCAGCATCGCCGTGCGCGCGGCGCGCACCGAGCTCAGCGTCGCGGCCGCGACACCGACGCGGCTGAGCACGCGGCGATTGGCCCACATCGTGGCGAAGACGCCCTGGCGCTCGAAGGCCGGGATTGAACCGGTCCCGACCTGGTCGGTGTCTTCGAGTACCAGTTCCTCGGCCTCGAGCTCGAACTCCGGCGGCTCCGTGGCATCCATCGCCTGGCGGGCGGCGGATCTCTCGGCCTGCAGCTGCTCCTCGGGGTCCGGGCCGAAGAACACCAGGAGCACGCAGGCGAGCAGGCAGATGGCGAAGAACCACATCACGAGGTGCTCGTCGCCGGTCGCGAGCAGGATCGCCGCGGCGGCGAAGGGGCCGACGAACATGCCGAGGCGCCACGAGCCGCCGAGCAGCGCGAGCGCGCGGGCGCGGAAGGGCAGCGGCACGCGTGTGGTCATGAACGAGTGCCGGGCGAGCCCGAACGCCGACGCGCAGAAGCCGATGATGAACACCGACGCCATCAGCATCTCGATGCCCGCCGAGAAGACCATCGCTGCGACGCCGATGATCGCGGCGAGGCCGGCGATGGTCATGGTGAGCCGCTCGCCGATGCGAGCGACCGCCCAGCCGGCCGGCACGTTGCCGAACAGCTGGCCGACGACGAGGGCGGCGGCCACGACGGCGGCCGTCGCGAGGTCGGCGCCGAGTCGCGCGGCGAGGACGGGGAAGAGTGGGATGACCGCGCCTTGGCCGAGGGTGAAGAGAATCGTCGGCCCGTAGATCATCGGGGCGAACCTCATCAGGATGTTGCCCGAAGAATCTGCACTCATTGCATCCACGATAGTCTGAGCGGGTCATGCTCGATTTCGATATTTCCTCGCAGATTTCCGCGCTCCATGCCACGTTCGACAACATCCGACAGGTGGTGGGGGTCGATCGCCTGCGCGCCGAGATCGCCGATCTCAGCGAGCAGGCCGGGGCCCCAGACCTCTGGGACGACCCCGATGCCGCGCAGAAGGTGACGAGCGCGCTGAGCCATCGCCAGAGCGAGCTCGCGCGCATCGAGGGCATCGAACGGCGCCTCGACGACCTCGAGGTGCTCGTCGAGCTCGCCAACGAGGCTGACGACGAGGAATCGGCGCAGGAGGCGCGCGATGAGCTCGCCTCGATCGCCAAGGTGCTGGGCGCCCTCGAGGTGCAGACGCTGCTGAACGGCGAGTATGACGATCGCCCGGCGGTCGTGACGATTCGTGCGGGTGCGGGCGGGGTGGATGCCGCAGACTTCGCCGAGATGCTGCTGCGCATGTATCTGCGCTGGGCAGAGCAGCACAAGTACTCGGCCAAGGTGCTCGACACCTCGTACGCCGAGGAAGCGGGCATCAAGTCGGCGACCTTCGAGGTCGACGCGCCGTACGCGTTCGGCACGCTCTCGGTCGAGGCCGGCACGCACCGCCTGGTGCGCATGAGTCCCTTCAACTCGGCGGGCAAGCGCCAGACCAGCTTCGCCGCGGTCGAGGTCATCCCGCTCATGGAGGAGACCGACGTGGTCGAGATCCCCGACACCGATATCCGCGTCGACGTGTATCGCTCGTCGGGCCCCGGCGGCCAGTCGGTGAACACGACCGACTCGGCCGTGCGCATCACGCACCTCCCGACCGGCACCGTCGTGTCGATGCAGAACGAGAAGTCGCAGATTCAGAACCGCGCAGCCGCGATGCGCGTGCTGCAGTCGCGCCTGCTGCTGCTCCAGCGCGAGCAGGAGGCGGCGGTCAAGAAGGACCTCGCGGGCAACATCACCGCAAGCTGGGGCGACCAGATGCGCAGCTACGTGCTCGCGCCGTACCAGATGGTCAAAGACCTGCGCACCGAGCACGAGGTGAACAACCCATCGGCCGTCTTCGACGGCGACCTGGACGGCTTCATCTCCGCCGGGATTCGCTGGCGCAAGCGCCCGCAGGACGACTAGGGCTCGTGCCGCGCCCGGCTTTGGGCGCTCAGCGAGTCGCTGGGCGCGCCCGGCGCTGCGCGACCTAGGCTCGATGAGCCATGATTCGCTTTGAAAACGTCAGCAAGCAGTATCGCGGCACCCCTCGACCTGCCCTCGACAACGTCGACTTCGAGGTGGTGCGCGGCGAGTTCGTGTTCCTCGTCGGCGCCTCGGGCTCGGGCAAGTCGTCGTGCCTGCGGCTCATGCTGAAAGAAGACACCCCGACCTCGGGCAACGTGCTCGTGCTGGGGCGCAACCTGCGCTCGCTCTCCAACCGCAAGGTGCCCTACTTCCGTCGCCACATCGGCACGGTGTTCCAAGACTTCCGCCTGCTGCCCTCGAAGGACGTGTTCGCCAACGTCGCGTTCACGCTCCAGGTGATCGGCGCCTCGCGCGGGTTCGTGCAGCAGGCCGTGCCCGAGGCGCTTGCGCTCGTCGGTCTGGAGGGCAAGGAGAAGCGCCTGCCGCACGAGCTCTCGGGCGGCGAGCAGCAGCGCGTCGCGATCGCGCGCGCGATCGTCAACCGACCACAGGTGCTGCTGGCCGACGAGCCGACCGGCAACCTCGACCCCGCCACCTCGGTGGGCATCATGCAGCTGCTCGCGCAGATCAACGCGAGCGGCACGACGGTGGTCATGGCCACGCACGAGGCCGGCTTCGTCGACCAGATGCAGCGCCGCGTGATCGAGCTTCGCGGCGGTCGGATCCTGCGCGACGAGATGCGCGGCGGCTACGGCGACACCTCCGGGCTGCCGAGCCTCGCCCCGCTGGCGCGCCGCGGCGTGGACTCGATGGCGGCGCTCACCGCGGCCATCGAGCGCGTCGAGATCGCCTCCGGCGGCGGCGCCGGCGCGAGCGACTCGGCGGCATCGGCCGCGCCCGCCCCTGCCGCGACGGCCGCGCCCGCCCCCGCCGCGACGCCCGCCCAGTCTCCGGCACCCGCGCAGGCTCCGGTGCCCGCCCCGCAGGCGGCCGAGCAGCCCGCCCCGGCACCGGACGAGCCCTTGCAGGTGCCCGCGTCGCCCCGCCAGGCGCCGGCCCCGCAGGCTCCCGCTCCCGCTCCCGCACCCGAGCCGCCGCAGTACGCGACCGGCGGCATCCCGCTCATCGATCTCGCCGAGGTCAACGTCGCCGAGCTGGGGCTCGCCGACCGTCTCGGCCTGGGCGAGGACGCCGACGACGACCAGGAAGTGGGGCCGACCTCATGAGGCTCGCACTGATCCTCTCGGAAGTCGCGACCGGGCTGCGCCGCAACGCCTCGATGGTCGTCTCGGTGGTGCTCGTCACCTTCGTCTCGCTGACGTTCGTGGGCGCCGCGATGCTGATGCAGATGCAGATCGGCACGATGAAGGACTTCTGGGTGGACCGCGCCCAGGTGGCGATCTACTTGTGCACCGAGTTGGAGCGCGACGATACGCCGAGCTGCATCGACGGCGTGGCCAGCCAGGAGCAGATCGACGCCATCCGCGCTGAGCTCGAAGGCGACACGCTCGCTCCCCTGATCTCATCGATTCGCTTCGAGACGCGCGAGGAGGCGTACGAGAACACGCTCGCCCTGCTCGGGCCGAACTACGTCGACGTGATCACGCTCGACAGCATGAACGAGACGTTCTGGATCAACCTCGTCGACCAGACGCAGTCGGAGGTCATCGCCGAGGCGTTCACGGGCACGTCCGGGGTCTCGGAGGTGAAAGACCAGCTCCAGTACCTCGACCCGCTCTTCTCGGCGCTCACGGTCGCGACCTACATCGCCGTCGGCATCGCCGGGCTCATGCTCGTCGCCGCAGTGCTGCTGATCGCGACGACCATTCGCCTCTCGGCATATGCGCGCCGCAGAGAGCTGGGCATCATGCGCCTGGTCGGGGCATCCAATCGCTTCATCCAGACGCCGTTCGTGCTCGAGGGCGTGATCGCGGCGCTGATCGGATCGGTGCTGGCGAGCGGCGCGGTGTTCGCGATCGTGCACTTCGGCATCGACCAGTACCTCGCGGGCCGGGTCGCGTTCGTGACCACCTGGGTGGGGCTCGAAGAGCTGTGGGTCGTGGTGCCCGTCATGGTGGTGATCGGCGTCGTGCTCGCCGGGCTCTCGGCAAGCTTCGCGATCCGGCGGTGGCTGCGCGCCTGATGGCGCTGCCGTGCGTGGCGAGGTGGCTGCGCGCCTGATTCTGCCGCCTTGCTATGCTGGTGGGCTGTCTGGCCGAACGCGCCGGGCGAGTGGATGCCGCGGCTCGCGCCATCCCGGATCTTGATCAAGGAGTGGGCATGCCCAAGGAGACCGGCGAAAAGGTGATTGCCACCAATCGTCGCGCGCGCCACGAGTACCTGATCGAGAAGACCTACGAGGCGGGGCTCGTGCTCTCGGGCACCGAGGTGAAGTCGCTGCGGATCGGCCGGGTCAACCTCAGCGACGGCTATGCGTTCGTCGAGGGCGGCGAGGTGTGGCTCGACGCCGTGCAGATTCCGCAGTACTCGCACGGCAACTGGACCAATCACCCGCCGCGGCGCAAGCGAAAGCTGCTGCTGCACAAGTCGGAGATCGTGAAGATCAGCCATGCGATCTCGGCCGGCGGATACACGCTGGTGCCGCTGAAGCTCTACTTCAAGGACGGCTACGCGAAGGTCGAGATCGCGATCGCCAAGGGCAAGCGCGAGTACGACAAGCGGCAGACGCTGCGCGAGCGGCAGGACATGCGCGACGCCGAGCGCGCCATGCGCACCCGCAACCGCATGAACGAGTAGCCGGGCGGGCGCCGCGAGGCGCCAGGCGGCGGGCGCGACCCGGGAGGCCGGGTCGCGCGGGCTACCGCGCGCTGAAGCGCGCCTCGACGGCCGCGGTCACGATGATCGGCTGCGGCTCGAACTGCAGGCTCGGGCCGGACGAGCCCGCGCTGTCGGCGGCCATGGCGAACATGCGCGCCTGCGGACGCGGGGCCTCGCCCGGCTGCGCGAGCAGCCCGACGTCGGCGATCTCCAGGGGTGCGACGCCGCCCAGGCCGATCGCCGAGGCATACGCCTCGGCGCGCTCGACCGCCACGCGCACGGCGCCCGCGGCGACATCGCGCTCCGTCTGGCGCGCGGTGTCGGGGGTGAGCTTCCAGTCGATGCCCTCGACCGTGACGCCCTCGCGGTCGCCGAGTCGCGTGACCCAGTCGGACAGCGCGGCGAAGTCGGTGAACTCGCCGCGGGCGCCGACGGTCGCGTGATGCACGAGGGGCAGCTGTGCCCCGTCCTGGCTCCAGGGACGGTCCGACCAGATCGAGACGCGGTCGCTCGACCAGCGGGCCAGAGCCCCGGCATCCTGATGCGCCTGCAGCTCTTCACGCAGCGCCATGCTCAGCTCGGTGGCCCGCGCGGCCACTGCGGCGCGCTCGGGGCCGTCGACGCGCACGCTCACGCGTGCGACGGCGAGTTCGGGGGCGAGGCGCGCTTCGTGCTCGCCGCGGACGGTGATCGTGACTTCGCTCATGGGCGCGACTTTACCGCGCGACGCCTGCGGAATGGCCACGAGCCCGAAGGTGTTATAGACTGCAATGCTCCGGGCGACCGGAGTGGCAACTCAACAGCGTGTGACAACGGCCCCTGCGAAAGCATCGAGCGGGTTCATGGGGATGATCGGTTTCGACATCGCCTGCGAAACTGCGAGAAGCGGGCCGAGGATGCAGGGTTATCTCGTTAACGATCTCTGCAAAAACAATAAGTGCCGATGCAAAGCGCACTGACTTCGCCCTCGCTGCCTAAGCGAGCCCGATAGTCCGTCAGACCGTGTGTGTTCCCGACACGGACCCTGGCGTCATCTAGGGGACTTGCTGCGTGATGACGCCTGGAGCGTCACGCGGGACTTGTACTCCGGCTGGGCCCGTCGACTTGGATGCCTGTGGCAAAGGTCGGGGCCGAGCAGAACGCTCTTACAGGCTACGCCCGTAGAAGGCGCAGAATCACAGCGGTGGACGGGGGTTCAATTCCCCCCATCTCCACCATCGCCGTTGTCATACGGACACGAGGGCCCCGGCTCTCCGCGCACTTGCGCGGAGAGCCGGGGCCCTCGTGCGTTGCTTTCGCGGCGACTCGGAGCGGCGCAGCGTTCCGGCGAGACACCGTGGTCGCAAGAGGCGCGGCGCTCCCGAGAAGCACAGCGGCTCAGCTTCGCGGCGCCGACGACGAGAGCAGCTCCCGCCGCACCACCCCGGCGCTCCACCGGCCCAGCACCGCGCCCGCGACCGTGTCGGAGATGTGGTGCTGACCGCGAAAGACGCGCGAGAAGGCGATCGCCCCCGGGATCCCGTATCGCAGGAGCGGTCCGAGCAGCCGCGCGCCACGGACACCGTGGCGGTCGAGCAGGTCGGCGAGCGTGCCGTGGAGAGCGAAGGCCGCCGCCGTGTGCCCGGAGGGAAAGGATGACGTCGCATGCGGCGGCTCGGGGCGCCACACCCGCGCGGGTCGTGGTCGTCCCACGAGCGCCGCGGCTGCCACGAAGCACGCGGTCTCGAGTGCGAGCGCCGCCGCGGGCGCGACCGCCGAGCGGCGGTCGCGCGTGAGCGCCCAGGCGAAGCCGCACCAGATCGCCGCATTCGCGATGGTCTGCGGCACGCCGGAGTACCACGAGAGCGGCGCGGTGACCCGGTCGACCGGTTCGCGCGGCCCGGGCGAGCCGCCCGGGCCTGCCGGAGCGGCGGGATCGTCATTCGGCCAGTGGCCACGCGCGCCTTGGAGCGCACGGACCGCCCTGTCTTCGGCTGGATCGTCGCCGCCGAGCAGCCGAACGGCGCGTCCAGCCGCAGTCAAGAAGGCGATCGCGCCGAGCGCTGGCACGACGACGGTTCGGAGCGGCGGCATGCCCGTATCGTAGCGGGGATGCCTGCTCGTGGGTCGGCGCGCGCCCCGCCCAGCTCCCAGCTCATCGCTCAGGGGTTCACCCGCACGGCCTGGGGTGCCGCCGCGAGGGCGCGCCAATCGGTGCTGGGCGTGACGCCGACAAGCCCTACCTCCATGCCCGCGCGCCGTACGGCGCCCGTCGCCGGCTGGGCGGGCGGGTGGAAGAGCACCGACGAGGTGAACCCGATGACGTCCACGCCGAAGAAGGTCGCGATGCGCTTCAGGAACGCCTTCGACTGACCGGCGTGGCAGGCGTACACCACGATCACCGCGCCCGCGCCGAAGCGTGTGCGGACGTCGGTGGCGGTGAACGGTCCGCCCGGCTGTCCCGCTGGCGGCAGGAGCGTCGCGCCCGCGCTCAGTGCCGTCATCGCCTGCGCGTCGAGGGTGGTGAGGTTGTCGGCGGGGCCGTTCGTGGCCATCAGCACCTGGGGCTCTCCACCAGCGACCCGGGTCAGGGTACCGCTGAACGAGATGAGGTCGTGGTTGGCGTGGGTGAAGATGTTCACGCGCTTGATCGAACCGGCCGGCTTGCTCCAGATCGCGTACAGCAGCCCGCCCAGGCTGCTCACGATGGTGCTGTTCGCGCCGATGGCTGCACCGAAGTCGGCGGTCGCGGGCCCCCATTTCGTAGCGCTCCCGGCTGACATGATCGCCTTCTCCTCGGCAGCCGTCAGCGGCGGGGTCCACGCGAACTCGCCGGTCACGTTGAGCTCGAGCGTGCCGGGCGCCTTCGTGCCTGCGTCGGCCGCGGCATCCACCCCGATCGCGATGTCGTGGCCCGGGGCCGCGAGAATCTGGCGGACGGCCTCCGACGGGGTCTCGCCGATCGAACGCTCGAACGCGACCTGCTCGTAGCCGGGCGCGGGCGCGGCGCCCGGGGTCGAGGGCGCCGGGTTCTCCGGGCCTCCTGCGCCGGCGGTGGGCACGCCGCCCACCGAGCCGCCTGTCACGCCCGCACCGGCGTCGGCGGCGCCTGCAGCGCCGCCCGTTTCGGGGCGTGCAAGCCCACGGGTGTCCATCGACCGGCCGTGGTTGATCTTCGCGCCCTCGTTGGAGATCGTCGAGGGCGAGGTATCGGTGCCGCCCCTGCCGTACATCGCGGCGACGAACGCGAGCGCCGCTTTCATCTGCTCGACCTCCTTCTTCGCCGCGATCGCCATGTTCGAGCCGGCCTGCCCCGCCGCCTCGCTCGCTGCGGTGAGCGTGCCCTCCGCGCCGGCCTGCGCGAGCCCGATCGTCTGGGCCAGTCCGCTCATGTCGCGGAACATGCTGCCGTTCGCGATCGACTGCAGCGCGGTGCCGAGCGAGGTGGGCTCCGGCAGGCTCGTGGGCGAGACGATGTTCACGAGCGGCTGGCTGAACGGGCTCGCCTTCAGGTCAGCCTCGGGCTGGGCGCGGCTGCCGGTCTGGATGGCCTGGATCTCGGGTGCGACGATCGGGATGGGCGAATCCTGCCAATTCCAGAACCGCGTGATGTCGAGCTTCTCGGCCGAGTTGTAGCGACCCAGCACCGCCTCGGCGAACACGCCGCCGCTCGGGAGCGGTACGAGGTCATCGCGCGCGGGTCCGAACGTGACGCCGTGCGCCTGCAGCCACGCGCTCCACTCCTTCTCCTCCTCGGTGCCTTGCTCGGGATCGGGGTTGATGTGCCTGCGGAAGACGAGGTAGTTGCCGGCGACGGTCACGGGCTGCGGGTCGATGCGTCCGGCGAGGGGAAGCCCGCGGTACGAGAAGCCGGCGAGCAGCAGGAGGACCGTCGCCGGATCAAGTGACATCCAGACCGCCTGGCTGTAGTGCATGCGGTTCTCTTGCAGGTGGTCGATGAGGCGCTGCAGCACGCCGCCGCCGGTGAACGTGAGCACGTCGGTGGGGACGCCTGCGGCGAGCACGAACGAGGCCTCGACCGCGAGCACGGTCGCGCCCTGCTGCAGCTGGAACGCGATCAGAGGGTCGTTCGCGGGTGCGACCGCGGCGCCCGTGATGCGGATGGACGCGATCTCGCGCAGCGGCGTCTTGGCATCGAGCGTGATCGTGTCGGCCGGCGGCGTCGTGGTCTTCTTCGTGAAGCCGGCGCTCGTGCCGTCGCGGAGGAGGACCTCGATCTTGCTCGGCGTGGGCAGATCGTTGATGCCGCCGCGAGACCGGAAGATCGTGAAGCTCGTCAGCACCGTCTCGTCGTCCATGCTCACCCGCAGCTTGTCGACCGAGACCTCCACCGCGCTGCTGCCCACGTTGCGCGGCGTGAGCATGGCGCCGGTCGGGCTTGTGATCGTGACGATCTCGAAGTCGGTCGTGAGCAGCGTCCGGGAGCGCGCGTCGATCGCGGCGGCGGCGAGCGCGCCGCGGAACCGCTTCACGACGTCGGCCTTGCGGAAGTCGACGAGGGCCATCGGGATGAAGAGGCATTTCTCGGCGCGCTCGAGGGCGACGGCCACACGGTACACCTGCACGATCTCGTAGTACTGGACCGACATGGCGTGCATGTGGTTGTAGTTGGTCACGGCGCGTGTGCTGACCGATTCGCTCTCGGTCTGCGAGACCTCGCGCACGACCGAGGCGCGCCTGCCGCGCGCCGAGCTGGCATGCTGCTGCGTGCGATCCATGACGCTCTGGGTCAGCGAGCCCTGGAGGTCTCGTCGCCCCGAGGACGACGAGAAGCTTCTGGCCTTCGAGCTGGTGGCCGCCCCGCCGCTGCTGCCGCCCAGGGTGATCGGGCCGAGAGAGAAGCCGCTGGCCGAGCCGGCTTCGGAGGAGGCGCTCGACATCTCGGTGGTCGAGAAGCCCGATTGCGCTTCGGACGCCACGGCGGCCGTCACCTCCGAGAGCGCACGCGCGTGCATCGTCTCGTTCGCGAGCTGCTCCGTCTCGCTCGATGACTCGGACTGCGCGCCCTTCGTGCGACGTGACCAGTCGATCATCGCGATCCGCGTCGTTTCGCCTGGCGCAAGCGCGACGGAGTGCAGCAGCTGGCCGAGGGTCACGCCGAGCGAGTACCACGACTGCGAGAACGTGAGCAGGGCGCCGACGCCGGGCTCCTTGAACCCGATGGTGTCACCCGCGGCCGGATCCACGGCGATGGGCCCGGCCTGCTCGAGCGGGGTGAGCTGATCGGGCTCGCGCTCGTATCCGTCAAAGACGAGCGAATCGTATGAGACGCGCTCGGTCGGGAACTCGCCGTTCTTGGGCAGCAGGTCGACGGGCGCCTGCGGATCGGCGCCCGGTGCGACCGCGGGGGTGAGCACCGCGGCGAGGATCCGCTGCGCGGCGCGGTACGGGGGCCAGACCGCGAGATCGCGGATGCTCTCGACCAGCAGCGCCGTCTCCACCCCGGCCGCGCCGCCGGCGCCGATGCCCTCGAGGTGCCGCACGGACGCCTGCGGAAGCTCCGAGAGGTCGAGCCCCGCGGGAAGCAGCTCGACGACGTCAGAGGGAGCGAGGCCGTACCGGGCAAGCATCGATCGGGGGTCGGTCGCGGCATCCAGCAGCATCGCCGCGTTCGCGAAGACCCGAGACGACGCGAGATCGAACACGCTGTGGATGTCGAGCGCCGTCAGCTGCGCTGCGGCGGCGGGCGAGACGCCGAGCAGGACGCTCGGGCTCGCGCGCAACACGTCGAGCGGTGCAAGACCGGTGAATGCTCCGACCAGGTCGGCGGTGATGTCGTCCATGAGCGCCCCTGTTGCGCCTGCCCTCGGACGGCTCGGCCGATCCCGAGGATCGCGTGTCATCGTGCGATGACCATGCAATCATGAACCCGCCATGCGGGCCGCGCAAGGACCCCGATCGATGGCGGCTGCGCCTGCCGTGAGGCGCGCCGCGTCAGGCTGCGGGCGGGGCGGGCGTGGCCCGGATCCGCGCCACCGCGGGCACATCGGCGGGAGCCCAGTCGAGCTCGTCGAGCGCGTCGGGCCGCAGCCAGCGCAGCTCGGCGTGCTCGTGCGGAGTCGGCTCGCCGTCGACGAGCTCGCAGAGGAAGGTGGTCAGGGTGATGACGCCGTGCGCGTGCGCGTGCGTCGTCGTCTCGAGCTGTTGGCCGACAGCGACCCGGCACCCGAGCTCTTCGACGATCTCGCGGACGAGCGCCTCGCGCGGCGTCTCGCCCGGCTCGATCTTGCCACCGGGAAACTCCCACAGGCCGCCTGCCGCACCGCCGGGAGCGCGCCGTGCGCAGAGAACCTTCCCGGCACGGACGATCACGGCGCCGACCACATCGATGTGCACGGGCATATCCGGCCCTCCTACGACCACGTTCCCCGGGCGATCCAGGGGTTGAGCTCGGCGATCAGCATGGCCATCGTGAGCAGGCTGCACCCGATGCCGATCCACCACCACAGGCCATGGCGCCGGCGCACGCACAGCGCGGTGAAGAAGCCCGCGATCGCGACGATCACGAGGATCAGGTCGTACAAGGGCTGCGGGATCGGCGCGATCAGCGCGCCGACGAGGCACACCACGATGGCCAGGAGGAGCCCGAGGAGCGTGGCGATCGGCTTCGTGTCGCGCGCGACGTCGCGAGTCTCGGGTGCTGTTGTCACGCCATCCACACTCTCATGCCGCACGGCGCGGTTACAGCGAGTCGCCGTGGACGCCGCTGCCGGGGCCCGGGCCGCGCAGATCGTGCGGTCAGGAACTCAGGGTCGCGGCGCGTTGATCAGCTGCAGGGCCTGCTTGCTGTCGGCCACAGAGACCCAGCCATCGCCGAACAGGTAGGTCATCCCGTAGCCGTTCTCGTCGACGGCGATCGCGTAGTCGGGATTCTCGGTGATGTAGGTGTCGTTCCCGGCATCCTCACGGATCCAGCCCGCGTCGATCAGCTCGTTCTGCGCTTCGCTCGCCTCCGCCTTGCTCAGCGGCGACCAGCCCAGGATCGCGACGTTGTCGCTGCCCGGACCTGAATAGTCGCCCCACACGCAGAACGCGCCGTCGAGCTGCGTCTCGCCGATCATGAAGTCGTGGCGCTTCGGGGTCCATCCCGCCTCTCCGAACTGCTCGACCGTCGACTCCGAGACGATGTTCTCGCACGTGGGCGCGATCGCCGTGGGCTCGCTCGGTCCGGCGTCCGGCGCCGATGACGGCTCCGTAGGCGCGGCGGTGCCGGGCTTCGCGCTCTGTGACGGCTCGGCGCCCGGGGCGGCGCTCGAGCAGGCCGTCGCAAGCACGGCGAGCGAGGCGATGGATGCTGCGGCCACAAGTCTGGCGAGTGGTCGGAAGGTCATGAGTTCGGGCTCCTGATCGGGCGGGCGAGCGGCTAGCGCAGGGTGTCGGGGTGATCCTGCTGCAGGAAGTCGAGAAAGTCCTGGTGGAGGGTGCCGTTGGTGGCGAGGCTCGACCGCCCTGAGAGGGTGTCGACGCCATCGTAGGCCGTGAACGCGCCGCCGGCCTCGCGCACGATCGGCACGGCGGCCGCGATGTCGTACTCGGCGACGCCGAACTCGGCGACCATCTCGAGCTGCCCCTCGGCGATCAGCATGTACGGCCAGACGTCGCCGAACGCGCGGTCGCGCCACACCCGGCGGGTGAGCGCGATCAGCGCCGGCAGCTGCCCCGCGCCGTCCCACTGGGTGATGCTCTGGAAGCTGATGGTGGCATCCTCGAGGCGATCCACGGATGACACGGCCAGGCGTCGCGCCGAGCCGTCGGCGTTTCGAGCCCAGGCGCCGCCGCCGGTGGAGGCCCACCAGCGACCGTCGATCGCGGGCGCGCTCACGACGCCCACGGCGGGCACGCCATCGATCGCGAGGGCGATCATGGTGCCCCACAGGGGAGTGCCGCGCAGAAAGCCGTGCGTGCCGTCGATCGGGTCGATGATCCACTGGCGATTCTCGCCCGCGCCGGTTCCGGCAGCGCTCCCGAACTCCTCGCCGAAGATCCCGTCCTCGGGGCGCTCGGCGGCCAGCAGATCCCGGATCGCCCGCTCGACCGCGAGGTCGGCGTCGGTCACCCGGCTGCTGTCGGCCTTGGTCGTGATTCCCAGGTCATCTGCCTGAAAGCGCGGCAGCGACTGGGCGTCGGCGGCGTCGGCGAGGCGCAGGGCGAGGGCGAGGTCGGCAGCGAGGGCGTCGGCTGGATTCTCGGCCTCGGAAGCGGGGGAATGTTGGGTCACCTGACCACCCTACGTTGCTCGATTCGCGTCGAAGGGGATGTGACTGCTAGAGTCATTTCTTGGTTCGGAACACTTCTTCTGAAGGTCCGAAAGCCATGCGCCTCTAGCTCAATCGGTAGAGCAACTGACTCTTAATCAGTGGGTTCCGGGTTCGAGTCCCGGGGGGCGCACGGAACAGCTCCGCAGACTCTCGCCAGTCTGCGGAGCTTTTTCGCTTCTTGGCGCGGTCGCCCGGATGGCGACGCGTCGGGTGCGCCTGACAGCGCGACGGCACGCGCATTGCGAGCACCAGGCCGTGCCATGATGACCGCATGATCAGCGCAGGCTCGATGACGACTGTGGCGTGCGGATCGGGGCGTCCCGCGGCGCGAGCGCGCCTTGGGCGCGTGCGCTTCAACGCCAACGCTGCGCACGCGGCATCCGCTGGAGAGCCAGGCCCGAGATGACCGACCCGGGCGCGGGCGAGGAGGCGTTCATCGTGCATCGAACGGGCGAGCGCGTGTTTCTCACCGTTCGATCGCTGGCACCCGCCGCCGAACAGCCGTGGCGCGCGCTGTTTCCCCTGCTGCTCGTCGCGCAGCGCATCGCCCGGCGCCGGTACCTTCGCGCCCTGCGCTGATGCGCCTGCGGGCGCTGGAGCGTCATGCGATCCGATCGCGGGCGGGTCGGGATGGCCCTGGCGTCGCCGGGCGCACGCGAACGGGCCCCGACCTCCACGAGGGAGGTCGGGGCCCGTACGGGTCGCCGTGGTGCCGCCACAGCGTTCGCGGCACCAGCGGGCGACTACAGCACCTTCAGAATGTCTTCCACACGCTCCTTGGCGTCACCGAAGAGCATCTGCGCGTTCTCGCGGAAGAACAGCGGGTTCTGCACGCCCGCGTAGCCGGAGGCCATCGAGCGCTTGAAGACGATGACGTTCTCGGCCTCCCACACCCGCAGCACGGGCATGCCTGCGATGGGGCTGCCCGGGTCTTCGGCCGCGGCCGGGTTCACGGTGTCGTTCGCGCCGATGACGAGCACCACGCTTGTGTCGGCGAGGTCGTCGTTGATTTCGTCCATCTCGAGCACGATGTCGTACGGAACCTTCGCCTCGGCCAGGAGCACGTTCATGTGCCCGGGCAGGCGGCCGGCGACCGGGTGCACGCCGAAGCGCACCTCCACCCCACGCTCGCGCAGGCGGCGGGCCAGGTCGGCGACGCCGTGCTGCGCCTGGGCGACGGCCATGCCGTAGCCGGGCGTGATGACCACGCTGGACGCGTTCGCGAGCATCTCGGCGGCGGTCTCGGCATCCAGCTCGCGGTGCTCGCCCAGGTCTTCGTCGCCGCCGCTCTTGGGGGCTTCGATGCCGAAGCCACCCGCGATGACGGAGAAGAACGAGCGGTTCATCGCCTTGCACATGATGTAGCTGAGGTACGCACCCGAGGAGCCGACCAGCGCACCGGTGATGATGAGGAGGTCGTTGTTCAGCAGGAAGCCCGCCGCGGCCGCGGCCCAACCCGAGTAGCTGTTGAGCATCGAGACGACGACCGGCATGTCGCCGCCGCCGATCGACGCGACGAGGTGCCAGCCGAGCAGCAGGGCGAGCGCGGTCACGACGACCAGCAGCCACAGCTCGGGCGTGATGACGTACCAGACGGTGAGGGCGAGGAACAGCACCAGCGCGCCGATGTTGAGCACGTTCTTGCCGGGCAGCACGAGGGGCTTCGACGACATGCGCGCCGAGAGCTTGAGGAACGCGACGATCGAGCCGGTGAAGGTGACGCCACCGATGAAGACGCCGATGAACACCTCGGCGTGGTGGATGTCGCGCAGCGAGCCCTCGAGGCCGCTGTCGAACAGCGCGCCGTTCCAGCCCACCAGCACGGCGGCCGCGCCGACGAAGCTGTGCAGCAGGGCGATGAGCTCGGGCATCCCGGTCATCTCGACGACGCGAGCGCGCCACAGGCCGATCGCGGCGCCTACGAGCATGGCGACGACGAGGATCACGAGACCGACGAGGCCCGCGGGGGAGAAGATGGCGTCCTGCACCATGAGCCAGGCGGTCGCCACGATGGCGATCGCCATGCCCGCGATGCCGTAGGCCACACCGGCGCGCGATGTCTCGTGCTTCGAGAGGCCGGCGAGGCTCAGGATGAACAGCAGGGCGGCGACAAGGTAGGCCGCCCCGGCGAGTGCTTCAGCGGTCATCGCTGGTCTCCCTTCGAGAACATGCGAAGCATGCGGCGGGTGACCGCGAAGCCACCGAAGATGTTGATGCTGGCCAGGAGCACCGCGATGCCGGCAAGGATCTGCACGAGCAGGTTGTCGTTGGTCAGCTGCAGCATCGCGCCGACGACGATGATGCCGCTGATCGCGTTGGTGACGCTCATCAGCGGGGTGTGCAGCGCGTGCGCGACCTTGCCGATGACGTAGAAGCCGACGACGATCGACAGTGCGAGCACGGTGAAGTGCTGGGGCAGCGGCGCCGGGGCGACCGCGGCGATCACGAACAGCGCGGCCGCGGCGAGCACGCCCAGGCCGAGCTTCGCGCCCTTGCTCATCGTGCGCTTGGGGGCGGGCGGCGCTGCCGCCTCGACGGGAGCCGCCGCGGGGGAGGCCGAGACCTGCACGGGCGGCGGCGGCCACGTCTCGGCGCCGTCGCGGACGATGGTGACCGAGCGCTGCACGATGTCGTCGAAGTCGATGACCAGCTGGCCGTCCTTGCCGGGCGTGAGCAGCTTCATCAGGTTGACGAGGTTGGTGCCGTACAGCTGTGACGCCTGCGCGGGCAGCCGGCCCGCGAGGTCGGTGTAGCCGAGGATGATCACGCCGTTGTCGGTGACGATCTTCTCGCCTGCGACCGAGCCCTCGACGTTGCCGCCGCTGGAGGCGGCCATGTCGACGATGACGCTGCCGGACTTCATGCTGGCCACGTCGGCCGCGGTCAGCAGGCGGGGCGCCGCGCGCCCCGGGATCTGTGCGGTGGTGATGACGATGTCGACGTCGGCGGCCTGCTCCGAGTACACCTCGGCGGCGCGGGCGTCGTACGCCTCGCTCGTCGCCTTGGCGTAGCCGTCGGACGAGACCATCTGCTCCTCGACCTCGATGGGCAGGTACTCGCCGCCGATCGAGCGCACCTGGTCGGCGACCTCGGGGCGCGGGTCGGTGGCGCGCACGATGGCGCCCATGCTGGAGGCGGCGCCGATCGCCGCGAGGCCGGCGACGCCGGCGCCGGCGACGAGCACCTTGGCGGGGGGAACCTTGCCGGCCGCGGTCACCTGGCCGGTGAAGAAGCGGCCGAACTCGTGCGCGGCCTCGACGACTGCGCGGTATCCCGCGATGTTCGCCATCGAGCTGAGCACGTCGAGCGACTGCGCGCGCGAGATGCGCGGAACCGCATCCATGGCGAGCGCGGTGATGCCGCGGGTCGACAGCGCCTCGCGCAGGTCGGGGCGCAGCGCCGGGCTCATCAGGCCGATCACCGTGGCGCCGTCACTCAGGCGGTCGATCTCGGCTTGTGTCGGGGCATCCACCTTGAAGACGATCGGCGAGGCCCACGCCTCGTCGCCGTCGACCAGCGTCGCGCCGGCCTCAGCGTATGCGGTGTCTGGGAATGCGGAGCGTTCGCCCGCGCCGCGCTCGACGACGACCTCGTATCCGAGCCCCAGCAGTTTGGTGGTCGTGGCCGGCGTGGCCGCGACCCGTGTTTCGCCCTCTTGTTCGGCAACTATGCCAATGCGCGTCATGCACAACTCCTTCGTTCGCGCCCCCAGGCCCGGGGTGCGCGCGATGCGATCGGTTCGCAACAAGCTATGAATCTATGGCGTAGAAGAGATGTTTCTGGGCTCATTTGCAGGATTCGTCACGAAAGTTTCGCAATTGTTTCGCTTTCGAGAAGGGGGGTCGCGGATGCTTGCACCCCGCGGTCACGCGCGGGATGATTCGAGACATCAGCAACGCGCCGTCGCCGGCGCCACACGCGGCCGGCGCCGGCACCAGGAACGCACGCCGCGCAGGTGCGGCGCGGAGGATCGGAGCACCATGACTGCCCAGGATCTTGCGGGGCGCCGAGCGCTGGTGACCGGTGGTGCGAACGGGATCGGTCTGGCGTGCGTGCGCGAGCTCGCCGCCCGCGGCGCGCATGTGACGGTCGCGGATCTGGACGCGCAGGAGACGGCGTCCGTCGCCGCCGAGGTCGGCGGCGAGGCGTGGACGGTCGACCTCAGCGAGACGGGCGCCCTCGAGGCGCTGCATCTCGACGCCGACATCCTCGTGAACAACGCGGGGCTCCAGCGGGTCGCGCCGATCACCGACTATGACCCCGAGCAGTGGCGGGTGATGCAGCGCGTGATGCTCGAGGCGCCGTTCCTGCTCATCCGCGCAGCGCTCCCTCGCATGTACGAGCGCAGGTGGGGTCGGATCGTGAATGTCTCGAGCGTGCACGGCCGCCATGCGAGCCCCTACAAGGCGGCCTACGTCGCCGCGAAGCACGGGCTGGAGGGGCTGTCGAAGGTGGCCGCGCTCGAGGGCGCGAGTCACGGCGTGACCAGCAACTGCGTGAGCCCGGGCTATGTTCGCACCCCGTTCACCGAGAAGCAGATCGGCGACCAGGCCCGGCTGCACGAGCTGCGGCCGGACGAGGTGCTCGATCGGATCATGCTCGCCGACATGGCGATCAAGCGTCTGATCGAGCCGGGGGAGGTCGCGTCGCTCGTCGGCTGGCTGGTGGGGGAGCACGCGAGCATGGTGACCGGCGCATCGTTCACGATGGACGGCGGGTGGACGACGTGAGCGGGCTCGACAAGACCGTGGCGAGCGCCGCCGCGGCCGTCGCCGACATCGGCGATGGCGCCAGCATCGCGGTCGGCGGCTTCGGCCTGGCCGGCAACCCCATCGCGCTGATCGACGCGCTCCTTGCGCAGGGAGCGGGGTCGCTGTCGATCGTCTCGAACAACTGCGGGGTGGATGACTGGGGCCTCGGCGTGCTGCTGCACGCGCACCGGATCCGCAAGATGACCTCCTCGTATGTCGGCGAGAACAAGGAGTTCGAGCGCCAGTTTCTCTCGGGGGCGCTCGAGGTCGAGCTGACCCCGCAGGGCACCCTCGCCGAGAAGCTGCGCGCGGGCGGATCGGGCATCGCCGCGTTCTTCACGCAGACCGGCGTGGGCACGCAGGTCGCCGAGGGCGGGCTCCCCAGGCGCTACGACGCCGAGGGGCGGGTCGCCTTCGCCTCGCCGGCCAAGGAGGTGCGCACCTTCGAGGTCGACGGGGTCGCGCGCGCATTCGTGCTGGAGGAGGCGATCACCACCGACTTCGCGCTGGTGCACGCGGCCAGGGGCGATCGGCACGGCAACCTGATCTTCAACAAGGCCGCGCGCAACTTCAATCCGCTCGCGGCCATGGCCGGCCGCGTGTGCATCGCGCAGGTCGAGCAGCTCGTCGAGCCAGGCGAGCTCGATCCCGACCAGGTGCACCTGCCCGGGATCTACGTGCAGCGGATCGTGGAGGTGGGGCGCGACATCGAGAAGCGCGTCGAGCGCCGCACCGTGCAGGATGCGCCGGCGCGCCGGGAAGGCGAATGATCATGGCCCTCACCCGCAGCGAGATGGCCGCGCGAGCCGCGCGTGAGCTGGCGGACGGCTCGTATGTCAACCTCGGCATCGGCCTGCCGACGCTCGTGCCCAACTTCGTTCCGCCCGGGCGCACGCTCGTCCTGCAATCCGAGAACGGGATTCTGGGCGTCGGCCCATACCCCGATGACGCGCACGTCGACCCCGACCTCATCAACGCAGGCAAGGAGACCGTGACGCTCATGCCGGGCGCGGCATTCTTTGATTCGGCGCTGAGCTTCGGGATGATCCGCGGGGGGAAGATCGACGCGGCGATCCTCGGCGCCATGCAGGTGTCGGCGCGTGGCGACCTGGCCAACTGGATGATCCCGGGCAAGATGGTCAAAGGCATGGGCGGCGCGATGGACCTCGTGCACGGCGCGGCGCGGGTGATCGTGCTGATGGAGCACGTGGCCCGCGACGGGACGCCGAAGCTCGTGGACGAGTGCACCCTGCCGCTCACGGGGCGCGGGGTCGTCGACCTGATCATCACCGATCTCGCGGTGATCGCGGTCACCGCCGACGGGCTCGAGCTCGTCGAGACGGCCCCGGGCGTGACCGCGCAGGAGGTCGTCGCCGCGACGGCGGCGCCGCTGCGCCTCGGCGGCGACGTCCGCGACCGGCACGAGGCCGAGGCGGCGACCGCCTGCAGGGACTCCGCGACACGGAACACCGAGAAAGGGTGAAGCAATGACGCAGAACGACGTGGTCATCGTCGCCGCCGCACGCACGCCGCAGGGGCGCCTCAAGGGGCAGCTCGCTGGATTCTCGGGGCCGCAGCTCGGCGCGCTCGCGATCCGCGGCGCGCTCGAGCGCGGCGCCATCCCCGCAGAAGAGGTCGACGCGGTCGTGGTCGGACAGGTGCTGCAGGCCGGCGCCGGGCAGAACCCGGCCCGTCAGGCCGCGATCGGCGCCGGCATCGGCTGGGACGTGCACGCCGTCGCCGTGAACAAGGTGTGCCTGTCGGGGCTCACCGCCGTCATCGATGCGAGCAGGATGCTCCGGCTCGGCGACGCGACCGTCGTCGTCGCCGCGGGGATGGAGTCGATGACGCAGGCGCCGCACCTGCTGATGGGGTCGCGCAGCGGCTGGCAGTACGGCTCGGTCGAGGTGCTTGATTCGATGGCCCACGACGGCCTCACGGATGCGTACGAGCACATCAGCATGGGCGCCTCGACCGAGGCGTTCAACGCGCGATTCGCGGTGAGCCGCGCAGCGCAGGACCGGGTGGCGGCGCTCTCGCACCAGCGGGCCGTGGCCGCGCAGTCGGCCGGCGTGTTCGATGCCGAGATCGTTCCGGTCGCGGTGCCGCAGCGCAGAGGCGAGCCGCTCTGGGTCGACACCGACGAGGGCATCCGTCCGGGCACCACCGAGGAGACGCTCGGGCGGCTCCCCGCCGCTTTCGTGGACGGCGGCACCCTCACGGCCGGCAACTCCTCGCAGATCTCGGACGGCGCGTCGGCCGTCGTGCTCACCACGCGCTCGCACGCCGACGAGCGCGGCTGGCCGGTGCTCGCCGTCGTCGGCGCGGCTGGGCAGGTCGCGGGCCCCGACACCTCGCTGCACGCTCAGCCCTCGCGTGCGATCGAGGCCGCGCTGGCGCGCGCCGGCATGGATGCGGCATCCCTCGATTTCGTCGAGATCAACGAGGCGTTCGGCGCGGTCGTCGCGTACTCGGCCGGCGAGCTCGGCATCTCGGAGGATCGGGTGAACGTGAACGGCGGAGGGATCGCGCTCGGGCACCCGATCGGCGCATCGGGCTGCCGCCTGGTCGTGCACGCGGTGCATGAGCTGCTGCGGCGCGGCAAGGGCACCGCGGCCGTCGCGCTGTGCGGGGGCGGCGGTCAGGGAGAGGCGCTGATCCTCACGCGGTGAGGGCCGTCGGCGCGGTGCGGGGCATGAGCGCGGTGCGGGGTGCCAGGGCCGTCAGCGCTGGCTGCGCGCCGCCTGCTTCGCCAGCCTGCGCTGCTCCTTCTCGGAGAGCGTCGTGTCGTGCGGGATCGTCTGCCCGTGCGACGCGCGCCGCACATCGACCATCGCGCCGATGGCGAGCGCGAGTGTGATGCCCCAGCTCGCCCAGGCCAAGGCCGTGCGCCACGTGAACTCGCCCTCGCGCAGGCCGCGCAGCAGCGTCAGCCCTCCGGTGATCGCGCCGATGATGCCGGTGCCGAACAGATAGTTGCGCATGGGTGGCCTCCTGCGCCCTACGCTACCGCGTGCGGGCGACGCGACGCGCCGTGACGACGCGGGCGCTGTTAGCCTGGTCGCAGGCGAAGACGCACCCAGGAGGACACACCCGTGACGATGTGCTTGCCGCCTGAGGGCGGCGCTGACCTTGTGGTCGTGGCGAACCGGCTCCCCGTCGACCGGGTGCCCGAGGGGCGGGCATCCGAGAGCGAGACGAACGCGGATGCCGCGACCGGCGCCGCTGCGCGCGCGGACGGCGATCCCGGCCGCGCAACGGCCGACGCGGCACCCGCGGCCGCGCGGTGGCGGCGCTCGCCCGGGGGGCTCGTGACTGCACTCGAGCCCGTGATGCAGAGTGCGCACGGCGCGTGGGTCGGGTGGGCGGGCCAGCCCGAGCTCGAGCTCGAGCCCTTCGACTTCGACGGCATCCGGCTCATCCCCGTGACCCTCAGCGCCGACGACGTCGAGCTCTACTACGAGGGGTTCTCCAACGACACGATCTGGCCGCTGTACCACGACGTGATCTCGCCGCCCCGGTTCAGCCGGCCGTGGTGGGACGCCTACGTCAAGGTCAACCGGCGCTTCGCGGAGGCCGCCGCGTCGGCCGTCGCCGAGGGCGGCACGGTGTGGGTGCAGGACTATCAGCTGCAGCTGGTGCCCAAGCTGCTGCGCGAGCTGCGCCCCGACGTCACGATCGGCTACTTCCACCACATTCCGTTTCCGCCATACGGCCTGTACTCGCAGCTGCCGTGGCGCCGCCAGGTGCTCGAGGGGCTGCTCGGCGCCGATGTGATCGGCTTTCAGCGAGTCGCCGACGCGAACAACTTCACGATGGCGGTGCGCCGACAGCTCAAGCTGGATGCCAGGGGGAGCGACATCTCGGTGCGGACGGACGACGGCGGCGCCCGGCTCGCCCACGTGCAGTCGTTCCCGATCGCGATCGACACGGCCTCCTACAGCGAGCTCGTGCGCAGGCCCGAGATCATTGCCAGGGCCGCCGAGATCCGCGCGGGGCTCGGCAACCCCCGTCGCATCGTCCTCGGTGTCGACCGCCTCGACTACACGAAGGGCATCCGGCACCGGATCAAGGCCTACGGCGAGCTGCTCGCGGAGGGCCGCATCGACGTGTCGGAGGCGATCCTCGTGCAGGTCGCGAGCCCGAGCCGGGAGCGTGTTGCCGCCTATATGCAGCTGCGCGACGAGATCGAGATGAGCGTCGGGCGAATCAACGGCACCTTCGACAGCACGGGGCACTCCGCGATCCGCTACCTGCATCACTCGTATCCGCGCGAGGAGATGGCCGCGCTCTATCTTGCCGCCGACGTCATGCTCGTGACCGCGCTGCGCGACGGCATGAATCTCGTGGCGAAGGAGTACGTCGCCGCCCGCGACGACAACCGGGGCGTGCTCGTGCTCAGCGAGTTCGCCGGCGCGTCCGACGAGCTGAAGTCGGCGCTGCTGATCAATCCGCACGATATCGAGGGCCTCAAGGACACCATCGTCGAGGCGCTCGAGATGCCGCCCGCCGAGCAGGCGCGGCGGATGCGCGCGATGCGCCGGCGCGTGTTCAAGAACGACATCGCCGCCTGGTCGTCGTCGTTCCTCGGTGCGCTGGCTCGTTCGCGCCAGCAGCGCGACGCGGGCTCGCAGCGCGCCGAGCGTGCCGCGGCCGACGCCTGAGGTCGCGACGCCGACGCCCGCAGGCCAGCATCCCAGACGCTCGCGCCGCCGCCACCCACGAGGTCGGCCGCGACATCCCCCGACGAACGGAGCTCCACCATGACCGCCGATCATCCATTCCCGGACGCCACCCTCGCCGCGATCGACGCCGTCGCCGCCACGCCGACCCTGCTCGTGGCCCTCGACTTCGACGGCACGCTCTCACCGCTGCACGACGTGCCGATGGATGCCCGCGCCACCCCCGGCGGCGTCGAGGCGGTCGCCGAGCTTGCGGCGCTGCCGCGCACCGTCGTCGCCCTCGTGTCGGGCCGCACGCTGCGCGATCTGCGCATCATCGCCGAGCACGCGGACGACTCGCCCGTCTACCTCGCAGGCTCGCACGGCGCCGAGGTGCGCGTGCCCATCGGGTTCGAGGCGGCGCGCGGTGCGGCCTCCGCGTCGGGCGCCGACTTCGAGCGCGCGCCCGTGGATGCGTCGGCCGAGGAGGCTCTGCGCGACGAGCTGTACGCGGCCGCGGTGGCGCGGTTCTCGTCCGTGCCGGGGGCATGGATCGAGCCCAAGCGCTTCGGCTTCGGGGTGCATGTGCGACTCGCCACGCCGGAGGACGGCGCAGCGGTCATGGCCGGCGCCGACGCGCTGGTGGCCGAGCGGGCGCCGCACTGGCGTCGGCGCACGGGAAAGAACATCGTCGAGTACGCGTTCCGCCACGAGGGGAAGGACACCGCGATCGCGGAGCTTCGAGCCCAGACCGGCGCCACCGCGGTGTTCTTCGCGGGCGACGACGTCACCGACGAGGACGCGCTGCGTGCGCTCCTGCCCGGCGACCTGGGGGTTCGCGTGGGCGAGGGGGAGACGGTCGCCCCCGTTCGGGTGCGCGACCCGGAAGCGCTCGCCGCGCTGCTCATGCTCCTCGTCAAGCGGCGCCGGGCGACTGCGCCGTAGACTCGGAGCATGTCTCCCAACGAACCGGCCGCGCCCGCGGTCGACATCAAGCCTCGGAGCCGCGTGGTGACGCACGGCATCGAGGCCACGACCTCACGCGGCATGCTTCGCGGCGTGGGCATGGGCGACGACGATTGGAACAAGCCCCAGATCGGCATCGCGAGCTCGTGGAACGAGATCACGCCCTGCAACCTGTCGCTTGATCGTCTCGCGCAGGGCGCCAAGGAGGGCGTCCACTCCGGCGGCGGCTACCCCCTGCAGTTCGGCACCATCTCGGTCTCGGACGGCATCTCGATGGGCCACGAGGGGATGCACTTCTCGCTCGTCTCGCGCGAGGTCATCGCCGATTCGGTCGAGACGGTCGTCATGGCCGAGCGTCTCGACGGCACCGTGCTGCTCGCCGGCTGCGACAAGTCGATCCCGGGCATGATGATGGCGAGCGCCCGGCTCGACCTCTCGAGCGTGTTCCTCTACGCCGGCTCGATCGCGCCGGGCTGGGTCAAGCTCAGCGACGGCACCGAGAAGGACATCACGATCATCGACTCGTTCGAGGCGGTCGGCGCGTGCCTGGCCGGCCATATGAGCGAGGCAGACCTCAAGCGCATCGAGTGCGCGTTCGCCCCGGGCGAGGGGGCCTGCGGCGGCATGTACACCGCGAACACGATGGCCTCGGTCGGCGAGGCGCTCGGGCTGAGCCTGCCGGGCTCGGCCGCGCCGCCCTCGGCCGACCGCCGCCGCGACGTCTTCGCGCACCGCTCCGGCGAGGCCGTCGTCAACCTGCTCCGCCTCGGCATCACCACCCGCGACATCCTCACCAAGGAGGCGTTCGAGAACGCGATCGCGCTCGCGATGGCGCTCGGCGGCTCGACGAACGTGGTGCTGCACCTGCTCGCGATCGCACGCGAGGCGGAAGTCGACCTCGACCTGCATGACTTCAACCGGATCGGCGACAAGGTGCCGCACATCGCAGACATGAAGCCGTTCGGGCAGTACGTGATGAACGATGTCGACCGGCACGGCGGGATCCCGGTCATCATGAAGGCGATGCTCGACGAGGGACTCCTGCACGGCGACGCGCTGACGGTCACCGGCAAGACGCTCGCCGAGAACCTCGCCGAGCTCGCGCCCGGTCCCGTCGACGGTGACGTGGTGCACTCGTTCGACAACCCGATCCACGTCACCGGCGGCCTCACGGTGCTGCACGGCTCGCTGGCCCCCGAAGGCGCCGTGGTGAAGACCGCCGGCTTCGACGCGGAGGTCTTCGAGGGACCCGCCCGCGTGTTCGAGCGCGAGCGCGCGGCGATGGACGCGCTGGAGGCGGGCGAGATCAATCCCGGCGACGTCGTCGTCATCCGCTACGAGGGCCCGAAGGGCGGTCCGGGGATGCGCGAGATGCTTGCGATCACCGCCGCGATCAAGGGCGCAGGCCTCGGAAAAGATGTACTACTCTTGACAGACGGTCGATTCTCCGGCGGCACAACCGGCCTGTGCATCGGCCACATAGCACCCGAGGCGGTGGACGCAGGTCCGATCGCACTCGTGCGCGATGGTGATCTGATACGGGTCGATATCGCCGCTCGTGCTCTCGACCTACTCGTCGATGACGCAGAGCTGGCCTCCCGCCGTGAGGGCTGGGAGCCTCTACCCCCGCGCTACACCCGTGGCGTGCTCGCCAAGTACTCGCGACTCGTGAGCTCCGCAGCTCACGGTGCAGTCACGGGCTGACTGGCATCCACCCGACAGAACACAACCGATTGAGGACACGGCCTATGACTGCCGAACCCATGACCGCCCGCCCGGGCCCAGCGCCCGGCGCGACCACCACCACCCTGACGGGAGCCGAAGCGGTCGTCCGCTCGCTCGAGATGCTGGGGATCACAGATGTCTTCGGCATCCCCGGCGGAGCGATCCTGCCCGTCTACGACCCGCTGATGGACAGCAAGGTGCTGCGCCACGTGCTCGTGCGACACGAGCAGGGTGCGGGCCACGCGGCCGAGGGCTACGCGGCAGCGACCGGCAAGGTCGGCGTGTGCATCGCCACGTCGGGCCCCGGCGCCACGAACCTCGTCACCGCCATCGCCGACGCGTACATGGACTCGGTGCCGATGCTGGCCATCACCGGCCAGGTCTACTCGACGCTGATGGGCACGGATGCGTTCCAGGAGGCCGACATCGTCGGCATCACGATGCCGATCACCAAGCACTCGTTCCTGGTCAAGCGCGCAGAAGACGTGCCCGGCGCGATCGCGGCCGCGTACGAGATCGCCACGACCGGTCGTCCCGGCCCGGTGCTCGTCGACATCACGAAGGACGCGCAGCAGGAGGAGCTGAGCTTCGTCTGGCCGCCCAAGTACGATCTGCCCGGCTACCGCCCCGTCACGAAGGCGCACGGCAAGCAGATCAACGCGGCGGCGCAGCTGCTGTCGGAGGCGAGCAAGCCGGTGCTGTACGTCGGCGGCGGCGTCATCCGCTCGCACGCGTCGGAGGAGCTGCTTGCGCTCGCCGAGCAGACCGGCGCGCCGGTCGTGACGACGCTCATGGCGCGCGGCGCGTTCCCCGACTCGCACCCGCAGCACCTCGGCATGCCCGGCATGCACGGCACGGTGCCCGCGGTGCTCGCGTTGCAGGAGGCGGACCTGATCGTCTCGCTGGGCGCTCGCTTCGACGACCGCGTCACGGGCAAGGCCGCGCTGTTCGCTCCGAACGCGAAGATCGTGCACGTCGACATCGACCCGGCCGAGATCGGCAAGATCCGCACGGCCGATGTGCCGATCGTGGGCGATGTCCGCGACGTGCTCGTCGACCTCGGTGTGGCGTACTCAGGTGTCGTGGCGGCCGAGACGCCCGACATCACCGAGTGGTGGTCGTTCCTCGACGGCCTGCGCGACGAGTTCCCGCTCGGCTTCGCGCCCACCGGCGACGGCCTGCTCTCGCCCCAGCACGTGATCCAGCGCATCGGCGAGCTCACCGGCCCCGACGCCGTGTACGCCGCGGGCGTGGGTCAGCACCAGATGTGGGCCGCGCAGTTCATCAAGTACGAGCGACCCAACTCGTGGCTCAACTCGGGTGGCGCGGGCACGATGGGCTACGCGGTCCCGGCCGCCATGGGCGCGAAGGTCGGCGAGCCCGACCGCGTCGTCTGGGCGATCGACGGCGACGGCTGCTTCCAGATGACCAATCAGGAGCTGGCCACCTGCACGCTCAACAACATCCCGATCAAGGTCGCGGTGATCAACAACTCGTCGCTCGGCATGGTGCGGCAGTGGCAGACGCTGTTCTACAACAGCCGCTACTCGAACACCGACCTCGAGACCGGGCACGGCACCGTGCACGTTCCCGACTTCGTCAAGCTCGGCGAGGCGTATGGATGCCTCTCCATCCGGGTCGAGCGCGAGGACGAGGTCGACGCGGCCATCGAGCTCGCGCTGGCGACGAACGATCGCCCGGTCGTGATCGACTTCGTCGTGAGCGCCGACTCCATGGTGTGGCCGATGGTGCCGCAGGGCGTCAGCAACAGCTACATCCAGTACGCAAAAGACCACGCACCGTCGTTCGATGAGGAGGCCTAGAGATGAGCACCCACGTTCTGAGCCTCCTCGTCGAGGACAAGCCCGGTCTGCTGACCCGCGTCGCCGGCCTGTTCGCCCGTCGCGGATTCAACATCAGCTCGCTCGCCGTCGGCGTGACCGAGGTGCCGGGACTCTCGCGCATCACGGTCGTGGTCGATGTCGACGCGCTGCCGCTCGAGCAGGTCACCAAGCAGCTGAACAAGCTGGTCAATGTGATCAAGATCGTCGAGCTCGACGTGAGCCAGTCGGTGCAGCGCGAGCACATGCTGATCAAGGTCCGCACCGACAACGCCACCCGCGGCAGCGTCATCGAGATCGTCAACCTGTTCCGCGCCTCGGTCGTCGACTATGCCCCCGACGCGCTGGTCGTCGAGGTGACCGGCGACAGCGGCAAGGCCCAGGCCTTCCTCCGAGCCCTCGAGCCGTTCGGCATCAAGGAGATCGCGCAGTCCGGCCTGCTGGCCATCGGTCGCGGCGGCAAGAGCATCACCGAGCGCGTGCTGCGCTCGTAATCACCATTCGCCCGGCGGGTTCGCGATCGCGGACCCGCCCGCATCCACACCACACCCCAAGGAAAGAGACACACCTGTGACTGAGATTCTCTACGACAACGACGCCGACCTCTCGCTCATCCAGAGCAAGAAGGTTGCCATCGTGGGCTACGGCTCGCAGGGCCACGCCCACGCGCTGAACCTGCGTGACTCGGGCGTCGCTGTCACGATCGCCCTCAAGGAGGGCTCGAAGTCGAAGGCCAAGGCTGAGGAAGACGGCTTCGAGGTGCGCTCGGTCGCCGACGCCACCGAGTGGGCCGACGTCATCATGATCCTCGCGCCGGACCAGCACCAGCGCTCGATCTACAACGACGAGATCAAGGGCAAGCTCGCCAAGGGCAAGACCCTCGCGTTCGCGCACGGCTTCAACATCCGCTTCGGCTACATCGACGCGCCCGAGGACATCGACGTGATCCTCGTCGCCCCGAAGGCCCCCGGCCACACGGTGCGTCGCGAGTTCGTCGCGGGCCGTGGCATCCCCGACATCATCGCCGTCGAGCGCGACGCCTCGGGCACCGCCTGGGACCTCGCCCTCTCGTACGCCAAGGCCATCGGCGGCACGCGTGCGGGCGTCATCAAGACGACCTTCACCGAAGAGACCGAGACCGACCTGTTCGGCGAGCAGGCCGTGCTCTGCGGCGGCGTCTCGCAGCTGATCCAGTACGGCTTCGAGACCCTGACCGAGGCCGGCTACCAGCCGGAGATCGCCTACTTCGAGGTGCTGCACGAGCTCAAGCTGATCGTCGACCTCATGTGGGAGGGCGGCATCGCCAAGCAGCGCTGGTCGGTCTCTGACACCGCCGAGTACGGCGACTACGTGTCGGGCCCCCGCGTGATCGACGCGCGCGTCAAGGAGAACATGAAGGCCGTGCTCGCCGACGTGCAGTCGGGCGCGTTCGCCGACCGCTTCATCAAGGACCAGGACGCCGGCGCCCCCGAGTTCCTCGCCCTCCGCGAGAAGGGTGCCGCGCACCCCATCGAGGCGACCGGCAAGCAGCTGCGTTCGCTGTTCGCCTGGAAGCAGCAGGACACCGACTACGTCGACGGCTCTGCCGCGCGCTAGCTCGCAGCGCTCCACACAGCGGTGGCCCGCCTCGGTTGAGGCGGGCCACCGCTGCGTTCAGGGACGCGCGGCGCGCGGGGTGCCCCGATCGGGCGTGGGCCCTGCGGGCACGGGGCCGCGCGGCGCCCGGCCCCGCCTGCACGCGGCCCCAGCGCCGCGCGACTACGCTGGACGCATGACGTCCGGACGCGAAGAAGACGCCCTCTCATGGGGCGACGACGACCCGACGCTCGACGCGGGCGGTCGCCACGCCGACGCCGACCCGTGGCCGGCGGGCGCGCCGGACGTCGCCGCGGATGCGCGCGAAAAGCGCGACGCGACCGGCGGCGATGCTGCGGCCGACGCGCGCGAGGGCGAGAGCGTCGAGGCCCCCGAGCTTCCGGCAGGCTGGAGCGCGGTGGGTGCCGGCGCTGAGACCGTCCGCGTCGCGGGTGAACCGGTGGTCGACGCCGACGCCCAGGACGGGGCGGCCGAGTCCGCGCACGCCGAGGCGACGGGTGCTCCGAGCGCCGACGAGCCGCCCGCCATGGGAAACGCGGCGCTCATCTCGCTGGGCGTGTTCGGCGGCGTGTTCGTGCTCTACGCGATCGGGTGGTACCTCGGGGCGACGCGCCTCGCGGCGATCCAGCTCGACACCGGCTACGGCGAGCTGCTCGGCGTCCCGGTCCTAGCCGACGACCTGCTGTACCTGTTCTGGGTCATCCTTGCGACGCTCGCCGCGCCGATCTGGTTCATCACGACGCTGCTCGTCACCCGCGGCCAGCGGTTCTGGAAGCGCTTCGTCGGCCTGCTCGGCGGCGTGGTGCTGCTCGTGCCGTGGCCGTTCCTGATGATTGGAGCGATGTGAGCATGAGCGCGGCAGCGACGTCACAGACCCGGATGGTGCCGCGGTGGTACGCCATCGCGATCGGTGCGCTGTTCGGCCTGTTCTATGCGTACGCGGTGTGGCAGGCGATCGCGGGGCTCGTCGGGGCCGCAAGCGGCCCCCTCGGGCTCAACGCCATGGGCTGGATCGTCTGGCTGATGGCCGCGCTCGTGCCCTGGATCGCGTTCGCGCTGGCCGCGTCCATCGGCCGGACGCGCGGCATGCTCGCGTATCCGCTTTCGCTGCTGGCCGGTCTCGGCCTGGTCGCCGCCTTCTGGCTGAACGTCCTCGCGTACACGACCCTGAACGCTCCGTCGCTCGTCGGCTGAGGCGCGGGACGGGCCGCGGGCGGGGGAGAACGGCCGAATTCCGGGTGCGGGCGCCGGGCGCGGTCACGCTCCGTGCTGGCTCCGCACACGGTAATACTCGCCGAAGCGTGCGGGAGTCGCCGCGCAAGCAGATAGAGTATTCCTGGTTGTGCCCCGATGGCGTGCGGCGCAGCATTTTCCCCCGTTTGCAGGTCGCTTTGTGCGTCCACGCCTCTAAGGACTGCGTTTCGTGTCGAAGCCCATCGTGCTCATCGCCGAAGAACTCTCACCTGCCACTGTCGAGGCCCTCGGCCCCGACTTCGACGTGCGTAACGTCGATGGCACCGACCGCCCGGCGCTGCTCGCGGCGCTTGCCGACGCGCAGGCGGTGCTCGTGCGCTCTGCGACCCAGGTCGACGTCGAGGCGATCGCCGCGGCGCCCAAGCTCAAGGTGATCGCCCGCGCGGGCGTCGGCCTCGACAACGTCGACATCCCGGCGGCGACCACCGCGGGCGTCATGGTCGTCAACGCGCCCACCTCCAACATCATCTCGGCCGCCGAGCTGACCGTCGGCCACATCCTGAGCCTCGCGCGCCGCATCCCCGCCGCGCACGCCTCGCTGGCCGGCGGCGCGTGGAAGCGCAGCGCCTACACCGGCACCGAGCTGTACGAGAAGACCCTCGGCATCATCGGCCTCGGCCGCATCGGCGCGCTGATCACGGCGCGCATGCAGGCGTTCGGCGTGCGCGTCATCGCGTACGACCCCTACGTCACCTCGGCCCGCGCGCAGCAGCTGGGCGTCCAGCTCGTGACCCTCGACGAGCTCCTCGCCGAGAGCGACTTCGTCACGATCCACATGCCGAAGACGCCCGAGACCACGGGCATGATCGGCACCGAGCAGCTCAAGGCCATGAAGCCGAGCGCGTTCGTGATCAACGTCGCCCGCGGCGGTCTGATCGACGAGGCAGCGCTGCTCGAGGCGCTGCGCGCCGACGAGATCGCCGGCGCCGGGCTCGACGTGTTCACGAGCGAGCCGCCGAAGGAGGGCAGCGTCGCTCGCGAGCTGATCAGCCTGCCCAACGTCGTGGTCACGCCGCACCTGGGCGCCTCGACCGAGGAGGCGCAGGAGAAGGCCGGCGTCTCGGTCGCACGCTCGGTGCGCCTCGCCCTCGAGGGCGAGCTCGTCCCGGACGCCGTCAACGTCGCAGGTGGCGTCATCGACGAGTACGTCCGCCCCGGCATCGCGCTGGTCGAAAAGCTCGGCCAGATCTTCTCGGCGCTCGCGCTCTCGCCGCTCACCAGCGTCGACATCGAGGTGCACGGCGAGCTCAACAACTACGACGTGAGCGTGCTCAAGCTCGCGGCGCTCAAGGGCCTGTTCACGAACATCGTGAGCGAGTCGGTCTCGTACGTGAACGCGCCGCTGCTCGCCGAGCAGCGCGGCATCGGCGTGCGCCTGATCGTCGACGGCAACTCGGAGGAGTACCGCAACGTCATCACGATTCGCGGCGCGCTCAGCGACGGCACGCAGCTCTCGGTCTCGGGCACCCTCACGGGCACCAAGCAGGTCGAGAAGCTCATCGGCATCAACGACTACGCGCTCGAGCTGCCGATCGAGAAGCAGCACATCGTGATGATGTACACCGATCGCCCGGGCATCGTCGCGGTCTATGGCCAGCGCTTCGGCGAGGCCGGGGTCAACATCGCCGGCATGCAGATCGCGCGCCGCGAGGCCGGGGGAGAGGCGCTCAGCGTGCTCACCGTCGACTCGCGGATCGACGACGAGCTGCTCGAGTCGGTCCGCGGCGAGATCGACGCGTCGGTCTTCCGTCAGATCGAGATCACCGAGTCGTAAGCCCCAGCGGGCCCTTCGCCCGCACCCCACGTGTCGACATGGCGCGGCATGCCTCGGCGTGCCGCGCCATTTCGCGTCTGCTCAGTCCTGCGCGGCGCGCTTCACGAGCGCGATCAGCGCGTCGAGCTCCTCGCCCTGCGGTACCGGACCCGCAACGCCGCTCCCGTCGAGGGCGGCGTTGTAGTACAGGCCGTCGCTCACCAGCATCACGAGGTCGAGCGCGAGCGCGTCGCGCACGTGCGGGCGGATGAGGGTGGCCCACTGCTCGCGGATGCCTCGCAGCGCGGCGTTCGCGGTCGGGTCGCCGCCCTGAGCGAGGCGGGTCGCCGCGACGATCGCGCGGTCGACCGGGGTGTCTCCCGTCGTCGAGGTGCGCAGGAAGTGCGCCACCACGCCCTCTTTCGCGCGCTCGATCTGCGCGATGTCCTCCCGCACGAGCTCGTCGAGCCGTGCGAGCAGGCCGTCCGCCAGCGCCTGCTTCGAGCCGAAGTGGTAGAGCAGGCCGCCCTTGGAGACGCCGGCGGCCTTGGCCGTGGCATCCATCGTCGCGAAGCGCTCGCCCCTGTCGATCAGGATCGCTTCGAACGCGTCGAGCACGCTCTCGCGTGCGACGGGTGGACGGCTCATGCGGCTCTCCTCGGGGATGGGTGGGCACTCGTCTGTTACTATACCGGCTGGACGGTTTGTTGGGTATCAGGCGCCGAACAGCGAGACTCGAGGGGAACGACATGTCGGCGACGACACTGACGGGGATGCACACGAACGAGGGGCCGAGGGTCTCGTGGCGCGGCTGGCTGGCGCTTGCCGTGCTGATGCTGCCGGTGCTGCTCGTCTCGGTCGACAACACGGTGCTGAGCTTCGCGCTGCCGCAGATCGCGCTCGACCTCGAGCCCACGAGCGCCCAGCAGCTGTGGATCATCGACGCGTATCCGCTCGTGCTCGCCAGCCTGCTCGTCACGATGGGCACGCTCGGCGATCGCATCGGCCGCCGAAGGCTGCTCATGATCGGCTCGATCGGGTTCGCCGCGGTCTCGGCGCTCGCGGCGTTCGCCCCCACCGCGGAGCTGCTGATCGCCGCGCGCGCGGCCCTGGGCTTCTTCGGCGCGATGCTGATGCCGTCGACGCTGTCACTGCTGCGCTCGATCTTCCTCGATCGCGAGCAGCGGCGCCTGGCGATCGCGATCTGGGCGACCGGCTTCTCGGCCGGCGCGGCGCTCGGGCCAATCGTCGGCGGCCTTCTGCTCGAGCACTTCTGGTGGGGCTCCGTGTTCCTCATGGCCGTCCCCGTGCTGGTGCCCCTGGTGATCTTCGTTCCCATGCTCGTGGGCGAGAGCCGAGACCCGCGGCCCGGCCGGATAGACCCGATGAGCATCCTGCTCTCGATCGCGACCATGCTGCCGATCGTCGCCGGCATCAAGTCGCTCGCCATCGACGGCTTCGGCAGCCTCGGCGTCCCGATGATCCTCCTGGGCCTGGGGGCCGGCTGGCTGTTCGTCAGGCGCCAGCTGCGCGCCGACTCGCCCATGCTCGACATGCGGCTGTTCCGCAGGGGTGCGTTCAGCGGCGCGATCCTCGTCAACCTGCTGAGCGTGATCGGGCTGGTCGGCTTCCTGTACTTCGTGGCGCAGCACCTGCAGCTGATCCTCGGGATGAGCCCGCTCGAGTCGGGCTTCGCGCTGCTGCCGGGCCTGCTGGCGATGATCGTCGCGGGCCTCGGCATCGTGCCGATCGCGCGTCGCGTCCCGCCCCGCGTGGTGGTGCCGGCGGCGCTCATGTTCTCGGTGCTCGGCTATCTGCTCGTCGCCGTTTCGTCACAGAGCGGCACGCTGGCCACGCTGATCGGCGCGTTCATCGCGCTCGGCATCGGGATCGGCGCCGCCGAGACGGTGTCGAACGAGCTCGTGCTCTCGAGCGCCCCGGCCGCGAAGGCGGGGGCCGCCTCGGCGGTCTCCGAGACGGCCTACGAGCTCGGCGCGGTGCTCGGCACGACCCTGCTCGGCGGCATCCTGACCGCGTTCTACCGGGCGAATCTCGTGATTCCCGGGGGGATCCCGGTCGACGCGGCGGCCCACGCGCGCGAGACGCTGGGCGGCGCGGTCGCCGTCTCAGAGACGCTCGACCCCGCCCTCGGCGAGCAGCTGATGCAGGCCGCGGCGCACGCGTTCGACGGCGGCGTCGTGATCACGTCGCTCATCGGCGCCGGACTCATGATTACGGCTGCGGTCATCGCCGCCGTTAGTCTGAGAGGCACCCGCAACAGCGCCTAAGGAGCCTCATGACCCGCAGCATTCGTCTCGCCCTGATTCCCGGTGACGGCATCGGCCCCGAGGTCGTCGCCGAGGCCGAGAAGGTTCTGGATGCCGCGACCGCGGGTAGCGACATCCGCTTCGAGAAGACGCGGTTCGAGCTGGGCGCCGCGCGCTACCTCGCCACGGGCGACACGCTCAGCGACGCCGACCTCGAGGCGATCAAGGGACAGGACGCGATCCTGCTCGGCGCCGTCGGCGGCGTGCCCGGAGACCCGCGCCTGCGCGACGCGAACATCGAGCGCGGCCTGCTGCTGAAGCTGCGCTTCGAGCTCGACCACTACGTGAACCTGCGCCCGTCGAAGGTGTACGGCTCGGTCGGCAGCCCGCTCGCGAACCCGGGAGCGGTCGACTTCATCGTGGTCCGCGAGGGCACCGAGGGCCCGTACGTGGGCAACGGCGGCGTGATTCGCCGAGGAACCCCGCACGAGGTCGCCAACGAGGTGTCGGTGAACACCGCGTTCGGCGTCGAGCGGGTCGTGCGCTACGCGTTCGCCGAGGCCGAGCGCCGCAGCAAGAAGCTGACCTGGGTGCACAAGACCAACGTGCTGGTGTTCGCCGGCGCGATCTGGCAGCGCATCGTCGGCGAGGTCGCCGCCGAGCACCCCGACGTCGCGGTGGACTACATGCACGTCGACGCCGCCACCATCCACATGGTCGCGAACCCCGAGCGCTTCGACGTGATCGTCACCGACAACCTCTTCGGCGACATCCTCACCGACCTGGCCGGCGCGATCACCGGCGGCATCGGCCTCGCCGCCTCCGGCAACATCAACCCCAGCGGCGCGTTCCCCTCGATGTTCGAACCCGTGCACGGCTCGGCGCCCGACATCGCCGGCCAGCAGATCGCCGACCCGACGGCCGCGATCCTCTCGGTCGCGCTCCTGCTGCGCCACCTGGGCCTCGAGGCCGAGGCCGCGCGCGTGACCGCCGCGGTCGAGGCCGACATCGCCACGCGGGCCGCGGGGCAGACGCGCTCGACGGCCGTGATCGGCGACGCCATCGTCGCGGCGCTCGCGGGCGCGTAGCCAGCCCGCGCCGGGCGAGCGGACCGAGCAACACATCCCCGGTCGGGCGTAGGCTTGACCATATCTCCGTGCACGCTGACCGCCCGCATCGGCGGGGCCGCGGCATCCAGAAATCGAAGAAGGACCCACGATGAGCACATCGGCATCCAGCGCACCCGCGACCTCCACCTTCGCCGTCACGCGGCGCGTCGACGCGGTCAGCGACGCCGACCGGGAGGCGATCCTCGCCGACCCCGGCTTCGGGCTCTCCTTCACCGATCACATGGTGGCCATCGACTGGACCTCGGGCGAGGGATGGCACGACGCACGCGTGCAGCCGTACGGGCCGCTGCTGCTCGACCCGGCCGCGAGCGTCCTGCACTACGGCCAGGAGATCTTCGAGGGCGTCAAGGCCTACCGTCACGCCGACGGCTCGATCTGGACCTTCCGCCCCGAGCGCAACGGCGCCCGCCTGCAGCGCTCCGCGCACCGCCTGGCGCTGCCCGAGCTGCCCATCGAGCTGTTCGTCGACTCGCTGCGCGAGATCGTCGCCATCGACGGGGCCTGGGTGCCGTCGGCGCCGGAGACCAGCCTCTACCTGCGGCCCTTCATGATCGCGAACGAGTCGTTCCTCGGCGTGCGGCCCTCGCAGCGCGTGGCCTACTACGTGATCGCGAGCCCCGCCGGCGCCTACTTCCAGGGCGGAGTCACCGCCGTGTCGATCTGGCTCTCGACCGAGTACGCGCGCGCCGGTCGCGGCGGCACGGGCGCCGCGAAGTGCGGCGGCAACTACGCCGCCTCGCTGCTGCCGCAGAGCGAGGCCTACGAGCACGGCTGCGCGCAGGTGCTGTTCCTCGACTCGGAGAACGGCAACCGCATCGAAGAGCTCGGCGGCATGAACCTGTTCCTGGTCAAGGCCGACGGCACGCTGGTGACCCCCGAGATCAACGGCAGCATCCTCGAGGGCGTCACCCGCGACAGCCTGATCACGCTCGCGAAGGCGCGCGGACTCAAGGTCGAAGAGCGCCCCGTGACGGTCGACGAGTGGCGCGAGGGCGTCGCCGACGGCAGCATCGTCGAGGCGTTCGCGTGCGGCACGGCCGCCGTGATCACGCCGATCGCCGAGCTGAAGTCGGCCGAGTTCACCCTGACCATGCCCGACGTCGAGGACCGCCTCGCGATGTCGCTGCGCCAGGAGCTCACCGACATTCAGTACGGCCGGATCCCCGACGTGCACGGCTGGCTCGTGCGCCTCGACGCCGCGGCGTCGGCGGAAGCGCCCGCGGGGGCCTGAGATGAAGATCGCGCGCTTCAGCTTCGACGACGCCATCCACTACGGCATCGTCGATGACGACGAGCTCGTCGTGCTGAACGGCGACCCGATGTTCGCGGGGTTCGACACGACCGGGGAACGCGTGCCGCTCGCCGACGCGGTGCTGCTGGCACCCGTCATCCCGCGCTCGAAGATCGTGGCGGTCGGCAAGAACTATCACGACCACGCGGCCGAGATGGGCGGCGAGGCCCCCGCCGAGCCGCTGCTCTTCCTCAAGCCGAACACGTCGGTGATCGGCCCCGGCGACATGATCGTGCGGCCCAAGCAGTCGCAGTTCACCTCGTTCGAGGGCGAGCTTGCCGTCGTGATCGGCTCGGTCGCCAAGCACGTCGCGCCCGAGCGGGCCGACGAGGTGATCTTCGGCTACACCATCGCGAACGACGTCACCGCGCGCGACCTGCAGCAGCGCGACGGGCAATGGGCGCGTGCGAAGGGCTTCGACACGTTCTGCCCCCTCGGGCCGCTCATCGAGACCGAGTTCGACCCCGCGGGTGGCCGCATCGAGACCCGTCTGAATCACGAGGTCGTGCAGTCGGCCCCGCTCGCCGACATGGTGCACTCGGTCGCCGAGATCGTCGCGCACGCCTCGGCGGCGTTCACGCTGCTGCCCGGCGACGTGATCCTCACCGGCACCCCGGCGGGCGTGGGCCCCTTCGTGGCGGGCGACCAGATCGAGATCGAGGTCCCCGGCATCGGCGTGCTTCGCAACTCGGCCCGCGACGCGTGAGCGGCGACACCGTGGCCGAGACGGTCGAGGAGTTCGACGACGCCGCGCTCGCGCGCGTGCAGCGGCGCACCGTCGGCGTGCTCAGCGCCGGGCAGGTGCTCGGCGGGCTCGCATTCGGCGCGACGATCTCGCTCGGCGCAATCCTCGCCCGCGAGCTCTCGGGCCAGGACTCGCTCTCGGGACTCGCCACCGCGTCGATCACGCTGGGCACCGCGATCTTCGCCGTGCCGCTCGCCCGCACGGCACAGCGATTCGGTCGCCGCATCGCGCTGACGATCGGCATGCTGCTCGCGCTCGTGGGCGTCGCCGTCGTGATCGGCGCGGTCGCGGTCTGGAGCTTCCCGCTGCTGCTGGCCGGGTTCATCCTGGTCGGCACGGGGCAGTCGGCCAACCTGCAGTCGCGCTTCGCGGCGACCGATCTGGCGACCGACCGCACGCGCGGTCGCGATCTCTCGATCGTGGTGTGGGCGACGACTGTCGGTGCCGTGCTGGGCCCGAACCTGGTGGGCCCCGGCGAGGCGCTCGGCGAATGGATCGGGATGCCCCCGCTCACCGGGCCCTACCTCTTCACCGTCATGGCGCAACTGCTCGGCGTCGCGCTGTACTTCTTCGCGCTGCGTCCGGACCCGCTCCTGCTCGCGGTTCGCGTCGCCGCCGCCGCGCTGCGCCGGGGCAAGAACGTCATCGCCGCCGCCGACCGACCCCGCGCCGCCATCTACGCGATCATCGCGATCGCGGGCGCCCACGGCGTCATGGTCGCCGTGATGGCGATGACCCCGGTGCACCTCATGCACATCATGGGCGGCACGAACGACGCGGCGACGGTGACGGTGATCGGCTTCACGATCAGCCTGCACATCGCCGGCATGTACGCGCTCTCGCCCGTGTTCGGCATCCTGGCCGACAAGCTCGGCCGCGTGCCCACCGTCCTGCTGGGGCAGGCCATCCTCGTCGCCGCACTGCTCACGGCGGCGCTGGGGCAGGGGAGCACCACGGCCGTCACGGTCGCGCTCGTGCTGCTCGGCCTCGGCTGGAGCGCGTCGACCGTCGCGGGCTCGACCCTGCTGACCGAGGCGTCGGCCGAGGAGCTGCGCACCAGGCGTCAGGGTCGCAGCGACCTCATCATGAGCCTCGTCGCGGCCACCGGCGCCGTGCTGGCGGGCGTCGTGCTCGGCTGGGTCGGCTTCGCCGGGCTTGCGCTGATCGCACTCGGCATCGTCGCGGTCGTCGTGGCGTGCTCGCCGATGGCGCGGATGCCGCGGGCGCTCGCCTCGTCGAAGGCCTGACCCGCGCGCGGCGGCCAACGGCGCGGCGGCGACCCCTGCGCCGACCTCGGCGCGCCCCGAGGCGGCGGTAGGATGAGCGGTGATGTCTGATTCCTCGCTCGCGGCTTCGGCCCATCCCACCACCACCGCCACGGGCGCCGATGTGCGCGTGCGGTTCTGCCCCTCGCCGACCGGCCTGCCGCACGTCGGGCTCGTGCGCACGGCCCTGTTCAACTGGGGCTACGCGCGCCACCACGGCGGCAAGATGATCTTCCGCATCGAAGACACCGACGCGGCGCGCGACAGCGAGGAGAGCTACCTGCAGCTGATCGACGCGCTCACCTGGCTCGGCATCGACTGGGACGAGGGCGTCGAGAAGGGCGGCCCGCACGCGCCGTACCGTCAGTCGCAGCGCCACGACATCTACCGCGGCGTGATCGACCAGCTCGTCGCCTCCGGCCACCTCTACGAGAGCTACTCGACGGCCGACGAGATCGACGCTCGCAACGAAGCATCCGGCCGCGCCAAGCAGCTCGGCTACGACAACTTCGACCGCGACCTCAGCGACGAGCAGAAGGCCGCCTTCCGCGCGGAGGGCCGCCAGCCCGCGCTGCGCCTTCGGGTGCCCGACACCGACCTCTCGTTCACCGACCTGGTGCGCGGCGACATCACCTTCCCCGAGGGCTCGTTCGTCGACTTCGTCGTCGTCCGGCCCAACGGCATCCCGCTGTACACCTTCGTGAACCCGGTCGATGACGCGCTCATGGGCATCACCCACGTGCTCCGCGGCGAAGACCTCCTGCCCTCGACCGCCCGGCAGATCGCGCTCTACCACGCGCTCATCGACATCGGCGTCGCGACCTTCGTCCCGCGCTTCGGCCACCTGCCGCTCGTGCTGGGCGACGGCAACAAGAAGCTCTCGAAGCGCGACCCGCGCGCCGACCTCTTCCTGCAGCGTGAGAAGGGCTTCATCCCCGAGGGCCTGCTGAACTACCTCGCCCTGCTCGGCTGGTCGATCGCCGCCGACCGCGACGTCTTCTCGCTCGACGAGTTCGTCGCCGCGTTCGACGTCGAGGACGTGAACCCGAACCCGGCCCGCTTCGACCAGAAGAAGGCCGACTCGATCAACGGCGACCACATTCGCATGCTGGATGCCGCGGACTTCGCTTCGCGCATCGTGCCCTACCTCACGGCGGCCGGCGTCATCGGCGCCGAGCCCACCGCGGCGGAGCTCGAGCTCATCGAGCGCGCGGCACCGCTCATCCACGAGCGCATCGGCCTGCTGGGGGAGGCGCCGGGCATGCTCGGCTTCCTGTTCCTCGGCGACGCCGGCGTCACCTTCGAGGACGACGCCCTCGGCTCGCTGCCCGCGAACGCCGGCGAGGTGCTCGCCGCCTCGCTCGGCGCGCTCGAGCTGATCCCCGAGTCGGAGTTCACCACCGAGGCCGTGCGGGCCGCCCTGGCGGAGGCGCTCATCGAGGGTCTCGGGCTCAAGCCCCGCGTGGCCTACGGCCCGCTGCGCGTCGCGCTCAGCGGACGTCGAGTGTCGCCGCCGCTGTTCGAGTCGATGGAGCTGCTGGGCAAGCAGGTCACCATCGCGCGACTCGACGCGCTCTCGGGTCGCCTGGCCGCGTAGCGGACGCGCCGGGCCAGCGCTCGATTGGCGCTTCGTCGCCGGCTCGGGTAAGGTTGTACCTTGGTACGGGCTTCGGTTCGAACCATTGGGGTATGGTGTAATTGGCAACACGGCGGTTTCTGGTTCCGTTGTTCTTGGTTCGAGTCCAGGTACCCCAGCCAGATTGAAGTTACTCAAACCCTGGTCAAATGAACTGATCTTGTTTGAGACTGAAACCGAACTCCCCGCTCGTGAGCGGGGAGTTTTGTTTTGCTCTGATGCATCGTTCTGACGTGCCATTTCGACTCGACCGTGGATCTCGCGGATGCGCGAGTTCGCGGTGTGACGCTCAGATTCGATCTTGATGCCGTCGTCGGTGACGTAGACGACGAGTCGGTTGAAGTACGCGGTCAGGAGATCGCGTCGGACGGCGTCGGAGGCCTTGGCGTAGAGGGTACCGGGGTCGACCAAGAGCTTCAGGAAGCTCGACACACTGTCCGCCGTGTACTGAAGCCGGTCGACCGTGAACTCGAGTCGCTCCTCGACTTCCGCTCGTTGCATCGCGGTCTTCTCGATCCGCGCGCGGATCTTGGTCATCGGGAGGGCCCCGGTCGCGGCCAGCTCGATGAGCCGTTCTTCTTGGGCTTCAAGCTTGTCGAGCTGCTTCTTGAGCTGCGCCTTCGTGTCGCGGTCCTGCGCGAGGATGTTCGCCACGGAGGCGTCTACAGCCGCCTGCATGCCCGTGAGCACGTCCTCGGAGAGGCGCTCTTCCGACACCTTCGGGACGATAGCTGCCTCGATCTGCTCGACCCGCACGTTCACCATGGAGCACAGCTGCCGTTGGTGCGCGGCGCAGATGAGGTACTCGTATGTCCCGCCACGCCCAGTGTTCTGGGAGTACAGGAGGCGACTGGTGCGGCCAGCATCGCGGCACTCACCGCAGAACAACATTCCCTTCAGATAGTGGAAGTGGACGATGTCTCGTGTGCCGTCTCGCTTTCGGGAGTCGAGCACCGCTTGCACCTTCAGGAAGGTCTCCTTCGATATCAGCGGCTCGTGGCGTCCGACGTAGAGCTCGCCCTTGTAGCGGTTGATGCCCGTGTAGTACGGATCGCGCAGGATGGTTGCGAGGCGGCTCGTGCTGACCGTCTTTGCCGAGTTGCTCGGAGACGGTCGTGTCTGCAACCCCTGAGCCTCAAGGAGCCGCTGCAGTCGCGCTATCGAGTAGCGCCCAGTGGCGTACTGTTCGAACGCCCACGCGATGAGCGGGGCACGCTCCGGATCGACATCGATCGTATTGACGAGGCGACCGCCGTAGTCCTTCCGGACGTTCAGATAGCCAAGCTTGGCGCGGCCGACCGACCCGCCCTGTTCGACCTTGTGCGCCATCTTGACCTTGACGTCCTCGCCGTTCATACGGACTTGGACTTCGTTCATGATGTCGGTGATGGCTTCCATGGCGTCGGCCATGTAGCCCTCTCCGAACTCCTCCTTGGCGGAGATCAGGCGGACGCCCTTCTCCAGGAGCTGTCGCTTCGTGATGGCGGCGTCGGTGAAGTTTCGGAACACGCGGCTGCGCATGTAGATGACGACGTACTTAACTTCAGGGTGCTCATCGACGTAGCGCAGGAGCTTCTTGAACTCCGTACGCTTCGCGATGGTCTGGGCAGACTGGCCCGGCTCGATGAACTCTTTCGCGACGGGCACGCCCAGCTCGCGAACCTTGCGCATAGTCTCGACCCTCTGGGTGGCGATACTGTTTCCGTCCTCGTCGAGGTCGGCTGCGGTATGCAGCTGGCGTGGTGTCGACACACGCAGATAGATGACTGCTTGCGCGACCTTGACTGGCGCATCCTCGGCCGCGCGCGCGGCCGGGGTCTTCCACAGGTGTTCGAGTCCGTCCAGTGAGTTGACAGAAGCTTCGGGACTCGCGAGTCCTGGGTTTGGTGGCGTCATAATGGGGCTCCCTTCGTTTAGGTCCTCCGCATTTACCCTCCGATCGGGCTGGAAGTCCAGTCCTGAAACGGCGCTCCGGCCTACTTCCAGGGGCTCCTCCGGGGGTGGGTTGCTGTTGTAGAAATGACCGTGATTATCGGGACTTTTCATCGCATCCTCCATCGTTCGAGTGCTCAGTGATCTGGCTGTCGCGCACTACCCCGTCGTCGCTGCGCGCGGGGCTGTGTGCGCGTGTAGGGCCGAGTTCGGGGCCGTGCCCCCACGCGCCGCGTTTGGGCCGACGTGGGCCGCGTGGGGCCGCGCTGCGGCGGTTTCGAGGACGGAGGTGGCGGGACGGTTCGGCCCACGCTCCAGGTCGTACTGCTCTTGGGCGAGGCGCAGCAGTGCCTGGCCTAGATAGTGCAAGTCGATCTGCTCCCGGCGATCGGACTCGATCCTGATGAGACGCATCTTGAGCGTTCGGCCGCCCTTGCGGGGGACACGGTGATTGCCGGCGGGGCGCTTGTCGGTGCTACTTGACGAAGACATGGAGCACCTCCTTTCCTTCGACGACGTCGTAGATATCGCGGAGCCGAGCCATGAGCGGCTCGTAGTTCCAATCGAGTGCTTCGGGTTCGACACCGTTGTCGATGCACCAGTCAGCAAGGCTGTTCTCCCAGTCCTCGAGCGGGCTGAGGGCGCGTAGCGCTGCTTCCTCGCTTTGGTATGTCCCGGCGAAGGCTTCATGAAAGCTCTCCATGATGTCGTCGGTCCCGACGTTGACATCGGGTAGCGCCAGGAACGCTTGCAGCGCTTCGTCTTCTGGGAGCTGCAGCGTAGTCAGCAGCTCGATGAGCTCGTCCTCGTGGCCGCTATGCCAGTTCGCCGGGACGTTCACTATGAAGCGCTGACCTGCAACCGGCACGCTCGTGCGGACGAGCAGCTGCTCGAGCTTCGGCGGAACGTGCTCGTTCATGAAGCGGCGCCCGGAGCCGGTGCCCTCTTGCTGGACAAGGTAGGTGCCCAACCAATCGATCATCTCTTTGACGACCGGGTCAGCTTGCTCGTCCCCGTAGAGATCGAGGTACTCGTCGCGCAAGGACAGATAGTGTCCTTCACCGTTGCGGCCGAATCCAGCCAGAGCGCTTTCGCGGCCATAGGCGCGACCCAGGACGTGGGCGATGCAGCGTGCCGTAGCTTGATCGATCTCGGTTTGCTTGGCGGTCGCTTCCGCAATGCCGTTCGCGATGTGCTCAAGGAAGCGGTCGCGCGTCACGATCAGACGGCGCCAGTCCGGCGTCTCTCTGTTCGGCGCGGGCCGCGCCTCAGGGCCTTGTGGGGTGGGCTGAAGCTCGCTCATGATCGGCGTCCTCCGTTGATGATGTAGCGGCCCAGTGCGTCGACCCAGCCCTCGCGTTCGAGGGGCACGGTGACCTCGCCGAGCTCGCGGAGGGCGGTCTCAGCGTCGAGTTCACCGGTGTTGGCGAAGTGTTCAAGCGCACTGCCTGGTCCGTCGTGCAAGGTGGCGGCGAGGAGTCGGGCGATGCCTTCGTCGGCGACTCTGTTGTCGCCTTCGCTCCAGTCGTCGAGGATGCGGAGCGCGGTGTCGGCCTGGTCGAGCGAGGCCGGGAGTGTGGTGTCTAGGGGGAGTGAAGTCTGTGTTGTTGGGATGGTCATAATGAACCTCCTTTCTTGAGATTGGTTTGGGCCCCGGAGCGTGTCAGCGCTTCGGCGCCGTGCAGCGGTACATGTGGTCGAGCCAGGCTCGCTTCGTGGTGAACCGCTTGAGGCAGTCGGGGCCCATGAACATGGAGTTGGTCCTTTCAGTTGGTGGTTGATGGAGAGAGGAAGCTCTGCAGGGCGGGGAGCGCGTCGGCTTCCGCGCAGATGGTGAAGAGGTCGACTGGAAGGTCGGGCTCTTTCCGAATCGCGGTCCGGAGTTTGCGCGCTCGTTCGGCATCGGGAGTGATCCAGAGC
>JAKPAC010000021.1 GCA_029779645.1 Actinomycetes bacterium | reverse complement strand
CCGCGTGCGCAACCGCCCAACCATCATCAACGATGAGCCGCGCGATGCGAAGCCTTTGAACTGGAGTAAGAGCAGCGTTAGCGTGGGACACGAAGACCTCCGGATGGGGAATAGGAACCTAGACAGCTCCACCCTCCACCGGAGGTCTTCATCAATTCAAGGGTCACACATCAACCAACGTCCCTGGGCAGTACACCTAGGCTGAACGCGTTCGTTCTCGCCTCGCATCACCTAGGAGACACCGTGTCGACACCCGACGCTTCGCGGCAGCCCCGATCCGACGCCGGCTCTGGCGTCGAGCGCTGGTATTTCGACACGCTGCAGACGCACGTCGGCGCGGCGCCCGCGCCGGGCCACGGCGCACACGTGACGCCGATCGTCGCCTCCGCGGGGTTCGCGTTCGACAGCGTGGATCACGCCGCCTCGATCTTCTCGATGGATCACCTCGGCTCGTTCGCGTATGCCCGCGCCGGCAACCCGACCAACGCCGTTGTCGAGCAGCGCCTCGCCGCCCTCGAGCGCGGCGCCGGTGCGGTGCTCACCGCAAGCGGCCAGGCCGCCACCGTGCTCGCCCTGCTGGCCGTCGTGCGCAGCGGCGACCATGTCGTCGCCTCCTCGCAGATCTACGGCGGGACCATCGGGCTGCTGAACGAGCGCTTCGGAGAGCTCGGGATCAGCGTCACCTACGTCGACGAGCAGAACGACGCCGAGGCCTGGCGCCGCGCCGCGCGGCCCGAGACCCGCGCCTTCTTCGCCGAGAGCATCAGCAACCCGCTGTGCACCGTGCTCGACACGCGCCTCGTCGCCGACGTCGCGCACGAGCTCGGCGTGCCGCTGATCGTCGACAACACGCTGGCCACGCCCTACCTCACGCGCCCGCTCGAGCACGGCGCCGACATCGTGGTGCACTCGACGACCAAGTTCCTGGCGGGGCACGGCGCCGTGATCGGCGGCGCGATCGTCGACGGCGCGAGCTTCGACTTCGGCCGCGAGCCCGAGAAGTGGCCGGCGCTGCACGTGCCCAGCTCGCCGGGCGAGGCGGGCCTGTGGGAGCGCTTCTCGCCGCTTCGGCTCGCCTACGTGCTGCGCGTGCGCGCGATCCTGCGCGACTACGGCCCGGCCGCATCGCCCTTCAACGCGTTCCTCCTGCAGCTGGGGATCGAGACGCTGAGCCTGCGGATGCGCCAGCACGTGGCGAACGCCCGCGAGGTCGTGCAGTTTCTCTGCTCGCACCCCGCGGTCGCGGCGGTGCACTACGCAGAGCTGCCCGACTCGCCGTGGCGGGCCGCCGCGGCGAGCTATCTGCCGAACGGCGCGGGCTCGGTCTTCTCGTTCGAGCTGCGGGGCGGGCTCGAGGCGGGAAAGCGGTTCATCGCGGCGCTGCGGCTGTTCAGCCACATCGCCAATATCGGTGATGTACGCTCGCTGGCGATCCAGCCTGCAAGCACAACCCACTCACCGCTGACAGAATCAGAACGTATGAACGTCGGAATTCCGGCTGGATTGATCAGACTCTCGATCGGCATCGAGGACGCGCGCGACCTCCTTGCAGATCTTTCGGCCGCGCTCGACGCGGCGCACACGGATGCCATCGCGCGCGACATTTGAAAGGAATCACATGCATAGGCACAACACAGCACGCCCTGCACGCTCGTTCCGCTCGGCGCGACTCGCCGCGATCGGCGGCGTAGCCGTCGCTGCGCTCGCACTCGCTGGCTGCTCCGGCGACGGCGGAGGCGGCGCCTCGCCGTCCGGCGCCCCCGACGAGAACGCGGTCCTCACGGTCGGGCTCGTGCTCGAGCCCAAGAGCCTCGACATCCGCACCGTCAGCGGCGCGCCGCTCGAGCAGGTGCTCATCGACAACGTGTACCAGGGCCTGGTCACCCGCACCCCCGAGGGCGACATCGACACCGTCCTCGCGTCGGGCTACGAGATCTCGGACGACAGCCTGACCTACACGTTCACGCTGCGCGAGGGCGTCAAGTTCCAGCAGGGCGGCGAGCTCACGCCGAGCGACGTCGTGAGCTCGCTCGAGTACGCGCGCGACACGCCCGGCGTGGTCGAGGGAGACACGCTCGCGGGCGCGACGACCATCGTGGCCGACGGCAACAACATCGCGATCACCCTCGTCAAGCCCGACGCCAACTTCCTGTGGAACCTCACCGGCCGCGCCGGCCTGATCTTCGACGAGGGCGACACCACCGATCTCGCGGTCGCGACCAACGGCACCGGCCCCTTCACGCTCGGCAGCTGGATCCAGGGCGACAGCATCAGCCTCGACCGCTTCGACGGCTACTGGGGCGAGCAGGCGAAGGTCGCCGAGGTCGTGCTGAAGTACATCCCGGACTTCACCGCCGGTGTGAACGCCATGCTCGGCGGCAGCCTCGACGTGCTCACCGCCGTCGACCCCAACCTCTCGAGCCAGCTCGACGGCACCGACGGCATCACGCTCACCTACGGCGCGACCACCGACAAGGGCACCCTCGCGTTCAACAACACGCGCGCACCGCTGAACGACCCGCGCGTGCGCGAGGCGCTGCGCCTGGCCGTCGACCACGAGGCCATCGTCGCCGCGATCGGCGCGGGCACCACCCTGTACGGCCCGATCCCGCCGACCGACCCCGGCTACGAGGACCTGTCGTCGCTCGTGCCGTTCGACCAGAAGCGCGCGAAGGAGCTCCTCAAGGAGGCCGGCCAGGAGAACCTCTCCCTGACGCTGACCATCCCGAACTTCTATGGCACGACCGTCAGCACCGTGCTCGTCTCGATGTACAACGACATCGGCGTCACGCTGAAGGTCAACGCGGTCGAGTTCAACACCTGGCTCGAAGACGTCTACACGAACCACGACTACGAGCTGAGCTTCGTGCTGCACGTCGAGCCGCGCGACTTCGGCAACTGGGCCAACCCCGAGTACTACTTCAACTACGACAACAAGCAGGTCCAGGAGCTGTACGCCCAGGCCATGGCCTCGACCGACCCCGCAGAGGTCGACTCGCTGCTGGCGAAGGCCGCCCGCATCGTGTCGGAGGACAACGCCGCCGACTGGCTGTACAACTCGGAGACGGTCACCGCGCTGCGGCCCGGCGTCACCGGATTCCCGGTCGACTCGATCAACGCCCGCATCAACCTGGCGAATGTCGAGGTTGCCACGGAGTGATCCGCTACGCGCTCACCCGGTTGACCCTGCTGCTGGTAGGGCTCTTGGTCGCCAGTGTGCTGATCTTCTTCACACTGCGCGTCCTGCCGGGCGATGTCGCCCAGCTGATCGGCGGAACCCAGGCCTCGCCCGCACAGGTCGAGGCGATCCGCGAGAAGCTGGGACTCAACGAGCCGGTGCTCGCGCAGTACGCCTCCTGGATGGGGGGCGTACTGCGCGGCGATCTCGGCAACTCGCTGCTGACCGGCACGCCGGTCAGCAGCGAGCTTCTGCAGAAGGCGCAGGTGACCGTGCCGCTCGGGCTGATGTCGCTGATCGTCGCCCTGCTGTTCGCGATCCCCCTCGGGGTGTTCTCGGCGATGCAGCGCGGCCGCAAGGCCGGCACCGCCATCAGCTTCGCCTCGCAGACGCTCGCCGCCGTGCCGGTGGTCTGGGCGGGCATGATGCTCATCCTCGTCTTCGCCGTATGGCTCGGCTGGCTGCCGACGACGGGCTTCCCCCGCGCCGGCTGGGACGAGCCCTGGGCCGCGATCCGCGCCCTCATCCTTCCCGCCCTGACGATCGGCATCGTCGAGGGCGCGATGCTGCTGCGCTTCGTGCGCAGCGCCTCCCTCCAGGCGATCGGGCAGGACTACGTCCGCACCGCCGCCGCGAAGGGACTCACCCGCAATCAGGCGCTGATCCGCCACGGGCTGCCCAACGTCGGCCTCTCGATCATCACCGTGCTCGGCCTGCAGATCGCCGGGCTCATCGTGGGCAGCGTCATCATCGAGCAGCTCTTCACCCTGCCCGGCATCGGGCGCATGCTGGTCACCGACGTCGGCAACCGCGACCTCGTCAAGGTGCAGGGCGAGCTGCTCGTGCTCACCGGGTTCATCCTCGTGATCGGCTTCCTCGTCGACCTGGTGCACCGCGTGATCGACCCACGACAGCGGGAGGCAGCATGACCTACACGTCGACCCTCCCCGCAGTGGCGCGCAGCCGCGGGCGATGGATGCGCCAGCTCTGGCGCCTGCCCACCGGCAGGTTCGGCATCATCGTCGTCGCCTGTGTCGCGCTCGTCGCGCTCGTCTCGCTGTTCTGGACCCCGTACGACCCCAAGACCGTCGACCTCGCCGCCCGCTGGGTGCTCCCCTCGCTGCAGCACCCGCTCGGCACCGACGGCACGGGCCGCGACATCCTGACCCTGATCATGGGCGGCGCGCGCACGACCATGTTCGTCGCGATCGGCTCGGGGATCATCGCCAGCGTCGTCGGCATCGTGCTCGCCTCGCTGGGCGCGCTCACCCCGCGCTGGACCCGCGAGAGCATGGCCGTGCTCATCGACATCCTCATCGCGTTCCCCGTGCTGCTGATCGCCATGATGATCTCGTCGGTGTGGGGCGGCTCGCTCTGGGTCGTGATCTGGTCGGTCGGCATCGGCTTCGGCGTCAGCATCGCCCGCGTCACCCGGCCAGAGCTGCGGCGCGTGCTGCACAGCGACTTCATCCTCGCCGCCCGCGCGTCCGGGCTCTCCGACATGCAGATCCTGTGGCGCCACCTGCTGCCCAACGTCGCGCCGGTGTTCATCGTGCAGCTGTCGTGGTCGATGGCGGTGGCGGTGCTCGCCGAGGCCGGCCTCTCGTACCTCGGCTACGGGGCATCCCCCACCGAACCCTCGTGGGGTGTGCTGCTCGCGAACCTGCAGGCCTACATCGCCATCCACCCGCTGGCGGTCGTCTGGCCGGGGCTCGCGATCACCGTCACGGTGCTCGGGCTCAACCTGCTCGGCGACGCGCTGCGCGAGGCCACCGACCCCACGCTCTCGCGCGGTCGCGACCCGCTGCACCCGCCGCGCGCGTCGATCCGCCACGTCCCGGAAGTGATCTCATGAGCCTCGTCGTGCGCGACCTCACGATCGACATCAACGGTCGCCGCGTCGTCGACGGCGTCAGCTTCGAGGTCGCCGACGGCGCGCGCCTTGGCATCATCGGCGAGTCCGGCTCGGGCAAGTCGCTCACCGCGCTGGCCGTGCTCGGCCTGCTCCCCGATGGCGCGGTCGCCGAGGGCAGCATCACCTGGCACGGCCGCGAGCTGCTCGGCCTGCCCGAGAAGGAGCTCGCCCGGGTGCGCGGCAACGAGATCGGCATGGTCTTCCAAGAGCCGCGCACCGCGCTCAACCCGATCCGCCCGATCGGCCGGCAGATCGCCGAGTCGGTGCGCATCCACCACCGCGTCTCGAAGGCGGATGCGATGGCCCGGGCGATCCGCGAGACCCGGCGCGTGGCGCTGCCCGAGCCGGAGGCCATCGTCAAGCGCTACCCGCACCAGCTCTCGGGCGGCCAGCGCCAGCGCGTCGCCATGGCGATCGCGCTCGCCTGCGACCCGCACCTGCTGATCGCCGACGAGCCGACCACCGCCCTCGACGTGACCATCCAGGCCGAGGTGCTCGAGCTGCTGCGCGATCTGGTCACCGACGCCGGCATGTCGCTCGTGTTCATCACCCACGATCTCGCGGTGCTCTCGCAGATCGCCACGCACGGCGTGGTGCTCGCGCACGGCAAGGTCGTCGAGTCGGGCCCGGTCGCGCAGCTGCTGCGCGACCCGCGCAGCCCCATCACCCAGGGGCTGCTGCGCGACGCCACCGCCACGCTGTGGCGCCCCACGAAAGGTGCCGAGTCGTGAGCACTCCCCTCGAGCACACCCCGGACGCCGCCCCGCTCGTTCGCGCGACCGGGCTCACCCGGCGCTACCCCCTCGCCCGCGACAGCTTCTTCGAACGGCAGCGCTACGCGACGGCCCTCGAAGACGCCACGCTCGAGGTGCGCGCGGGCGAGGCGCTCGGCCTGATCGGCGAGTCCGGCTCGGGCAAGTCGACCCTCGTCCGGCTCCTCCTCGCGCTCGATGTGCCCACCTCGGGCACGATCGAGTTCGACGGGCGACCGGTGGATGCCACGGCCCGCGGCCGCTCGCTGCACTGGCTGCGCCGCGCCACCGGGATGGTGTTCCAAGACCCGTACGCCTCGCTCGACCCCCGCATGTCGGTGGGGCGCATCATCGCCGAGCCGCTGTGGGCGCTCGGGATCGACTGCGACCGCCCGGCCCGCGTCGACGAGGTGCTCACGCAGGTGGGTCTCGACCCGGATGCGGCGCGGCGCTTCTCGCACGAGTTCTCGGGCGGGCAGCGCCAGCGCATCGCCCTCGCCCGCGCGATCGTGCACAAGCCGCGGCTGCTGGTGGGCGACGAGCCGCTGAGCGCCCTCGACGTCACCGTGCGCGCCCAGGTGCTCGACGTGATCGCCGAGTTGCGCGCATCGCTCGATCTCACGCTCATCCTCGTCTCGCACGACATCGGCGTCGTGCAGAGCCTGTGCGACACCGTCGCCGTCATGACGGAGGGGCGCATCGTCGAGCACGGCACCACGAACGACGTGCTGCTCTCGCCGCAGCATCCGTACACGCGGAGGCTGCTCGCATCGATTCCGACCATCGACCCGCAGGACGATGCGCCCGCCGCGTGAGCGCGCCCCAGAAAATTCTGATGTCATGCGCGGTTTCACCCGCCCGCTCTGGGGCAGACTTGGGCATTATGACCCACACCCCACGCTTCAGCTCTGTTGACGACGTCCGTGAGCGTCTCGCCGCCCACGGCTACCTGGCCTCCGACGCGATCGCCACGACCGTGTACCTTGCCGATCAGCTCGGCAAGCCGCTGCTGATCGAGGGCCCCGCGGGTGTGGGCAAGACGGCGCTCAGCCAGGCCGTCGCCTCGGCGACCTCGAGCGAGCTCGTGCGCCTGCAGTGCTACGAGGGCGTCGACGAGGCCCGCGCGCTGTACGAGTGGAACCACGCGAAGCAGCTGCTGCGCATCACGGCCGCCGGCGCGCACCACAACGCCACTGGCGAGGACGAGGCCGACTGGCAGCAGGTCAAAGACGACATCTTCACCGACGAGTTCCTCCTCTCGCGCCCGCTGCTGACCGCGATCCGCAACGAGCAGCCGACCGTGCTGCTGATCGACGAGCTCGACAAGGCCGACGTCGAGATCGAGGGCCTGCTGCTCGAGGTGCTCTCCGACTTCCAGGTGACCGTGCCGGAGCTCGGCACCATCACCGCGTCGCAGACGCCGTTCGTCGTGCTCACCTCGAACGCGACCCGCGAGCTCTCGGAGGCCCTGCGTCGCCGCTGCCTCTACCTGCACATCGACTACCCCGAGGCCGAGCTCGAGCGCGAGATCGTCACGCTCGCCGTGCCGAACCTCGAGGAGAGCCTGGCCGCCTCGGTCGTGCGCCTGATCGCCGCGCTGCGCCAGATGCGCCTGCGCAAGGCGCCCTCGGTCGCCGAGACGATCGACTGGGCCCGCACGCTCCTCGCGCTCGGCGCCGAGGGCGAGCTCGAGCCAGAGCTGGTGCACGCCACGCTCGGCGTGATCCTCAAGCACCGCGACGACATCACGATCGCCGAGACCCGCCTGGAACTGGACCGTGCCCTCAGCTGATCCCGTCGGCACGCGCCTGGTCGACCTGGGCCGCGCCCTGCGCAGCCACGGCCTGACCGTCGGCACCTCCGAGGTCGCCGACGCGGCCGCCGCGACGAGCGCGCTCGGCCTCGAGGACCGCGAGCGGCTGCGCACCGGCCTCGCGGCCACGATGATGCGGCGCTCGGCGGATCGCATGGTGTTCGACCAGCTGTTCGACATCTACTTTCCCGCCGCCGTGGGCGGGCGCACCGGCGATGCCGAGGAGCTGCCCCCGACCGACGTCGCGGGCGCGCGACAGCGCGCGGCCGCGATCCGCGAAGACCTGGTCGATGCCCTGGCGCGCGGCGACGACCGCGAACTGGAGCTGCTCGCCTCGCGCGCTGTGCTCGAGCTCGGGCGTCTGCCCGACGCCGCGGCCGACGGCGGCTTCTTCGCCAAGCAGACGATCGAGCGTCTCGCGCCCCAGACCACGGTCTCGGCCGCGCAGCAGCGCTCGCGCGAGCTGCGCCACGCGCAGTCTGCGGGCGACTCCGAGGGCGGCTCGTCCGAGTCGGGCCCGCGTCGCGAGCGACTGAGTGACCGCTACGACCGCGAAGAGATCCGCGGCCGCGTGGCGGCGTTCCGCCGCCGCATCGAGGCCGAGGTCGCACGCCGCAACGCCGAGATGCGCGGCCGCGACCGCATCTCGCAGTACAGCGTCGAGGGTCCGCTCGAGCGCACCGAGTTTCTGCTCACCGCGGGTACGGATGCGGCCGAGCTGCAGGCCGTGATCGCCCCGCTCTCGCGCAAGCTCGCGTCGAAGCTCGCCGCGCGCCAGCGCCGCAAGAGCCGCGGCGCCATCGACATCCGCCGCACCCTGCGCGCCGCGATGTCGACCGGCGGCGTGCCCATGCGGCCCGCGCACAAGCGTCGCACGCGCACGCGCGCCGAGATCGTGCTGTTCTGCGACATGTCGGGATCGGTCGCCGGGTTCTCGCGCTTCACGATGCTGCTGCTGCAGTCGCTCGCGGGCGTCTTCCGCCGCGTGCGCTTCATCGGCTTCATCAACGTGTGCGACGACATCACCGACATCGTGCGCGACTCGCAGCTGGGCGAGGAGATCGCCGACCGGGTCACGCAGGAGGCGAACCTCGCCAAGCACCACACGGGCAGCGACTACGGCTCGGCCCTCGCCGACGCGGCCGATCGCTATATCGACCTCATCGGCCCGCGCTCGACCGTGCTGATCCTCGGCGACGCGCGCACGAACGGCACCAACCCGCAGTTCGACGCGCTGCGCGCCCTCGTGCGCCAGGCGGGGCACGCGGCCTGGCTCAACCCCGAGCAGGAGAACCAGTGGCGCCTGGGCGACTCGGTCGCCGAGCAGTATGCCGAGATCATCGACATGCACGAGGTGCGCAACGTCGATCAGCTGCGGGAGTTCATCTCGCGCCTGCCCGTGCGCTGAGCGGGCGTCGGCGAGCAGCATCCAGCCTGCGCCCGCCCCGCCCGCCAGCCCCGCAGGCCCCGCAGAATCACCCCGTCACACTTGGTTCGGCCCACCTCCGCGTGGCTAGCATGCAGAAACGTATTCTCCACCGAGAGGAATCTTCTTCATGGCCACTTATGACGTTGCCGACCGCTCCGCGGTCATCACTGGCGCAGGTTCGGGCATCGGGCGCGAGGTTGCGCTCCTGCTCGCCCGCAACGGCGCCCAGATTGTCGCGCAGGACATCAACGAGGATGCCGCTGCCGCCGTCGTCTCCGAGATCGAGGCCGCGGGCGGCCGCGCCGTCGCCGTCGTCGGCGACGCGGGTGACGAGGCTGTCATCCGCGCGTACATCGAGGCGGCGCAGGCCCTCGCGCCCCTGCGCATCGCGATCAACAACGCGGGCATCGGCGGCGGGCTCGCCCCGACCGGCCAGTACACCGACGCCGACTGGGATCGCACGCTCGATCTCAACATCACCACCGTCTTCCGCGGCCTGCGCGCGCAGGTGAACGCGATGGCGGCCTCGGGCGGCGCCATCGTGAACATGGCCTCGATGCTCGGCGTCATCGGCTCGGTCGGCTCGCCCGCATACTCCGCCACCAAGCACGCGGTCGTGGGGCTGACCAAGACCGCGGCCCTCGAATATGCCGCCGCCGGCATTCGCGTGAACGCCGTCGCCCCCGGCTACGTCGACACCGCGCTCATCGGCGGCATGAACGACGACACGCGCGCGTTCCTGGCGTCGCAGCACCCGCTGGGTCGGCTCGCCCGCGCCGAGGAGATCGCGCAGATCGTCGCGTTCCTCGCGAGCGACGCGGCATCCTTCGTCACGGGCAGCGTGCACCTGATCGACGGCGGCTTCACCGCCCGCTAGACCGTCTGCACGTGCCTCGGCCGCTCGGCGCCTCGTACGCCGGGCGGCCGAGCTCGTCTGCGGGCACCGCGGGCGACCGCGGCGAGCGCCCGCTCAGAACAGGCGCGGCGCAGCGGCCGCCGCGTCCATGGTCCACTCGACCGGGCTCGCCCCCTGCGCCGCGAGCAGCGCGTTGGCGCGCGAGAAGGGGCGCGAGCCGAAGAACCCGCGCCTGGCCGACAGGGGCGATGGATGCGCCGACTCGATCACGGCGGTGCCCTCCAGCAGCGGCGCCAGGGTCGCGGCATCCCGCCCCCAGAGCAGGCTCACGAGCGGTGTGCCGCGCGCGGCGAGCGTGCGGATCGCGTGCTCGGTGACGGCCTCCCAGCCCCAGCCGCGGTGGGCGCCCGCGGCGCCCGGGGCGACCGTGAGCACGCGGTTGAGCAGCATCACGCCCTGCGCCGACCACGCGCCCAGATCGCCATGCGGCGCGGGCTCGATGCCCAGGTCGTCGTGCAGCTCGCGGAAGATGTTCTGCAGGCTGCGCGGCACCGGGCGCACGTCGCGCGCGGTCGCGAACGCGAGCCCGATGGGATGCCCCGGCGTCGGGTACGGGTCCTGGCCGACGATGAGCACCTTGACCTCGGCGAGCGGCGCCTGGAATGCGCGGAGCACGTTCGCCGGCGCCGGCAGGTACCCGCGGCCGTGCGCGAGCTCGTCGTCGAGCCGCGCGGCGAGCGCGTCGAGCTGAGGCTGGAGCGGGGCCAGCGCCGCCGCCCAGCCCGGGTCGATCAGCCCGCGCGCGGCGAGCTCGTGGAGCGCGAGCTCGGGCCGCGGCGCACCGGGCACTACGCGACCCGCAGCGTCGTGATGCAGGTGGGGTCGTCGGCGCTGCGCGTCGAGATCGGCGTGGTGCCCGTCATGCCGTCGTGCGTCACTGTGAGCGTGGCCTGGATGCCGCGGGGCACCCAGAAGCCGATGAATCCGTTGTCGAACGTGGTCGCCGGGCGCTCGACCAGCACCTCGCCGCTCGCGTCGTCGACGAGCGTGACCTGCAGCGCCGCGTGCTGCAGCTCGCCCACGCACGTGGTCAGGCTGTGGAAGTAGCAGTCGTGCGTCTGTGTGGCGTAGGGCGCCACCGAGACGTAGACGAGGTCGTCGGGCATCGCGAGCCGTGCCTGCCGCTCCCCCGCCGTCAGCACCACGGCGTCTGGCCGCACCGAGGCGATCAGCCCGTCGGGACGCTGCGCGAGCGGCATCGCGTCGAGCGCGTTCACCACCGCCACCGCGTCGCCGCCATCGAGCGCGAACTCGGCCAGCAGCTCCTCTGCCGGCACGATCGTGGGCTGGGCTGCGGCGCCGGGCTCGCCCGGCGCGGGCGCAGCGCCCGGCGCCGAGCACCCCGCGAGCGCGAATCCAGAGACGAGCAGGGCGGCGAGCAGGGCAAGCGTGCCGCGACGGCGCGGCCGGGTGCGAGTGGTCATGCCTCCCAGCGTATGCGTCACAGTCGCGCCTTCTCTGGGTGAGTGCGCAATGCGCGGATGCCTCGGCCGGGCGCCGCGCGGGCGCCGGCCGAGGCATCCACTCACACGAGCCAGTCGCGCGTGGCGGTGACCAGCGCGCGGATGCCGATGCTCAGCGTCGGCTCGATGACGGGCGCGAACTGGGGCGAGTGGTTGGAGGGCAGCGCCATCACGCGCTCGGCGATCTCGGGGAAGGTGGCGAGACCCGCGAACAGCGCGGGGTCGGACGAGCCGAGCACCCAGTACACGATCGGGACGCCGGCGACGTCAGAGAACAGGCCGACGTCTTCGCTGCCGGTGATCAGCCCGGGGTCGACGACCAGGACGCCCTCGAGCTCGGAGGCGAAGGCCGAGCCGACGCGGGTGACCGCGGCCTTGTCGTTGCGCACCGCGGGCAGCGCGTAGAGCAGCCGGATCTCGGGCTCGCGATCGGCGCCCGCGGCCGCGGCCTCGCCGCGCACGATGCGCTCGATCGCGGCGACGACCCGGTCGCGCACGGCAGGGTCGTAGCTGCGGATGCTCAGCTGGAGCGTCGCCGAGTCGGGGATGACGTTGGGGGCCTCGCCGGCGTGCACGGCGCCCACCGTCAGCACCGCGACCTCGGTGGCGGCGATCTCGCGCGAGACCACGGTCTGCAGCCGCATGATCACGGCCGCGGCCATCACGACCGGGTCGACCGTCACCTCGGGCCGTGAGCCGTGCCCGCCGCGCCCGTAGAGTGTGATCTCGATCGCGTCGGATGCCGCGAAGGATGCGCCGGCGCGGAGCCCGATGGCCCCCGCCGGGAGCGGCGCGATGTGCTGGCCGAGCACGACGTCGGGCTTGCCGAATCGCTCGAAGATCCGGTCGTCGATCATCGCCCGGGCGCCGCCGCCGGTCTCCTCGGCGGGCTGGAAGACGGCGAGGATCCGCCCGCTCCAGTCATCCTGCGCCGCGAGCACCGTCAGCGCGCCCAGCAGGGCGGTCACGTGCATGTCGTGCCCGCAGGCGTGCATGACGGGCACCTCCTTGCCGTCGAGCTGCCCCGTGGCGACGCTGGCGTACGGCAGCCCCGTCTCCTCGGCGACCGGCAGGGCGTCCATGTCGGCGCGCAGCAACACCACGGGCCCGGTGCCGCGGTCGAGCACGCCGACAACCCCGGTGACCCCGACGCCCTCCGTCACGTCGAAGCCGATCGCCCGGAGCCGCTCGGCGACGATCGCCGCGGTGCGGGTCTCGGCGAAGCCCAGCTCGGGGTTCGCGTGCAGGTCGCGGTAGACGTCCGCGAGGTCTTCCAGAAGTCGTGCATCCATCGCCGGTGGGCTCCCTTGTCTCACGTCGCTCGTGTCTCGCGCCGCGCTTCTCCCGCGTCGTTGCGGTGCGGCTGTGTGGCGGCGGCGCGGTCGAACTCGAGCACCGCGGCCACGCCCGAGGCTACCACCGGGTTGCGCCGCACCGGCATGGTCAGGCAGTCCCCTCGGGCCGGAGCACGCACGTGACTAGCACCGCCCCTGCGCAACGTCAACCCCTAGGTGTGGGGCGCGTGGCCTGCCACACTCGGTCACCGGGCAGGTGGCCACCAGCTCCCCGGCCCGTCGAGAAGGAGACTGCACATGAACATTGCACTCGTCATCATCATCATCGTCGCCATCGTCCTCGCCATCTTCGGCGGCCTGAACGCCGCGTTCAACTGGCTGCTCTGGGTCGCGCTCATCGTGGGAGTGATCGCGCTGATCATGTTCTTCCTGCGCGTGATCGGCGGCCGCAACCGCACGTAGCCTGCCTCGCCGGCGGCTTCGTCGGCGGGCTTCGTCGGCGCGAGCCGCGACCGACATCAGCCGAACAGCACGGCGCCCCGGGCTTCGTTGCCCGGGGCGCCGTTGCGTTCGCCGGCCGAGACGTCTCGGCCAGGATGCCTCGGCCTACACCGCCGCGTGCTCCGGCTGCTGCGCCCACAGGTCCGGCCCGAAGACCTCGTAGTGGATGCGATCGCTCGGGATGCCGCGCTCGATCAGCGTGGTGCGCGCCGAGCGCATGAACGGCAGCGGGCCGCACATGAACACCGAGGCGTCCTCGGGCAGCTCGACGCTGCTGAGGTCCATGTAGCCGGGCAGCGCGGGATGCAGCGTGGGCGCGAGCTCGGCGCCCGATTCGTACCAGTTCTGCGCCCGGGCATCCTCCATCGCCAGCACCTGGCGGCGCAGCGAGGCGTAGAGCGCGTGCGTGTCGTGCGCGCGGTCGGCGTGGAACAGGCGCACCGTGCGGTGCGGCTGGCGGCGCGAGAGGTCTTCGACGATCGCGGCGACGGGCGTGATGCCGATGCCGGCCGAGACCAGCACCACGGGGCGCTCCGAGTCATCCAGCACCACGTCACCCGCGGGCTGCGACACCTCGAGCACCGTGCCAGGCTCGGCGTTCGCGTGCAGCCACGTCGAGACCTGGCCGTCGGGGTTGCCGTCGGTGCCGAGCACGCGCTTGATCGTCACGCGGAGCGAGTTGCCGCTGGGGCCCGACGAGATCGTGTACTGACGCGGCTGGCGGGTGCCGTCGGGCAGGTCGACGGCGATGGCGACGTACTGCCCGGTCACGTGCGAGGGCACCTCGCCCGCGACGGGGGCGAGCAGCAGCGAGAACGCCTCGTCCGACTCCTCGAAGCGCTCCACGACGCGGTACTTGCGCCAGGGGTGCTCGGGGTCGGTGCCGCCGAGCGCATACAGCTTCGCCTCCTCGGCGATGAGCGAGCAGCCGAACAGCCAGTAGACCTCGTCCCACGCCGCGCGCACCTCCGGGGTGACGGCGTCGCCGAGCACGACGCCGACCGCGTCGAGCAGGTGCTGGGCGACGATCGTGTACTGGCGGGCCTGGATGCCCAGCGACACGTGCTTGTGCGCGATGCGGCGCATGATCAGGGTGAAGTCGGGGGCATCGGGGTCGATGAGGTGCACCGCGAACGCGACGACCGAGGCGGCGAGCGCCTTGGGCTGCTCGCCCACGGCCTGGTTCGCGCGGTTGAACACGTTCAGCAGCTGGGGATGCGCGGCGAACATCGCCGGGTAGAAGACCTTGGTGATCGCTTCCGCGTGCTCGGCGACCACTCCGGCGGTCGCGCGGACGATGGCTTCGGACTCCGGTGAGAGCTTCATGGGGTGCCCTTTCTGGCGTGAGATGCAACGCTTCGACTCTCCCGCGAAGCGCCGGCGCGCGCTTTCGGTTTCACCGGTTTTAAACCCGGCCCACGCGCGGCCCTCCCCCAGGTGCGCCGCGTATCCTTGGGCCATGCCTCGCCGCACCACCGACTTCCGCGGGCTGACGCAGCCGCGCCGCCTGCAGCTGCTGCGCGCCGTGCAGCGCGTGCCGGGCCGCCGCGCGGGCGAGCTCGCGTCAGAGACGGGCATCCCCCTCAACACCGTGCGCGATCACCTGCAGGTGCTCGAGAACGAGGGCCTGATTCGCGGCGAGGTGCTGCAGGTGGGCACCCGCGGGCGGCCGCCGGTCGCGTTCCACCCGGTGCGCGACGCCGACACCAGCGCCGTGGCCGACGCCCGCATCGACGACGCAATCGAGCGCGGGCGGATGCTGCGCGCCGTCGTTCCGGCCGAGCCGACGCAGCTGCCGCCGGCGGCGACCCGCCAGATCGACGTGCTCTACGAGCACCTCGACGATGCCGGCCTCGAGCCCGTCGTCGACGAGCAGACCCTCACCTTCGAGCTGTCGCCCTGCCGCTTCCACGACATGATCGAGGAGGATCGCGCGCTCGTGTGCGGCGTGCACGCCCGCCTGGTCAAAGACGTGCTGCGCCAGACGGAGGGCCCGCTGGCCCTGCGCAAGCTCCAGCCGTTCGTCGACGCGCACAGCTGCCGGATGCTGCTGACCGCCCGCGCGGCCGAGGCCTGAGGCATCCACCCCCACACGCGAGAATCCCTCCCGCCGACACGGCATCGCGTCGGCGGGAGGGATTCGTGGGGCGCTACTTGATGGCGATCTCTCGCACCTGCGTGTTGCCCTTGGTGTCGACGTACACCTTGTAGTCGCCGACCGTGTAGGTGCCGGCGGCGTTGTTCTTGATGGTGAAGGTGTCGGTCACGGTCGACGTGCTGCCGTCGATGTGGGTCTGCGTGATCGTGATGGTCAGCTCGTTCGAGCTGCCCTTCAGCTGCTTCACGGTGGCCGACGGCTCGGCCGAGACGACCGCGTTGTCGACGGTCACATAGACCGCACCCGGGGAGGCGAACTCGGCGTTCTTCGCTCCGTCGCCGAGCACGAAGAACCCGCGCTGCTCCACGGCACCACGCGTCGGGAACGGATCCGGGTTCGCCGCCAGGAAGGCCGGGTTCACCGTGTAGAGATCCGTCTTCGAGTCGGCGAGCACGCCCTGGACGCCCGCGTACGGGGCGTCGGTGATGGCGAGGTTCACCGACAGGTAGACCACGTTCGGGTTCATGTCGGAGGTGCGCGACGAGAAGTACTTCGCGGCATCCTGACCCTCGGGCACCGCGAGCGGCACCACGGTGTCGCCCACCAGCACGTTGAAGTCGAAGCCCCCGTAGCCGCCCGCGACGAACGTCGCCCAGGCGTCGTCCGAGAGGTTCGCCGGACGCTCCACCTTGAACTCGAGTCGCATCGGCGCCACGTACGTGTCGGCGAGGTACTCGGGATCGGTCAGCGGCAGGTACACGCCGCCGGGCTCGTGCCCGAGCGCGAACGATGCCGCGTTCGGTGCGGAGTTGCCGCGGCCGTTCCACATCGGAATGTTGAACGTCGTCGCGCCGAGGAGCAGCTGGTCGCCGAGCGCTGCCGCGCCCACCTGGTCAGCGGCATCGGTGAACGTGCCGATCGTGACGTCGAGCAGGTCGCGGTCGGAGCGGTTCGCGTTCAGGCCGGGCACGTCGGCCCACATGAACTGCGCGCCCGCGGGGCCCGTGTAGCGCGCCATCTCGAGCATCCCGTCGGCCATCATCTTGGTCATCTGCACCGCCGAGTCGACGCCCATCCGCTCGTTCGCGGTGTGCCACCAGCGCTCGTTGCCGGGGATCACCGCGCCGAACGCGGTCATCTTGTTGCGGAAGTTGCTGGCGAGCGTGCCGCCGGTGGTGCCCTGCGGGTACACGATGTCGTTGAGCTCGGCCGGCCCGACGAAGTCGGCGGGGTTCTGCGCGATCGTCGCCCGGTAGCTGGCGTACTGCAGCGCCGTCAGCGGGTTGTCGTGCGTCACGTACAGGCCCGCGCCGATCGGCGCGCCCAGCGCGGTGATCCCGAAGCCCTTCGCGGCGAACGCATCGGCGACCGCGGCCATCGCCTGCCCCGAATCGGCCGCGTTGACGTGCATGCTGCGCACGTACATCGGGATGCCGAGGCTCGAGCTCGCCGTGTTGTAGAAGCTGATCGGCACCTCGTTGTTGATGCCGCCCATCAGGGCGAACGTCAGGTTCGGCGTGCCGTTCGCCGGGTTGCGCAGCAGCGCGCTCGGGATGCCCATGTACTTGCCGATGTAGGCCTCGCCCTCGACGCCGTCGCGGAAGAAGAGATCGGTCACGCCCTCGGCGGCCTTCTTCAGCTGCATATCGGCGGCGGTCACGCCCACCGCGCCGAGGCCGTCGGAGATGAGCGACATGCCCCACACGACCGCGTTCTTGCTGTACTGCGGCGTCGGCATCTCCATCGCGACGTTGGTGTTGACCTCGAGGGTGAGCGCGTCGCCGTCGATCGCGACCTGCACCTTCGGGGTCGTGCCCGCGGCCGCCGGCAGCCAGCCCTTCGCCGTCGCGGCAGCCGTCACGGCGCCGACGAAGGCGTCGCGGTCGGCCTGGCTCACGCCCGCCACGTCGAGCGTGAAGATCGCGCGCGACGCGATCTGGGTGGTGCTGCCGTAGGCGATGTCTTTGAGCGTCGAGTCGCCTTCGCGCAGCGTGACGCCGGCTCTGGCATCCACCAGCTTGAAGGCCTTGGCGGCGTCGGCCGAGAGGTCCATCGACACGGTCGGCGTCACCGCGCTCGAGTTGCCCACGATGACCGGGAAGCGCGAGTCGGAGGTGTAGCCGGCGATCGGCGTCTCTTCGCGGTTGAGGTTCTTGTAGGCCCAGTTGTCGTAGAAGCTCGGGTTGGTGTTGTACGGGAGCGACTGGAAGGTGGCCGTGTTCGCCGCGGTCGGCGTGCCGGGGCCGCCGTCTTCGTAGATGCCCATGACGATGCGTACGCGGCGGTCCATCGGCAGCCCGGCCTCGAGCATCGCCTTCGCCGCGAGCAGGGTGGCGAGCGTGGGGCCGCTGTCGTCTTGCAGGCCCGTGCCGTAGATCCAGCCGTCTTTGATGTAGGGCGAGTGGTAGGCGCCCGGGGTGCCGAGGTTGCCGTCGGCGTCGCGCCAGCGGGCCAGCTGCGCCGGCGTGACCGCCGAGGTCGGCGAGTCGAGGTGGCTGAGCGCCATCACCATCTCGGGTGCCTCCGGGTCGCCGATCTCGACGTAGACGTATTTGTCTGCCTGGCGCTGCACGACGGTCGGGAAGCCGAGGTCTGTGGCGAGCTTGACGACCCAGGCGAGCTTGGCGACCTTGCGGTCGTACTCGTTCTGGTTGCCCGCGCTGTTGGTCACCGGGAACGGGTAGCTCGTCGCCGCCGTGCCGCCTCGCGAGATCGAGTCGTAGCTCGAGCCGTCGAGCATGGCGCCCACCAGGCTGAGCGGGTCGTACGTGCCGTCGCCCACGCGGGCGTTGTTGATGCGGCCGGCGAGCGCCTCCACCTCAGCGTGGATCGTCTCGCGCTCGGCGCCCGTGACCGAGAGGTCGTACGTGACATCGGGCAGGAACCGCTCTTCGCCGAAGCTGCCGACCGATGTCGTGGCAACCACGCCCATCGACAGCAGCATCGACGCGCCGAGCGTCACCGCAATTGGTCTCTTTCGCATTTCCGTGTCTCCTTCAGTGGTCGTTCCAAAGCAAGTCGAATCACTCCCGTGCTAGCGGCGAGTCTCGCGGAGCGCTCGCGCGCTTGTTTCCGGCCTGGTGGCGTATGCCACGACAGGCATCCAGGTCGAGACCAGGGGTTGCTTTCGCGAGCGAAGCCGGCCGAGTACCGTCAAGGCATGATGCAGCCGGGTCGCCGCGGTGGCGCTGTCGGCCACGACGGCGCCGCGCCGACCCGCGCGCACCTGCTTGATCTGGCCTTCCTCCTCGGCGTGCTCGCCAAGGGCATCGACGGGCTGATCGAGCTCGTCGCCGGGGCGATCCTGCTCTGGGTCTCGCCGGGCCAGCTCGCCACGGCCGCGCAGCGCGTCACGGCCCACGAGCTAGGAGAAGACCCGCACGACCTCATCGCGAACCTCCTCGTGCACGGCGTCGCGCACCTCGATTCGAGCACGACCGCGTTCATCGCCGCGTACCTGCTCGTGCACGGGGTGGTGAAGCTCGGGATCGTCGCGGCGCTGATGCTCGGCTCGCTCCGGGTCTACCCGTGGGCGATCGCGGCCCTGGCGGGGTTCCTGCTCTTCCAGGTGTACGAGCTGTTCGTGCATCCCGGCGTCGGGCTCGCGTTGCTGACGGCGCTCGACGCGCTGATCGTCTGGCTCATCTGGCGCGAATGGCGCCGTGGGCGCACGCTGCGCGACGCGCTCGCCCGGACACGCGCGTGGGCCACTCGGCGGAGGGCCGGCTGAGCGGCTGTCAGCGTCAGCTGGTGCCGAGCGTCGTGACGAAGCTCGTCATGAGCGACACGGCCATGGCGATCACGAGCGCGTTGAAGCCGAACGCGATCACGGTGTGCGCGCGGACCGCCCCGAGCGAGGCCCGCGTCGTGGGCGCGCCGGCCGAGAGCGCGCCCGCCGAAGAGATCATGAGCGCGGTGGTGATGAAGTCTTCGAATCGCGGCTCTTCGGTGATGTCGATGGTGAAGTGCTCGCCGGCCGCGTGGAGCCGGAAGTAGCGCAGCGCGAAGGCGTAGACCACCGTGACCCAGGCGGCGACTGCGGTGCCGAGCGCCAGGATCGCGAGGAGCAGCCCGCCCTCCTGCGTGCCGAACACCGCCGCCGCGATCGCACCTGCCAGCGCTGCGACCGCGACCGAGATGGCCCAGTTCTCGGTGCTGCTGAGGCCGAACACGCGCGCCAGCGCGCTCGGCCGGCGCTGGTGCTGCGCGGCCGCGATGCGCGCGAGCGTCGCCGGATCGGTGTTCGTGTAGAGCACGTGCGTCCACACGAGGTAGACGCCGAGCGCCAGGATCAGCGTCGCGCAGCCGGCCGCGGCGACGAGCGCGCGGCTCGACGAACCCGTGGTCGCCAGCACGACGAGCACGATCGCCAGGCCAAGTACACCGAGCGCCAGCGGGATGCCGGCGCGCACGCTGTCGTCGTAGGCCAGCGGGATGGCGCGGCTGGAGGCTCTGCGTCGTTTCGTCACCCTTCGATGGTAGGCATCGGTTCGAGGGGCGGGAAACCGTGCGGTGGATGGCTGTGCCCGCTTCGCAGCGCCACACTCGCTTGCCTGGTGTGTCGGAGGGCGCCGATAGGATCATGCCGAGGCGACGCATCGTCTCCCTGGCGAGGCACGAGTGCGAAGTGAGTTGCTGTTCCCCCGCAAACAGCGTGTATGAGGACAGGACATCGTTATGGCGAGATTGAGTCTCAAAGCAATCGAGGAGCGCGTCGCGCCGCTTGCGAACCGGGCCGCATACGATCGAGAGTTCGTTTTCGATCTGTTGCTCGCCTACGGGAAGCCCCAAGGGAACGTCACCCGGTTGCGCAACGGTTCGCTGAACGTCGCCGTCGACCACGAAACTGAGGTCGCTCAGAAGAACGTCGTGTACTTCAAGCAGACGGATGGCGACCCACTCGAGGTGTTCCAAGCGCTCAAGACCTCGCCCGCTGTGGTGCGCTTCAACACGCGTTTCGTCATCGTCACGGACTACGTCGACGTCGTTGCCCACGACACCAAGACGAACGAGACGATCGGCTTCCCGATTCGCGAGATCGACCAGCACTTCACCTTCTTCCTGCCGTGGGCCGGTATGGAGAAGGCGCAGTACGTCGCGGAATCGCATGCCGACGTCAAGGCGGCCGAGCGCATGGGCAAGCTCTTCGATGAGCTGCTGCAAGCCAACCCAGGTATCTTTGACGATGCGCAGGGACGCCATTCGCTGAATATTTTCTTCACGCGCCTGCTGTTCTGCTTCTTCGCCGAGGACACCGGGATCTTCGCTGACAACCAGTTCACCAACGCCGTCGGCTCGCAGACGCAACCTGATGGCTCGGACTTGGCTGAGTTCTTGACTGAGCTGTTCAAGGCGCTGGACACCGCCGACCCGGCAGACAAGCCGAAGCACCTCGCCGACTTTCCGTACGTGAATGGCCGCCTGTTCACGGTCAAGGACGATCAAGTCGCGCCACGCTTCACGAAGAAGGCCCGTGAAGAGCTGATCGCCTCCGGCACGCTGATCTGGCGCGACATCAACCCCGACATCTTCGGATCGATGTTCCAGGCGATCGTCACGCCCGGCAAGCGCAGCGACCTCGGTCAGCACTACACGTCAGTGCCGAACATCCTGAAGACGATCGAGCCGCTGTTCCTCGACGCGCTGAGAGAAGAGATCAACGAGGCACAAGACAGTGAGCGGCGACTGATCCGACTGCTTGATCGTGTCGCGGAGATCAAGGTGTTCGACCCGGCGTTTATGCGCAAGTCGGGTGTCTCACGAGACAGCGGAAGATCGGCCATCAACTCGGGTGGGCTGGGGGCTCACGATAGCGGCGGTAAGCCATCCGGCTTCTACGACAATTCGGGAGTAGCGCGTTCAGCAGCAGCTGCTGCGACCGCGCGTGCAGTTACGGCGGTTGCCAGCAGGTGACTCTTGGCCGCCCGATCGGGTTGCCACGAATTGTCTGCAGCCACCGTACCCAGCTCTTCCAACACAACTGCGAGGGCGGCCTTGACATCATCCTCGCCGATCGCGAGTGGCGCCTGCGCAAGCTGCGTGAGTTGCGTCGGGTTGAACACCTGTGCCCCGAGCGCTTTCGTCACTAGGAAGCTGCTGACGTAAAAGCGTGTGTTCGTTCGAGTAGAGGCATCGGCGGCAACTGCTTCGGTCAAGAGAGCCGAATCGACTCTACGCTGAACGGTTGCTACCCAAAGGTATACGTCCAGACTCAGAGATGGGTGGGACTGCTGCACGGATAGGTGACATCTGATCTGGCTTGCCCGGGAGGGCGGCCTGGAAGGATGTCATTGTGCCCAAGCCCTATCCCACCGAGTTCCGTGACGACGTCGTGCGCGTTGCGCGGGGCCGTGAGCCCGGAGTCACGATCGAGCAGATCGCGAAAGACTTCGGCGTCCACCCGATGACCCTGCAGAAGTGGTT
>JAKPAC010000045.1 GCA_029779645.1 Actinomycetes bacterium | reverse complement strand
GTGCCGCCCTGTCACGGCGGAGGTCGCGGGTTCAAGTCCCGTCAGGGTCGCTCTAGGCGACGAGCCCTCTCTCTTGCAGAGGGGGCTCTCGCACTTAGATCGAGATATCCTCGGATGCCTCGAGGCTCTGTAGCTCAGTTGGTAGAGCGCACGACTGAAAATCGTGAGGTCACGGGATCGACGCCCGTCGGAGCCACAAGGATCATCATTACAGTGATCCCAGAAACCCTCGCGTAGCTTCTACATCGCGGGGGTTTTGCTTTGTCCTGGTGAGGGCTGATCCGCTGTGCAGCGCGGCCAACGGGCCTGCCGAGTCGGTGCCGACCGGCCGAGCGCACACAAAAAGCCGCGGCCCGCACAAGGCGCGGTCGCGGCAGATTGCTCGAGTCCCCCAAAGACTCTTGTTCCGAGCCCTCCCCAAGAAGACCCGCGTGTTCGAGTCCCCCAAGACTCGTGGTCCAGAGCCCCCAAGACTCTGGTGCGGATGATCCGCCTCCGGCCGCTCTCCCCAGAACGGCGATTCGGCGGATCATCCCGCAGGCGCAGTCCCCACTGCGACCTGCAAACGTTGTGGTCATTCCCCCGCAGCCGCCTCCCGGCAATGCTGCAATGTTCATGTCCCCATATTCCCCAAGTGTTTCCCCAAGGTGTCGTTGTCATTCACCCCAATGAATAACTCTGACAATGAAGACTGTACGGGCCCGACCTCAAGCAGTCCTCAGGTCTGCCTCAGCTTTCGCTTGAGCTTTGCTCTTGCCTTCAGAAGCCCGCAATCAAGGTTCTTGAGCATCGCCCGCGACCCCTCTGATCGCACCGTTCGGCACCGGGTCGCACCACCTCGCGGGCGGGAGCCCGAGCGCGCATTAGGCTCGTCTCGTCGTCCGTGCGCAGCGCAGCGCACGTCGCCCGCACGCACCGCCGCACGCATCCCGAGGAACGCGCCCACCATGGATCAGACGCCCGCAGGCCCGCCCGCCGCTGAGCCGACGCCCCCGTCGCAGTCACCGTCCCAGTCGCCGTCGCGCCGCGGCCGATCCGCCGCGCGCCGGCCGCGGCGCTGGGTGCCCGCAGTCGCGTTCAGCGCGCTCGGCCTGGCGGTACTCGTGGGGGCGGCGCTGCTGGTGCCCGCGCTGTTGACGGGGGATGCCGATGCCGAGGCATCCACCCCGTCGCCGTCGCCCAGCCGCACGCGCCCGGCGCCGACGCCACCGCTCAGCGCGGCGGCGCAGCTGCTTGCCCGCACGGCAGATCCGCAGATGTGCGCCGTCACGCTCGCGGGCGACGGGATCGATGGGCTCGGCCCGCTGCTGCAGCGGCGGGGCGAGCTCTACAGCGAGCTGCCGATCCCGTCGCGCGAGGGGCTCGTCTTCGCCGGCTGGTACGCGACGCCCGACGATGCCGCGGCGCTCGCAAGCGCCGCTCGCATCAACCGCGCCGACCCGGTCGCGTGCGCCGAGCGCGAGACCACCCTCTACGGCGCCTGGACGACGCCGGAGGCGAACGCGGCCGAGCGCGCCCGCATCCCGATCCTGATGTACCACCAGTTCACGCCCAAGCCCGAGGGCGAGAGCGGCTGGCTGCGCGGCAACTACGCCTATATCGGCGACTTCGAAGCGCACATGGCGCACATCGCCACGACGGGCTTCTACCAGCCGAGCTGGCTCGAGCTCGCGGCGTTCATCGATGGCCGCCTGTTTCTGCCGAATCACTCGGTGATCGTCACCGACGACGATGCCGACCAGAGCTGGTTCGACCTCGCCGTGCCGGTCATCGACCAGCACAAGGTGCTCGCGACGTCGTTCATGATCACCGCGCACCGGCAGGATCCCCCGCCCTCGCCGTACGTGCTCGTGCGCTCGCACACGCACAACATGCACGAGGCAGGCGCGAACGGCAAGGGCCGCATGGTCAACTGGTCGGCCGAGGAGATCGCCGACGACCTCCGTGCCTCCGCGCGCGTGACCGGCGCCACCGAGGTCGTGGCGTACCCGTACGGGCACTTCAACGACACCTCCAAGCAGGGCGTCGCGCAGGCGGGCTACCTGATGGGTCGCACCATCGAGGGCGGCTACGTCTCGATCGGCACCGACAAGCTCGCGCTGCCCGTGATCCGCATCAACTACGGCATGGGACTGGATGCGCTCGTCTCCCTGATCGGCTGAACCGGGCGCTGCTCGGGTGGCCCGGGCCCCGATTTTGGGCCCCGCAGCGTGCACTTGCCGCGCCCTCTTCCATTTCGCCCGCCTGTACCACTAGGGTGAAAGAGCACTCAGCGTTCAACGCGCGCTCACATCGTAAGTGAGCACTCCGAGGGGTCGGAGGTCGTTGTCACCAGCGGGTGCACTTGGGGCCTTCGGGCAATTTGGGGAATGCCATGTTTATTTGGGGATGCACTTTCGTGCCCGCTGGGGAGCGGGCCGAGCGATGACCGCGCTCGACGAGTCGGTCACGCGTACGCAGGCACGGACGCTGAGCGGTGCCGCTCAGAAGTCGAGCTGGCGTCTCGCCTTCGACACCATCACGCACCCGTCCACCCGGTCGACGACCGCCACGGGTTCGCGCGTCGCGGGGATCGCGCCGGTTGCTGCGCCGCTCGCGCCGCTGCCCGCGCTCGACGCGTCGCTGCAGGCCGCCGTGTCGCCGCGCGTGCAGCCGGCGCTCGAGCAGCGTCAGCTGTGGGAGCGCCGCTACCGCCGTCAGCTGCGCGTCGTCGACTCGAGTGCAGTCATCGCCGTGACGGGGATGACCGCGCTGATCGAGGCGATGCTGATCGGCCCCGCGATCACGCTCCAGCAGCAGTGGCTGCTGGGCACGGTCTTCGGGCTGACGGCCGGCGTGTGGCTGCTGCTGCTCTCGCTCTTCCAGACGCGTGATTCGCGCATCCTGGGCAGCGGAGCGACCGAGTACAAGCGCGTCGCGCACGCAACCGGACTCGCGTTCGGCCTGGTCGCGATCCTCTTCATCATCGTGCAGGCATCGGGGCTGCGGCTGCAGCTCCTGATCGCGCTGCCCACGGGCATCGTCGCCCTGCTCGCGGGTCGCTGGTTCTCGCGCCGCTGGCTGGTGCGCAAGCGTCGCAGCGGGCTCTACGCCTCGCGCGCCGTCGTCATCGGCCGGCGGGCTGACGTCGCGCACGTCATCACCTCCATCCAGCGCGACGGCGCGAGCAGCTACAACGTCGTCGGGATCACCATCGACGAGCTCGACGACCGGAGCGAGCTGACCGTCGGCGGCGCCACCTTCACGTCGCGCGGCAACGTCAGCACGGCGGCCCGCGTGGCCGCAGAGCTCGGTGCCGACACCATCATCGTGGCGAGCCACGTCGACGCCGACCCCGACTTCATCCGCCGGCTCAGCTGGCAGCTCGAGGGCACCGCCGCCGAGCTCGTGCTCTCGAGCCGCCTCACCGACGTCGCCGGTCCGCGGATCTCGCTCCGCCAGGTTGAGGGCCTGCCGCTCATCCAGGTGCAGATCCCGACCTTCGAGGGCGGCAAGCACCTCCTCAAGCGCGCGTTCGACATCGTGGTGTCGTCGCTCGCACTGCTCGCGATCGGCATCGCGACGCCGTTCATCGCCCTGGCGATCTACATCGACTCGCCCGGACCGGTCTTCTTCCGACAGCTGCGCGTCGGCCGCGACGGCCAGACGTTCCGCATGTGGAAGTTCCGCTCGATGAAGACCTCGGCCGAGCAGGACCTCATCGCGCTGCAGGCGCAGAGCGATGGCAACGGCGTGCTCTTCAAGATGAAGGACGACCCGCGCGTCACCCGCGTCGGCCGCATCCTGCGCAAGTTCTCGATCGACGAGCTCCCCCAGTTCTTCAATGTGCTCGTCGGAGACATGAGCATCGTCGGCCCGCGCCCGCCGCTGCCGTCCGAGGTCGCCGCCTACGACGGCGACGTGTCTCGCCGCCTGTTCGTCAACCCCGGCATCACCGGGCTGTGGCAGGTGAGCGGTCGCAGCGACCTCTCGTGGGACGAGAGCGTGCGGCTCGACCTCCGCTATGTCGAGAACTGGTCGCTGATCAGCGACATGATGATCATGTGGCGCACCGTCCGGGTCATGATCCGGCCCACTGGGGCATACTGAGCCATCACGGCCCTTGTGCGGCGACGCACGATGCGCATGCGCGCGGGCCGCGACCGCGCGCCTCGGCGCGCGCAGACGACGCGACCTTCGCGGGAAGAGAACTGCAGAGATGAAGATTTCAGTGATCGGGTGTGGCTACCTCGGCGCGGTGCACGCATCGGCAATGGCCGAGCTGGGCCACGAGGTGGTCGGCATCGACGTCGACGAGGAGAAGATCGGGCAGCTGCGCGCCGGCAAGGCGCCCTTCTTCGAGCCGGGGCTCACCGAGGTGCTGAGCTCGGCGCTCGCCTCGGGCCGCCTGACCTTCACGACCGACATCGCGCACGCCGCCGGCGCGCAGGTGCACTTCGTCGCCGTCGGCACCCCGCAGGCCAGAGACAGCCAGGCCGCCGACCTCAGCTACGTCGACGCGGCGGTCACCTCTCTGCTGCCGCACCTTGGCGCCGGCGACCTGGTCGTCGGCAAGAGCACGGTGCCGGTCGGCACCGCGGCCCGGCTCGCCGGCGTCGTCGCCGAGCACGCCCCCGACGCGATGCTCGCGTGGAACCCGGAGTTTCTGCGCGAGGGCTTCGCCGTTCGCGACACGATCGATCCCGACCGGCTCGTGTATGGCGTGGCCGACGATCGTGCGACGGCGATGCTCGACGAGGTATACGCGCAGACGATCAGCAACGGCACCCCCCGCGTCGTCACCGACTACGCCACGGCAGAGCTCGTGAAGGTCGCCGCGAACGCGTTCCTCGCCACCAAGATCTCGTTCATCAACGCGATGGCCGAGATCGCCGAGGTCACCGGCGCCGATGTCACGCAGCTCGCTGACGCCATCGGCCACGACACGCGCATCGGGCGCCGATTCCTGAACGCCGGCGTGGGCTTCGGGGGCGGATGCCTCCCGAAAGACATCCGCGCATTCGTGGCGCGCGCAGAAGAGCTCGGGCGCGGCGAATCCGTCGCGTTCCTGAAGGAGGTCGACGCGATCAACATGCGCCGGCGCGACCGTGTCGCCGACCTCGCGATCGAGGCACTCGGCGGATCGCCGTTCGGCCACAAGGTGGCCGTGCTCGGCGTGACGTTCAAACCGCACTCCGATGACGTGCGCGACTCCCCCGCGCTCGACGTCGCGGTTCGACTCAAGGGCCTCGGCGCGGATGTCGTCGTCACCGACCCGGAGGGGCTCGATAACGCGCGCGGGCGCCACCCGCAGCTGCTGTACACCGAGATGACGGAGGAGGCGCTCCGCTTCGCCGACCTCGCCGTGCTCGTGACCGAGTGGCCGGAGTACACCGCGCTCGATCCGAAGGCTGTGGCGGGGCTGATGCGCACGCCGCGCATCATCGACGCGCGCAATGTGCTCGACCCCGCCGCCTGGCGCGAGGCCGGCTTTGCCTACAGCGGGCTCGGTCGCAACTAGCCCGGCCCGTCCGGGGCCGGCTCGGCCCGCCTCGTGCCAGACTGACAATCCTGGGCGAGCGCACACTCGCTGCCAATCCTGATCGGGGGGATCATGACTGAGCGCACGGCACCATTCCTGAGCCCGGCTATGCGCCGCGTCGTCATCGTGGTGGCCGTCGTCGTCGTGCTCGGACTCGGGATCGCCCTGTGGCTCGCGTTCGGCCCGAATTCTGGGCGAGGCCCGGGCGACGCCTCGCCCGACCCCGCGTCGTCGGCCTCGTCGGAGCCCACCACCGGGCCGCTGCCCGGGGCCACCCCGACCACTGGGAGCGAAGTGCTTCCGCCGTCGGAGGGCGGCGGCTCTGATCGGCTGCCGCCCCGCACCGTCCAAGCCCCGCTCGTTGCGGCGCCGCTGCCACCCAGTGCCTCGGCGCTCGGGAGCCTCGTCGACGGATTCCCGAGCGCGATCGTCGGGCCCATGTCGGGAAGCGACGTGGTGGAGAGCTCGATCGCCACCGAGGGCGATCGGATGCAGGTCACCCTCACCGCACGCACCGACGCCACCGCCGATGCCGTCACGAAGCACTTCGAGGCTTCCTGGAGCGCCCTCGGCCTGCACAGCACGCCGGATGCGGGCACCGCGGCGCTCACGTTCGCCGGCCCCTACGAGTCGATGACGCTCGCATTCAGCACCGGAACGGGAACCGGGACCGTGTACATGATCTACAGCGTATTCCGCACGAAGTAGCGCATGTACATCTCGTTCAACAACACGCCCGCCCAAGGCGATCCCGACGAGCCCACGCCCGGTGACGAGGCGGAGCACGCCGCGGAGCGACGGCCACGAGGCATCCGCACCGTCTCATCGACGGTGATCACCCTCGGCATCGTCTCGATGCTGACCGACATCTCGTCCGAGTCCGTCTCGGCGATCCTGCCGCTGTACATCACCGGGGTGCTCGGGCTCTCGACCATCGCGTTCGGCGTGCTGGACGGCCTGTACCAGGGCGTGAGCGCCTTCGTTCGCATCGCGGCGGGCTACGCTTCGGACCGCTCCGACCAGCCGAAGTGGATCGCGTTCATCGGCTACGGACTGTCGGCGATCGCGCGCGTCGGCCTGCTGTTCGCCACCGGGTTCGGGGCGCTCACCGCCGTGATCACCGCCGATCGCATCGGCAAGGGCATCCGCACCGCCCCACGCGACTCGCTCATCACCGCGGCCTCGCGGCCCGAAGCGCTCGGCACGTCCTTCGGCGTGCACCGCACGCTCGACAACATCGGGGCGGCGATCGGGCCGCTCCTGGCGTTCTTCATCCTGCTGCTCATCCCGGACGGCTACGAGACGATCTTCGCCGCCTCGCTCGCGTTCGCGGTGATCGGCGTCGCGATCCTCGGCTTCTTCGTCCCCAACACTCGGCGAGCGGATGCCGCAGCCGAGGCGCGCGCGCGGCAGCCCCGGAAGAAGTTCGACTGGGGCGTCGTGCTGCGCGGCCCCATGCGGCGAGTGCTGGCGGGCGCCGGCATCCTGGGCCTTCTCACCATCGGCGACGGGTTCGTCTATCTCGTGCTGCAGTCGCGCAGCGACTTCGCCGCCCAGTGGTTCCCGCTGCTGTACGTCGGCACCAACGTCGTCTTCCTCGCGTGCGCGATCCCGATGGGCCGCCTCGCCGACCGTGTCGGTCGAGCGCGCGTGTTCGTCTTCGGGCACGTCGGCCTGCTCGCGGCATACGTGGTCGCCGCCCTGCCCGTCGCCGACATCGCCGCGACCCTGCTGTGCCTCGCCTTCCTGGGCGCGTTCTACGCCGCGACCGACGGTGTGCTGGCCGCTCTGGCGGCCCAGATGACCACGCCCGAGACGCGCGGCACCGGCATCGCGGCGGCCCAGACCGTCGTCGCGGTCAGCAGGCTCATCGCGGCGTCGGGCTTCGGGGTGCTCTGGTTCACGCTCGGACGCGAGCAGTCGATGTACGTCGTGGCCGGCCTGCTGCTCGTCGCGGTGGTCGTCGTGGCGGTGCTGTTCCGCCCGTTCCTGTCGTCGACGCGAGGTGTCGCCGCATGACCAATCGTGTGAAGTGGATCCTCCTGACGGTGATCTGCGTCGTCGCGCTCGGCACGACCGCGGTGATCGGCGCGGTCGCGTGGCAGAGCACCCAAGACCGCGACACCGCACCGAGCGTGGTGGAGACGACGGGTGCGCCCGTCACCGGCGACCGCATCATGTTCCGCAACACGGCCGCGGGCGCGGGCTACGGCCACGTCGCCAGCGTGCCGCTCGACGACCCCGAGGCGGCTCGCTCGCTGCTGGGCGTCGCCTGCGACCGTCTGGATGCCACGACCGACGAGATCGCCTGCCTTCGCACCGTGCGCGGCATCGCGCCCTCGTTCGTCGCCCTCGTGCTCGACCCGTCGGGCGCCGAGCAGGCCAGCTGGCCGCTGGCCGGCATCCCGAGTCGCACCCGGATCTCGGGCGACGGCACGCTCGTGGCGACCACGTCGTTCGTCACCGGGCACTCGTATGCGACCGTGGGCTTCTCGACCGAGACCGTGATTCGCGGGGCCGACGGCAGCGATCACGGCAACCTCGAGGACTTCGCGCTCACGATCGAGGGAGCCCCATTCACGGCGATCGACCGCAACTTCTGGGGCGTCACCTTCGCAGACGACACCGTCTTCTACGCGACCGCCGCGTCTGGCGGGCGCATGTGGCTCGTCCGCGGCGACCTCGCCGCGCGCACCCTCACCTCGATCGCCGAGGGCGTGGAGTGCCCATCGCTCTCACCCGACGGCACGCGCATCGCGTTCAAGCACACCGCCTCGGGCTCCGGGTCGACCGTGCACTGGCAGCCGGCGATCCTCGACCTGGCCACCGGGGCCGTCGAGCTTCTCCCCGAGAAGCGCAGCATCGACGACCAGATCGAGTGGCTCGACGACGACACGATTCTGTACGGGATGCCTCGTGAAGCCACCCCTGGAGACAGCGACGTCTGGTCGCTCGCGG
>JAKPAC010000043.1 GCA_029779645.1 Actinomycetes bacterium | reverse complement strand
CGCCCGCTGGGCGGCGTCCTGTCGGGCCTGGGCCGCTGAGCGGGCCAGCTGCGCCGCAGCCATGAGCTGCTGGCGGATATTCCCCTCGGCTTCTTCCAACACTCCATCGGCCTGTAGCTCTGCCATGGCTCTCCCCTATCTCTCGGCACCGCGCTCGGGCGGCGTAGTCGGTACTTGCGGCCGCGGCGTGAGCGGCGTCGGAAGTGGGCTGCCTGCCGGTCGTGCCGGCGCCTGTCCCCCGGTGGCCTGGCGCAGCGTCTCGGTCATCGGGCTTTCGGCAGCGCCGCCGGCTAGTTCGGGCATCCGGGCTCGCACGGCATCCAGTCGCGCGCCGAGCGCGTTGCGGATCTCCGCTGCACGTCGTGACTCGTCTACGGCCTGGTGCATTGAGTAGATCGCCTGCGCCGTCCGCATCAGCTGACGGAACAGCATCGCCTCAGCCTGCGTGCCCTGGCCATGCGTAGTCGCCATGGCCAGGAGGTTCGCCGCGCCAGCGATCGAGCGTGGGCCGGCCGTGTTCTTCGGCCGCACGTCGCGGGCTCTGATCTGAGCCGTGCGGGCGAGCGTCCGCGAAGCATCCGCGAGGGGGCCGGGTGTTGCCTCGACACGCTGCGACCATGCGGCGAACGCGCCGCTGGTTTCGCGGGCCACCCGCGCCCACGTGGCGCGGTCGGTCGGGTCGACCGCGTTCAGCTCGTCGCGCAGCTGCGTCACCTGGTCGGTGTACTCGCGCCACAACTCCGGGCCGGGCTCGTGCTGCTCCCGGCCGGGCGCGACGGGCGTGTACCGCATCGGGTTTCGCCAGGTCGCTCGCCACTCGTCGACGCCGGCCTGCGCCGACTGTGGGGTGTCCGGCCAGCCGTCCCGAAGCCGCGGCAGGGTCAGGTCGCGGGCGAGTCGCCCTCCCCCATGCCAGACGATCGTCTCGTCCCGGTTCCCGGGTCGAAGCGCGACGGAGTAGCCGGCCACAACATCGTCGCGATCGGCGGCGAAGCGTGGCCGCACGAGCACGCCGGCCTGGTGCAGCCTGCGCACGAACTCGCCCTCGTCGAGTGAGGCTGCAGCGGCGGCTCGGACGCTGCGCTCGAGGCGTACGGATGCCACCGTGTCATCGCCGCGGCGGTTGGCGATCTCCCGCTCCCCCGGTCGCTCGCCGCGCATGGCCATGTCCGAACCGCGCGACTCGAGCAGCTGCAGCCCGTGCTCCTGCTCGAGCTCGCGGGCGATCGACTGTGCCCGTGAATAGTCGTGGTGGATCGACGCCTTGGTGCCGTCCTCGCGCACCAGGTTGACGGCGATGTGGATGTGGTCGTTGCCGGCCTTCGAGAGGCCGTGGCGGACGGCCACCCACCGGCAGCCGGCCTTGCCGGAGCCTTCCGTGAATCCCATCCGGTCGACGAACTGCTCCGCGATCGTCGCCCAGTGCTCGTCGGTCAGCTGCCCCTCCTCAGCACGGAGGCTGAGGCTGGCGTGCCAGACGTGGCCGCCGTTGACCTCGACCCCGAACGCCGTCCGGGGCTCGTCGAGGTGCTTGGCGATCGCCAGCGCCGTCGACGGTGCAAGCTCGCTATCACCGAAGAAGGTGAACGTCGCAGAGTCGCCGTTCACCAGGTGCGGCTCGGTGTGCTCGTTCGAGCGCCCCTCCCCCGCGAGGTAGCTCAGCAGACCGCCCATGCGGTCGCCTCGCGTCACGTTCGGCATCACGAGTCGGCCAGCCGATCAACCGCCGCGGTGACCCTCGGGAACAGTGCACGGAACTCGGCAGTGACCGCCTCGGCCTCGGCCGGGAAGGTTCCCTCCGTGTTCGCGTACCGGGCCAGCTGGTTCAGGTTCGTGGCAATGCCGGCGACCTCGCGACGGACGCTGAACAGCTCCGCGATCGCCGCCTTCCGCTCGGTGCTCGTCTCGACGTGCGCGCTCTTCGCGGACTCGTGCAGCAGCCGCGGCACGCTCATGCCAGCGGCCGCGGCCTTCGCCTCGAGCTCGGCCGCCTCGGCCGGCGTCACGGTAACCGGGTAGCGCTTCGAGCGCTTCTCCCCCGCCGCCGCGTTCGCGCGCCGACGACGACCGAACAGCTGCCCGCTCCCCCGCTCGCTCATCGTCGACCTCCGCGCTACGCGCCGATCCGTCCTGTCACGACGGTGCTCTCGCCGCGCTCGTGCCAGCCGGCGAGGTGCGCGGCAGCCTGCAGGAACAC
>JAKPAC010000039.1 GCA_029779645.1 Actinomycetes bacterium | reverse complement strand
TGCCCGGCCGGGAGCATCCGGCCGGGCACGACGCGTCTCACCCACCATGCACGCGGCTCCGAAAACCGCCCCGCACCGGCCCTTCCGATGGTCGAGCGACAGGCGTACGGTCTGGTGCCATGAGCAGCGTCATCCACACGAGCGCCTTGCACAAGCGCTACGGCCGCACCCGCGCCCTCGACGGCCTCGACCTTGCGGTCGCCTCTGGCGAGGTGCATGGATTCCTCGGCCCGAACGGCGCCGGAAAGTCCACCACGATCCGCATCCTGCTCGGCCTCGCCCGCGCCAGCGGCGGCACCGCACGGGTCTTCGACGCCGATCCGTGGCGGGATGCGGCGAGGCTGCACCGGCGCATCGCCGCCGTGCCGGGCGACGTGAGCCTGTGGCCGAACCTCACGGGCGGCGAGGCGATCGACTACCTCGCCCGGCTGCGCGGCGCGCGCACGCGGCATCCCGAGTATCGCGCGGAGCGGGCGCGGCTGCAGGATGCCTTCGCGCTCGATCCGCGCACGAAGGGCCGGGCGTATTCGAAGGGGAACCGGCAGAAGGTGGCGCTGATCGCGGCGCTCGCGGTGCCGGCCGAGCTCTACGTCTTCGACGAGCCGACCAGCGGGCTCGATCCCCTGATGGAGGTCGTGTTCCGCGACGAGATCGCGCGCCTGCGTGCGCGCGGCGCGACCGTGCTGCTGTCGAGCCACATCCTCTCGGAGGTGGAGGTGCTCTGCGACCGGGTGTCGATCATCCGCGCCGGGCGCATCGTCGAGTCGGGCACCCTCGACGAGCTGCGACACCTCACCCGCACCGAGATCTCGTTCGAGGCGGACGACCTCTCGCTCCTGGCGAGCATCCCGGCCGCGCACGACGGCGCGCTCACGAGCGGGCGGGCGCGGTTCACCGTCGACAGCGACGCCGTGACGTCGGTGCTCCCGCTGCTCGCCGCGCACCAGGTGCGGGGTCTGCGGATCGCACCGCCCTCGCTCGAAGAGCTGTTCCTGCGGCACTATGGCGACCAGATGCCGGGCACGCCCGCCCGGGGCCAGGCCGCGGCCGGCGAGCGTGCCGGGGGCGCACGGCCATGATGCGGGCCCTCCTCGCGCAGCGCCTGCGCCGAGACTGGGTGCAGCTGCTGCTGTGGCTGCTCGGCACCGCCGCACTCGCGGCGTCGTCGGTGAGCGGCGTCGCGTCGGCCTACGGCGACGAGAAGGATCGCGTCGAGGTGCTCGCGGCGGTGATGGCCAATCCGGTCATCATGCTCTTTCGCGGGCTGCCCTCCGGCGCCGGGCTCGACGCCTTCACCCTCTTCCTGATCCTGCCCTTCCTCGCGATGATGGCCGCGTTCATGAGCACGTTCCTCGCCGTGCGCCACACCCGCGCCGAAGAGGAGCAGGGCCGCGCCGAGCTGATCGGCGCCACCCCAGCGAGCCGCATCACGCCGCTGCTGGCCACCATGATCCACGGCACCCTCGCCAACCTCGTGCTGACCGCGCTCGTGTTCGTCTCGTTCGCCGGCGCGGGCTACGACCCGTTCGGATGCCTCGTCGCCGGCCTTGCGTCGGGTGCCGTCGGGCTGTGCTTCCTCGGTGTCGGCCTCGCGTCGGCGCAGCTTGTGCACACCTCGCGGGCGGCGAACTCGATCGCGGTCTGGGTGCTGCTCATCACGTTTCTGCTCGCCGGCATCGGCAACGCGCTCGGCACGCCGAGCGGCGACCTGCAGCGGATCACGAGCTCGTGGCTCGCGTGGCTCTCGCCCTTCGGCTGGGCCGAGAACTCCAGGCCGTTCGCCGACAACCTGCTGTGGCCGCTGGGGCTCTGCGTCGTCGCGGCCCTCGCGCTGGCCGCCGCCGCGCTCGCGCTGCAGGCCGGCCGCGACACGGGCGAGGCGCTGCTGCACGCGCGGCCGGGCCGCGCGTGGGCGCGCGAGACGACCTTCTCGACGCCGATCACGATCGTCTGGCGCCAGAGCTGGGGGTCGCTGCTGGGCTGGGCGATCGGGGGCCTGATCACCGGCCTGCTCGCCACGAGCCTCGGCTCGGTCCTCGACTCGCTCAGCACCAACATCCCCGCCGTGCAGCACCTGCTGGATACGCTGGCCGGGGGCGGCGGGCTCGGACAGGGCATGGTGGTGATCTTCTTCATGATCGTCGGGCTGCTTGCCGCCTGCGCGGGCGTGCAGACCGTGTGCCGCGCGCGGCAGGACGAGGTGCACGGCACGGCCGAGCTGATGCTCTCGGCGCCGGTCGACCGGGTGCGGTGGCTGACGAGCTACCTGCTGATCGCCGGGGTGGGGATCGTCTACGTCGCCGCCGCGGGCCTGCTCGGCGCGGTCCTCGGCGTGCTGGCGCGCGGCACCGACTGGTCGCTCGCGCACGACGCGCTCGTGACCGCCGGCGGGCAGGCCCTCGCGGCGGCCGTCTTCGTGGCGCTCACGGCCCTGCTCTTCGTGCTCGTGCCCCGCACGACGATCCCGCTCGGCTGGACGCTGGTGATGCTCGGGATCCTCCTCGGCCTGTTCGGCGCGCTGTTCCAGCTGCCCGAGTGGGCCGTGAACCTCTCGCCGCTGGTCGCCGCGCCGACCGTGGTGCAGGATGCGGTCGACGCCCGAGGGCTGTGGTGGCTCGTCGGCGTCGTCGTGGCGGGGACCGCGGCATCGCTCGTGCTCATGCGGCGCCGCGAACTCGCCGCGCGCGGCTGACCGCGCCCGCCGGGCGCAGGGTCCGCGTCACCGCGGGCCCGACCGGTCGGCCGTGGGCCGATGCCGCCCGGCGCACGACGAACGCGGCCTCAGTCGAGGAAGATGTCGCGGCGCAGCCGCTCCTCGGGCACGCCGGGCGAGTACTTCGACAGGTCGGTGACCCCGGCCGCGGCCAGCACCTCCTCGACGACGAGCGAGTGGCCCGTGAACGTCGCCGCCGGCTGCGTGAGCACCTCGTAGGCGGCGTCGGCGTAGATCTCGGGCGTGCGGCTCACCGCCATCAGCTGCTCCCCCATCGGGCTGTTCGCGATCGCCGCGGTCTGGATCGTCGTCGCGGGCCACAGCGTGTTCGCCGCGATGCCGTCGTGCGCGAACTCGGCCGCGAGCCCCAGCGTCACCATCGACATCCCGTACTTCGCCAGCGTGTAGCCGACGTGCGCCCCGAGCCAGCGCGGGGTGATGTTCAGCGGCGGGCTGAGCGAGAGGATGTGCGGGTTCGCCGCCTCGCGAAGCATCGGAATGGCAGCGCGCGAGAGCATGAAGGTGCCGCGCACGTTGACGTCCTGCATCAGGTCGTAGCGCTTCGCGTCGAGATCGAGCGAGCCCGCCAGGCTCAGCACGCTCGCGTTGTTGACCACGATGTCGATCCCGCCGAACTCGCCCTGCGTCTTCATGACCGCCTCGGTGATGTCGTCGTCGCTGCGCACGTCGCCGACGATCGCCAGCGCGGTGCCGCCCGCGGCGCGAATCGCGTCGGCCGCCGTATGGATGGTGCCCGGCAGGCGCGGGTCGGGGGTGTCGGTCTTCGCCAGCAGCGCGATGTTGGCGCCGTCGGCGGCCGCGCGCAGCGCGATCGCCAGGCCGATGCCGCGGCTGCCGCCCGACATCAGGATCGTCTTGCCTGCAAGTGGTGCGGTCATGGGGTCCTCCCTGCTGTGCACGCCTCGTCGCGTGCGGCGAATCGGGTGCGCTGCGGATGCCGCGGCGCCGGGCGCACCGCGTGCGCGTGTCGGCCTACTTGGGCGCCATGCGGATCGCGCCGTCGAGGCGGATGGTCTCGCCGTTGAGGTAGCCGTTGGCGACGATGTGCATCGCGAGCGCGGCGTACTCGTCGGGGCGGCCGAGCCGCTTCGGGAACGGCACCTGCGCGCCGAGGCTCTCGCGCAGCGGCGCAGACATGCCGGCCACCATCGGCGTCTCCATGACGCCGGGCGCGATCGTGACGACCCGGATGCCGTAGCGCGCCAGCTCGCGCGCGATCGGCAGCGTCATCGCGTGCACGCCGCCCTTCGAGGCCGAGTAGCCGGGCTGGCCGATCTGCCCGTCGAACGCCGCGACGGAGGCCGTGTTGATGATCACGCCGCGGTCACCGCTCTCGCGGTCTGGCTCGGTCGCCGCCATCGCCCCGGCCGCCTGGCTGAGCACGTTGTAGGTGCCGAACAGGTTGACCCGCAGCACCCGCTCGAACGGCTCGAGCGGCAGCGGCTGGCTCTCGCGGTCGAGCACCTTGCTCGAGGCGCCGATGCCCGCGCAGTTGACGGCCACGCGCAGCGGGCCGAGCGCGGATGCCTGCGCCACCGCCGCCGTGACCCCCTGGGTGTCGGCGACATCGGTCGGGGCGAAGACCCCGCCGAGCTCGGCGGCCACCTCCGCGCCGCGCGATGAGGGCAGGTCGATGATCGTGACGATCGCGCCCTCCGCGGCGAGTCGACGGGCGGTCGCGAGGCCGAGGCCGCTGGCGCCGCCGGTGACGATTGCGCTGGATCCTTCGAGGTGCATGCGCTTCTCCTTTGAAGTCGTGTGCGGTGAGGTCATGTGCTTGGGGCATGACCCGGCGGTCATGGGCCTCACAGCGCCCAGCATATGCCCCGCCACAGGCGGCGCGCCCGCGGCACCCGGCCTCGACCCCGCGCGGCGCGCATGCCACGATGAGGGCATGGTGCAGTTCAGGATCAAGCGGGTCTACGAGCCGGCAGCGCCGGACGACGGCGTGCGCGTGCTGGTGGATCGCCTCTGGCCCCGCGGGCTCACCAAGGAGCGCGCCGCCATCGACATCTGGGCGAAGGAGGCGGCGCCGAGCACGGAGCTGCGCAAGCGCTTCCACGGCGGCGACGAGAGCTGGGAGCAGTTCGCGGTCGACTACGGCGCCGAGTTGCGGGCGAACCCCGCGGTCGCCGAGCTGGCGCGGCAGATCGCCGACGATCCGGTCGTCACCCTGCTGTTCAGCGTGCGCGACCCCGAGCAGAATCACGCGCACCTGCTGCAGGCCGCGCTGGAGCGCGCACTGCGCTGAGCCCTCGGCGGCTGCGCCCGCGCCAGGCCGATCCCCACGACATGCCAGACCCGGCGACAGGCCAGACCCCCGACGGGCCGAGCCCGCGGCAGACTGTGGTGGTGAGCATTCCCCCGCCCGACGCTCCGGTCCCGCCCAAGGTCGCCGCGCTCGCCCGCGGCGCGCGGCTGACCCCGGTGTGGCTCAACGGGCTCGGCGGGGTGACGTTCCGCGCCGACGACGGCCGCTTCATCAAATGGGGCCCGCGAAACGACGAGACGACAATGGCCGGCGAGGCCGCGCGCCTCGCATGGGCGGGTGGATGCCTCGTGGTTCCACGCGTGCTCGAGCACGGCGCCGACCGCACCCACGAATGGCTCGTGACGGCGGCGCTGCCGGGCGAGAGCGCGGCCGCGCCGCGCTGGATCGCCGACCCCGCGCGCGCGGTGCGCGCGGTGGGCGCCGGGCTGCGCGCCCTGCACGACGCCCTGCCGGTGGCCGAGTGCCCGTTCGACTGGTCGGTGCAGGCGAGGATCGCGAACGCGGCGGGCCGCGGCATCCAGGTGCCTGCCCGCCTGCGCACCCCGCCACCCGTCGACCGCCTCGTCGTATGCCACGGCGACGCGTGCTGCCCGAACACGCTCATCGGCGATGACGGGCGCCCGGCCGGGCACGTCGACCTCGGCGCGCTGGGGGTCGCCGATCGCTGGGCCGACATCGCCGTCGCCGCCATGAGCACCGAGTGGAACTACGGCCCAGGCTGGGAGGAAGCCCTCGTCGCGGCCTACGGCGTCGCGCCCGACCCCGAGCGGATGGCGTACTACCGGGAGCTGTGGAACGAGACGTGAGCCGCGCGGCTACTCCTGCGGACCGAGGATGAAGTTGAACGCGCCCGTCGCGACGGCGGCGGCGACCGCGACGATCGAGACCGCCGCGGCGATGGCGATCAGCATCCACTCGCTCGCGCCGAAGCGCGACTCGCGCGCGAAGGTGCGGGGGATGTCTGCGCCGAAGCCGCGGGCCTCCATCGCGGTGGCGAGCTTGGAGCCGCGGCGGATCGAGAGCACGAGCAGCGCGAACGCCATGCCGACGAAGCGGCGCAGGCGCCCGGCGTCGGCGACGCCGCGGGCGCGGCGGGCGAGCTCGAGCGCGCGCCAGTCGTCGATGAACAGGCCCACCATGCGCAGCCCCGCGAGGGCGCCCATCACGAAGCGGGCCGGCAGGCGCCACACCTGGGCGAGCCCGTCGGCGAGGTCGGTGGGATCGACCGTGACGAACAGCACGACCGAGGGCAGCGCGATGGCGAGCACGCGGAGGAAGGTCGCGAGCGCGAGCTCGAGGGATCCCTCCGAGACGCGCATGATGAGCCACTCGAAGTAGACGGTGCCGGAGCTTCTGCCGTAGAGGGCGATGGTGATGCCGGTCAGCGGCGCGGCGATCCACACGGGCGCGGTGCGGAGCCAGAACGTGCGCCACGAGAGCCCGGCGAACAGGAACAGCACGCACTCGAGCACCACGGCGACCGCGGCCGAGACGGTGTCGAGCGTGAACACGAGCGGCAGGGCGATCACCGCGCTGGCGGCGAGCTTGGCGACCGGATTCACGCGCGCGAGCCAGCTGCGCGGCGCCTCGGCGGTGCGCTCGCTCGCGAAGGGCGAGGAGGAATCGCTCATCGCTGCACCTCCAGCGCGTGCCGCGTCGCGTGCAGCGCGCGCACGACCTCGTCGTCGTGCGTGACGACGGCGATGCCCGTGCCCTCGTCGCGAAGCTCGGCGAGGAGTGCCACCAGCTCGGCCCAGGTGCGGGCGTCCTGCCCGAACGTGGGCTCGTCGAGCACGAGCATCCGCGGCGCCGTCGCGAGCGCCGCCGCCACCGTGAGCCGCCGCTTCTCGCCGCCCGAGAGCGTGTACGGGTTCGCGCGGGCCAGCCGGTCCAGGCGCAGGCGCTCGAGCAGCGGCTCGATCCGGGCGTCCATCTCGGCCTGGCCGAGACCCAGCGCCCGGGGGCCCACCTCCAGCTCGCCGCGGACGGTGGCTGCCAGCAGCTGGTGCTCCGGGTCTTGAAACACGGTGCCGATGCGGGTCAGCAGCTCTCGCGATCGCCAGCGCATCGGGTCGGGGCCGAGCCCGCCCGCCAGCGTGGGCGCGGCGTGCACCCGGCCCGCGACCGGCGCGAGCAGCCCGGCGATCGTGAGGCCGAGCGTCGACTTGCCCGCCCCGTTCGGCCCCGTCACCGCGAGCACCGAGCCCGCCCGCACCTCGAGCGCGATCTCGCGCGCGACGACGTTGGGCGCGAACGCCGCGTCGCTCATCCTGCGCGGCCGATGTACCCGCGAGATCGCGAGGTCGGCGGCATCCAGCAGCGTCTCGCCGCCGGTTGCGGGGGGCGGCGATGGATGACTCGGCCCGAACCCGGGCACCCACACGCCCGCTGCCGACAGGGCCGCACCCATGCCGCGCAGCACGGCCTCCGGCGAGCCGTCGGCCATCACCGTGGTGCCGCCCTCGCCCGCCCCGAGCACGATGACGCGATCGACGAGCGGCAGCCACGCCTCGACGCGGTGCTCGACCACGACGAGGGTCGCGCCCGTCGCATGGAGCACCCGCTCGACGGCGCGGACGACCTCGCCGACGCCCTGCGGGTCGAGGTTGGCGGTCGGCTCGTCGAGCAGCAGCAGGCCCGGGCGCATGGCGACGGCGCCCGCGAGGGCGAGCCGCTGCTTCTGCCCGCCCGAGAGCGCCTTGGTGGGCCGGTCGAGCGCGACGTCGAGGCCGACGGCGCCGAGCGCGTCGTGCACGCGGGGCCAGATCTGCTCGCGCGGCACGCCCAGGTTCTCGCAGCCGAAAGCGACGTCGTCGCCGACGCGCGCGAGGATCACCTGCGAGTCGGGGTCTTGCAGCACGAGGCCGGCGCGGCCGCGAGCCGAGGCCGCGGGCGCGCCGTCCACGAGCAGCGCACCCGCCGCCTCGCCTTCCTCGTCGCCACCGAGCACGCCGGCGAGGCCGTGCAGCAGCGTCGACTTGCCCGAGCCGGAGGCGCCGAGCAGCAGCACGCGCTCGCCCGGCTCGATGCGCAGCTCGAGGCCGGCGACGGCCCAGGCCGCCCGGCCCGCGTGTCGCCACCCCCAGCCCTGCGCATCGATGCGGACGGGGCGCGTGCCGGCGGTGCTCACCGCTGCGAGATGCCCGAGCCCACGGCTCAGACCCGTTCCGCGCTGCGGCCGGAGGCGAAGCGGCTGAGCGCGCCGGTCGCGGCCAGGCCGCGCGCGAGCACCCACGAGAGGCCACCGGCGATGACGGCGCCCGAGATCGTCGAGCTCACGAGGTACACGACCGTGAACGTCACATCGGAGCCGGCGTACCAGAACACCATGTTGTTCAGGGCGCCGAAGATGCCGGCGCCGGCGCCCGCGAGCACCGCGACGGGCAGGCTCCAGCGCTTGTAGAAGAACAGCAGGAAGATGAGCTCGGCGCCGAGGCCCTGCACGAGGCCGGCCTCGATCGTGAGGAGCCCGCCCCACTGGTTGCCCACGAGCGCCGAGACCACGGCCGCGAGCAGCTCGGTGTAGACCGCCGCGCCGGGCTTGCGGATGATCAGCGCGCCGAGCACGCCGGCGAACAGCCAGGGGCCGTCGAGCAGGCCCTGCAGGCCCGGCAGCAGCGGCTCGAGGATCGCCTTCGGGCCGAGGTATCCGACGCCCCAGGCCATGAAGATGAGCCCCGCCGCGACGCCGATGACGCTCGCCACGACGATGTCGACGACGCGCCAGCGCCAGACCGGCTTCGCCCGGTTGCTCGCCGTGCCGGCCGCGGCCGGGGTGGGGGTGGGGATGGTCGTACTCATGAGATTCTCGCTCCTTGTGTGCGACCAGCGGTGGGGAACGCGCACAAGACGCGCGCCGCGCGACGGCGCCGCCACGCGGCCGCCCATCGAACGAAGCACTCTTGCATCATGATCTCCCTGCGCTGGCATGATCCAGATCAGGTTCAACGGTCGAAGCGTGTGTCGCTTCCTCTCAGCCCGGCCTACCGGACTCCCGTGTTGTGTGGCTCAAGTATAGCCTCGGCCGCGTCGGGTACCGTAGGCCCGTGCCTCCCCAAGCTCCCGCCTCCCCAGCGCCCGCGTCTCCGGCCCCCGCCCGGGCGCTCTCCTGGGTCGAGCCCGAGCGCCTGGGCACGGGCCCGGTCGAGGCGAGCTTCGGCAACGAGTTCGACACCCTGATCACGCGGCCGCCGCGGCGCAGCCCGTGGCGGCCGGGCGTGCTCGTGCCGCTCGGCCTCGCCGTCGCCGTGGTCGCGACCTACGCCGGCGGCACGCTCCTGTGGCCGCTGCACGCGCTCCCGCCCACCCCAGAGGTGATCGGGCTCACCGTCGCGCCCGCGCCGGAGCTCACGCCGGTCTGGCCCGAGGTGGGCAGCGCCGCGGTCGGCGTCGGGGGCGTCTCGGGGGATGCGGCATCCACCGTCGATCGCACCGCGATGGCGAGCATCGCCAAGCTCGTCACCGCGCTGGTCGTGCTCGACGAGCAGCCGCTCGCGCTCGGCGAGCAGGGCCCCGAATACCGCTTCACCGCCGCTGATCAGGCGCGGATGTGGCAGCTGAACCGCAGCGGCGAGTCGGTGCTGCCCGTGCCCGTCGGCGGCACGCTCACCCAGTACCAGCTGCTGCAGGGCCTGCTGATCGGCTCGGCGGGCAACTACGCCGAGCGCCTCACCAGCACGCTCTACCCCTCGCCGCAGGTCTATGCGCGCGCCGCGAACGAGTGGCTCGTGCGCCACGGTGTGCGCGACATCACGATCGCCGACCCCTCGGGCATCGGCCAGGGCAACACCGCCACGCCCGAGGCGCTGCTGCAGCTCGGCGAGCTGGCGATGGCGCACCCGGTGATCGCCGAGATCGTCGCCCAGCGCACCGCCGAGCTGCCGGGCGCGGGCCTGGTCAAGAACACGAACGAGCTGCTCGCCGATCCCGGCGTCGTCGGCCTGAAGACCGGCTTTCTCAACGGCCGCAACCTGCTCGCCGCCAAGCACGTCACCGTCGGCGACACCACGGTCACCGTGTACGCCGTGGTGCTCGATCAGCCCACCTCGGACGACCGCTCGGCCGCGACCCGGGCGCTGTTCGACGCCGCCGAGCTCGATCTGCAGCCGTACGCCGCGATTGCGGCGGGCACGCCCGCGGGCGAGGTGCGCACCGCCTGGGGCGAGGTTGTCGATGTGGTGCTCGCTGAGGACGCGATGCTCGTCGGGTGGAACGGCAGCGCGGGCACCGCGACCAGCTCGATCGAGATCGACGGGCAGCGCGATGCCGGAGCCACCGTCGGCGAGGCGCGCGTCGCCGGTCCCCTGAACACGACGACCGTGCCCCTGGAGCTCGCCGCCGAGATCAACGGCCCGAGCCCCTGGTGGCGCCTGACGCATCCGCTCGAGCTGCTCGGGCTGCGCTGAGCGCGGCCGCGGGCGATCACGCTCCGCCGGCGGGCGCCTCCCCAGGTGTCGGCTCGGCGTGCGCGCCGGGCTCGCTGGCGCCGGGTGCGGCGGCCGCCTCGGGCGACTCGACGGCCTCGGGGGTGTCGGTGGTCTCGGCTGGCGCGTCTGCCGCGACGCCTTCGGACGCGTCAGCCCGGACGCCCTCGCCCGTCGCGCCCTCGGCCGTCGCGTCGTCGTCCATCGCGCCCTCGTGCGAGACGCCCTCCGCGTCGAGGTCGCTGGCCGCCTGCTCGAACTGCGAGACGTACAGGCGCCAGTACGCGCCCTCGCGGGCGATGAGCTCCTCGTGCGTGCCCTGCTCGACGATGTCGCCGTGCTCCATCACGAGGATCAGGTCGGCGTCGCGGATCGTCGACAGCCGGTGCGCGATCACGAACGAGGTGCGCCCCTTGCGCAGCGCCGCCATCGCGTGCTGCAGGAGCAGCTCGGTGCGCGTGTCGACCGACGAGGTCGCCTCGTCGAGGATCAGCACCGAGGGCTGCGCCACGAACGCGCGCGCGATCGTGATCAGCTGCTTCTCGCCGGCCGAGACGTTCGACGCATCCTCGTCGAGCACGGTGTCGTACCCGTCCGGCAGCGAGTGCACGAAGCGGTCGACGCGGGTCGCCACCGCGGCATCCACGATCTCCTGATCGGATGCCGTCTCCTTGCCGTAGCGGATGTTCTCGCGGATCGTCCCGGCGAACAGCCACGGGTCCTGCAGCACCATGCCCGTGCGCGAGCGCACGTCGTCTCGCGTCAGCGCCGCGATGTCCTGCCCATCGAGCAGGATCTGCCCGCCATCCAGCTCGTAGAAGCGCATGATCAGGTTGACCAGCGTCGTCTTGCCCGCGCCGGTCGGCCCCACGATCGCGACCGTCTGCCCGGGCTCGACCCGGAATGAGAGATCGGTGATGAGCGGGCGCTCCGGGTCGTAGGAGAACCGCACGTTCCTGAACTCGATGACGCCCTCGCCGTCGACCAGCTTCGGCGCGTTCGGGTCGTCGGGCTCCTGCTCTTCGGCATCGAGCAGGTCGAACACCCGCTCGGCCGAGGCGGTGCCCGACTGCACGACCGCCGCCATGCCGCCGAGCTCCGAGAGGGGCTGGGTGAACTGCTGCGAGTACTGGATGAACGCCTGCACATCGCCCAGGCGCAGCTGTCCGCTGGCCACCATGAGGCCGCCGAGCACGGCGATGCCGACGTAGGTGAGGTTGCCGATGAACATCATGCCCGGCATGATCATCCCGGAGAGGAACTGCGCCTTGAAGCTCGCCTCGAACAGCTCCTGGTTGTCGGCGTCGAACTTCGCGCGGGAGTCGGCTTCGCGACCGAACACCTTCACGAGGGCGTGACCCGAGAACGACTCCTCGACGCGCGCGTTCAGGCGGCCGACCTTGCGCCACTGGATGCCGAAGGCCTTCTGCGAGCGCGGGCCGATGATGCCGAAGATCACCGCCATGAGCGGCAGCGAGACGAGCGCCACGATCGCGAGCTGCCACGAGATGGAGAACATCATCACGAGCACGCCGACGACGGTGAGCACCGAGGTGACGACGGTCGAGAGCGACTGCTGCATCGTCTGCGTGATGTTGTCGATGTCGTTGGTGACGCGCGAGATGAGCTCGCCGCGCTGCACCTTGTCGAAGTACGAGAGCGGCATGCGGTTGATCTTGGCCTCGACGTCGGCGCGGAGCTGGAACATCGTGCGCACCATGATCACGTTGATCACGAAGCCCTGCAGCCAGCCGAGCAGCGCCGAGGCCACGTAGAGCATCAGCACCCAGCGGATGACGACGGCGAGCGCGGCGAAGTCGACGCCGGCGCCCACGACGAAGTGGCTCATGGCGGCGACCATGGCCGCGAAGTCGTTCTGGCCGGCCGCCTGCAGCGCGGCGACCACGTCGGCCTGCGTCGCCCCTGTGGGGAACTGCCCGCCGAGCGCGGCCGAGACGGCGCCCTCGAAGATGATGTTCGTCGCCTCGCCGAGCACCTTGGGGGCGATCACGGCCATGACGACGCTGATCGCGCCGAGCAGCGACACGAAGGTGAAGCCGAAGGCGTGGGGCTTCAGCAGCCCGATGAGCCGGCCGAAGCTGCGGCCGAAGTTCGCGGCCTTGCCGGGGGCGACGCTCGACCAGTCGTCGGCGCCCAGGCGCGCCTGCTCGGCGAGCTCGAGCTCGAGGCGCTCCTCCTCGGTCGTCAGGTCTGGCGTGCTCATGCCTCGACCCCCAGCTGCGACTGCACGATCTCGCGATAGGTGACGCTGCGCTCCAGCAGCTCCTCATGCGTGCCGAGCCCGACCATCCGGCCGTCCTCCAGCACGACGATGCGGTCGGCGTCGGTGATGGTCGACACTCGCTGCGCGACGACGATCTTCGTCGTCTGCGGCAGCGCCCGCCACAGCGCCTGCCGCAGGCGCGCGTCGGTGGTCAGGTCGAGCGCCGAGAACGAGTCGTCGAACACGAGGATCTCCGGCTGGTGCACGATGGCGCGGGCGATCGCCAGGCGCTGGCGCTGCCCGCCCGAGACGTTGGTGCCGCCCTGGGCGATGCGCGCCGCAAGCCGGCCGTCCATCGCCTCGACGAACTCGCGCCCCTGCGCGATCTCGAGCGCGTGCCACAGCTCGTCGTCGGTGGCCTCTTCCCGACCGAAGCGCAGATTGGATGCCACGGTCCCCGTGAACAGGAACGGCCGCTGCGGCACGAGCCCGATGCTCCGCCACAGTCGATCGAGGTCGGCCTCTCGCACGTCGACGCCGCCGACCGCCACGCTGCCGGCCGTCACGTCGAACAGGCGCGGGATGAGCGAGATGAGCGTGGACTTGCCGGAGCCGGTCGAGCCGACGATGGCCACCGTCTCGCCGCGCGCGGCATCGAACGTGATGTCTGCGAGCACCGCCGCCTCGGCGCCCGGGTACGTGAACGCGGCGCCGCGGAACGCGACCGTGCCCGGCGTCGGAAACTCGGTCACCGGGTGCTCGGGGCGTCGCAGCGTCGACTCGCTCGCGAGCACCTCGCTGATGCGCTCGGCCGACACGGCGGCGCGCGGAATCATGATCGTCATGAAGGTGGCCATGAGCACGCCCATGAGGATCTGCCCGACGTACTGCATGAACGCGAACAGCGTGCCGATCTCGACGGCCCCGGCATCCACCTGGATGCCGCCGAACCAGATCACCCCGACCACCGTGACGTTCAGCACGAGCATCGCGAGCGGAAACAGCAGCACGAACAACGAGCCGACCTTGCGCCCGACCACCATGATGTCGTGGTTCGCCTCGCGGAAGCGCTCGGCCTCGATGCTCTCGCGCACGAACGCGCGCACGACGCGCACGCCGGTCAGCTGCTCGCGCAGGATCCGGTTGATGGCATCCAGCTTGGCCTGGAACGCCCGGAACAGCGGCACCATGCGGCTGACGATCAGCGTCGCGACCAGCAGCAGGCCGGGCACGGCGACGGCGATCAGCCAGCTGAGGCCCACGTCCTGCTGCAGCGCCATGATGATGCCGCCGATCGCCAGCAGCGGCGCGGTCACCAGCATGGTGGCGCCCATCATCGCCAGCATCTGCACCTGCTGCACGTCGTTCGTGTTGCGGGTGATCAGCGAGCCCGGGCCGAACTGCGAGACCTCGCGCTCAGAGAACGCGCTGACCTTCTCGTAGACGTCGCGGCGGATGTCGCGGCCCGCGGCCATCGCCGCCCGCGCCGCGAAGTACGTCGCGATGATCGAGCACGTGATCTGCGCGAGCGAGATCGCGAGCATGAAGGTGCCGGTCGACCAGATGTAGCCGGTGTCGCCCGTGGCGACGCCCTTGTCGATGATGTCGGCGTTCAGGCGCGGAAGAAACAGCGACGCCATCGCCGAGATGAATTGAAAGATCAGCACGCCCAGCAGCAGCCATTTGTAGGGCTTCAGCGAGCGGAACAGCAGTTTGCCAAGCACGGGGTCTCCGAAGGTGGGGGCGGTCACGACCATGGATGCCACGCCACGGCATCATTTCGCAGATCACAAGGGTACTTCGCACCACCGACATGCCCAACCCCCGCGTGTGCGGCGCAGCTCAGAACGGCCAGAGCAGGGGCACGTAGAACACCGCGATCGCGATGAAGAACAGCGCCAGCGGCAGACCGAGCTTCCAGTAGTCGCCGAAGCGGTAGCCCGCGGGCTCCATCACCATCAGGTTCGCCGGGGTCGCGATCGGCGTCAGGAACGAGGCGGCCCCCGCGACCGTGAGCGCCATCATGAACGGCAGCACCGACAGCTCCAGGGTGTGCGCCACCGCGATCGAGATCGGCGCGACGATGAGCACGGTCGCCGTGTTGCTGATCAGCTGCCCGAGCACCACCGTGAGCACGCACAGCGCCAGGAGCACCACGTGCGGGCTGGCGTCGCCGAGCACCGCGAGCATCCACCCCGCGATCAGCTCGGCCGCGCCGGTCTGGATGAACGCGGTCGACAGGGGAATCATGCCGGCGATCAGCACGATCGTCGTCCACGAGATGGAGCGGTACGCCTGCGCGGGCGTGACGGTCCGGGTGAGCACCAGCGCGCACGCGGCCAGCAGCGCGGCGACCGCCGCCGGCACGATGCCCGTTGCCAGCAGCGCGACCATCAGCACGAGGATGGTGATCGCGCGCTTCGCGCCCCTGCCCAGGGGCACAGACCGGCGAATCTGCGCCGGGGCGTTGACCACCAGCACGTCGGCGCCGGACGTGTGCTGATCGAGGTCGTCCCACGAGCCCTGCAGGAGCAGCGTGTCGCCGGAGCGAAGCACCGCGTCGGGGCCCTCGAGGGCGTCTTCGCCGCGGCGCACCGCCAGGACCACGAGGTCGCCGCTCGGCGTGCACATGCCCTGGAAGACATGCAGGCCGATCAGCGGCGAGCGCGGGGGGATCACGACCTCGCTCACCCCGCTGTGCGGGCCCAGCAGGGCGCCGGCATCCACCGACAGCGCGTACTGCTCGCGCAGCGTCTGCGCGTGCTGGCTGAGGTCGGTCGACATGACGGCGGCGCGGCGCTCGGGCACCAGCCGGTCGCCGAACAGGGCGATGATGAGGATCGTGCCGGCAACCAGGGGCACCCCGACGGCGCCGAACTCGAAGAACCCGAACGCCCGCCCGCCCGCGTCCTCCGCGAAGTCGGAGACGATGATGTTCACGGGCGTGCCGGTCAGCATCAGGAGCGAGCCCGCGTGCGCCGTGAACGCGAGCGGGAGCAGCAGCCGCGAGGGCGCGATGCCCGCCCGGGTCGCCACCACCACGACGAGCGGCAGGAGGGCGGCGACGGCGCCGTTCACGCTGATCAGCGCGGTCACGAGCGCGACGAGCAGGCAGATGAGCAGCAGCAGCGGCAGGCGCTTGGCGCCGGCCCGGCCGATGACCTGTCCGCCGGCCCATGCGGTCACCCCCGTGGCATCGAGCGCATCGCTCACGACGAACAGCGCCGCGATGAACAGCACCGTGGAGTCGCCGAAGCCGGCGAGCGCCTCGGGGAGCGTGAGCACGCCCGTGAAGAACAGGGCGAGGGCCACGCCGATCGCGGTGACCCCGAGCGGCACTTTTCCCGATATGAACGCGACGATCGCCAGCACTAGGATCAGGAGCGTGCTGACGATGGGGTCCACGCCGATCACATTAGTGGCACGACTCAGGTCTGCAGCGGGTCACGAACACTGATCGGAGCCACATGCACGCTTCGCACGCTTCCGCGCCGTCCGCCACTGTGCCGGCGAAGACGTCGTGGATACCCCTCATCGTCGTCGTCCTCACGCAGATCCAAGCGTCGTTCGCGGTCAACGCGCTCACCGTCTCGATGGCCGGCATCACCAGCGATCTGGACACCCCGGCCACCTCGGTCGGCACCGCGATCACCGCCGGCACCTTCGCGATGGCCGCGTTCATCCTGCTCGGAGCGAAGATCGGCTCGCGCTTCGGCACCCGCCGCGTCTTCCAGATCGCCGTCGCGATCCACGCGAGCGCGATGGCCGCCGTGGCGCTGAGCCAGAGCCCGGCGATGCTCTTCATCGCGCAGGCCTCGTCGGGCGCCGTGATCGCGCTCATCGCGCCCGCGCTCACGGTGTTCATCGCCACCAGCTACAGCGGCGCGCAGCAGGCGCGCGCGATCGGCCTGCTCGCCGCCGCCATCCCGGCGGCGGGCGTGCTCGCCCTCCTCATCGCCGGCTGGTTCGCCGCGAGCATCGGCTGGCGCTACAGCTTCGCCCTCGTGGTGGTGCTCGGCGTCGTGAACCTGCTCCTGAGCTTCCGCCTCAAGAAGGTGCCCCCGCAGCCTGATCTGGGGATCGACTGGGCCGGCGCGATCCTCGCCGCCATCAGCATCATCCTGCTCAGCTTCGGGTTCTCGGGCCTCGCGAGCTGGGGCGTCTGGCAGGCCACCGACGCGGCGCCCTTCGATGTGCTCGGCGTCTCGCCCGCCCCGCTGCTGATCATCCTCGGCCTCGTCGTGGGCCAGGGCTTCTTCGTCTGGATCGCCCGGCGGCAGAGGCAGCGGCGCTCGCGCATCTTCGACCTGCGGGTGCTCGCCACGAGCTCGGAGCTGGCCGTGACCGCGTGCATGGCGATCATGCTGTTCGTCGGCACCGCCGCGAACTTCCTGATCCCCCTCTACATGCAGGTGGTGCAGGGACTCACGGGCATCCAGACCTCGTTCTCGATCATCCCCTACACGCTCTCGATCTTCCTCGCCTCGACGTTCGTGGCCGTGCTCTACAGCCGGTTCGCGCCCCGCGTGCTCGCCGCCTCGGGCTTCGTGGTGGTCGCCGGGGCCCTGACGCTGCTCGCGTTCAGCATCCGCGGCGACTGGGGCCAGCTGTTCATCGTGATCGGGCTGATCCTGCTCGGCCTCGGCCAGGGGGCGATCGTGGCGCTCGTGTTCAACACGCTGCTCTCGTCGGCGCCCAAGGCGCTCGCGGGCGACGTCGGCGCGTGGCGCGGCCTGGTGCACAACCTCTCGGGCTCGGTGGGCATCGCGGTGGCCAGCGCGTTCGCCGTGGGCATGCTGGCATCGCTGGTCGCGACCGCGGCCACGGAGCATCCCGAGATCTCACCCCAGCTCATCTCAGAGGTCAACTTCGACGACACGAACTTCCTCACCAACGACCAGCTCGAGCAGGCGCTGGCGAACACGTCGGCCACACCGGCGGAGGTCGCCGCGGCCATCGAGCTCAACGCCGAGGCGCGCCTGCGCGCCCTCCAGTACTCGCTGCTCGGGCTCGGCGCGCTCGCGCTGCTGGCGATCGTGCCCGCGACCCGCATGCCGGGCCGCATCGCCGGAGAGCTTCCCACCACGCTCGAACCCGACGACAACGATACGGTCGATACCACCATCCCCCTGAACCCGGAGAGTGACGCATGAGTTCTTCTGCCCCCGTTCCCGCCCTCGCCGCCCTCGATGCCGTCACCGTCACCGTCGGTGCCCTCGACGCGGCGGCCGCCGACGCCCTCGGCTTCGCGGTCTTCGCCGAGGGCGAGGTGCCCGCCGAGCTCGGCCTCGACCGCGCCGCCCTCGAGCGCGCCGGATTCACCGGCAAGGCCGGCTCCTCGCTCGTGCTGCCGCAGGCCGAGGGCCCCGAGCTCGTCGCCGTCGGCGCGGGCGAGGCGGCCGAGGTGGATGCCGCGGCCCTGCGCGACCTCGCGGCGACGTTCGCGCGGGCCGCGGCCCGCCACGCGCGCATCGGCCTGAGCGTCGGCGCGCTGGGCGATGTCGATGCCGCCACCGCGGCCGGAGTGCTGAGCGAGGGCGCGCTGCTCGCCCGCTACAGCTACACCGCACTGAAGAGCGACCCGAAGGCCGTCGCCCTCGAGGCCGCGAGCTTCTCGGTGCCCGGGGCCGAGGCATCCGGCGCCGCCGTTGCCGGCGCGCTCGCCGCCGCACGTGTGTGCGCTCGCAGCGCGGTGATCGCCCGCGACCTCGCGAACACGCCCCCCAGCCACCTGACGGCCACCCGGCTCGGCGACATCGCCGTCGAGCTGGGCGAGCGCTTCGGCTTCGGCGTCGAGCTGTTCGACAAGGCCGCCCTCACCGAGCTCGGCTGCGGCGGCCTGCTCGGCGTCAACCAGGGCAGCGCCGAAGAGCCGCGCATGATCAAGCTCACGTACCGCCCCGAGGGCGAGGCGACCGGCCACCTCGGCCTCGTCGGCAAGGGCATCATGTACGACTCGGGCGGCATCTCGCTCAAGCCCTCCGACCCGATGCACCTGCTCATGAAGATGGACATGGGCGGCGCGGCCGCCGTGCTGGGCGCCTTCACGGGTCTGCGCGATGCGGGGGCCACGGCATCCGTCACCGGCTGGCTCATGTGCACCGACAACATGCCGTCGGGCACGGCGTACAAGCTCGGCGACGTGCTCACCGCGCGCGACGGCACCACCGTCGAGGTGAAGAACACCGACGCCGAGGGACGCCTCGTCATGATGGATGCCATCGCCCTCGCCGTGGAGGAGGGCGTCGACGCGATCATCGACATCGCGACGCTCACCGGTGCCGCGCTGATGGCGCTCGGCCAGTCGACCGCTCCGGTGCTCGGCAACGACCAGCGCGTGATCGACCTCACGCTCGCGGCATCCGCCGCCACCGGCGAGCCGCTGTGGCAGCTGCCGCTGGAGCGGAAGTACCGCCCGCAGCTCGACTCCGACATCGCCGACCTGTCGAACATCGGCGGCCGCTACGCGGGCGCGACCACCGCGGCCCTGTTCCTCGACCACTTCACGCGCAAGACGCCGTGGGCGCACCTCGACATCGCCGGCACGATGGCCGTCGACGCCGACGAGGCCTGGCGGCCGAAGGGCGCGACCGGCTTCGGCGCGCGCCTGCTGCTCGAGACCGCCCGCGGCTTCGCCAAGGCGTAGACGCCGCTTCCCGTGCTGGGCCGGGCGCACCGCTGCGGCGGGCGTTCGGCCCGGCGCGCGTTCGGGCCAGCGTGGGTCGGACCCAGCACGCGCCCGACCCAGCGGGCGTCCGACCCAGCGGGCGTCCGACCCAGCACGCGCCCGACCCAGCACGCGCCCGACCCAGCACGCGCCCGACCCAGCGGGCGTTCGGGTGCGGCCTGCGAGAATAGCGCCATGGCCGTGCCCAAGATTCTGCTGTACTACGCGTTCGCCCCCGTCGCCGACCCGGAGGCCGTGCGCCTCTGGCAGCGCGCCCTGTGCGAGTCGCTGGGCCTGCGCGGGCGCATCCTGATCTCGTCGCAGGGCATCAACGGCACCGTCGGGGGCGAGCTCGAGGCGTGCAAGGCGTACGCGCGCGCGACCGCCGAGTACGCGCCCTTCGCCGGCCTCGACGTGAAGTGGAGCGAGGGCACGGGCTTCGAGCCCGAAGACACGAAGCGCACCCCCAAGCGCCGTCCCGTGCCGTGGCTGCAGAGCAGCGATTTTCCGGGCCTCGTGGTCAAGGTCCGCGAAGAGATCGTGTCGTTCGGGGCGCCGGAGGCGCTGCGCGTCGACGCGGCGGGCGTGGTCGGCGGCGGCATCCCGCTCTCGCCCGATCAGGTGCACGAGCTCGTCGATGCCCGCGGCGACGACGTGGTGTTCTTCGACGGTCGCAACCAGATCGAGGCGCAGATCGGCCGGTTCCGCGGCGCGATCGTGCCGCCGGTCGAGACGACCCGCGACTTCGTGAGCGTGCTCGACTCGGGCGCGTACGACCACCTCAAGGACCGCCCGATCGTGACCTACTGCACCGGCGGCATCCGCTGCGAGGTGCTCTCGTCGCTGATGATCGACCGCGGCTTCAGCGAGGTCTACCAGATCGCCGGCGGCGTCGTGCGCTACGGCGAGCGCTACGGCGACGACGGCCTCTGGGACGGCTCGCTCTACGTCTTCGACGGCCGCGGCTCGATGGACTTCACCGGCGACGCCGCCGTCATCGGCGTCTGCGTCGGGTGCGGCGCCGCGACGAGTCGCACCGCGAACTGCGTGGATGCCTCGTGCCGCACGCAGGCGGTCGTGTGCGAGTCGTGCGACGCGCTGCCGTGCGCGGCGCATGCGGTGCCCGCCTCGGCCTAGCGCCGCGCGCTGCCCCGCCCAGCGCGGTTGCCGCGGTTGCCGCGGTTGCGACTCCGCTGCTCCGCGGCTCCGGCGGCTCCGGCGGCTCCGGCGGCATCCGTATCGGCCGGGTCCGTCTCGGTGCAGCGCCGTGCCCGGCGCCGGTCGGGTGCAAAGCTACGGCAGCACAGCTGCGCGGCGCGCGCCGCGATGCGGCGGGGAGCCTCAACCGCGAGACACAGCCTCTACCTCGAAACACAGTCGGTCCCCGTGTGTCTCGGCGTCACGACCGTGTCTCGGTGAAGTGCGGCGGCGAGACGGCATGGGGCGGGGCGGGTGCGAGGCGAGGGGGCGCAGGGCGCATGGGCGCGAGGCGCAGCGGCACAGGGGCCGCATGGGCGCGAGGCGCAGGGGGCACACGGGCCGCATGGGCGCGAGGCGCGAGGCGCGTGGCGCAGGGCGCATAGGCCGCATGGGCGCGAGGCGCGTGGCGCAGGGCGCATGGGCACAGGGGTGGCAGGTGGCAGGTGGCAGGTGGCAGGTGACAGGTGACAGGTGACAGGTGACAGGTGACAGGTGGCAGGTGGCAGGTGGCAGGTGGCAGGTGGCAGGTGGATGCTAGACGAACGCCACCGTCGCCTGCAGGCGCGTGCGGACGTCGAACAGCTCGTTGCCGCCGATGTCGCGCGCGCCCGGAACGCCCTGACGCAGCACGTTGGCGAGGGCGCTGCGGCCCACCGCCACGACCGGGGTGCCGCGCACCGTGCCGAGCGTCGTGACCAGCTCGGGCAGATCCTCGTCGGGCAGCACCACGATCGCGCCGCTGAACCGCACCTTCGCCGCGCGCGAGATCACGCGCATCCGTCCGAGCAGATCGGCGACCGGGGTCAGCCCGCGCACGGCCTCGCCGATGAGCTCGCCCCGGCGCACGTTCACGGCGGCGCCGAAGTCCTCCGAGAGGATGCCGTAGAGCCCGGTCGGGCCGAGCACGATGTGATCGAGCTTCTCGTTCGGGTCGCCGGCCGCGCGGCGACCGCCGGCCGCGACGTCGTGCCAGGCCGTGTAGCCGATGCCGAGCGCCCCAACGATGCGGGCCGTCGCCTCCTCGGCGAGCGCGTCGGCGAGCATGGCCCGCAGCGCGACCGGCGCGCTGCGCACGAGCGCGGGGTCGTAGGGGTCTTCGAGCGTGACGCCGCGCCCCGCCCACTCGCGCATCAGCTCGAGGTAGCGCTCGCGCCGCCAACCGCCGGGATGCCCGTACATGCGCGCCTTGGGCCGGGTGTCGGCCGGGCCGCTCCCGCGCGTGCG
>JAKPAC010000002.1 GCA_029779645.1 Actinomycetes bacterium | reverse complement strand
CACGGTCGAGGTTGACCCTGAACGCGCACCACTCATCACCTGGGCGTTCGAGCACTACGCGACCGGCGAGACTTCCGTCACCGGCCTCCTCCGCGACCTCACCGCACGCGGCCTCCTCACCGTGCCAACGCCCAAGCGGCCCAGCAAGCCATTAGGGAAGAACACCCTCTACAAGCTCCTCACAAACCCCTACTACGCCGGGGTCATCCGCTACAAAGGCGCGCTGCATCCCGGCGCACACGAACGGATTGTCGAGCCGGAACTGTTCGACAAGGTGCAATCGCTGCTCCGAGCGCGGACAGCGAAAGCCACCCGTCACGTCCAGCACGCCCACCACCTCAAAGGGCTCCTGCACTGCGGCACTTGCGGGTCACGGATGTTGCTGGACTTCGCCACGAATCCGCGCGGCACCACCTACGCCTACTTCATCTGCTCCGGCCGCGCCGCCAAAAAGACCACCTGCACCCGGCGGGCCGTGCCCGTCGCGGTAGCGGAACGCCTCGTCGCGGACTCCTACGCTTCCCTCACGATCAGCGACGCCACCTATCAACGGCTCGCGGCTGACGTGGATGCGGCGTTCGACAAACGGATAGCGGGTCAGGATCAAGAAGTCGCGGACCTGACCGCGAACCGGGCACGCCTGGAAGCAGAGTCCGACAAGCTCCTCGCCGCGCACTTCGCCGACGCCATCGACCTCACCACATTGAAACGCCACCAAGACCGCATCCGCGCGGGTCTGGCGGACATCAACCGTCGCCTCGCGGAGCACAGTGAGCACCACACCGGCGGGCGGGCGTTCCTCCACGACAGCCTGCGACTCCTCACCGACGCGCACCGTGCCTACGCGCACTCCGGCGACGCCGACCGACGGTTGGCGAACCAAGCGTTCTACACCCGCCTCGACATCACCGACAACGAACAGCTCCGCCCACGCATCGCCGAACCCTTCGCCACGATCTTCCGCGAAGCACACGACAGCGGCGACGAAGGCAAGGAAGCCAAACGGGAACACACCACATCTACTGATGTCGCGTGTTCCCGTAAGACACTCTGGGTGGATCTGAGGGGATTCGAACCCCTGACCTCTTCATTGCGAACGAAGCGCGCTACCAACTGCGCCACAGACCCTTGAACTCGAAAAGACTATCACGCGAATCGTGCCCCATTGCGACACGTGGCGCGATCGGCGAGCCGAGCGGCCGCGCGTTATCCGCTGCGGCGGGCGAGGAGCTCGCGAACGTGCGCCTCGATCTCGGCGTCGTCCACGACGCCCATGCTCGCCCACTTCGAGGGCGCGCCCGGCGCGACGGGCGCGACGGGCGCGGCGGCCGCAGCGTGCGCGGCGCGCGCGGCCTCGATCGACACGGGCGCCGGGCGCAGCGAGGCGGCGCGCTCGCGCATGGCCTCGGCCATCGCGGCCTCGCGCAGGTGCTCCTGCGCCTCGCGTGCATCCTGCGCCGCGGCGGCGCGCGTGCCCGCCGAGGCCACGAGCTGCTGCGGGAGCGGGCGCGGCGTCCAGCTCGCGCTGCGCACCGCGACCGGAAGCTCGAAGTCCTGGATGTCGCTCGCGGGGCGGGCCGCCGCATCCACGGTCACGGCGCGCACCGCGGCACGCGCCGCCACCGACGCCATGCGCTGCAGCACCACGAGGCTGCCGAGCGCGAGCGCACCGCCGATCCACAGCAGGGCCTGCGCGCCCGAGGCGACAAGCTGCCAGACGCCGAGGCCGATCAGCGCGAGCGAGACGAACAGCGCCGCGGTCGCGGTCAGCCGCGTGCGGCGACGGGCGCGAGCCATGCGCGCGGCCGGTGCGAAGCGCACCGCGGCGAGCTGCTCGCGCAGCGTCTCGGCGGCGGCCTGCTCCTGCTCGACGCGGACCTGCTTGGCAAGGCGCTGCTGCGCGCGCGAGGTGCGGGCGTTGAGCTCGAGCCGCACCTCATCGGGAGTCTCGCTCGTCTCGGCGAAGATGCGGATCGCCTGGTTCAGGCGGACGGCATTGCGCTCCGCGGCATTGAACTGGTGCCGCGCATGCCACGAGGGCAAGAAATACACCAGCCACAGCAGCACCGCCACCAGTACGACGACACCGCCGCCCAACACCTGTCCACCCATACAGCCACGCTAGGGGGTGGATGCCACGGCCCGCGACGCCGCGCGGGCGTGTCGATCAAGTTCAACTGAAACTTGAGGCTTTGGCGGGCGATCCCTAGGTCGCGGGCAGCCGGTCCTGCGGCGGCACATCGGCCGCGTGCTGCGGCGCGCGGCCCGAGACCCAGCGTGCCAGCACGCCCTCGGGCACCTCCTCGCGCACGAGCGCGAACGAGTAGTGGTCGCGCCAGTCCCCGTCGATGTGGATGTAGCGCCGGCGCAGCCCCTCGTACCGAAAGCCGAGCTTCTGCACGACGCGCAGGCTGGCGTTGTTCTCGGGCCGGATGCAGATCTCCATGCGATGCAGGCCCAGCTCGCCGAAGCAGATGTCGGTCGCCAGCGCGACCGAGGTGGGGGTCACCCCTCGTCCGGCGGCCTTCTTGCTCACCCAGTAGCCGAGGGTGGTCGAGCTCAGCGAGCCGCGCGCCATCCCCCACACGTTGAGCTGGCCGACCACCTGCCCCTCGCTCTCCATCACGAACGGCACGCCCTGGCCGTCGCGATACTGCTGCAGGAGCCGGCGGATGCCGCTGCGCATGTCGAACGACACGGGTCCGTCCGGGCTCGTGGCCTCCCACGGCTTGAGCCATGCACGGTTGGCCATGAGCTCGTCGTACAGCACCCGCGCGTCACGCGGCCGCACGAGTCGGATCGAGGTCGTTCCGTGCGCGAGCACCGATGGTCCGAACTCCACGTGACCTCTCTTCGCCGTCGTTGGCGGGTGACTGGACGAGCCGCGCCGGCGCTAGAGACCGGCGGCGAACTCCTTGAACCAGGGGCGCAGCTCGAGCCCCAGATCCTCGCGATCGACGGCCAGCTGGACGATGGCCTTGATGTAGTCAACTCTATCGCCGGTGTCGTAGCGGCGACCGCGGAACACCACGCCGTACACGCCGCCGCCATCGGTGTCGGCATCCGCCGCGAGCACCTGCAGCGCGTCGGTCAGCTGGATCTCGCCGCCCTTGCCGGGCTCGGTGCGCTCGAGCACGTCGAACACCCGCGGGGCGAGCACGTACCGGCCGATCACGGCGTAGTTCGAGGGCGCCTCCTCGGTCTTCGGCTTCTCGACCAGCCCGGTCACGCGCAGCACGTCGGGGTCGTCGGTGGCCTCGACCGCCGCCGCGCCGTACATGTGGATCATGGCGGGGTCGACCTCCATGAGCGCGATCACCGACGCGCCGCGCTTCTCGTACTCGGCGATCATCTTCGGCAGCAGCGGGTCGCGCTCGTCGATGAGGTCGTCACCGAGCATCACGACGAACGGCGCGTCGCCCACATGCGTGCGGGCGCGCAGCACCGCGTGCCCGAGGCCCTTCGGCTCGCCCTGGCGAACGAAGTGGATGTCGGCGAGGTCGGACGACTCGATGACGCGGCGCAGCCGGTCGTCGTCGCCCTTGTCTTTGAGCTTGCCCTCGAGCTCGGGCATCGCGTCGAAGTGGTTCGAGATGGCGTTCTTGTTGCGGCCGATGATGACGAGGATGTCGTCGATGCCGGCCGACGCGGCCTCCTCGACGACGTACTGGATCGCCGGCTTGTCGACCACCGGGAGCATCTCCTTCGGCATCGCCTTCGTCGCCGGGAGGAATCGAGTGCCCAGCCCGGCGGCGGGAATGACGGCTTTCATGCGCTTCGAAGACATAGCGAACACCATACCGAACGCCGCCTTCGGCATGACGACCTAGACTGGCACCCATGTCTGACGACATCACCAACGACAAGCGCGCGCTCAGGGCCGAGCTGCGCGAGCGCCGGCAGCTGCTCACCCCGGCGCAGCTCGCGGCCGCCGAGGCCGGCATCACCGAGCAGCTGCGTGCGCTGCTCGCGAACCTCGGCGTGCGGTCGCTGTCGTGCTATCTCTCGGCGCGCACAGAGCCTTCGACACGTGGATTCCTCAACTGGGCCACCGCCGAGGGCATCCGCGTGCTGCTGCCCGTCACCCGCGCAGACGGCCTGCTCGACTGGGCCGTGGCGAGCACCGATGGCACCGAGACCGAGGGCCTGTTCGGCCTGCCCGAGCCGGAGGGCGAGCTGCTCGGCCCGATCGCCGTCAACGATGTCGACCTCATGATCGTGCCCGCGGCATCCATCGATCGCAGCGGGATGCGCCTGGGCTGGGGGCGCGGCTACTTCGACAAGACCCTCGGCTCGATGGAGAATCGCCCGCCGGTCTACGCCATCGTGTTCGACACCGAGATCGTCGAGGCGGTGCCCCGCGAGCTGCACGACCAGGGCGTCACCGGCGCCGTGACCCCCACGCGCACCCTCACCTTCGACCCCGTGCGGCACTGACCCGCGCGAGCCGCACCGTCGCCTCGCCACACCCAATCCTCACCGACACACAGCCCCAGCGAAACACAGGAGCCATGCCCACCTACGCCTATGCCTGCACCGAGTGCGAGCACTCGTTCGACATCCACCAGTCCTTCAGCGACGACTCGCTGACCACCTGCCCCGAGTGCGAGGGCCGCCTGCGCAAGGTGTTCGGCAACCTCGGCGTGACCTTCAGCGGCTCCGGCTTCTACCGCACCGACTCGCGCAGCGGCTCGTCGTCGAGCTCCGGCGGCGCGGGCGGTGGCGCGTCTGGGGCATCTTCGGCATCATCGAAGTCGGAGTCAACCTCCGCTTCCACCCCGGCGAGCGCGTAACCACGCGACCGCCCCAACGCAAGGACACCGCTCGTGATTCAGGGCTTCAAAGAATTCATCCTCCGCGGCAACGTGATCGACCTGGCTGTCGCGGTCGTCATCGGCGCTGCGTTCACGGCGATCGTCAACGTCGTCGTCAGCGCGCTGATCAATCCGCTGATCAGCCTCTTCTTCGCGGCCGACAGCCTCGACACGGCCCTCGTGCTGACCGTGCCCACCCTCGGCGGCGGCCAGGCCGAGTTCGCCTTCGGCTCCATCATCGGCGCGGTCATCAACTTCATCGCCGTCGCGGCGGTCGTCTACTTCGTGTTCGTCCTGCCGATGAACCGGGCCAAGGAGGCCGCCGCTCGCAAGGCCGGCGTGCCGGCCGAGGAGGAGGCTCCGCTGCCCACCGAGGCCGAGCTGCTCGTGCAGATCCGCGACCTGCTCGAGAAGCAGGCGCCCCAGACCCGGGCCTGATCCACACACGCGAGATGCCCCCGTGCCGATCGGCGCGGGGGCATCGTCCGTTCTCGGGGGCATCGTGCACGTCTCTGGCGTCGCGCACTGGCATGGATGCCTCGACACGCGCTTCGACGCCATGCGCCGGCGACCGAGTGTTCGGCGGGAGGGCGATCGAGCCGCCGGTCGCTGGCGCCCGGCGTCAGTAGTGCGGCGGCACGTCGGCGCGCAGCTGCGCGTCGTTCGGCCCGGTGTCGCCCGTGCCCGGCGCGGGCCGGGGCGCATCGCCCATCGCCTCGGCGTGGGTGGGCTCGGCCGTCGTACCCGGTGCGGGCGTCAGCTTGGCGCGGCGGGATACTCCGACCCGAACGATGCGCTGGCGCGGTGCCGCGTCAGGCAGTGCCGCGTCAGACGCAGCCGCGTCAGCCCGAGCGGCGCCGGTCGCCGCATCGGCCGTGGCCGCGGCATCCCTCTCGCCCTGTTCGCCACTCACGAGAGGCAGGCTAGTCGGTGATCGTGGTGATCGGCTGTGTGGTCGCCTCGAGCTCGACCGTGGGCACCGCCGTCGTCGGGCCCACCTCGCGCCCGAGCACGCCGGCGATGCGCGCTGCCACCGCGGCCGGGTCGCTGTAGAGATCGAAGGCGTGCACGCGCACGTAGTGCCAGCCGAGACGACGCAGCACCTGCGGACGCAGGCGGAGCGCCTCGCGCAGCGAGGAGGCATGCACCTCGGGGTCGCTCTCGGCGACCACGGCCTTGCCGCCGTGCTTGGCGACCAGCGTGAGCGAGCCGCGGTATCCCAGCGTGCAGTCGATGCCGAGCGCGCGCAGCTCCTGCGCGAGGGTTCGGGTCAGCGGGTCGGCGAGCTCGTCGCGGTCGCCCTGCTGGGCGCTCTCGTCGAGCGTGGCGAGGATCTCGAACAGCGTGCCGGCGCCGTGCTCGAGCGTGCGGCCGTCGAGCGCGTCGGGGCGGATCGATGAGACGATCACCATCGAGCGCCGTGCGCGGGTCATGCCCACGGTGAGCAGCCGCTCGCCGTCGGGGGTCGTGAGGTCGCCGAAGTCGGAGAGCACCCGGCCGTGGCGCGTGAGGCCGTAGCCGAGCGAGAAGATCACGCGGTCGCGGCTCTCGGCCACCGACTGCTCGAGGGTGAGCACCGCGAACGGCTCCGCGCTGTCGCGGGCGGCGAACTCGGCCAGCTCCGGTCGCTCGGCGAACTTCACGGTGATCTCGTGGCGCAGCCGCTCGGCGTGCCTCGGGCTGGCGGTGACGACCATGAGCGACTCGCCGGGGCGGTTCATCGCGTGCTCGGCGACGAGCGTGACGATGCGCTCGACCTCGGCGGTCGTGCTCTCGACCGCGCCCGAGATCGGGTCGGGGGCGCCCATGCCCTTCTCGACGTAGTCGACGCTGAGGCTGCCGCGCCCGAGGTACGAGCCGGCCCACGGGAGCGAGACGATCTCGCCGCCGTAGAACGCGTCGTTCACGAGTTCGGCGAGGTCTTCGCCGCCAGCGCGATAGCTGCGGGTCAGCGTCATCACGGGCAGGAGCTCCGCGAGACGCTCGAACACCGAGGTCTCGTCGAACTCGGTCGTCGCGGCCTCGGCTGCGGCAGCCGCAGAAGGGGTCGTGGCGGCGGCTCCCGTGGCACCGACTGCGCCAGTGCCCGCGGCAGCGCCACCGCCGGGGGCAGCCCCTGCGGCCCCGGCGAGATGCACGCCGGCGGCAGCGGTGGCGGCGGCCGGCTCCTCGCTCAGGATCGGCAGAATCTGGGTCTGGCCGGCGGCCCCGGGCTGGCCCAGCTGGGCCGCCTGCACCTCGGGCTGCGTGACCGCGATGGTGAACGGGCTCGGCCGCTGGGTGGCCGGGTCGCCGAAGGCGACGAGCTGTCGCGCGCGGCGGATCGCGGGCGCCGCCTCGGCAAGGTTCATGCCCGCGGCATCCACCAGCAGCACGGCGTCGAACTCGAGGCCCTCGGGCAGCTGCGGCACGTCGTACGGGGTCGCGAGCCACGCGGGCGCGAGGGTGCGGGTGAGGTTGGGCGCGGCATCCACCAGCGCCCTCGGCGTCAGCTGCCCGCGAGTGAGCGCGCGCTTGAGCGCGGCAGCCTCGCCGGGCTCGTCGATCAGACCGATCTTCCACTTCTCAGACAGGCGCCATGCGAGCAGCTGGCCGGATGCCGCGGCATGCGCCTCGTCGACGAGCCGGAAGTCGCGCTCCAGCCGGTCGACGACCGAGGTGTTCGCGCCCAGGAGCGCGCGCTCGCTGCGCAGCATGACCTCAAGCGCCGACTGCCACCAGACGAACTCGAGCTCGGAGGCGACCCGGTCTTCGGCGACGTGTCGCACCGAGAGCTCGGTGAGCAGCGGGTCGAGGCCGATCGCCTCGAGCTCGGCGCGCAGCGCGACCCGCTCCTGCAGGTTCTCCATGACGTCGCTGTCGGCGGCGAGGCCCGAGAGGGTGTGCACGAGCTCGGCGACCGGCAGCGCGTTCAGGTGCGTGGCCCGCTCGCGCGCGAGAGCGCCGTCGAGCGCCTCGAGGTCAGCGTGCACGCGCTGCCACGCGACCTGCACGTCGCCGAGGCCCAGCGGCACCTCGGGCACGACGCCCACCTCGACGTAGCGCTGCCATTGCGTGCGCTGCTCCTGGATGCGCACAAGCGCCTCGTGCAGATCGGCGACGTGCACGCCGGGGCGCAGGTACTCCTTCGCCAGGCGCCGCAGGCGCCGACGCTGCGGGCCGGTCATGTTCACCGACTCGCGGCGCGGGCCGAGCGCAGTGATCATCTCGCCGAGCGGGCGCTCGAACGCCGAGCGCTTGAAGCGGTCGAGCGAGTCGCGGATCCCGCGCAGCAGCAGCAGGTAGTCGCCGAGCTCGTCGATCGACTGGAACGGGCGCATCCGCGTCGGCCCGATCAGCTCGTAGCCGCGCTCGAGCAGCAGCGGCACATCGCGCTGGTGCAGGCGCTTCGCGAGCGCGTGGGTGTCGGTCGCCTGCGCGGTCGTCGCGAACGAGACCCCGTACCAGGGCGAGTCGTTCGGGCCGAAGCGGAATTCGCCGAGCCGGGCGGCGAGCGCCAGCTTCTGTGCGGCGCCCTCGCGATCGGCGGCAATGGCGGCGAGCGCCGGCGCCTCGAGCCGCGTGCGCGTGATGAGCGTCGGGTCGGCGGTGCAGATGCGGGTGAGCTCGCGCAGGGTCTCGAGCGGGCTGACACCGAGCTGTGGATGCTGCTGCGTCAGCGCACCGCGATAGTCGAGCAGCACCGACCGCAGCCGCACGAGGGCCTCGTCGACCTCGGCCAGCGGCGGGGCCGCGGCCTTCTCGTTGCGGCCGATCGCGCGGATCAGGTCGCGCTGCAGGGTCGGCGGGGTGACGGCCAGCCCCGGCAGGCCGATCTTCGACAGGCGCAGGCGGATGCCCTCGAGCGTCGAGCGGCGCGGGCTCACGACCAGCACGCGCTTGTGCTCGCCTACGAGCGAGCCGATCGCGTTGACGACGGTCTGCGTGCCGCCCGTGCCGGGCAGCGTAGCGACGGTGAACGAGCGGCCGGCGGCGATCGCGGCGATCACGGCCTCCTGCTCGTCGTCGGCGTCGAGCAGGAGCGTGTCGTTGGCGGGCGCGCGGCGATCGGGGTTCGTCACGTCGACGTCGGCCTGGCCGGCCGCGAGCGCCTCGCGGTCGGCCGCGTGGCCGGCGAGCGCATCGAGCACGCGATGCTCGAGCGGGTCGCGGCGGCCCGGGGTCAGGTCGCGGACGAGACCGCGGGCGACGTCGGCGAACGTCGAGACCACCAGGCGCGGGCGCACGGTGAACGAGCCGATGTGCGCGGTGAGCCCGCGCAGGCGGTCGATGACCGGCTGCGGCTTGAAGACCCCGTCGGCGTGGGCGAGGAGCGCGAGCGACTCGCCGTCGAGGCCGATGCCGAAGTGCTCCTCGAGCACGGTGACGAGCTCGGGGTTGACGCTGAAGCCGCCCTGCAGCTTCAGCTCGAAGTCGGGGCCGTCGCCGGCCATGCCGCGGCGGCGGATCGCGAGGGGGCGCAGGAGCACCGGCGCGGTGTAGGTCGCGCCGTCGTTGACCCAGGTCGCCAGGCCGACCGCGAGGTGCACGGCATTGATGCCGCGGACGGTGCGCAGCTCGACGTTCTTCGCCGTGATCGCCTCGGCGGCGCGGCGGGCCTGCAGCAGCGCCACCTCGTCGCGGAACAGATTCGACAGCAGCGTCGACTGCCCGGTGATGAAGGTGGGCAGGCTGCTCGGGTGCGCCTTCGTGATGTCGATCCCGATCTCGGGCTCATCGATGTAGCGCAGCAGCGAGGACGGGCCGCCGATCGCCGCGAGCTCGGCGCGCAGGCGCTGCCGCTCGGCGTCGGCCACGTGCGAGATCGCCACGCCCGGCTCGGCGACGGCGAGATCGTGCGGGGCGACGGGGGCGCTGTGCGCGGTCTCGGGCGCGTTCGAGTCGTCGCTCAGTTCGAACGCCGTCATACCATCACCACGCCACACAGCAGTCAGACTATGCGCGCGCGAGCCAGATCATCGTAGGCGGGCAGAGTTTCGCGGGATTGCCGGTGTCACACTGGCGTCACAATGCGGCGGCCATACCGGCCGTCACGCTTCGTCGGCGGGATACCGCACCCCGATCTGGCGCCGGATCTCATCGATGATCCGCAGCACCTCCACGGTGTCATCCGGCGACAGCACCTCGCTTCGAGTGCGACCCGCCGCGACCAGCGCCTCGAGCTCAAGCGCCTGAAAGTGCATGCCGCGACCCTCGTGCGAGGCGGTGAACGCACCGAGCTGCGTGCCCTCGGCGTCGACCAGGCGCACGTCGAACGGCCACTGGTAGGCGTTCGGCAGCACCTCGATCCGGCCTCGCTCGCCCACGATCGTCACCGCGTTCGTGCCGACCGTGTCGAGCGACGTCGTGACGGTGGCAAGCGCGCCGTCCGCGTACTCGAGCACTGCGGCGGCTGCGGCATCCACGCGCTGCTCGGTGAGCCGGCCTCGCGCCACGATCGCCACCGGTGCGCCGAGCACCGCCTGCACGAACGAGATCGGGTACACGCCGATGTCGAGCAGGGCCCCTCCGCCGAGCTCCATCGCGCGGACGCGGTGGGTCGGATCGGCCGAGAGCACCGTCGAGCGGTCGGCGCTCATCGCGCGGACCCGGCCGATGTGCCCCTCTGCCAGCCAGTTCTGCACCACGGTCAGGTAGGGCAGGTAGCGCACCCACATCGCCTCGAGCGCGACCACGCCCCGCGCGTCGGCCGCGTCGAACACGGCCCGCGCCTGGGCCGCGTTCATCGCGAACGCCTTCTCGACCAGCACGTGCTTGCCGTGCGCGATGGCCTGCAGCGCCTGCTCGGCGTGGAACGGATGCGGCGACGCGATGTACACGGCATCGATCTCGGGGTCGGCACAGAGGTGTTCGTAGTCGCCGTATGCGCGTGGGATCGCGAACTCGGCGGCGAACGCCCGGGCGCGGGCGAGATCGCGCGAGGCGACGGCGTCGACTCGCAGCCCGTGTCGGCGCATATCGGCGACCTGCCGGTGTGCGATGCTGCCCGGGGCGATGATCCCCCAGCGCACGCGGGGCGGTGCGGGGGCTGCGGCGGCGGTGTCGGTCATGCGGCCCAGCGTGGCATGCCGCACTCCTCCTGCACAGCCCCCGATCGCGTGCGCGAGTGCAGCGGATGCCGCACCCCGCCGACATCCCGCCCCGTCGGCAGCGAGCCCGCGCGAAGATGGTGCCATGACTCCCCCGGCGCGCCGTGCTTCCGTGGCATCCCCGACTTCTCCGGCAGCCGCTGGTTCCCTGCCCGCGTTGGCTTCCCTGACGGTGCCCACGCCGGTCGGCGATGCGCTCCTGATCGCGTCGCCCGAGGGGCTGCTCGCGCTCGAGCTTGTCGCGGGCGGCCAACGCGCGAGTGAGCGCGGCCGAACCCGCGACGGCGGGGATGGCCACGGCGGGGACGACCGCGGCGGGGGTGCGGGCGAAAAGGTCGGCGCCGACGCGCCCAACGACCGCACGCTTCGGCGCGGCGTGTTCGGGCCGGGTGGCGAGCCGGTGTTCGCGATCGACGCGCACATCGGCGACGGCGGCCGGGCGCGTGCCCACGCGGGCGATCACGGGGCGGAGGGCGACAGTGCGAACGACCCCGGCGCGGCGTCGGGGCTCGACGCGTCACCCCAGCTGGTCGCGGCCGGCGCGATCCTTCGCGACGCCGCCGCGCAGCTCGACGAGTACTTCGCCGGCGCCCTGCGCGTCTTCACGGTGCCGCTCGACTGGCGGCACGTCCACGGCTTCGCGGCCGACGCGCTGCGCGCCGTCGTCGATGTTCCCTACGGCGAGACCGCGGCATACGGCGAGGTGGCGATCATGGCCGGTCGCCCGAGGGCCGCCCGCGCGGTCGGCACGGCATGCGCGCGCTCGCCATGGTCGATCATCGTCCCCGTGCACCGCGTCGTTCGAGCCGACGGCTCGACCGGCCCGTACGGCAGCAACCCCGAGACCAAGCGTTTTCTCATCGACCTCGAGAGGCGAGCCCATGCGTGAAGTGCAGGACCAGGCGAGCCCCGGCGGCGGCGCAACCCGAGACGGACATGCCGACGAGGGAACAAGCGCCGAGAACGCGGCCGCCGAAGGTGCGGCACGCACGGATGCGGCCGGCACGACCAGTCTGATCGTCGGCGCGGACGGTCGCACGCGCCCGCTCTGGGCCGCGAGCGATCCCCTGCTGCGCGAGTACTACGACACCGAGTGGGGCATGCCGGTGCGCGACGAGCAGGGGCTGTTCGAGCGCCTGAGTCTCGAGGCGTTCCAGTCTGGGCTCTCGTGGGTCACGGTGCTTCGCAAGCGGCCCGCGTTCCGTGTCGCGTTCGCGGGCTTCGACCCGGAGGTCGTGGCGGGGTTCGGCGCGGCCGACGTCGAGCGGCTGCTGGCCGACGCATCCATCATTCGCAACCGCATGAAGATCGAGGCGACGCTGCAGAACGCGAAGGCGACGCTCGCCCTGCGCGACGAGGGCGGTCTCGCCTCGCTGATCTGGTCGTTCCAACCGGCCCAGACGCCGCGACCCGAACACGCGCGCGACGTGCCCAGCTCGTCGCCGGAGTCGATCGCGCTGGCGAAGACGCTGCGCTCGAAGGGGTTTCGCTTCGTCGGCCCAGTGACGGCCTTCGCGCTCATGGAGGCGGTTGGCGTCGTCGACACGCACCTGCTCGGCAGCCACCGGCGCGGCTCTTCCGGCGTGTGGAGCTAGCAGACTCGGGGCCGCCGTTACCAGAACGTTGACACTTGTCCCCCAAACGGGCGACATGCGGCCACAGGTCGCTCCTGTATCATTATCCGCGGGGGGCTGCATCAAGGGTATCCGTTGCCTATCCCCAATATGGCAAGTGCGCTCACCCCAAGGAGCGCCCGCGGAGGATGCAGAACTGCAGGGGCCCCTTCGAGTCGTCCAGTCCCCAATGGGCCACTCGAGGGGGCCATTTCTGCGTGTGCCACGTGTTGCGTGTGCCGCGTGTTGCGTGTTGCGCGTGTCGTGTCTCGCTCTGTGTTGATGCCGTTCGCTCTGTCGCCTGTGCGCTTCACGCTGTGGCAATTGTGACGCCCCCGGCGAGCTTTGCGCTAGATGCCCGAGCGCGCGCGGCGAACCCGTTCGCAGCATCCTGTCGCCCAAAAGACGCACAACGCTCGCTTTTGACGGCGCCTGGCACGAACCGGCGACAGCGCGGCGCAAATCAGCGCGCCGCCGGCCGGGCGAGCCACGCGAGAAGACCAGCGCCCCGCGAGACGCAGGCGTTGACCCGAAACACCGAGGCGGGCCCTGCGTCTCTGCCCAAACCCTGCGTCTCAGCCCACACACTGCGTCTCGCGGAACGCGCCGGGCACCGGGCTCAGCCGCGCGCGGACACGCGCCAGGCGCCGCGCCGACTCAGACGCCGGGAACGGCCGCGCGCAGCTGCGCGCCGGCCTCGCGCAGCAGCTGCACCATGCGCGGCGCCGAGGCGAGCGTCACCCGGGCCTCCGGGCCCGACACCGAGATCGCGGCGGGCATGGCCAGCCCGGCGACGGGCAGCGCGTAGCAGCGCACCCCCACCTCCTGCTCACCCTCGTCGATCGCGTAGCCGCGGCGGCGGATCGCCTGCAGGTCGGCCAGGAGCGCCGCCTCGCTCGTGATGGTGGTCGGCGTGTACCCGGGCATCCCGGTGCGCCGCACGATCTCGAGCACCCGCTCGTCGGGCAGCTGCGAGAGGATCGCCTTGCCGACGCCCGCGGCGTGCGGGAACACCCGACGCCCGACCTCGGTGAACATCCGCATCTGGTGCGGCGAGGGCACCTGGGCGACGTAGCTGGCCATGTCGCCGTCGAGGATCGCCATGTTCGCGGTCTCCTGCGAGCCCTGGCACAGCCCGGCGAGCACGGGCATCGCCCAGAGCGAGAGTCGGCGGGTCGCGCCATCGCCGAGCCGGATGAGTCCGGGCCCGAGCGAGTATCGGCGCGAGGGCAGCTGCACGACGTATCCCCCGCCGCTCAGCGTCTGCAGCAGGCGGTGGATCGTGGGCGCAGGCAGGTCGACCTCGGCCGACAGCTCGCTCACGCCGGCCTCGCCGCCGAGCGTGCGCAGCGCCTCGAGCAGCGCGAACGCGCGCGCCACCGATTGGACGCCGCCTGACTCAGCATTCCCAGCCATTGCTCACCCCTCCGCGCATATTTCACCATGTGAAATGATCGTTCCAGAATAGCCCGAACTCTTGCTATTCTCGCAATCACCTCGAGAAAGGCGAACCGATGGCGGCAACAGACACTTCCCTGACCGACGCTCTGGTTGCCGCGCTGCCCGAGGGAAGCGTCATCCTGAACCCGGACTCGATGCACGAGTACCGGTGGGATCGCGCCAACGACCCGAACGCCGGCACGCCGCTCGCGGTGGTTCGCGTGACGAGCACCGAGCAGGTGCAGGCCGTGGTGCGCCTCGCGGCCGCGGCTGGCGTGCCGATCGTTCCGCGCGGCGCCGGCTCCAGCCTCTCGGGCGGCTCGACCGCGATCGACGGATGCATCGTGCTCTCGCTCGACCGCATGCGCGAGATCACCGTCGACCCGGTCACCCGCACCGTCGTCACCCAGCCGGGCGCCTTCAACGCCGAGGTCAAGGCCGCGGCGGCCGAGCACGGCCTCTGGTACCCGCCGGACCCGGCGTCGTTCCAGTTCTGCTCGATCGGCGGCAACGTCGCGACCAACGCCGGCGGCCTGTGCTGCGTGAAGTACGGCGTCACGACCGACTACGTGCTCGGCATGACCGTGGTGCTGGCCGACGGCCGCGCCGTCACGCTCGGCGGCCCGAAGATCAAGGACGTGGCGGGCTACTCGCTCATGAAGCTGTTCACCGGCAGCGAGGGCACGCTCTGCATCATCACCGAGATCGTGCTGCGCCTCGTGCCCGCGCAGCGCCCGCCGACAACGCTCGTCGCCACGTTCGCGACCCTCGAGGACGCGATGGCCACGGTGCTCGCGATCACGAAGACCATGCGTCCGTCGATGCTCGAGTTCATGGATCGCGTGTCGATCAACGCCGTCGAAGACGTCACCAGGATGGGCCTCGACCGGAGCGCTGCCGCGATGCTCGTCGTGCAGTCGGACGAGCCCGCGGGTCACGCCGGAGTGGAGATCGCCGAGGTCGAGGCGCTGTGCGCCATGCACAAGGCGACCGAGTGCTTCTTCACCGAGGACCCCGACGAGGGCGAGGCGTTCGTCACCGCCCGCCGCATCGCGATCCCCTCGGTCGAGAAGCTCGGCACCGTGCTGATGGAAGACGTCGGCGTGCCCCTGCCGCGCCTGGGTGACCTGGTCGTGGGCATCGAGAAGATCGCCCAGAACCGCGATGTGATCATCGCCGTGATCGCCCACGCGGGCGATGGGAACACGCATCCGCTGCTCGTCTTCAACCCGAACGACCCGGCGCAGCAGGCACGCGCCGAGATCGCATACGGTGAAGTCATGGATCTTGCCGTCTCGCTCGGTGGCACAATCACCGGCGAGCACGGCGTCGGACGGCTCAAGCGGGCATGGCTGCCTGGCTACCTCGGACCAGACGTGCTCGAGCTGAACCACCGCATCAAGACCGCGTTCGACCCTGCCGGGATCCTGAACCCCGGCGTGGTGCTCGATCCGGCCTGGAGCGCGAAGTAACCACGCGCTTCGCGCCTCCATCCCCGCCGGCGGCTTCGGTGTCGCCGGCGCATCCCCCAGCAAGACGCAATCGCTTCGCGGCTCACCCCGCGCGGCACCCAACACCGAAGGAACCTCAAGCATGAGTGACCGTTTGCAGCGCGCAGACCTCAACGTGGCCAAAGAAATCGTCGACTTCGTCGAGAACGAGGCGCTCGGCGATGCCGGCATCTCTGCCGACGCATTCTGGACCGGCCTGAGCGAGATCATCGCCGACCTGACCCCGACCAACCGCGCGCTCCTCGCCACCCGCGACGAGCTGCAGGCCAAGATCGACGAGTACTACCGCCAGAACCCGGGCCAGCCCGAGCCCGCGGCGTACCGCGCCTTCCTCACCGAGATCGGCTACCTGCGCCCCGAGCCGGCCGAGTTCACCATCACCACGAGCAACGTCGACGACGAGATCGCGACCCTCGCCGGCCCGCAGCTGGTCGTGCCGCTGCTGAACGCGCGCTTCGCCGTCAACGCCGCCAACGCACGCTGGGGCTCGCTCTACGACGCGCTCTACGGCACCGACGCCATCTCGCAGGAGGGCGAGCTCGCCCCCGGCGCCGACTACAACCCGGCCCGCGGCAACGCGGCGATCGCCCGCGGCCGCGAGCTGCTCGACGAGGCCGCTCCCCTGGGCGCCGGCTCGCACGCCGACGCCGTCGCGTACCGCGTCGAGGGTGGCACGCTGCGCGTCGAGCTGGGCGACGGCTCGACCGTGACCCTGGCCGACCCGGCCGGCTTCATCGGCTACACCGGCGACGCCGAGACGCCCAAGAGCGTCCTGCTGCGCCACAACGGCCTGCACCTCGAGATCATCATCGACCGCGCCGGCAACATCGGCAGCACCGACCGCGCCGGCGTGCAGGACATCCTGGTCGAGTCGGCCGTGACCACGATCATGGACCTCGAGGACTCGGTCGCCGCCGTCGACGCCGAAGACAAGGCCCTCGGCTACCACAACTGGCGCGAGCTCATGCGCGGCACCCTGTCGGAGCAGGTCAGCAAGGGCGACAAGACGTTCCTGCGCACCATGAACGCCGACCGCGTCTACACCGGTGCCGACGGCGCCGAGGTCGTGCTCCCGGGCCGCTCGATGCTGCTCGTTCGCAACGTGGGTCACCTCATGCAGAACGACGCCGTGAAGGACGCGAACGGCGACGACGTCTACGAGGGCATCCTCGACGCCGTCATGACCACGCTCGGCTCGCTGCCCAACCTGCGTGGCACGAGCGAGCTCGGCAACTCGCGCACCGGCTCGATGTACATCGTCAAGCCCAAGATGCACGGCCCCGACGAGGTGGCGTTCGCCGTCGAGCTCTTCTCGCGCGTCGAGAAGCTGTTCGGTCTGCCCGCGAACACCCTCAAGATCGGCATCATGGACGAGGAGCGCCGCACGACGGTGAACCTGCGCGCCTGCATCAACGCCGCGTCCGAGCGCGTCGTGTTCATCAACACCGGATTCCTCGACCGCACGGGCGACGACATCCACACCTCGCTGCTCGCCGGCCCCATGGTGCTCAAGGCAGACATGCGCGGCCAGACCTGGCTGCAGGCCTACGAGAAGGCCAACGTCGACGCGGGCCTGCGCACCGGGTTCCCGGGCCGCGCCCAGATCGGCAAGGGCATGTGGGCGATGCCCGACCTGATGCACGACATGCTCGAGCAGAAGATCGGGCACCCGCGCGCCGGCGCGAACACCGCCTGGGTGCCCTCGCCGACCGCCGCGACGCTGCACGCGCTGCACTACCACCAGGTCGACCCGTTCGAGGTCCAGCGCGAGCTGGCCGCCGGCCCCCGCCAGCCGATCGACCCGATCCTCGTGCTGCCGCTCGCGACCGAGACCCCCTCGGCCGAGGTGATCCGCGAGGAGCTCGACAACAACTCGCAGTCGATCCTCGGCTACGTGGTGCGCTGGGTCGACCAGGGCGTCGGCTGCTCGAAGGTGCCCGACATCCACGGCGTCGCCCTCATGGAGGACCGCGCGACCCTGCGCATCTCGAGCCAGCTCATGGCGAACTGGCTGGCACACGGCCTGATCACCGAGGCCGAGATCGACGAGAGCCTGCGCCGCATGGCGCCGGTCGTCGACGGCCAGAACGCCGGCGACGCCTCGTACGAGGCGCTCATCGGCGCCGACGGCCCGGGCCTGGCTTGGAACGCGGCGCGCAGCCTCGTCATCGAGGGCGCCAAGCAGCCCAACGGCTACACCGAGCCGATCCTGCACCAGGTTCGCCGCGCCAAGAAGGCACAGGCCGCCTCGTAGCATCCGGCCCGTTTCACAGGGGATGCCCCCGCCAGCGTTCTGGCGGGGGCATCCCCGTTTCTCTGCCCGGTTGCGTCGTCAGCGGCGCTGCAGCAGGTAGTGCGAGCCGTCGCGGTGGTTCTGCCAGACCATCGTGTTTGCATCCCACGCGACCACGGCATAGCCGCTGGCCGGCGCGGGCAGCACGATCTCGGTGCCGTCGAGCGTGAAGGCTGCGGCATTCTGCGCCTGCTGCGTCGCGCCCTCGACGTCCTGGCAGTAGAGGATCCGCTCGGTGGAGGGGAAGACGTAGCGCACGTCGGTGCCCTCGCCCACCGGCTCGTAGCCAGCACCGGTATCGAAGTGCGTGTGCTGCCATGCCCCGACGAGCACGACGTCGAGGGCTCCCTCCGTGCCGCTGGGCAGCTCGGGAGCGGCGAAGAGCTTCGGGCTCCCCCAGCCGCAGTCCTCCTCCTGCACCGCGGCCACGAGCGGCGGCGCGACCTCGGCGCCCTCGACCCCGAGCTCGGACTCCCGCTCGCCACCCCCGCTCGTCGGCGACCCCTGACTCGGCCCCGGCTCCGGTGCCCGCGTGGCGGGTTCGGCGGCGCAGCCAGCGAGGGTCAGCGCAGCGACGGCGAGGATGGACAGCGCGACACTGCGCACACGTAACGTCACGGTCTTCTCCACTGGCGATTCGTCGAAGCCACACCGTAGCAGTCGGGGTGTCGGGCGTTCGCGAATACCCCGGCTGGTGCGGGGAGCACACTCGCAAGCCCACGCTGGCGCGGGGTGTCGTGCTGCCGACTTGCGCGCGGCGCTTGATACCCCCTAGGGTATTAGCAACGGATACCCCAGGGGTATTTTCGAACAGCGACTTGAGGAGTCCCGCATGTGCCGAGCGACAACGTGCAAGGTATGCCAGAAGACCACGTGGGCCGGGTGCGGCCAGCACGTCGCCGCCGTCCGCCGAACGGTGCCGGCGGCACAGTGGTGCGGCGGCTCGCACAGCGCGAGCGAGATCGCCGAGTCGCGTGCCGCGCGCGGCGGCTTCTTCGCGAAGCTGTTCGGGCGCTGAGCGCGGCGCTCACCCCTCCCCCTCGGCACCCCGCGACTCCACACCACCGGCCCAGCATCGCCGCGTAGATTTGCTGGAGCTCGACGCACGCCGAGCGCTTGACCCCCGCACCACCCCGGACTGCCGCACCGCCTCGGACCGCGGCATCCACCAACCAACCGATGCACCACCGAAAGGACGCACCATGTGCGCAAGAGTCACCTGCCAGAACTGCGGAAAGCCCACCTGGGAGGGCTGCGGCGAGCACATCGAGCAGGCGCTCGCGGGCGTCGCCCCGGCCGACCGCTGCAGCTGCTGAGCTGACACGCGACGATGATTCGCAGCATCCTCGCCGCTGTCGGCGCGCTCACGCTGGCCCTGTCGCTCGCGGCGTGCTCGACCCCGTCTTCGGGATCGGCCGAGCCCGCGGTCGCGGTCACTGAAGAGACGGTGATCGTCGACGTGCGCACCCCGGCCGAGTTCGCCGAGGGCCACCTCGAGGGCGCCGAGCTGCTCGACCTCACCGGCGGCGACTTCGCCGCCGCGCTGCCGTCGCTCGACCCCGATGCCGAGTACGTCGTCTACTGCCGCTCGGGCAACCGCTCGGGCCAGGCGGTCGCGATGATGGAGGACGCCGGGTTCACCGACGTCACCAACCTCGGCTCGCTCGGCGAGGCCGCGGACGCGACGGGGCTCGCGATCGTGAAGTGAGCGCGTGCTCGCGCAGCAGGGGCATCGGCTGAGCCGGTGCCCTTTCTGCATTCCCCCCCCGGGGGGGGGCTGGATGCCTCGCCCCCGCGTTTGCGAGAATTGCCGCACCGCCCGCTCACCCCATGAAGGAGCCCGCAATGACGAAGTACCTGATCTCGTTTCCGAGCTCGGCGATGGTGATCCCGGAGGGCGAGTTCCAGGCCGTCGCAGATGCCTCCCACGCCGTCGTGCGCGAGGCGAAGGCGGCCGGCGTCTGGGTCTTCGGCGGCGGCATCGACGAGGCGATCGCGCCCGTCAAGGTGAACGCCTCGGGCGCGATCGCCGAGGGCACCTATCCCCAGACCAGGCAGATCGAGGGTGGATACACCGTGCTCGAGCTCCCCTCTTACGACGACGCGGTGACCTGGGCCGCGAAGATCGCCGCCGCGTGCCGCTGTGAGCAGGAGCTGCGGGCGTTCCAGTTCGATCCCGAGAGCTGAGGCCCGGCCCGCCGGCAAGACCCTGACGTGCCGCGAGGTGCGGGCCCAACGCGCCGACCGGGCGAACCGGGCCAGCCCGCCCACGACTCGAGCCGTCGGGCCCGAGCTGCTCGGTCACGGCCTGGCCGTGCAGGCGCTGCGTGCCGAGAGCGGCGCCAGCGTCGGCATCTCCAACTACTACTCGCCCGCCCGCCCGCCCCCCCCCCCGAGCACGCGGCGCTGGGCCCGCAATGGGATGCCTGGGTGAACCACCCCTTCACCGACCCGCTGCTGCTCGGCACCTACCCCGAGGCGCTCGCGTCGTTCGCACCGATCGATCGCTTCGTGCGCGACGGCAACCTCGAGACGATCGCGCAGCCGATCGACGTGCTGGGCGTCAACTTCTATCGCCCCTCTCCCCCGGAGCCCACGCCGGGCGGGCCGTTTCCATTTGCGATCGGGCAGTTCGAGGGCTACGAGCGCACCGGGTTCAACTGGCCGATCGTGCCCGACGTGCTGCGAGAGCTTCTGCTCGGCCTGCGCGATCGCTACGGCGACGCGCTGCCGCCGATCGCGATCACCGAGAACGGCGCGGCGTTCGAAGACGTGGTCGCCGACGGCGCGTGCGACGACCCGGGCCGGCTGTCGTACGTGCAGCGCCACCTCGAGGCGACCAGGCAGGCGATGGATGCCGGCGTCGACGTCCGGGGCTACTACCTGTGGTCGCTGCTCGATAACTTCGAATGGGCCGCCGGCTACACGCAGCGGTTCGGCGCCGTGCACGTCGACTTCGACACGCTGGAGCGCACCCCGAAGTCGACGTTCAACTGGTACCGCGACTTCCTTCGCGGCGAGGAGCCCCACAATGACTGAGCGGGCTGGCAGCGCACACGAGTGGCTGGCGCGCGCCGCGGCGTGGATGCCTGAGACCCGCGCCTTCATCGACGGCGGGTTCGTCAGCTTCGCCGGTGCCACACGCTTCGAGACCATCGCACCGCGCGACGGCTCGGTGCTCGCCCTGATCGAAGACGGTGGCGCGCCCGCGGTCGACGCCGCCGTCGCCGCCGCCCGCGCGGCCTTCGATGACGGCCGCTGGCGCCGGATGCCCCCGCGCCAGCGCGCCGAGATCATGCGCCGCTTCGCCGACCTCGTGCTCGAGCACCGCGACGAGCTGGCACTGGCCGAGCCGCTGGATGTCGGCAAGCCGATTGCCGAGGCATCCACCACCGATGTGAACGAGACGGCCGAGGCGATCCGCTGGTACGCCGACGCGATCGACAAGGTGCACGACGAGGTGCTGTCTTCGCCCGAGCACGCGCTGCTGACGGTGACGCGCGAGCCGATGGGCGTGATCGGCGCGATCGTGCCGTGGAACTTCTCGATCATCATCGCGGCGTGGAAGTTCGCGCCGGCGCTCGCGACCGGCAACTCGGTGGTGCTCAAGCCCTCTGAGCTCTCGACGCTGCCCGCGCTGATTCTGGCCCGGCTCGCCGCCGAGGCCGGGATCCCCGACGGCGTCTTCAACGTCGTGCCGGGCCTGGGCGACAGCGTGGGGAGCGCGCTGGCGCGGCATCCCGATGTCGACAAGATCGCGTTCACCGGCTCGACCGCGACCGCGCGGCGGGTGGTGATGGATGCCGCGGGCTCGAACATGAAGGCCGTCTCGATCGAGGCGGGCGGCAAGTCACCGCACGTGGTGTTCGATGACGTCGAGGACTGGGAGCGCCTGGTCGACACGATCGCCGGGAGCATCTTCTACAACGCGGGGCAGGCGTGCACCGCGGGCTCGCGCGTGCTGGTGCACGAGTCGGTGCACGAGCGGCTGGTCGCTGATCTCGTGGCGAAGGCGGCGTCGTGGATGCCCGGCGATCCGCTGGCGGCCGCGACCCAGATGGGGGCGATCGCCTCGCGCCGGCAGCTGGACGGGATGCTGGCGAAGCTCGACGCGAATCGCTCGGGTGCGGTGGTGACGGGCGGGCGGGCCGTCGCACCGGTCGCGGGCGGCTTCTACCTCGAGCCGACCATCATCGACGGCGTCGACACCGCCGCGCCGATCGCGCAGGAGGAGGTGTTCGGGCCGGTGCTGACCGTCTCGACGTTCCGCGACGAGGGCGAGGCGCTGCGCCTGGCGAACGACACCGTCTATGGCCTCGCGGCGGGCGTGTGGACGGGCAGCCTCTCGCGCGCGCATCGCTTCACGCGCGAGCTGCGCGCCGGCATCGTCTGGGCGAACGACTTCAACGCGCTCGGCATCGACCGCCCGTTCGGCGGGGTCAAGGGCACGGGCGCGGGCCGCGACAAGGGCGTGCAGGCGCTGACGCAGTACACAACGACGAAGACGAGCTGGGTGGATTTTCGCGGGGCGTGAGCTCCAGCACCGGTGCCCGCTGAAACGTCGGCAGGCCTTCGGTCGCGAAGCCACCGTCGTATGGCAAGCCAACCCATTTCTCAACCGGCTGGATGCACTGCGGGCCGTGCCGCCGGTCACACAGGTTTGACTGTCCGCGGCTACCTCTATGATCGGGCGAAACGAAGCGTGGGTGTAGTGAGTTCGCGAACAACGTAGGGAGCCTCGGGGGAATGCATTGGCACTGAAGCACAGAGTCGTTCAACGTGTACCGATCGTTGGATCCGAGGTGGAGCCCTACTTCCAGAAAGCCGCGATTGCGATCGAAAAGTGGCTCGCATCCCGTCGCGGATCACCTTCGATTTCAGCCGACATCGGGGCCGAGCTCGTCCCGATTGGCGCGGGGTACCAGGCGGCCATCGACTCAATTACCGTTGACGGGGTCGAAGCACGACGCTGGCGCATTCGTGTCGGTGCTGAAGCGTCGGTATACGACACGCGGGTAACAGTCGCCGTGCATCCCGAAAGTCAAACAGGGTGGCTGCAGTACGACATCGAGGCGGGGCGAGATGATTCTGCGTTCATGGCGCCACGGCTGACATCGACCCTGACGACTGAGCTCGAAAGCCGAACGGCCGACTCCATTGCGAATTTCAGCGAGGGGCTACGCGTCGTTCGCAAGGAGGGCGTAGGCGACTTCCTTGACGACGTCCTCAACAACCCACGGCGTACCGTCACAGCATTCGTTACCGGCTCGCGGGTCTGGACTGACGAGCAGGATCGAGCCTTCGAAAGGCGGTTCAGCGCGCTCCACGGTGTCGCAACTTTCTGGAGACTAGCCGACGATGCCATTGATGAGTTCAACACCCTTGTTCAAGCCGGCTACCAGGTCTACCCGGGTAGTGTGCACGTCTTTCAGCCGAACCTAGACACCGAGGACCAGCTAGACGCACGAAGGCACTGGTGGTTTTCGGCGGCAGAGGTCGCCGATACATCGGAAAAAGCGTTCTGGATGCGCCTGCACAACCAGGCGATGCGTTGGGCCCTCCACCAACCGCTTCCAGCGAACTTGCAGCTCGTCGCTGAGGGCTTCGCACGAGCACACTCCAACGCGCTTGCAAACCTGTTCTCGCCGACGTTGCAGCAGCGACGTCAGGAAGCAATCGTTCGACTGCGCGGCGCGCGGACCGCTGAAGTCACCACGCATATTGCTGACCGGCCCACAGCCAGGACTTTCGCACGTGACTCGCGCACGGAACTTGCATCAGTGGGATCACCACCGCAGGCCGAAGTGACGCGCACCGACAGCGCCACGGCTCTCGCGGCGATCCTTGAGGTGCTCATCCACGCCGAGGCGCTCTTGGAGATTAAATCGACGCAAGAGCGCGAGCCCAGTGATCGCGTTGAGGCCGTGTTCATGGCCGCGTTGGATCAGTCGGTAGGGAGCCTGACTCAAAGCAACGAGGCACGTCGGGAAATCGAGCAATTGTTTGCCCGAGCCGCAAAGCTTGAGTCCGAGGTCGAAGAGCTGTCAGCACTCCTCGTCGTTAGCGATGACGCGTATGAGGAAGCCCACGGGGACCTACAGCACCAGCGCAGAATTGCCGAGCAGCAGCGGCGACGTGCCGACCACATGGCTGCCGAGTTGGGGCGCGTCACACGCGGTGCTGAAGATGTTAGGTGGGCCACGCCTGCGCCCGTTGCCGACGACCCTATCAATCGCGACGCACCGACCACGGTCGACGCCCTATTCGATCAGCTTGCGTCACTCTCATTCGTACGGTTCACCGGAAACCGGAAGCACTCCGAAAGAATCGGACGCGCAAAGCTGCGGTCCGTCATTCTCGCTGATGCGTGGACGTTCGCGTGTGAACTAGAGCTCTACGCGCGACAGTGGGAGCAAGGCGTTCAAGGCTTAAGCCGGTATGCAGAAGAGACGTCAGCCCGGATCACCCCGGGTTCTTTTGCGCATGACGAAAGTAGCGACGTCAAATCAAACCCAAAGTTCTGTGCGCCGCGCACGCTCCCGGTACCGACCGCGGTCGATCCGTCGGGAGAAGTGTTCATGGGAGCGCATTTCCGCCTGAGCCAAGACAACGGAAAGGCGATGCGGATGCACGTGCACGATGCAATGCAGACTGACGGACGCGGGGACTGCTGCACGGATAGGTGACATCTGATCTGGCTTGCCCGGGAGGGCGGCCTGGAAGGATGTCATTGTGCCCAAGCCCTATCCCACCGAGTTCCGTGACGACGTCGTGCGCGTTGCGCGGGGCCGTGAGCCCGGAGTCACGATCGAGCAGATCGCGAAAGACTTCGGCGTCCACCCGATGACCCTGCAGAAGTGGT
>JAKPAC010000031.1 GCA_029779645.1 Actinomycetes bacterium | reverse complement strand
CCCGGCCCGCACACCGGCGCGGTGCCGACGCCGGCCGGGCGCGCCGTGGCGCCGAGCCCCTCGGGTCGCGCGATGGACCTGGCGCAGGAGCGCGGCCGCCACGGCGCGACGGCGACCGTGCAGATCGAAGCCCGCGCAGCGGGGAAGCTGCGCATCGCCTACGCGCCCGAGCCGGACGGCGCTCCCGACCCGGGTGAGATCGTCTGGACCTGGGTGCCGTACGAAGAGAACGACGGCCGTGGCAAGGATCGCCCGGTGCTCGTGATCGGCCGCCTCGACGCGCAGCGGGTGATCGGCTTCGCGCTCACGAGCAAGCCGCACAACGCTGAGCGCGACTATGTGTCGCTCGGCGTCGGGGAATGGGATCGCGACCGCCGGCCGAGCTGGCTCGACATGGGCCGCATCCTGCGCGTCGATGAGCAGGGGATGCGCCGCGAGGGCGCCGTGCTCGATCGCGAGCGCTTCGGCCGCGTCGCAGAGGCGCTCGGCCGCCGCTACGGCTGGCCCGTGCAGTAGCGTCACCCCGCGCTTGACTCTGCCGTTACGTCAACTGTCAAGGTGGTGGCATGAGCGAGCGAACAGCATCCTGGGCCGCGTCCGGCGAAGGTCGCGCGGTCGGCGCCGGGGCGACGCACGAGTGGTCGATCCGTGAGGTGGCGCGCGCGACCGGCCTGACCAGCCGCGCGCTCCGGCACTACGAGCAGATCGGACTCGTCCGCCCCTCTCGGGTCGCGGCGAACGGCTACCGCTTCTACGGCGACGCCGCGCTCTCGCGGCTCTACCGAGTGCTCTCGCTTCGCGCGCTGGATCTGCCGCTCGCGAGCATCCAGCGCGCCCTCGACGACGAACGGTCGCTCGAGGCCACCATCTCGGCACACCTCGCCTCGCTGGAAGAGCGACGTGACGAGGTGCACAGACAGATCATCGCGGTGCGGCAGACCCTCGACGCGGTGCAGAAAGGCGGCAGCATGACCATCGACGAGATCTTCGCCGGATTCGACAACAGCAGGTACGAGGGGGAGGTGCGCGCGCGCTGGGGCGACGAGGCGTGGGAGGCCGGCGCCCGTGCCCGCGAGGCGCTGAGCGACGCCGAGCGGGGCGTCGCCGATGCCCTCGGGGCCCAGGTGAACGCCGCGCTGCGGGCCGCCGCCGAGGGCCGTCTTGCGCCGGACGCCGACGCGTTTCAGGCGGCGGTCGCCGCACACCACCGCTGGGTCGCCGGTCACTGGGGGCGCACGCCCGAGGCCGACGCCTACGCAGGCCTCGCGCAGCTCTACGTCAGCGACGAGCGGTTCGCCGCCGTGTACGGCGGGGCGTCGAACGCGGAGGCGATTCGGCGCGCGATCGAGGTCTGGATCGGCGCGAACCTGCTCGGCGAGCAGCCTCCGTCTTCATCGCGCTAGGCCGCGCGCGCGTGGCGGGGCGTAAGAGGGCGTCATCTGCGGATGCTTCGGCGCCGCCGATCCGTACCCTCGGAGTGTTCGCAGAACCAACCCAGAGGAGTCGTACGCCATGAGCTATTTTCCCGACATGCAGATCGCCACGCTCGCCGAGATCGAGCCCGCCGTCTACGGCCTGATCTCGAAGCGCAGCGCCGTCCTGGAGGGCGTCGAGGCCACCGAGGTCACGTTCCACGTGGGCTCGAAGTGGTCGCAGGACCTGAAGTCGTACGCCGGCACGGAGCTGTGCGAGCTGCCGCACGTCGCGTACGTGACGGCCGGCACGCTGGGCGTCGAGATGCGCGACGGCACCTACCTCGAGTTCCACGCCGGCGACGCGATGCTGCTTCCTCCCGGACACGACGCGTGGGCCGTTGGCGACACCGACTGCAGGTTCGTGGAGTTCTCGCGCGGCAACGACTACTACGCGCAGTAGACGCCGGCGACGCGCGGCAGGGGTGCGCTCAAGACGAGGCGGCGTGGGCCAGCGCGTGCTTGTTGCGCACCTCGGCCTCGATGGTCGACGTCTGCCAGACGCGCTGGTCGAGCCACGTGCTGTGTGAGATCCATCCGAATGGCGCCGTGGTGTGGATGTCGGCCTCGGGCGGGAAGTCGAGGCCGCTCGAGCGTTCGACGCCGGGCACGCCGATCGCGCGCGCGGCGCGCCTGGCGACGAGGTCGGCGAGCACCACCCAATCGAGCCTGGAGCGCAGCGACATCGCGTAGCCCACGTGTCGGTCGATCGTCGCCCATTCCTCCGAGCTCCGCTCGATCGGCGGCACGCTCAGCAGCACGAGAAACTTGATGCGGAGCCCTTGCGCGAGCGCTGACAGCGCGACGTTGCCGCCGTGGCTGTGCGCGTACACCGTGTCGAGCTCTTCGGCGTCGCCGATGGAGTCCAGCCAGAGCGGGAGGTCGCGTGCGGCCTTGGAGCGATCAGCCCGCGCGTACCGCCCGCTCCACCTGAAGCACGTGCGCTCGTCTTGAAAGAGCTCGGGGCTGAACTGGCTGCTGAGATAGCTGTAGAACGGCTGGTTTGGGGCGACGCGGCTCGTCCCGTAGCGCGAGAACGTGCCGTGCACGCCGATGCTAAGCGACCCGCCGGCCGGGGAGCCTGGCCTCCGGCTACCGGGGAGCGGAGGCAGCTCGCGCTCCTCTGGGCTCGTCAGCAGATCGAACAGCTCGCGCGCCACCGCGCCGACCTCGTACGGTGCGCGGTACTGCTCGGCGAACAGGCGTCGAAGCAGGTGGTCATCGACTCGCGACCGGAGGCCCGCTGCCTGCGAGAGCGCGAGCAGGCCGACGATCGCGCCGAGGCGGGCGAACGGCGATGGATCGTGGGTGCACATCCCCAGCAGCTCGAGCGCGGCGCCCCCGTCGCCTCTGCGGACCGCCGACCACGTCGCCGCGATGTGCGCCGGCTCGCGTCGCTTCGCGTCGACACCGAAGATCGCTCGTGCCCGGCGCTCCTCGCCGAGGGCACTGCTCCATTCGAGCGTCGGAGCATCCAGCTCGGCGGCATCGGCTTGCAGTGCGATGGGAAGCCGCTCGTGCTCGCCACGAGAGAGCTGCTCGGCGAGCAGGAGGAGATGCACGGCCCGCGAACGCCCCGATCCACTCGGCTCGGTGAACGCGCGATCTCCGTCCGTGGGCTCGAAAGGCTCGTGTGCGGGTGTCATCGGTGTCGCTCCCTGCGCTTTCCGCCAGGGTAGCGAGGTTCCGCGCCCTGGGGGGCGATGCGTGTGGGGGAGCGCCCGCAAGATGCGGGCTCGACGCCGCGTCGCTCGTGCGCGGTGGGCGCTGCCGTGCCCGCACCCACGCCACGCAGAGACGGCTGAGCGCCTACGCAAGTGCTGGCGCGCACCACTGCACATCGAGTCGAGAGCACGCAGGTCGCCTCGTCTCACCGATGCGGCAGGCGTGCGGTGCGTAGCTTCGTCGAGTCGTCCACTGCGCATGACGGGGACGAGCGCCACTTCCTCACAACACGGAGCACGCCTATGAAACGCACCATCGCCCTCGGGCTCGCCGCGCTTGTCACCTGCGGCGGCGCACTCGCCCTCTCGCTGCCGGCATCCGCCGAAGCGCTCGACATCAACGCGTCCACCGTCGAGCTCGGCCTCGACGCATCCGCGCTCGAGCTCGACGGCCATGCCCCGGTCGTCGCGCTCGACATAGAAGCGCCCGCTACCGAGCAGGTCAGCGATGACCAGATGCCCGCCTACCAGATCACCGTCGACACCCCGGTGCTCCACATCCAGACGGGCGGCACGGCCGTCATCACCGGGCTCATCGAAGCGGCGTCCTGGGTGGACATCTCTGACGCGGCGGGCAGCCACCTGGGTCAGTTCTGGTCGGGGCCGGGCGACCACCGCTTCACCGCCCAGCTCTTCGGCCTCCCGGCCGGCGCGCAGACCCTCACGCTCATCGCGGAGAACGGCACGCGCGCCGTCGTGCAGGTTCAGGTCGGATTCCTCATCGACCACATCGCGGATGTCGTCCAGGGCGACGCGTTCACGATCACGGGTTCTGGCGGACAGCCCGGCGGGCTCATCCTGGTCTTGACCCCGACGTATGCCATCATCGGCGACACCTTCATCGCCGCCGACGGCTCGTGGACGCTCACGGCCGAGTCGGCGAACCTTGCGGTCGGCCCGAACGAGCTCACGTTCCTCGGCGGCCCGGACGGCGAGAACGTCGCCTGGGTGACTGTCACCGCCGCGCGGTACACGCTCGAGGCGTATGCCGAGAACCCCGTCAGCACGGTGGGCGACCCCGTGGTCATCAAGGGGCACGCGCAGCCGGTCTCGGTGGTCGCCATCGCCGACCAGAACGGCATGCTGTCGCTCGCCTGGGTCGACGAGAGCGGTCAGTTCGAACTCACGCTGAACGACATCCCGGTCGGTCTGTGGCAGATCGTCGTGACCAGCCAGGACGCCCAGCAGGTCGTCGTCGACATCGAGGTGCTCGCGGCGGCGCCGGTCACGCCGGGCACCGGCGGTGAGGGCGGGGGCGAGAACGGCACCGACGTCGAGGGCGAGACCGCCCCCGGCAGTGAGGGTGAGACGGCCTCCGACGTCGACGGCGAGATCGCCCTGCCGCTGACCGAAGGCGGTGCTCCCGCGGCCGCCGGCCTCGCGCAGACCGGCGGCGAGGTTCCCGGTCTTGCCGTGGCGGGTGCGCTGACTGCGCTGCTGACCGGCGCCGGCATCGTGCTGCTGCGTCGGCATTCGAAGGCGTAGGCTTCCGAATCCGCATGCCCCGCTCATGAGCCTTCAGCTCGTGCGCGGGGCCTCTGTTCGTGTCTGCCACCGCGTGCAGAGGGACGCGCATGCGCGTTCGTGATCGTGCCGTGCGTGCGCGATAGGTGGTTCGTCGTTGGAGTCCCGATCGGCTTCGCGAGGCGCGAGAACGCGTTCGCGCGTGCGTGTGGCGGACTGTCGCCGGGGAGCAGAACACCCGGTCAGCGATGTCTCTGCTGACCGGGTGTTCTTTTGGTGGGCGATGCCAGACTCGAACTGACGACCTCTTCCGTGTGAAGGAAGCGCGCTACCAACTGCGCCAATCGCCCTCGCGGGGAGGCCCCGAAGGGCCGTTCTCGATAGTAGCGGATGCCGGGTGTGCGCCGCGAATCGACGGGCCCGCGGGCTTCGTGACACGCGGTGGCGCGCTCGGTTTTGCATGCGGGAAAACTATCGGCTAAAGTCATACAAGTGCCCGGAGCAATCCGGAAACATGCGGATGTAGCGCAGTTGGTAGCGCACAACCTTGCCAAGGTTGGGGTCGCGAGTTCGAGTCTCGTCATCCGCTCGAGTGCGGGGATCTCTTTTCGAAGGGGTCACTCCACGTGGGTCGAACCCCACACGGTGGCGTGGCCGAGCGGCTAGGCACCGGCCTGCAAAGCCGTTTACACGGGTTCGAATCCCGTCGCCACCTCGCCTCACAACTGAATACCCA
>JAKPAC010000017.1 GCA_029779645.1 Actinomycetes bacterium | reverse complement strand
GGACTACATCGCGCTCGCACAGCGATGCAAGCGCCTCGGCCGCTACGTCGTCGGCGTCGCCGGCTCCACGTCCAAGGCCCTGGCTGCGGCCTGCGACGAGTTCGACATCTACGATTCGCTCCCGGGTGTGCCCGCGCTCGACCGCGCGCAGGTGCGCGCGAGCATCGAGGCGATGAACGCCTTCATGGCCGGCGGGCCCGGCGAGCCTGGCGCGGGCGCCACGACGGGCTCGGACGACGCGCCGGGCTCCGCCGCTGCCCCCACCTCGGGGGCCGGCAAGCGCGCCGGTTCGGATGGGGGCTCCGGTACGGAGGCGGAGGCTGGCCCCGGGGCGGCCACGGCCGACGAGGCCCCGGCGAAGAAGGGCGCGCGAAAGACGGCCGGCAAGGGCGCCGCCCAGAAGTCGGGCGCGAAGAAGTCCGCCACCCCCGAGGCATCCGCCCAGGCGGTCGATGCCCGCACCGCCACCGAGGCGAGCCTCGCCAGCGCGCTCGACGCCGTCGCCGGCGGGACCAGCGGCGCCCGGGGCGCGGCGTCCACGGGCCTCGCCGGGGAATCCGCCGCCGGCGCACCCGGCGCCAACGGGCCCTCGGGCGACACGGCCGCCGACGACCCGACGGCGGGCAGCGCCTCGACCTCCGGCACCGGCAAGCGAGCCCCGCGGCGCGCGTCGACGGCGATGATCATCGCGCCGTACGAGCCCGAGCACGACGAGGACGACGATGATGCCGACGACGACGAGCACACCGAGGATCCGCAGGATGCCGCGACCAAGCTGCTCGAGCGCGCGCTCGAGCTCGGGCACGGCAAGGACGACGCCGACTGGCTGCACAGCTCGGCGGTGAAGCAGCACATGAAGCGCATGGACCCGTCGTTCAGCGAGAAGGCCCTCGGCTTTCGCACCTTCTCCGACTTCGTGAAGGCGCGTGAGAGCATCGCCGAGCTCGAGGAGACGGGGCATGAGCGCCTCGTTCGACTGAAGCAGCACTGATGGCGTCGCCGTTCGCGCTCGGCGCGCTGCGCCGCTTTCCCGACGTCGAGGCCCCCGAGCTGACCGCGGTGGATGCCGCAGACCGCCTGCTCCTCGACGAATCGAAGTCGGCGCGCGCCGCGCTCGCGCCTGGCGAGCTGGTGGTCATCGGCGACGGCTACGGGGCGCTCACGCTGTCGGCCGCCGCCGAGGGCGCGCATGGCATCCGCGTGCACCAGGATCCGCTGCTCGGCGAACGCGCGCTGGCGCGCAACGCGAACGAGTTCGGCCTGAGCGATGCGTTCACCTGGCTCCCGTTCAGCCCGGACCTGGTTCGCGGCGCCCGGGTGGTGCTGCTCCGACTGCCCCGGGCGCTCGAGGCGCTCGACGACGTGGCGGCCATGATCGCCGCGCACGCGGCCCCCGACGTCACGGTGTTCGCCGGCGGACGCCTGAAGCACATGACCGTCGCGATGAACGATGTGCTCGCCCGCTCGTTCGAGCGCCTCGACGTCACCCATGCCCGACAGAAGTCACGGGTGCTCATCGCCCGTCACCCGCTGAAGGATGTCGCCGCCCGCGGCCCGCGATGCGAGACGCACGCGATGCCTGGCGGCGCGAGCGATGCGACAGCGACCGCAACAGCGCTCACGGCGTCTGAGGCGGGCGCGACGCCCGAGATGCTCACGGTGTGCGCCTTCGGCGGGGCGTTTGCCGGCGCATCGATCGATATCGGCACGCGGCTGCTGCTGGAGCATCTGCCGGCAAGCCTCGACGGCGAAACGGGGCCGGCGATCGACTTCGCCTGCGGCACCGGCGTCGTAGCTGCCTGGCTGGCGCTGCGCAACCCACGGCTCAGCGTCTACGCGAGCGACCAGTCGGCCGTGGCCGTCGCCTCCGCCCGCGCCACCGCCGATGCCAACGGGGTCGGGGCCCGCGTGACGGTCGCGCGCGACGATGGGCTGTCGCTGCGAGGCGACGCGAGCGCCTCGTTCATCGCCCTGAACCCGCCCTTTCACGCGGGTGCCACGGTCCACACTGGTCTCGCCGCGAGGCTGTTCGTCGAAGCCGCCCGCGTGCTCACGCCCGGCGGCGAGCTCTGGACCGTGTGGAACTCCCACCTCCCCTACCGGGGCCAGCTCGAGCGCTTCGTCGGCCCGACGCGCCAGGTCGCGCGCAACGCAAAGTTCACCGTCACCGTCTCAACCCGCGCGTAGCCGCGGCGCACGCGCCGGGCGGGATCAGAACGGCGGCGGAGCGTCGCCCGCTCCGCCGCGTGCAGCGTCGCTGACGATGCTGGTGCCAGCATGCGCGTTCGTCTTCTCTTGCGTGTTCGCGGCCCCATTCGCGTTCGCGTTCGCGTTCGCGTTCGCGTTCGCGTTCATGTTCACGCTGGTGTGCACGTTTGTGTTCGCCTTCGCAAATGCGTCGTTCCAGTCGGCCTCGGGGCGGAACATCACCGAGCTGGTCGGGGTATCCGGATACACGTGCCCCGTCGGGCTGGTCCATTCCAGGATGCCGCCGGGCTTCTGCACCACCGACCAGGCGGTGGCGTGCTTGAGCGTGTGGTGCCTCCGGCACAGGTGCGCGAGGTTGTCTTCGCGGGTCTGCCCGCCGAGCGCGAAATCGATCGTGTGATCCAGATCCGTGCGATGCGCCGACTGCCGGCACCCGGGGAACCGGCAGTGCTGATCACGCACCCGCAAGGTGCGCTTGAGCTCGACGCTCGGCGTGTACCGGTCGACGGCGAGCACGACGCCGGTGATCGGGTGCGTCAGCACCCGATCCCACCCGGGTGCCGTGCCCGCGAGCTGCCGAGCGGTGTCGGCATCCACCGGCGCCATGCCCGTCAGCGTCGCCGGACTGCCGCCGCGCCCGAGCAGCGACAGCACCGGCACCTGCAGCTGCACACGCGCACGGATCGACCCGATCCCGGCAGGACCCACGTGCGCGGCCGGGTCGCCGGTCAGGCAGAGGTCGCCGAACGCATCGGCCCGGCGCTGATCCCAGGTCCGAGCATCGGGGACAGCATCAGCATCAGCATCAGCATCAGCATCAGCATCAGCATCAGCCTTGCCAGCGCCAGTGCCAGCGCCGCCTCCGCGCCTCACGTCGGTACCGTCGGTGTGCTCCACGAACTGGTTGAGACGATCCATGATGCCGTTCGCGACGACGCTCGGGATGATCGCGAGCAGCTCGGACATCCCATCCGGCAGCTCCGTGACCCACACGCCCCGCCGGGCCGCCGCACCCTCGTGACGATCCTTCAACGAACGCGGCTGCAGGCGCTCGGCCACCATCCGCGCGAACGCCCGCACCCTTGATGGCGCCTCACACTCCGCGAACGGAATCACCGCATCTTCGTACGCGGCCCGGGATGCGGCATCCGGAAGCTGCGCACCCTCGTCGACGATCACGCTGACATGCCCGCGAAAGATCCGCCCCTCTCGCACCGCGATCAGGGTTCTCGGAAAGTCGTGCACCAGCACGTCGGCCGCCGCCATCCGCCGCTGCACCGTGCGATCACTGACCCGCAGCGCCACCGCGAACTCGGCCGCAATCGAGCGAAACGCCATCTCGGACGAACGGCTGTTCGCCCCACAACGCACCGCAAGCTCGCCCGCGAGCCGCGAAGCCTCGTGCAGGATCAGCGCCTCTTCGGCCAACCGGGCACCGTCGTCAGCATGCAATCGCAACAGCCGTGCCCGATGCGCGTCGAGCCGAGCCAATTCCGCCGGACTCGCATCGCCTGCATTGGTGGGTTTCATGCGCTCATTCTCGCAGGAGCCACGGACATTCAAGCGGAAAAGGTGAGATCTGTGGACAGTGTTCTTAGGAGATTTGTGCGGGCAATGTGCAGCAGCGGCTCGCGCGAGGCAAGCGAGCACAGAGCGCGGATCGCATGCCACAGGGGCCCTCGATGACGCAAGCGTGCCCGGCATCGCACGAGGCGACACCGGGCACTGCAATGCACACCTCAGGCGCGAGGCTTCTCCACACGGGCCTCAAGCGGCGAGCGCACCAGCACCAGCACTCCCACCAGCACCAGCACTCCCACCAGCCGCACCGCCCGATGCCCGCACCGAGATCCGCCCCTCGGTCGCATCCACCACGACCGATCCCCCGTCGACGAGACTTCCATCGACGAACAGCTCGGCGATGCGGTCGTCGACCTCGCGCTGAATCAGCCGGCGCAGCGGGCGCGCGCCATACTCGGGCTCGTAGCCGCGCTCGGCAAGCCAGGCCTTCGCGGCGTCGCTCACGGTGAGCGAAACGTCGCGAGCCGCCAGGCGCCGCTCGGTCGCGCCGAGCAGCAGGCCGACGATCTGCTCGAGCTGCGCGGTGTCGAGCTTGCGGAACAGCACGATCTCGTCGATGCGGTTCAGAAACTCCGGCCGCATCGTCTCGCGAAGCCGGCCCATCACCCGGTCGCGCAGATCCTGCTCCGAGCCGAAGCCGGTGGCGCCGCCGCCGTCGGCGATGAAGCCGATCGCACCGGAGCGCGAGGCGAGAAACTCCGACCCGATGTTCGAGGTCATCACGATCACCGCGTGGCGGAAGTCGACCGTGCGGCCCTGACCATCGGTCAGTCGACCGTCGTCGAGCAGCTGCAGCAGCAGGTTGAACACGTCCGGGTGCGCCTTCTCGATCTCGTCGAACAGCACGATCGAATACGGCTGACGCCGCACCCGCTCGGTCAGCTGCCCAGCCTCGTCGTAGCCGACGTATCCCGGGGGCGCCCCGATCAGGCGCGACACCGTGTGCCGTTCGCCGAACTCGCTCATGTCGAATCGGATCACCGCGTCATCGCCGTCGAACAGGCTCGACGCGAGCGCCTTCGCAAGCTCGGTCTTGCCCACGCCGGTCGGCCCGAGAAACAGGAAGCTCCCTACGGGGCGACGCGCATCGCCCATGCCGGTGCGGTTGCGCCGCACGGCCTTGGCGACCGCGGTGACCGCGTCGTCCTGACCGATCACGCGCGCGTGCAGCTCGTCTTCGAGATCGGCGAGGCGCTCGCGCTCGGTGGCCGTGAGGCGATTGATCGGGATGCCGGTGGCCCGGCTGATCACGGCGGCGATCTGCGCCTCATCCACGACCGCGGCGACATCGACGCCTCCGGCGCCGGTCGCACCAGCGGCATCCGGCGCAGCGCCATCGACGACAGCCCCGTCGACGACCGCAGCATCGAACCCGACACCCCCGGCGCCGCCGCCCACCTCGTCCAGCTTCTGCTGCACCGCGGCGATGTCGTCGCGAAGGCGCGACGCGTCCTCGTACTGCTCAGCGGCGACCGCCGCATCCTTCTCGGCCTCGAGCTGGGCCCGGCGCTCCTCGAGTGCCCGCACATCGGTCTTCACGCCGAGGCGCAGCCGCAGGCGCGCCCCCGCCTGGTCGATCAGGTCGATCGCTTTGTCTGGAAGCACGCGCTCGCCGAGGTACCGGTCAGACAGCTCGACCGCGGCGCGCAGAGCGCCGTCGGTGTAGTGCACGTCGTGGTGACGCTCATAGGCCGGGCGCAGCCCCTGCAGGATCGCGACGGCGTCATCGATGCTCGGCTCGCCGACCCGGACGGGCTGGAAGCGACGCTCCAGCGCCGGGTCCTTCTCGATCGTGCGGTACTCCTTGAGCGTGGTCGCGCCGATCAGGTGCAGCTCGCCGCGCGCCAGGCGGGGCTTCAGGATGTTTCCCGCATCCATGCCGCCATCACCCCCGCTCGCGCCCGCACCGACGACGGTGTGCACCTCGTCGATGAAGACGATCAGCTCGCCCTTGTGGGCGCTGATCTCGTCCATCGCGGTTGTGAGCCGCTCCTCGAAGTCTCCGCGATAGCGGGTCCCGGCCAGCATCGCGGGCAGGTCGAGCTCGATCACGCGCTTGTCGCGAAGCTGCTCGGGCACCGCGCCGTCGGCGATGGCCTGTGCGAGGCCCTCCACGACCGCGGTCTTGCCCACGCCGGCCTCGCCGATGAGCACCGGGTTGTTCTTGGTGCGGCGGCTGAGGATCTCGATGGTCTGCTCGATCTCATCGGCGCGGCCGATCACCGCGTCGAGCTCGCCGTCACGGGCGAGCTTCGTGAGATCAGTGCCGTACATGTCGAGCATCGGGGTCGCGCCGCTGGCACCGACGGCACTCGCGTCGGCGCCGGCACCGGGGCGACCCACGGGCTCGGCCGCCACCTCGTCGGCCGAGACCGCGGCCTGGCGCATGCCCTGCGCGAGCGCCTCGGCCGTCACGCCCGCCTGCGCGAGCACCTGGCCCGCGGGCGAGTCCTGCGTCAGCACGAGCGCCAGGAACAGGTGCTCCGGGTCGACGTAGGTCGAACCCGAGGCGCGGGCGACCTGGAGCGCGTGGAAGAGCGCACGGCGCACCGAGGGGGTGACGACCGCGCTCTCGCTTTCGGCGGGCGCGCCGGATGCCGGCAGCCGCGACTCCACCGCACGCACGATCGCGCTCGGGTCGACGCCGATCCGGCGGACGGCATCGTGGGCGGGCTCCTGCTCGGCGAGCACCCGCAGGATGTGCAGGGCATCGATCTCGCGCTGCCCGCGGCCGAGCGCGAACTGGGCCGCGGCCTGCAGCACGCCCTGGGTGAGCGCGCTCAAGAAGCGGCCGAGGTCGATGGACTGCGCCTCGCGGGCACGCTCGCCGGCGAGATAGCGCGCCATGAAGTTGTTGAAGGCGTTCTCCGCGCCCTCCGCACCGCCCAGGGGCGTGAAGTCTTCAGACATTGCTTCTCCTCGTGAAACAGAAGTGATCGTGAAACTTGAGTGATCAAGACTCAAGTGTCAAACTTGAGCCTTCTTATGTCAAGTTAACGCGTGGATTCCGCAGCTATTCCGAGCCCTCTCACAGGGTGTGCGAAACATGCCACAGGCCTGCGGATTTCCTGCCCGCTCGCCGCACGCGCACGGCAGCCGCGCGCGGACGGGCGCCGCATGTGCTGCGCTCGCGACGCGCTCGAGGCGGGAGGGCCGTCGTCGAGAGCGCGGCGACGGCCGCGGCATCCACGAGTCGTCTGTCGCCCCCGGGCGACGCGGCGCACGCCCCGAAGACGAACTGACGCCCCCACGCGGAGTCAGGCGTGGGGGCGTCAGTGATCTTGGACCGCTCAGCGCCCGTGGGCACCCGCGGATTCGCCGTGCTCGCGAGCATCGAGGTACTTGAGGATCGACACGACCGTGTGACGCGCGGCCATCCGCAGCGAGGGATCGGCCACGTGCGCGTACAGCTCGTCGGTGATCGCATCGACACTCGCGCCGGCCCGCGCACGCCCCTCGACGTCGGCGATGCGCCTGCGCCTCGATGCGAGACGGGATGCCGCAGCCGCACCGAGATCCTCCAGAATCTCGCCGTGCCCCGGGAACCCGCGACCCGATCCCGCGGCGGCGAGCCGCTCGAGCCGGGCGAGCGTCGTGAGCATGTCGCCCATGAGCCCCATGCCGACGGCGGTGCTGCCACGCCCGAGCAGCGTGTCGCCGGTGAAGACGATCCCGTCCTCCTCCAGCTCGAACCCCAGCGAGTCGACGGTGTGCCCTGGGATCGCGTGCACGAGCATCGGGACGCCGCCGAGCACGTGCCGCTCACCCTCCGCCACCCGCACCTGGCCCTCGCGCGCACGCGAGGTGTACACGGTCGCGCCGCTGCGCTCTGCCAGCGGCGCTGCCGCCTCGGCGTGATCGCCGTGACTGTGCGTGAGCCAGATCTGCGTGAGGGTGCGCCCGCCGAGCGCCGCCATGATGCGGTCGAGATGCCCCTCGTCGGCCGGGCCCGGGTCGATCACCGCGCGCTCGCCTGAGCCGGGCGTGCCGACGATCCACGTGTTCGTTCCCTCCAGCGTCCAGGGCGACGGGTTGGGGGCGAGCAGGAGGGCGACGTTCGGGGTGATCTGTCGCACCTGGTATGGGCTTGTCATCGGTGACAGCGCTCCGATCGGGTAGAGGGTGAATCTCGACGATACTCCGGGGACGCGGCATCCCCCGTCGAGAAGTCGGCGTCGGGGCTCAGTCGCGCTCCGGCGGCCAGACGCGCCGGATCATCCGCTCCATGACGTCGGCGAGCTCCAGCGCCTGGCGCTTGGTCTTGCACGTCGCGGTCTCGCGCGATGCCTGCGAGATGATGTTGTTCAGCACAGCGATGGTGACGCGGTGCTCGATCTTGCTCTCGACATTGAGCACCCCGGCATTGCGCTGCACCCATTCCGACCACGACTCGCGGGTCAGCTCCTGGAAGCCGGGAGGACCGTCATCGCTGAGGAACACCTTCGCCATCTCGCGCCGCTCCCAGGTCCACGCCAGGTAGGCGCGGGCGCCGACGCAGAACAGCTCGAGGTTGTCGTCTTCTCCGTTCGCACGTGCGAGCCGCGCCGCGGTGCGAACCTGGTTGACGCGACCTGCGTAGTACTCCCGCCACAGCGCGACGAACAGCTCTGCCTTGCCGCCGAAGTGGTGGTAGAGGCTTCCGGTGCTCGACCCGGCCTCGGCGACGATGCGCGCGACGCTGGCCTGGCGGTATCCCTCCTCGCGGAACACGGTCACGCCCGCGTCGAGGAGGCGCGCCTGCACCTCGTTCGTGCTCGCCCACGTCCATGTCTGCGTGCCCCTACGCTCCACAGCGGCCTCCGACGGCCGCGCGGCCGAGCCCATGGGCGTGTCGCCCACGATCGATCCGGATGCGCGTCGCGATCGCACGCGCCGGCAGGGATCGCCTGCAACGGTCGGCCATGGGCCCCACCCCTTTTCACGTCGTCGTGCGCTGGTGCACATCATTGTGCGCTGGTTCGCGACCGCGAGGCCGCATTGCCCTGAAATCGAGATCCGAATCGCGCCACGTCATCGAAAGCGCATTCTAGAATTTTGATCCCCTCGAAGCCTGCCCGAGCGACCGAAATCCGTCAAGAGGCAATCTCGGGCGTGTGAACTCCCGAAAAGACGCGGTTCTTGCCATATTTCGGCCGCGCCCAGAATTCCCTTGACTTTGACACCTGGGGCGTAACACACTTCTAGAACATCAGTGTCCTGCGTGAGCAATGCCGCTCATGCTTCCTCCTCGAGTCGAGTGTCCGACATCGCAGTCGGGCACTGAATGGAGTCAACATGCGAGTATCCACTCCCATCCGCGCCACGATTGCACTGGGCGCAGTCCTCGTCCTGGCGTCTTGCAGCGGCGGCGGCACGCCCGCGCCGACCGAGTCGTCGACGGCGGTCGAAGACCGCACGGCCACGGTCGTGATCGGCGGCCAGATCACCCCCAGCCACCTCGACCCGCACCGCGGCGTGACCGAGAACGACATCGGCATGCTTCGCTACTGGTACGACCCGCTGACCACCGTGGTCGGCAACGGTGAGGCCGCCCCCTTCCTCGCCGAGTCGTGGGAGCTCTCCGAAGACGGCAGCACCTTCACCATGAAGCTGCGCGAAGACGTCACCTTCGTCGACGGCGAGCCGTTCAACGCCGCCGCAGTCGTCGCCAACTTCAACCGCATGATCAGCGACCCCAACAGCACGGTCGCCTACATCCTCGAGCCCATCATCGCCTCGAGCGAGGCCGTCGACGAGTTCACCGTGAAGCTCAACCTGAAGGGCGGCGGTGGCGCGCTGCCGACCATCCTCGCCTCGCGCGCCGGCATGATGGTCTCGCCGAAGGCGCTCGAGAACCCCGACGTGCTCATCACGAAGCCCATCGGCGCCGGCGCGTTCGAGCTCGTCAACGTCACCCCCGGCGCGAGCTATGCCTCGGTGCGTCGCGACGACTACTGGGACAAGGACGCCTACAAGTTCGCGAAGCTCGACTACCTGGTCCAGGCCGACACCGCGACCCGCTTGAACTCGCTCGCCGCCGGCGAGACCACCCTCACCGCCGTGATCGGCCCCCAGAAGCAGGAGGCGGAGGCCGCCGGTCTCAAGACCTGGGAGTCGGAAGCGCCCGGCACCGCGTTCTACCGCTTCAGCATGAACTCCGACCGCGCCGCCTTCGGCGACAAGCGCGTGCGCCAGGCAATGAGCGCCGCCGTCGACCGCGAGGCGATCAGCGCCGCGCTCTTCCAGGGCCAGTGCGTGCCCTCGGCTCAGCCCTTCCCCGAGGGCTACTTCGCCCGCAGCACCACGCTCGACGACTCGAAGTGGAAGAACTTCGACCTCGACTACGCCAAGAAGCTCATGGCCGAGGCCGGCTACGCCGACGGCTTCACCTTCACGGCCGCGGTGCCGACGCTCGGCACCTACCAGAACTTCGCCCAGATCCTCCAGGCGCAGTTCGCCGAGATCGGCATCACGATGAACCTCGAGGTCATCGACACCACGCAGGCCCGCCAGGCCTTCGTGACCGGCAAGTCCGACGCGCTCGTCGGTTTCTACGGCGGCGGCACCGACCCGGGGATCTACGCCATGTCGGCCTACAGCCCCAAGAGCGGTGACAACCCCGGCGGCCTGACCACCGACAACATGGCCGCGCTCCTGGCCGAGACGCAGCGCTCGACCGACATCGACGAGCGCCACGTCGCCTTCGAGGCGCTCATGGACGAGGCGTTCGAGATGGGCCCGGCCCAGATCGTGGTCTGCCACCCGGTCGGCGTCAACGCGACCCAGCAGAACATCAGCAACTTCGAGCAGACCGGCCCGCTCGGCTCGAGCTACGCCCTCCGCGTCATGACGGTGAGCAAGTGACCGGTCGCACCCATGCGGCACACCCGCGAAGTACGCACTGGAGGGAGCTGAAGTGCTGATCTTCATCATCAAGCGCATCCTCGCGGCCATCCCGGTGCTGATCATCGTGACGGTCATCGCGTTCTCGCTGATCTACATGATCCCCGGCGACGCGGCCATCGTGGCCGCCGGTGAGAACGCGAGCCAGGAGCGCATCGAGCAGGTCCGCGAGCAGATGGGGCTCAACCGCCCCGCGATCGTGCAGTACTTCGTCTGGATGGGCGAGCTGCTCACGGGCAACCTGGGCACCTCGCTCATCAGCGGGCACACGAACGCCGAGATGATCGCCACCGCGCTGCCGGTGACGGTCTCGCTCGCGCTCCTCGCCCTGACGTGGTCGCTGATCGCCGGCGTGCTCATCGGCACCTTCGCGGGCCTGAACCGCGACTCGTGGATCGACCGCACGCTCACCGCCCTCACGACGTTCGGCCTCGCCGTGCCGACCTTCTGGATCGGCCTGATCCTCGTCGTGACCTTCGCACTCCAGCTCAGGATGTTCCCGGCCACCGGGTTCACCCCGATCACGGAGGGCGTCGGCCCCTGGCTCAGTCACCTGGTGCTCCCGGCGCTCGCGCTCGGCACCACGACGGCGGCAGAGATCGCGCGCCAGACCCGCGCGGGCATGATCGATGTGCTCGAGCAGGACTACATCCGCACCGCGACCGCCAAGGGCCTGCCCCGCTGGATCGTCGTCGGCAAGCACACGACGAAGAACGCCGCGATCCCGGTCGTCACCGTGTTCGGCCTCCAGGCCGCGGCGCTGATCGGCGGCAGCGTGATCATCGAGCAGGTGTTCGCGATGCCCGGCCTGGGCTCGCTGGCCCTGCGCAGCATCATCGAGCGCGACTTCCCGGTGATCCAGGCATTCGTCGTCGTCGTGACGCTGTTCGTGCTGGCGATCAACCTCCTGGTCGACATCTCGTACGCGTACTTCAACCCGAAGGTGAGGCAGTCATGACGAACGTCGTCACTCCCCCGAACAAGACCAGCGTCATGGCGGCGCTGGAGCCGGAGCCGAAGCGCGCGACCCCCACGCGGACGTTCTTCGCCCGCGTGCTCCGTTCGAAGGTCAACGTCGCCTGCCTGATCGTCCTCGGCATCCTGATCGTCGTCGCGGTCGGGGCGCCGTGGATCGCGCCGTACGACCCCAACGCCCAGAACCTGATGAACGCGTTCGCCGCGCCCTTCAGCGACGGGCACGTCCTCGGCACCGACCAGCTCGGTCGCGACATCCTGAGCCGGCTCATCTGGGCCAGCCAGGTCTCGCTGATCGCGCCGGTGATCGCCGTGAGCGTGGCATCCGTGATCGGCATCCCGCTCGGGCTGCTGGCCGGATACCTCGGCGGTCGCTTCGACTGGATCGCCGGCCGCATCGCCGACGCGTTCATCGCGCTGCCCTCGCTGATCCTCGCCCTGGCGATCATCGCGATCTTCGGCCCGGGCCTGGTCAACGCCATGCTCGCCGTCGGCATCGCGATGTCACCGGCGCTGTTCCGCGTGGTTCGCGGCTCGACCCTGGCCGTGCGCGAGGAGACGTACATCGACGCGTCGCGAATCGTGGGCGGCTCGACGTGGCGCATCCTGTTCGCGCACGTGCTGCCGAATGTGCGCTCGCCGCTGCTCGTCATGCTGTCGATCATGCTCTCGCTCTGCCTCCTGGCCGAGGCGGGCCTGAGCTTCCTAGGCCTGGGCGTGCAGCCGCCGACCGCGAGCTGGGGCTCCATGCTCCGCGCCGCGTTCGACAACCGCTTCCAGGGACCGATGATGATCATCCCGCCCGGCATCGCCATCACGATGACGATCCTGGCGCTGAACATGCTCGGCGACGGCATCCGTGACGCCGTCGGAGCGCAGAGGGGCCGGTCATGACGATCACCGTTCCAGAAACCACGTCCGCGCAGCGAAGCGGGAGCGAGCTGCTCTCGATCCGCGACCTGAACATCGAGTTCTTCGCGCGGGGCAAGTGGACGCGTGTCGTGAGCGACGCCGCGCTCGATCTCAAGCCGGGCGGCAGCCTTGCGCTGGTGGGCGAGTCGGGCTCGGGCAAGACCGTGACCTCGCTCTCGATCCTGCAGCTGCTGCCGAAGAACATCAGCCGGGTCACGAACGGCAGCATCAACTTCGACGGCAGGGATCTGCTGAAGCTGTCGGAGGCGCAGATGCGCGACGTTCGCGGCGGTGAGATCGGCATGATCTTCCAGGAGCCGATGACGAGCCTGAACCCCGTGTTCACGGTCGGCGACCAGATCGCCGAGACGGTCCGCCGGCATCGCAAGGTCTCGCGCAAGGAGGCGTGGGCGCGCGCCGTCGAGGTGCTCGACCTCGTGGGCATTCCCGCCGCCGCCCGACGGGCGAAGGACTACCCGCACAGCTTCAGCGGCGGCATGCGCCAGCGCGCCATGATCGCGATGGCGATCTCGTGCGAGCCCAAGCTTCTGCTCGCTGACGAGCCCACCACGGCGCTCGACGTCACGGTCCAGGCGAGCGTCCTGCAGCTGCTGCGGCAGCTGCAGGACGACCTGGGCACGGCCGTGCTTCTGGTCACCCATGACCTCGGCGTGGTCGCAGACTTCTGCGATGACGTCACGGTCATGTACGCGGGTGAGCCCGTCGAGGTCGCGCCGGTCGACGACCTGTTCGGGCGTCCGTCGCACCCCTACTCGGCCGGGCTGCTGCGCTCGCTGCCGCAGCGCACGCCTCCGGGCGAAGAGCTCACGGCGATCCCGGGCATGGTGCCCCAGCCGGACCAGCTCCCGCCCGGGTGCCGGTTTGCGCCGCGCTGCGACTTCGCCCTCGCCGGCGTCTGCGACGTCGAGCACCCGGAGCTGGTGCAGCTCCAGGGCGGCCAGCTCTCACGCTGCATCCGGATCGCCAACGGCGATCTGACCGCGGCCCAGCTCGTCGCCGCGCCGCAGGGCACGCCCGCCGGGCATGATCTGTCGACCATCGCCACCGACGTGGCCGAGCAGAACGGGAGCGATCGATGAGCGACGAAGCCAAGGTCATGCTCGACATCCGCAACGTCACCAAGACGTTCGTGCGAAACCGCACGGTGTTCGGGCGCCCCGACGAGACGGTCAAGGCCGTGCGCGACATCAGCCTCACGGTGAACGAGGGCGAGACCCTCGGCATCGTGGGCGAGTCGGGATCGGGCAAGTCCACGCTCGGGCGACTGATCGTGCGACTCGACGACGCCGACTCGGGCGAGGTCATCTTCGAAGGCGACGACCTGATGACCCTCAGCAAGTCGAAGCTGCGCGCGCGCCGCCGACACCTGCAGATGATCTTCCAGGACCCGTACGCCTCGCTCGACCCGACGAAGAGCGTCGGCACCTCGATCGCCGAGCCGCTGCGCATCTACGACAAGTCGCTCTCGGCGGCGGAGTGCGACCGCCGCGTGCGTGAGCTCCTCCCCCGGGTGGGCCTCCGTCCGGAGTTCGCAGACCGCTACCCCGGCGAGATGTCGGGTGGGCAGCGTCAGCGCGTCGCCATCGCGCGGGCGCTGGCCATCGAGCCTCGCCTCATCGTCGCCGACGAGGCGGTCTCGGCGCTCGACATGTCGACGCAGTCGGAGGTCATCAACCTGCTCGCGGGGCTGACGCGCGACTTCGGGCTGACGAGCGTGTTCATCTCGCACAACCTGTCGATCGTGCGTCACATCAGCGACCGCATCGCAGTGATGTACCTGGGCCAGATCGTCGAGCTCGGCCCTGCCGAGACCGTCTACGCGGCACCGCAGCACCCCTACACCGAGGCGCTGCTCTCGGCCATTCCGATCCCCGATCCGGTCGTGCAGCGCGAGCGCCCGAAGGTGCTGATCCCGGGCGAGACGCCCGACCCGGCGCACCCGCCGAAGGGCTGCGCGTTCGCCTCGCGCTGCCCGTACGCGCAGCAGATCTGCCGCGAGGAAGACCCCGAGCTCAAGGACCGGCTCGGCGACGGCACGCTCTCGGCGTGCCACTTCGCCGAGGCGCGCCCGATGGTCGAGCTCGAGGCAACACTGGAGGGTGCGCTCTAGCCGAGGCATCCCCACCGCAGTACCAACCACCAGCAGGTCCGGCCCCGCGCGCAATCGCGGGGCCGGACCTGTTCTTGCAGTGTGCGCACCGCGCAGCCTCCGCCCCATGTCGACCGCACTCCCCCGCGGCCGGCCTCGCATCGCGCCGGGCGGCCGGCCGATGTCGGAGGTGCCGTGCTACGCTCCTTCCACGTTCAAGAGTCGTGACCAGAGGTACCTGGCCGGTCACGCGACAACCCGAATCCATCGATTCCCGGGTGTCCCAGGGCAAGAACGGGCTCACGACACCTCGTGGGCAAGATTCGATGGGGCATCCGCCCCGAGAAAGGGGGCGTTCAACATGCCTTCTGCACACACGCACACCCCGCAGCCGCCGCTCGGCCCGGAGCCGCGGCCCTGGTGGGAGCAGCTCGGACTGCGCCGCGCGGGCACGAGCTCGGCCACGGTGAACGAGCGGCACGTCGAGGCGGCCGCGCTGGCCGTGCTCGCGCAGCATCCGCCCGTCGCCTTCGAGGGCGGCGCGGACGGCGCGCCGCTGATGCTCGAAGCGGTGGCCGCGTCGGCCCAGCAGGCCGCCCAGCGCGCCTTGCGGGCCCAGGACGCCGCAGCCGCGGAACGAGCCCGGCTCGGCTGGGCACGCGTCGAGGAGGCGCTCACGGGGCCAGGGGCGGCTGAGATCGTCTCGAGTGGCCGCTGGGCCGGGTTCACCTGCGGCGACGCGACAGCCTGGCTGTGGAACCTGTTCCAGTTCGAGCCGCACGGCTTCGTGATGCCGGGCGCGCAGCTGAGAGTCGAGGCGCTCCGTCAGCTCGAAGCCGGCGGACTGCCGGAGGTGTTCGGGTACCCCGAGCGCGCTCGCGAGCTCGCGGGCACCGGGATGACACCGCGCGAGTACCGGCGCGTCCGGGAGGCCCTCGGCGCGAAGACGTTCAGCGCTGCGGACGTTCGCTCCTCGTAGCGCCGCAAACGAAAACGCCGGGCCTGGTCCACGAGGACCAGGCCCGGCGTTTCAGATCTCGGCGCCCATCGCGGGCGCTACGCGATCGTTCTCAGGCGGAGACTACTCTGCCCAGGTGATGAGCGCGTCGAGCGCCTCGTTGCCATCTGCGGCGGCGCGCAGCGGGTTGATCTCGAGGGCCTCGAGACGGTCACCCAGGCGGTAGGCGACGTCGGCGATCTTCGCGACCTCGCTGGCGAGCGCGTCGATGTCGACGGGCTTGGTGCCGCGAGCACCCTGCAGCAGCGGGTACGCGCGCAGGCTGGTGATGGCCTTCTTGATCTCGTCCTGGGTCGTCGGGAGCACGCGCAGGGCGGCGTCCTTCATGATCTCGACCCAGATGCCACCGAGGCCCACCGCGAGGGTGAGGCCCCACGCGGGGTCGCGCACGACACCAACGATGAGCTCGACGCCGTCGGCGCTGCGCTGGGGCTGGACGATGGTCTGGATGCCGGTCGAGCCGAGCCCCTCCAGCGCCTCGACGATCTGGTCGTGCGCGTTGCGCACGTCGTCGGCGTCCATGAGGTTCAGGCGCACGCCACCGATGTCGCTCTTGTGGCCGAGGCCGTCGGCGACGGCCTTGACGACGACCGGGTAGCCGTACTCCTCGGCTGCGGCGATCGCCTCTTCGGCGGTCTTCGCGAGGCGCGAGGGCACGACCGCCACGCCGTTGTCGGCGAGGAACTGGGCGGCCTGGTGCTCGGTCCACATGCCGGTGGCGCCCTCGACCTCGATCGGGGCGGCCTCGACTGCGTCGGCCTCGGCGGCCAGCGCGGCGCGGTGACGCTCCGACCATGCGATGACGCGGCCGATGGCGTGAATGCCGCGGTCGATGCCGCCCAGCACGTAGGGGTAGCCGCTCTCCGCCTGGAGGCGACGGCCGTACTCGGTGATGTCGGTCAGCGCGGTGCCGATGACCATCGCCGGCTTGGACAGCGCCTTGATGGCGTCTGCGCTCGCCTTGAAGTTCTCGACCGTTCCGGCGTGGTCCGGGCCCTCAACCTTGGGGAGCTCCATGTTGAGGATCGCGAAGTCGATGCCCGGGTCCTTCGCGACGACCTCGAGCGCGCGACGCGTGAGCGTGCGGTCGATGACGACGTAGCCGGTGACGTCGAGCGGGTTCTGCGGGGTGCCGAAGCTCGGGACGATCTCGCTCAGCGCCTCGATGGTCTCGGGGCCGAACGGCGGGAGCTCGATGCCCTCGTCCTGCGAGCGGTCGGCGATGACCTCGGACGCGCCGCCCGACGGGGTGACGACACCCATGCGGTTGCCGGGAAGCGAGCCGACGCTGGCGAAGAGGCCGGCGGTGACGATGAGGTCTTCGACCGAGGTGACGCGAGCGACACCCATCTGGTCGAATGCCGCGCTGTTGACGGCGTTGTCGCCGACGAGCGCGCCGGTGTGCGCGAGGGCTGCCTGCGCGCCGAGCTCCGAGCGGCCGACCTTCAGGGCCACGATCGGCTTGCCCGCGAGGAGCGCCTTCTTGGCGATGCGGCGGAACTCCTCGGTGTCGCGAACCGACTCGAGGAACAGCGCGATGACGTCGGTCTCGGGGCTGTCGATCAGGTACTGCATCACGTCGGTGACCGAGAGCACGGCCTCGTTGCCCATGGCGGTGAGGAAGCTGATGCCGATGTTGCGCGACTGGGCGAAGCCGAGCACTGCGCTGGCGAGGGCGCCACTCTGCAGGACGAAGCCGACGTTGCCGGTGATCAGCGGGCGACCGATGGGCAGACCGTAGGGGGTGATGCCCTTCGCAGCGTTGATGAAGCCGTTGCCGTTGGGGCCGAGAAGGGCGAGGCCGCTCTCCTCAGCGAAGTCGACGATCTCCTGCTCGAGGCGCTTGCCCTCTTCGCCGACCTCGCCGAAGCCGGAGGTGAGCACGACGGCGGCACGCGTGCCGGCCGCGACGGCCTCCTTCAGCGTGCCGAGCACGGCGCCGGTCGGCACCATGACGAAGACGAGGTCGACGACCTCGGGCAGGTCGGCGATCGACTGGTAGGTCTTCTCGCCGTGCACCTCGGGGGTGCGGGGGTTCACCAGGTAGGTGCGGCCCGTGAAGTCGCTGCCCTGGATGTTCAGGAACGTGTTCAGCGACCACATCGACTTGTCGGTTGCCCCGATGAGCGCGATGGACTGCGGCTCAAAAAGCGGGCGCAGGTCGGTGCGCTGGTCAGACGTGGTGGTTGTCATGCTTCTCCCTCGAAGTGCATTACTCAGGTGATCGGCTCCCGGTCGCGTCTGCGTTGACGCGGGAGTTCTTGCTAGGACGCTGGATGGCGTCAGTACCTTTGACGATACGCAATACTCGCGACCGGCTGCCACGATGTTTCGTTCCGGGACGCGCGCCCCGGGCGCGCCCGCGCAGTTGCGCGCGTCGGACTGGCGATGAGCACGTCGTGCGCACGACGACAGTCGCCCAGATGACAGCACCGCCACTGCCCGAGGAGCGACAGTTCCCTTGAGGCGAGTGGGGTGTCGGCGCAGCCGACTACGCTCCCCCTCAAGGAAGTCGACCGCTTCAGCGGATGCACTCCTGCGGAGCACGCCGACACACCCCGAAGGAGATATGACATGCCGCTCATCGTGATTCATCAGGTGCGCACAACGAAAGGTGCGCCACCCGAGCCCGTGGGGGCTTGGCAGGTGCAGGGAATGACCGCGATTCCGTACTATTCACCCAGCCATCTGAAGTACCTCAAGCGTGGCGAGAAGGCGCTGCACGAGCGCCCGCCGATGGCGCTCGAAGAGTGGGTGCAGTTTCTCGCAGCCACGAAAGCGAATTGGCGAGTGCACGGCGACAGCCTGTCCGACGTCGACCTCGATCAGGTCTTGGACCATGAGCAACGCGCATTCCGCGAGCACACGCGGCTGCTGCAGCTGAAGAAGGCCGAAGGTGACGCCACAGGCCCCACCGACCAGCACGAGGCTGCTGCCGAGGCGAGTCTGGTGGGGACCCGCGCGGCGTACGCGCAGTCGTGGTGGATCGCGTCGGAGCTCGTGCGACGGCACCCGCGGCTCATGGCGTATGAGATGTATCCGGGCGGGGGCCAGTACGACGTGCTGTGCGTCACCGAACCGGCCTCGCTCTCGGGTCAACCCGGATCGCGGCATGTGCCGCGCGTCATGTTGAACCGGAGTGGTCGAATTCAGATCCGTCACGAGACCCATGACATGGTTGTCGCAACCTGGAGCCGGGTGCTGGGCAGTCGCACCCCGCACAGCACCATCAAGACGATCGAGCGGCTCACTGGCTGGGTCGCTGCCAAGCCGACCCCCGCGACGACGCGAAGAGCACTGGCCTACCGGCTGTTCGCATCGCTGCTGACACTGACGCTGAACGATCGCCACGGGTGGGACGTACGAAACGAGTTCTGTGACACTTCGGGAGAGACGCCCTTCACCATGGGCTACCTCGCTAGCTTTCCGAAGGCGATCGAAGCGCTGCGCGACACGCCGAGCCTCGGAGTCCCCGCCGAACCGGAAAGTCACTTCTGGGCGCTGCGCCGCGGGAAGAAGACGATCGCCATCGTGTCGATGGAAGGAAGTGCGTTCTTCGCGGATGGCACGGTTGTTGACCTCATGGCCGAGTACGACACGCACAACCGGCGCATCACGCCGATGACGGTCGCGCTGTTGCGGAAATGGCTGTGACCCGCCAGCTCGCCGACCCGACCTTCCCCACGGTCGCCCCGCATGACGTGCGCCACACGGCTGCGTCGCTCGCGATCAGCACCGGCGTCCATGTGAACGCGCCGCGTGCGGGGGCGATCGCCCGAGAAGTCTGGGCAGACCAACGAAACGACCCCCGTTCGATCACCACTGAGGTCACCGGCCGGGGGCCGTTTCGTGAGTGCGCCGACTGGTAGAACAGGGCGTTCACAGTGGATGTCTTGAATCGGCCTGACTTTCGTTCCTATCGGGAGCCTTGTCCGGCAGGTGCCGGATTGGCTGATTCGAGGTCAGCGTAATACGCCTGTTCGACTTCGGCGGGGGTGCGCATGTCGAGCTCGCCGTGGAGGCGCTGGTTGTTCCACCACCACACCCACTCGAGCGTCGCGAGCTCGACCTGCTCGACGGTCCGCCAGGGGCCGCGCTGGCGGATGAGTTCGGTCTTGTAGAGGTTGTTGATCGCCTCGGCCATCGCGTTGTCGAAGCTGTCGCCGACCGTTCCCGTGGAGGGGACGGCGCCGAGTTCGGCGATCCGGTCGGTGTAGACCATCGCGGTGTAGTTCGACCCGTGGTCGGCGTGATGAATGAGCCCGTCGAGGCGGCCGCCGACGTTCCAGGCGGCCATGTCGAGCGCCTGCATCGGGAGGATCTCTGACCGCAGCGTCGACGCGACGTTCCACCCGACGATGCGGCGCGAGTAGACGTCGGTGACGAACGCGACGTAGGCGAACCCGGACCACGTCGCGACGTAAGTCACGTCGCAGACCCAGAGCCGCCGCGGTGCCGGCGCTGTGAAGCGGCGGTTCACGAGATCGCTCGGCAGCACTGTGGTCTTGTCGGCGCGGGTGGTGAACACCCTCTTCGACTTACGGACGCCGCGAACACCGGCGAGGCGCATGAGGCGTTCGGTCTGATCCCGGCCGATCTCCCACCCCTGCCGACGCATCAGCGCGTGCATCTTCCGGCGCCCGTAGACGCCGTAGTTCTCCGCATGCAACCTGGCGACCTCCGGGACGAGGAGTTCGTCCTTCAACTGCCGGGCCGACGGCGCGCGACCGACCGCAGCGCGATAGCCGCGCGCGGTGAGGAAGCCCTGCACTGCCGGGCGCAACACCCGGCAGATGAGCTCGACCCCGAAACGATCCCGGTACTCGTCGATAAACCGGATCATCTCGGTCAGGGGCGGTCGAGCTCCTTCGCGAAAAACACGCTCGCAGCCTTGAGGATCTCATTCGCCTTCCGCAACTCGGCGTTCTCCTTCTGCAGCCGCTTGATCTCCGCCGCCGCATCGCTCGTCAGCCCCGGCTTCACGCCGGCGTCGACCTCGTAGCGCCGTTGCCAGATCCGTAGAGTCTCCGGGCTCATGCCCAGCAGCTCAGAGACGTGACGAACCGCGCTCATCATGTTCGGGTGCGACGGCCGCGTCTCAGCGAGCATCCTGAGCGCCCGCTCACGCATCTCCGGCGAATACTTCCTGTTCATCGAGTTCCATCCTTACTTGAAGAACGGAACGAAAGTCAGGCCGATTCAGTCTAGAAGTCCCAGTCGTCGTCCTCGGTCGCGACGGCCTTGCCGATGACGTACGACGAGCCCGAGCCCGAGAAGAAGTCGTGGTTATCGTCGCAGGCAGAGGGCGCACTCAATCACCGCATGATTCCGGCATTTTCAATCCCTTCTGGTCGCGTTGAATCAGTCCGAGTCGCGAGGCAATGTGGGCAAAATGTGGGCAAAAACACGAAAAGCTCCCCCTCGCCCTCCCGTAGGAGAGTGAGGGGGAGCTTCCGTTTACCGGATGTCTTCCGCGACGGCGAGTGTCACGAACCCGTCGCTAGGGAACGTGGCGATCAGCGCACCACCGGTCACTTCGAGTTCGATGTCGTACACACCGACCTTGAGCTCGCCCGCGGGTGACCATTCGACGGCGCCGGCTGGTGGGTCGGTGATCGTTGCGGGGAGTTCGATCATGGCCCCGCGTGGTCGGGGTCGGGCAAGGAACCTGACCGTGCACCCGGTGAGATCCATGCCTTCCGCCACCCAGGTGGTGGGGGCGGTGTCGCCGTATTTGATGGTCGTCATGCTGGGCCTTTCAGGTGACGTGCCGGTGTTGTGGCGGTGAGGGTGCGGGCCGTGGCGTGACCGGTGAGTGCCCGTGGCCTGGTGGTGGGGGTGAGGGTGCGCCGGTCGGGGATGGGTGCCATGCCGCCGTTGATCAGGTCACCCAGGACAGTGCTGGTTGTGGTGATGCGGCCGGTGGCGACGTGACTGCGCCCCGTGTGCCCGGTGACGGTCGTGACGGCCTGCACGGTGCCGCGGGTGGTGAACCGTGCGGTGACAGCCCCGGTGGCGGTCGATGCCGTGTGTGTGGCACCCGTGGCGGTGAGGCGTGCGGTGATCGTGCCGGTCGTGCTGCTCGATGCGGTGACTGTCCCGGCGAGGGCACCAGGC
>JAKPAC010000035.1 GCA_029779645.1 Actinomycetes bacterium | reverse complement strand
CCTGCTGCGGCCGCTGCTCGCGCTGCAGCGCCGCTGGTCCGCGCTGCCCGCGCCCGACGTGCTGCTGGCCGAGCAGATGCACTCGCGCGAGGGTCACCACCTGTTCCTCTATCCGTTCGCGGGCCGCAACGTGCATCTGGGCCTGGGGTCGCTGCTCGCGTGGCGCATCGCCCGCGCATCGCCCGCCACCTTCTCGATCTGCGTCAACGACTACGGCCTCGAGCTGCTGTCGCCCGAGCCGGTCGACTGGCGGGGGCTCGACGACGGCAGCCTGCTGACGTCGGATGCGCTGCAGGACGACGTACTCGCCAGCCTGAACGCCGGCGAGCTCGCGCAGCGGCGGTTCCGCGAGATCGCGCGGGTCAGCGGCCTCGTCTTCCCGGGCATGCCCGGTGCCGCGCGCAGCACGCGGCAGCTGCAGGCGTCGGCCCGCCTGTTCTACGAGGTGTTCCGCAACCACGACGGCGACAACCGCCTGCTCGCGCAGGCCGAACGCGAGGTGCTCGACCTCGAGCTCGACATCGCCCGCCTGCGCGCCGCACTCGACCGGATGCGCACGCGCCGCCTGTGCCGGGTGACGCTCGAGCGGCCGACGCCCTTCGCGTTCCCGCTGATGATCGAGCGGCTGCGCGAGCGGCTCAGCACCGAGAAGCTGTCGGACCGCATCGCGCGGATGCTGGGCGCTCTGGAAGCCGCTGCAGGCGGCGACGCGGACACGTAAGCTTCGCCACGCCCACTTGAACCCGAACACCCACAGGAGACATCGATGTCGGACAGCCAGGTCATCGCACAGATCACGGAACTCGACGAGCGGCGCGCGCAGATGGTCGTCGCACGCGACATCGCAGGGCTGCGGCAGCTCGTCGGTGACGACCTGCTCTACGTGCACTCGTCGGCCACCGAGGAGGACAAGGCGCTGTATCTCGAGCGTCTCGAGACCGGCTACTACCGGTATCTGGGGATGAAGAACCTGAAACGCGCGTTCCGCGTGCTCGGCGACGTCGTGCTGGTCAACGGCGACGTGCGCATCGACGTCGAGGTGAAGGGCGCGGTCAAGCTCGTGATGAG
>JAKPAC010000018.1 GCA_029779645.1 Actinomycetes bacterium | reverse complement strand
CGAGGAGCGCGCCGGAAACAGTCATAAGCAACGAACCTACCCTGTGAAGGCGCTGAGAGGGCAACCAGTTGTCGCCGGGCCGCGGGCCGCGGCCCGCGGCCGACTAAGGTGGATGCCGTGAGCGACGCAACTGAGGCCCAGGCACCCGAGATCGAGTTTCGCAGCGATGTGACCGTCGAGCTGGTGCGCTCGAGCGCATCCGACGCCGACGTGCTGTTCGCGGCGCGCGTGTCGACGCAGGGCGAGCAGACGCTGGAGGCCGCGCAGGCCGGCACCGAGGCATCCGCCCGCGACCGCGGCCTCATCAACTACCTCATGCGCGACCGCCACGGCTCGCCCTTCGAGCACAACTCGATGACCTTCTACGTGCAGGCGCCGATCTTCGTGTTCCGCGAGTTCATGCGCCACCGGATGGCGTCGTACAACGAGGAGTCGGGCCGCTACCGCGAGCTTCGCCCCGTGTTCTACGTGCCCGGCGCCGACCGGCGGCTGCTGCAGGTGGGCAAGCCCGGCGCCTACGAGTTCCACGAGGGCAGCCCCGAGCAGACCGCGCTGGTCGATCAGGTGACGCGCGAGGCGTCGGTGCGCGCCTTCGAGGCGTACCAGGAGATGCTGCGCGCCGGCGTCGCGCGCGAGGTCGCCCGCATCGTCCTCCCGCTGAACATCTTCTCGTCGATGTACGTGACGGTGAACTCGCGCTCGCTGATGAACTTCCTCTCGCTGCGCACCCGGCACGAGGGCACGCACTTCCCGTCGTTCCCGCAGCGCGAGATCGAGATGTGCGCCGAGAAGATGGAGGCGCAGTGGCGGGAGCTCATGCCGCTGACCTACGCCGCCTTCAACGCCAACGGGCGCGTCGCCCCGTAGCCGCTATGCCCAAGACTGCGCTCATCACCGGCGCGAGCTCCGGGCTCGGCGTGGAGTTCGCGTGGCAGCTGGCGGCGAAGGGCGCCGACCTGGTGCTGGTTGCCCGTGACCGCGACGCGCTCACCGAGCTCGCCCGGGGCATCTCGGCGCGGCACGGGGTCGTCTGCGAGGTGCTCGTCGCCGATCTGCTGAAGCCGCGCCACCTGGCGCGGGTGGTCGCGCGGCTGCAGAACGAAGAGCAGCCGGTCGAGGTGCTGGTGAACAACGCCGGGTTCGGCCTGCCGCTGGACTTCGCCGGCAACGACATCGACGACGAGGTCGACCACCTGCGCCTGCACATCGAGGTGCCGATGCGCCTCACCCACGCCGCGCTGGGCGGCATGCTCGGGCGGGGGAGCGGGCGGATCATCAACACGGCATCCATCGCCGGATTCATCCCGCGCAGCACCTACGGCGCGTGCAAGGGCTGGCTGATCAGCTTCAGTCGCTGGGCCAACGGCGAGTACTCGAGCCGCGGCGTGACGGTCACGGCGGTGTGCCCCGGGTTCGTGCACACGAGTTTTCACGAGCGGCTCGGCCTGCCCAAGGGGCAGGAGGGCATCCCCGCCGCGCTCTGGCTCGAGCCGGGGCCGACCGTGGCCGAGGCGCTGCGCGACGCCGCTCGCGGCCGGGCCGTGTCGATCCCGTCGCTGCGCTACAAGCTCATCGCGGCGCTCACCCGGCTCGTTCCGCCGAACGTTCTCGCCAGCGCGGGAAAGCGCGGGCGCTGAGGATCGCGCCCGGAGCCGATACGCTTGGTGGGTGACTTCTTCGGTAAACCCCTTTGGACAGGTTCTTGTAGCGCTCGTCACGCCGTTCACGGCCGACGGCGAGGTCGATTGGCCGGCCGTCGAGAAGCACATGGACGACGTCATCTCGGCGGGCGCCGACGGCATCGTCGTCACCGGCACCACGGGTGAGACCTCGACGCTGACCGACCCCGAGAAGATCCGCCTCGTCGAGGTCGGCAAAGACGTCTCGGCCGGACGCGCGGCCGTGATCACCGGCGGCGGCTCGAACGAGACCGCGCACGCCATCGAGCTGTACAAGGCGAGCGAGAAGGCCGGCGCCGACGGCATCATGATCGTCACGCCGTACTACAACAAGCCCACGCAGGCCGGCATCCTCACGCACTTCCGCCTGGTCGCCGACGCGACCGAGCTGCCGGTGATCGTCTACGACATCCCCGGACGCACCGGCGTCGAGGTCAAGTACGAGACCATCGTCCGCCTCGCGAACCACCCGAACATCCTGGCCGTGAAAGACGCCAAGGGCGACTTCGCCGAGGTCAGCCGCGTGCTCAACGAGACCGACCTCATGTACTTCTCGGGCGACGACTCGAACGCGCTCCCGCACATGGCGATCGGCGCCACCGGCCTGATCGGCGTGACCGGCAACATCGCCGCCGCCCCGTACCGCACGATGGTGGATGCCGTGAACCGCGGTGACCTCGCATCGGCGACCGCCGCGCACAAGGCGCTCGAGCCCCTCGTCCGCGCGACGATGACGCACATCCCGGCCACCGTCGCGGTGAAGTACATCCTGCACGGCCTGGGCCGCATCGGCAGCCCCAGGGTGCGCCTGCCCCTCGTCGGCCCCGAAGACTGGGAAGCCGCCAAGATCGAGGACGAGCTCGCGCTCGTCAGCGGAATCGAAGGAGTCGACTTCCGCAACTTCCGCCCCGACCGCAACGCGGCCGCGGGCGGCGCCCTGCCCCGAGTGCACGGCACCACACGCTGATCCCGCACGGCGCGCCACCGCGCCCACGACGGGCTGATCCTCCAGGAGGCGCCGCCAATGGCTGAAACGATTTACGACCCGCCCACACTCGCGAAGGGCACCCTGCGCGTCACCCCGCTCGGCGGGCTCGGCGAGGTCGGGCGCAACATGACCGTGTTCGAGTACGAGGGCAAGCTGCTCATCGTCGACTGCGGCGTGCTGTTCCCCGAGGAGCACCAGCCGGGCGTCGACCTCATCCTCCCCGACATGGCGCCGATCAAGGACCGCCTCGACGACATCGTCGGCGTGGTGCTCACGCACGGGCACGAAGACCACATCGGCGGCGTGCCCTACCTGTTGCGCATGAAGGGCGACATCCCGCTGATCGGCTCGGGGCTCACCCTCGCGCTCATCGAGGCGAAGCTCAAAGAGCATCGCATCAAGCCCTACACCCTGACGGTCAAGGAGGGCGATCACGAGCGGATCGGCCCGTTCGACCTCGAGTTCGTCGCGGTGAACCACTCGATTCCCGACGCCCTCGCCGTCGCCATCCGCACGCCCGCGGGCCTCGCGCTGGCCACCGGCGACTTCAAGATGGACCAGCTGCCGCTGGACGGACGCCTCACCGACCTGCGCGCCTTCGCGCGCCTCGGCGAGGAGGGCATCGACCTCTTCCTCGTCGACTCGACCAACGCCGACGTGCCTGGCTTCACCCCGGCCGAGCGCGCGATCGGCCCGGTGCTCGAGCAGGTCATCGCCGCCGCGCCGCGCCGCGTGATCGTCGCGAGCTTCTCGAGCCACGTGCACCGCGTGCAGCAGGTGCTGGATGCCGCGGCCGCCCACGGGCGACGCGTCGCCCTCCTCGGCCGCTCGATGGTGCGCAACATGACCATCGCCGCCGACCTCGGCTACCTGAACGTCCCCGAGGGCGTGCTGATCGACTACAAGAAGGCGCAGCACCTCCCCGACGACAAGATCGTGTTCATGTCGACGGGCTCGCAGGGCGAGCCGATGGCGGTGCTCAGCCGCATGGCCAACCGCGAGCACGCGATCGAGGTCGGCCCCGGCGACACCGTGATCCTGGCCTCCAGCCTGATCCCCGGCAACGAGAACGCCGTCTACCGGGTGATCGACGGCCTCACGAAGCTCGGCGCCAACGTCGTGCACAAGGGCAACGCCAAGGTGCACGTGTCGGGCCACGCGGCCGCCGGCGAGCTGCTGTACTGCTACAACATCCTGCAGCCGCGCAACGTGCTGCCGGTGCACGGCGAGTACCGCCACCTGATGGCCAACGCCAAGCTCGCGCAAGACACCGGGATCGCGCCCGAGCGCACGATCATCGCCGAGAACGGCACCGTCATGGATCTGCGCGACGGCGACGTCGAGGTGGTCGGTCAGCTCGACCTCGGGTTCGTCTACGTGGACGGCAAGACGGTGGGCGAACTCACCGACTCCGACCTCAAGGACCGCCGCATCCTCGCCGAGGAGGGCTTCATCTCGATCATCTGCGTCGTCGACCGGGAGACGGGCAGGCTCATCGCCGGCCCCGAGATCAGCTCGCGCGGCTTCGCGGAGGCCGACCACGTGTTCGAGTCGATCAAGCCCAAGATCGTGGCGGCGCTGGAGGAGGCATCCGGCAACGGCGTGCGCGACACGCACGCGCTCTCGCAGGTGGTGCGCCGCACCGTCGGTCGCTGGGTGAACACCGCGCACCGCCGCCGGCCGATGATCGTGCCGCTCGTCGTCGTCACCTGAGGCGTGCCGCGCCGCACCGGGAGCCGGGGCGGCGGGCGGCCGGCGATGCGCCCGGGAGCCGAGTCGCTGTGGCCGAATGTCGCCGTCGCGACGTAGCGTTGAACCATGGCTAGGACTTCACCCGCGGCCTCGCGAAAGTCCGCGCCCGCGCGCGGCGGCTCTTCGCGGGCATCTGCATCCGCCCCGGCGCCCCGTCGCTACGTCGATGAGGCGGATCGGCCGAGCGTGCTCGTGCGCGCGTGGATGGGCATGGCCCACCTCACCGGCGGCGTCTTCCGCGCCTTCGGTCCGGAGTCGCTCGAGAAGGAGCAGCGCCGCGACGGCTTTCCGTTCTTCCTCGTGCTGCTGGCGATCGCCGGTGCCGTCAACGAATGGTTCTTCATCGGCAACGCGGTCGCCGAGAGCATCAGCGCCTTCACCGTCGGCGGCATGGTCGGGCGGGTCGCGTTCATCATGCCCGTGCTGCTGCTCGTGCTCGCCGGCTGGCTGTTCCGGCATCCCGCATCGGTGCACGACAACGGGCGGCTGGGGATCGGCTTCGGCCTGCTCGTCATCACGATCGCCGGCTTCTGCCACGTCGTCGGCGGGCGCCCCGCCCCGAGCGAGGGGCTGCCCGCGCTGTCGAAGGCCGGCGGCCTGTTCGGGTGGATGCTGGGCGAGCCGCTCGCGTACCTGCTGAGCCCGATCGGCGCCTACGTGGCGCTCGCGCTGCTCACCGCCCTCAGCCTCCTGATCATCACCAAGACGCCGCCGAACCGCATCGGGCGCCGCCTCGGCGACCTCTATGGCTGGATGTTCGGCGCCGAGCGTCCGAGCGACGAGGAGCGCGCCGCGGCGAAGGCCGCCAAGGCCGCGGCGGCCGACGCGAGCGGCGCGGCGGATGGCGACGACGCCGATGCGCCCGTCGGCGGACTGCCCTGGTGGCGACGCAACAGCACCGGCCGTGAGGAGGAATCCGACGGCTCGCTCGGCTCGCAGGACCTCACCGAGCTGCTCGTGCCCACGGCGGAGCCGCCCGCGCCCGGCGCCGGCGCTGCCCAGCCGTTCGATCAGCCCGTCGTGCCCGTCGCGGATGCGGCGCCCGCGCCGGCGCCCCGCTTCGAGCCCCAGCATCCCGACGAGTACCCGACCGAGGTGCTCGGCGGCGCGCTCGGGGGCGCCGAGGCAGTCGCGGCCGGGCTCGGCGGCCTGGGCGCGCTCGGTCTCGGCGCGACCGAGCTGCAGGACGACGGCCCGGGCAGCGACGAGATCCTCCCGGGCCTCAGCGGCCTCGGCACCGACGGGCCAGGCGCCGGCGCGGCGGTGCCGGACGGCCCAGCCCAGCCCTATCGCCTGCCGCCCGCCGCGAGCCTGGTGCCCGGGAAGCCGCACGTGGCTCGCTCGGCGGCGAACGACGACATCGTGCGCGCCATCACCTCCGTCCTCGAGCAGTTCTCCGTCGACGCCCAGGTGACCGGCTTCTCGCGCGGGCCGACCGTGACGCAGTATGAGATCGCGCTCGGCCCCGGCGTGAAGGTGGAGCGGATCACCGCGCTCACCAACAACATCGCCTATGCCGTGGCATCCAATGAGGTGCGCATTCTCGCGCCGATCCCGGGCAAGAGCGCGATCGGCGTCGAGATCCCCAACACCGACCGCGAGATCGTCACGCTCGGCGACGTGCTTCGCTCGCCGGCCGCGACCGGCAGCACGCACCCGATGACGATCGGCGTCGGCAAGGACGTGGGCGGCGGCTACGTCGTCGCGAACCTCGCGAAGATGCCGCACCTGCTCGTCGCCGGCTCCACCGGATCCGGCAAGTCGAGCTTCGTGAACTCGATGATCACGAGCCTGCTGATGCGCGCGAAGCCGTCCGAGGTGCGGATGGTGCTGATCGACCCCAAGCGCGTCGAGCTCACCTCCTACGCGGGCGTGCCGCATCTGATCACGCCCATCATCACGAACCCGAAGAAGGCGGCCGAGGCGCTGCAGTGGGTCGTGAAGGAGATGGACATGCGCTACGACGACCTCGCGTCGTTCGGGTTCCGTCACATCGACGACTTCAACAAGGCCGTGATCGCCGGCGAGATCATCCTGCCGCCCGGCAGCGAGCGCGTGCTCAAGCCCTACCCGTATCTGCTGGTCGTCGTCGACGAGCTCGCCGACCTGATGATGGTCGCGCCGCGCGACGTCGAGGATTCGATCGTGCGCATCACGCAGCTGGCCCGGGCCAGCGGCATCCACCTGGTGCTCGCGACGCAGCGACCCTCGGTCGATGTGGTCACCGGCCTGATCAAGGCCAACGTGCCGTCGCGACTCGCGTTCGCGGTGACCAGCGTCACCGACTCGCGCGTCATCCTCGACCAGCCGGGCGCCGACCGCCTGATCGGCCAGGGCGACGCCCTCTTCCTCCCGATGGGCGCGTCGAAGTCGCTCCGCGTACAGGGCGCGTGGGTCAGCGAGGCCGAGATCGAGAAGGTCGTCAAGCACGTGACCGCCGAGGCCCGGCCCGACTACCGCGCCGACGTCGCGACGGTCGCCGAGAAGAAGCAGGTCGACGCCGACATCGGCGACGACCTCGAGCTGCTGCTGGCGGCCACCGAGCTCGTCGTCTCGACGCAGTTCGGCTCGACCTCGATGCTGCAGCGCAAGCTCCGCGTCGGCTTCGCGAAGGCGGGGCGCCTCATGGATCTGCTCGAGTCGCGCGAGGTCGTCGGCCCCTCCGAGGGCTCGAAGGCCCGCGACGTGCTGGTCGGCGTCGAGCAGCTGCCCGGCGTGCTGGCGCGGATGCGCGGGGAGGACGTGCCGGTCGCACCCGTCGCGCCGTCCGCGGTCGCCGGGGCCGATGCATCGGCCCCCGCAGCGGGCACCGGCGACGACCGCTACGGCGCCGATGTGCTCGAGGCGCAGTACGAGGGCCTCCCGGTCGAGGAGGTCTCCGACGGCGACGAAGACGCCTGGGGATTGACGGGACGCGAGTGATGGCCATCCACCCCCAGCTGCCCAACGCGATCACCATCGTGCGCATCCTGTGCGCGCCGGTGTTCTGCTGGATGCTCCTCGCCGACGGCGGCCACGACGGACCGCTGCGCTGGTGGGCGGCGGTGCTGTTCATCGTCGCGATCGCCACCGACGGCGTCGACGGCTACCTGGCGCGCCGGCACAACATCGTCTCCGACCTCGGCAAGCTGCTCGACCCGATCGCCGACAAGGTGCTCACCGGCGTCGCCTTCGTCTCGCTCTCGATCCTCGCCGAGCTGCCCTGGTGGATCACCATCGTCGTGCTCGTGCGCGAGATCGGCATCACGGTGCACCGGCTCGTCGTCGCGAGCGACCACGTCGTCGCCGCCGCCTGGCTGGGCAAGCTGAAGACCCTCGCGCAGGCGGTCGCGCTCTCGCTCGCGCTGCTGCCGCTGGCCGGCGTGGTCGGCGAGTGGGTCGTGTGGGTGAACGTGGTGACCATGACGATCGCCGTCGTGCTCACGATCCTGAGCGGGCTCGACTACGTGATCACCGAGGTGCGCGGGGCGCGCCGCAAGGGCAGCGAGCGCTCGTGAGCGCCGCGGCCGAGGCGGACGGCCCCGTCGCCGCCGGTCCTTCCGACGACGCCGCCGCCCGCGACGCTCCGGCGCTCGAAGATGCCGCGCTCGACGCTGCGGCGCTCGAGGACGCCGCGACGCTCGTCGGGCTGCTCCGAGCGCGCGGGTGGATGCTGGCGGCCGCCGAGTCGCTCACCGGCGGGCTCGTCGCCTCGGCCATCGTCGACGTGCCGGGCGCGTCCGCGGCGTTCGGCGGCGGCATCGTCGCCTACGCCACCTCGCTGAAGGCCTCGCTGCTCGGGGTGGACCGCGGGCTGCTCGATGTGCACGGCGCGGTGCACCCCGAGGTCGCCCGGCAGATGGCCGAGGGGGTCCGCGTCGCGTGCGCCGTCGACGGCCGTCCCGCCGACGTCGGCGTATCCACCACCGGCATCGCCGGGCCGGATTCTCCCGACGGGCAGCCGGTGGGAACCGTGCACATCGGGATCGCGACGCCCGACGGCGGCAGCATCCACAGCCTGGTGCTTGCCGGCACGCGCTCGCAGATCCGCCGCGCGGCCGTCCGGGCCGCGCTCGGGGCGCTTCGCGAGGCGCTCGGGCCCTCGACGGCGCCGGCGGGGTCGCCGGGCGGCGCGGCCGATCCCGACCGAGCCGAGCGCGAGCGGGGGAATAGCTGACGCCGCGCCGGGGTTGGAACAGGTAATTCTCATACTTTCGACACCACGGGGGATTACTCTTTGGAACATCGGCATTGTAAGGTTGGCCACCCGGTCAACACCGAGACCGAGAGAGAAGGGAGCGACAGATGATTCTTGTACGTCAAGAGATCGGCGATGTCCTTCGAGACTTCCGACTCCAGAAGGGTCGCACTCTTCGCCAGGTCGCGAGCAAGGCCAGCGTCGCGCTGGGTTATCTCAGCGAGGTCGAGCGCGGGCAGAAGGAAGCCTCGAGCGAGATCCTCGCCTCGGTGGCCGACGCGCTCGATGTGCCCATCTCGATCATCATGCGCGAGGTGAGCGATCGCATCTCCGTCCTCGAGGGCATGCGCGGGTTCCCCGACATCCTGCCGGACGACCTCGTGGCATCAATCGACGCAGAGCTCGTCACCCACTGATCCGGCCGCTTCGCGCGGCGTGCGATGCCCCGGCCCTGTGGCCGGGGCATCGTCGTGTTCGGCTCGACCGGCGCCGCGGGGGCGGCTAACGTGTCAGGATGCGACGCAGCGAGTTTCAGCGGGCCGTGAACGACGAGTTCGGCGAGGCCTACGGGGCCGTGCTCGTGAACGACCTGGTGCTGCAGGGCCTCGGCGAGCTGACCGCGCAGATGGCGATGGATGCGGGCCTTCCGGCCGGCGATGTCTGGCTTGCGCTGTGCGAGACCGCGGGCGTTCCGAGCGAGCGCCGCTACGGCGTGGGGCGCCGCGAGCCGCGCCGCTGATCCGGCCTGTGGCCGCCTGGACATTCGGCGGCCGGCTGCGCTCGCGAAGTTCGAAGCGGATGCGGCCCGACACGCCGCACTGTTCGAATATCCGTTCGCTCGAGGGCGTATGCTCGTCCCCAGGGATCGCTCGCGCGAAGTGTCCACCGTCTGCGGGGCCGTCGGCCTCGATGTCGGAGGGTCCGCATACCGTGAACACCAGCACGACGACCCAGCCTTGTCGCAGCACCCGTCGGGGGCGCGACAGCCTATAGGCGCACCGCACGCACACGGAGAAGGAACCCATCATGGCCAGTCCCGCAGATCGCGAGAAGTCACTCAACGCAGCGCTCGCCAACATCGACCGACAGTTCGGAAAGGGCTCGGTCATGCGACTGGGCAGCGACGAGCGCGCGCCTGTCGAGGTCATCCCCACCGGCTCGATCGCGCTCGACGTCGCGCTCGGCATCGGCGGGCTTCCCCGCGGCCGCATCGTCGAGATCTACGGCCCTGAGTCCTCGGGCAAGACGACGCTCACGCTGCACGCGATCGCCAACGCGCAGCGTGCGGGCGGCATCGCCGCGTTCATCGACGCCGAGCACGCGCTCGACCCCGAGTACGCGAAGAAGCTCGGCGTCGACATCGATGCGCTTCTGGTGTCGCAGCCCGACACCGGCGAGCAGGCGCTCGAGATCGCAGACATGCTGATCCGATCCGGCTCGATCGACCTGATCGTGATCGACTCGGTGGCGGCACTCGTGCCCCGGGCCGAGATCGAGGGCGAGATGGGCGACTCCCACGTCGGCCTCCAGGCCCGACTCATGTCGCAGGCGCTGCGCAAGCTCACCGGCGGGCTGAACCAGACCAACACCACGATGATCTTCATCAACCAGCTGCGCGAGAAGATCGGCGTGTTCTTCGGCAGCCCCGAGACCACTGCCGGTGGCAAGGCCCTGAAGTTCTACGCCTCGGTGCGGCTCGACATCCGGCGCATCGAGACCCTGAAGGACGGCACCGACGCGGTCGGCAACCGCACGCGGGTCAAGATCGTCAAGAACAAGATGGCCCCGCCATTCAAGCAGGCCGAGTTCGACATCCTCTACGGCACCGGCATCTCGCGCGAGGGCAGCCTGATCGACTTCGGCGTCGAGCACGCCATCGTCAAGAAGTCCGGCTCCTGGTACACCTACGACGGCGAGCAGCTGGGCCAGGGCAAGGAGAACGCGCGCAACTTCCTGCTGAAGAACCCCGAGGTCGCGGCCGACATCGAGACCAAGATCAAGAAGAAGCTCGGCATCGGCGAGTTCCGCGCCGAGGCCGAGGCTGCGGCCCCGGCGGTCGAAGCCGGCGAAGAAGACCAGCTGGCCAAGCGCCGCGGGGCGTAGGGTTCGCGGGTTCGCGCCGCGCGATCGTGCCGGCGCGAACCCGCGGCACGGCGCGCGTGGTGGTCGTATGGCGGTCGTGTGGCGCGGCGCATCGATTCGCACGAGTGCACTGCGCGGCACGAGTGCACGGCACCGCACCCCACACGACCGTGCGGGATGACCGCCGGCCGCGAGACCGCGCGGGATGAACGCGGCGGTGTGGCCGTGCGCAATATGGAGGGCAGGCATGTCTGCATCGAACGAGCACGACGGCGAGCGACTGGCTCCCGTGACCTTTCTGCCGGGCGTCGCCGCGCACACGCCGGCGCCGCGTGTGCCGGCATCGCGCGTGCCGCCGGGGCCGATCGGCATCGGCGGCCGGTTCGCGCCGGACGACGCCGAGGGGTGGTTCGACCCCGGCGCCGACGACGGCACTGACGCCAGTGACGGCACTGATGCCGATCACGCTGCTGACGCGAACGATGACCCCGGCTTCGACGCGGCGCCGGATGCCGAGCGCGAGCCGAGGCGCGCACGCGAGGCGACGACCGGCTCGCGCTCGGTGCGTGCGGCGCGCTTCGCCTTCCGCGACGCCGGCGCGGATGTCCGCGCCGATGCGGATGTCGATTTCGATGCCGGAGTGGGCGGCGGTGACCGCCCGGAGTCGGAGCTGGAGGGGGAGCCGGATGCGGCCGCGCGGCTGGCCGCAGCGATCGATCTGGTCGCCCGGAAGCTGCGCGCCCGCGGACTGTCGGAGCACGAGGTGCGCGGCGCGCTGGCGGCGGCAGGCGTCGACCGCGACGTCGCCGAGGCGGCGGTGCAGACGCTCACCGAGCGCGGCTGGCTGAGCGACGCCGTGCTGGCCGAGCAGCTGGTGCACGGCGCCGTCACCCGCAAGGGCATGGGGCGCCGGGCCATCGCGCAGCTGCTGGCAACGCGGGGCATCGATCGGGCCGTCGCGGCGGCGGCCGTCGCCGAGCTGCCCGACGACGACGCCGAGCGCGCGCTCGAGTTTGCGCGCGACAAGGCGCGCATGCTGATCCGCTACGACGACGCCACCGCCACCCGCCGGCTGCTCGGCCAGCTCGCGCGCCGCGGCTTCGGCGGCTCGCAGGCGAGCGCGGCGGTGCGCACCGCGCTGTCAGAGGCGCGGCGCGAGGCCGGGGGCCGGTCGCGCGGCGTGCGATTCGAGTGAGTGCGCGCACCGCGCGGGCGCGCCGGCCCGGCTCGCGTGTCCGTCCATCCCAGAACCGTCCCGCTCCCAGCTGCGCCGCGTAGAATCAGGCACTATGACTCTGCTCGACGGCGCCCCCACCTTCATCGCGCCCTCATCGGCCGCACGTGACGACGCCGGACGGGCCCGCACCTACGAGGTGCGCACCTTCGGCTGCCAGATGAACGTGCACGACTCCGAGCGGCTCTCCGGCTCGCTCGAGAGCGCCGGCTACGTCCGGGCCGACGACGGCGCCGAGGCCGACATCGTGGTCATCAACACCTGCGCGGTGCGCGAGAACGCCGACAACAAGCTGTACGGCACGCTCGGCTACCTCGCGAGCGTCAAGCGTCGGCACGAGGGCATGCAGATCGCCGTCGGCGGCTGCCTGGCGCAGAAAGACAAGCACACGATCCTGCAGAAGGCGCCCTGGGTCGACGTCGTCTTCGGCACCCACAACGTCGGCTCGCTGCCGAGCCTGCTCGAGCGCGCGCGCCACAACGAAGAGGCACAGCTCGAGATCCTCGAGTCGCTCGAGGTGTTTCCCTCGACCCTTCCCACGAAGCGCGAATCTGTGTATCGGGCCTGGGTCTCGATCTCGGTCGGGTGCAACAACACCTGCACGTTCTGCATCGTGCCCGCACTGCGCGGCAAGGAGAAGGACCGCCGCCCCGGCGACATCCTCAATGAGATCACCGCGCTCGTCGACGACGGCGCCATCGAGGTCACCCTGCTCGGCCAGAACGTCAACTCGTACGGCGTCGAGTTCGGCGACCGCGCGGCGTTCGGCAAGCTCCTGCGCGCCGCCGGCGAGATCCCGGGCCTGGAGCGCATCCGCTTCACCAGCCCGCACCCCGCGGCATTCACCGACGACGTGATCGACGCCATGGCCGAGACCCCCGCCGTGATGCCGCAGCTGCACATGCCGCTGCAGTCCGGCAGCGACCGGATCCTCCGTGCGATGCGCCGCTCGTACCGCAGCGCGAAGTTCCTCGGCATCCTCGACCGCGTGCGGCAGCGGATGCCGCACGCGGCGATCTCGACCGACATCATCGTCGGCTTCCCGGGCGAGACCGAGGAGGACTTCCAAGAGACCCTCCGCGTCGTCGAGCAGGCGCGCTTCGCGACGGCGTTCACCTTCCAGTACTCGATCCGGCCCGGGACCCCGGCCGCGACCATGGCCGACCAGGTGCCCAAGCACATCGTGCAGGAGCGCTACGAGCGACTGACCGCGCTGCAGGATCGCATCTCGCTCGAAGAGAACCAGAAGCAGGTGGGCCGCACCGTCGAGCTGCTGGTGGCCGAGGGCGAGGGCAAGAAGGATGCCGAGACCCTGCGGCTCTCCGGGCGTGCCGAGGACTCCCGGCTCGTGCACTTCGAGGTGCCGGCCGGCTCCGACGTTCCGCGCCCGGGCGACATCGTCACCGCGACGATCACCCGCGCCGCCCCGTTCTATCTGCTTGCCGACTCGGTCGACGGCGCGCCGCTGCGCATTCGCCGCACCCGCGCCGGCGACGCCTGGGAGCGCAACGAGGCCGACAGCTGCGCAGTGCCCAGCCACGGTTCCGCGCCCGCCGGCGGCGGCCCGCGGATCGTCTCGCTCGGGCTCCCGACGCGGCGTCCCGACGACGCCGCCCCGCAGCGCGAGACGCGGCACGTGACCGAGCCCATCTACGACACCGACGACGCAGAGCGCTAGGCGTGCCCGGCCTCGTCGCCGTCGTCGGCGCGACCGGCACCGGCAAGACCCGACTCTCGCTCGACCTGGCAGAGGCGTTCGCCGCGCGGGGGCGAGCGGCCGAGATCGTGAATGCGGATGCCATGCAGCTGTACCGCGGCATGAACATCGGCACCGCGAAGGTGCCGGTGCACGAGCGGCGGGGCATCCCGCACCATCTGTTCGACGCGCTCGACGTCACCGATGAGGCAGCTGTCGCCTGGTATCAGGATGCGGCGCGTGCGGCGATCGCGCAGGTGCACGCCCGCGGCGCCGACGCGATCCTCGTGGGCGGCTCGGGGCTGTACGTCTCGAGCGTGCTCTTCGACTTCCGCTTCCCGCCGCGCGATGCGCAGCTCCGCGCTCGGCTCGAGGCCGAGCTCGAGGCCGAGGGCGCCGCGGCGCTGTTCGCGCGCCTTCGTGCCCTCGACCCGGCGACCGCCGCGCGGGTCGACCCGCGCAACGGCCGCCGCGTGGTTCGCGCGCTCGAGGTGCTCGCGCAGGGGGAGCACACCCACGGCGCGGAGCTTCCGGAGCAGCCCGTGCTGTGGCATCCCGACACCCGCGTGTTCGGGGTGCAGACCTCGCGAGAGCAGCTGGTGCCGCGGCTCGACGAGCGGGTGGTGCAGATGTGGCGCGAGGGCCTGCTCGACGAGGTGGCCGGGCTGCGCGCGCACGGCCTCGACCGGGGCGTGACCGCGCGGCGGGCCATCGGCTACGCGCAGGCGCTCGGCCAGCTGGACGGCGAGCTGGATGAGGCGGAGGCCATCGCGCAGACGCAGGCCCTGACGCGGCGATACGCACGCCGACAGGTCTCGTGGTTCCGCCGCTATCGCGACGTGCGCTGGATCGACACCGCCGACGTGCTCGCGCCGGGCGCGGCCGCGGGGCTGCTCGCGATGCCCGCCGGCGCCGCGGGTGCGGGGGAGCAGCGCCGCGATCAGAGGCCGGCCTGACCCGACCGTAGACTTGCAGCATGTCGCAGCGCGTCGCATTCACCAAGGGCCACGGGACCGGCAACGACTTCGTCATCATCGCCGACCCGGACGGCGCGCTGGAGCTGCGCCCGGAGCAGGTCGCCGCGCTGTGCGATCGCAACTTCGGCATCGGCGGTGACGGACTGCTGCGGGTCGTGCGCTCGAAGCACCTCCCGGAGGGTCGCGCGCAGCTGGAGGAGGAGCCGGCGGCCGAGTGGTTCATGGACTACCGCAACGCCGACGGCTCGCTTGCAGAGATGTGCGGGAACGGCATCCGCGTCTTCGCGAAGTTTCTGCTCGAGCACGGGCATGCGGCGCTCGAGCCCGGCAGCACGCTGCCGATCGCCACGCGCGCGGGCGTGCGCGATGTGACGCGAAGCGCCACCGGCTTCCAGGTCGACCTCGGGCGCTGGCGGCTGGACCCCGACGAGACGCTCGTGCGGGCCCGCGACCTGCCGGTCGCACGCCCCGGCCAGGGCGTGAACGTCGGCAACCCGCACGTCGTGGTCGCCGTCGCCGACGATGCCGAGCTGGACGGCATCGACCTCGCGTACCCGCCGCTGCTCGAGCCGCGCCCCGCGGCCGGGGCCAACGTCGAGTTCGTCGTGCCGCACGAGCCGATGATCGTCGACGGCGTCGGCGCGATCCGGATGCGGGTGCACGAGCGGGGCGTGGGCGAGACCCTCAGCTGCGGCAGCGGCGTCGCGGCCGCGGCGCTCGCGGTCCGGCACTGGGCGGGACCGGCCGCCCCCGATCAATGGCGCGTGGATGTCCCGGGCGGGACCCTGGGCGTGCGCATGTTCCCGACCGAGGAGGGTGAGCATGTGGGCCTCTCCGGCCCGGCGGTGCTCGTGTACTCGGGCACCATCACCCTGCGCGACTGAGCGCCGCGCGTCGCGACCGGCGTCGCAGCCGCGGTTGCCGACGGGCGTCGGCTACGCCGCCTCGCCCTGCGAGGCGGCGCGCTTGTGCACCTTGAGCACGCGGTAGCCCTTGCCGGTGGCCGCGCGCTGCACGGTGTACCCGGGGTCGAACACGGTCGCCAGCCAGCGCTGGAGCGAGTCCGAGCCGAGGTTGCGCTGCACGACGAGCCAGGCATCGGCGGATGCCTCGAGCCGCGGTATCCACGTCTCGAGCAGGCCGTGCAGCTCGTTCTTGCCGACGCGGATGGGCGGGTTCGACCAGATCGTGCGGAAGCGGATCTCGCTCGGCACCTGGTCGGCGGTCACCGCGCGCACATTGTGGAGGCCGAGCTCCTCGGCGTTGCGCCGGACGAGGCCGAGCGCACGCTCGTTCACGTCGACCGCCCAGACCGTCGCGGCGGGCGAGAGCGTCGCCATCGTCAGCGCGATCGGACCCCAGCCGCAGCCGAGGTCGAGCAGGTCGCCGTCGGCCGGCGGGGCCGGGGTGCTGCCCAGGAGGACCGCGGTGCCGACGTCGAGGCGGTCGGGGCTGAACGTGCCACCGGCGGTGGAGAGCGTGACGTCGCGACCGGCGATGGGCACGCGGATGCGGCGGAGTTTCTCGGGGCTCGCGGGGGCCGTGCTGAAATAGTGGTCGCTCGCCATGGGGTGAGCGTACCCGAGAGCGGGAAGCTAGGGTTAATGCGCGCGGGAGCCCCGACGGGTGCGGCGCACGAGGGCGGCGGGAAGCCGCGGAGCGGTGGGGGCCATGACCGAAGCTGATATGCCAGACGCCGGCGAGCCGGGCGGGGAGGCGCTCGGCGCGAACGGGCTGCCGATCGACCCGGTCGCTCGCGTGCTCGCTCGGGCGCAGGCGCTGCAGGCCTCGACGGTGGAGATCGATCACGAGTTCGACGGCGAGCAGTGGGAGCGCGAGGAGCGCCAGGCGCTGCGCCGCGTGCCCGGCCTCTCGACCGAGCTCGAGGACGTCACCGAGGTCGAGTACCGGCAGCTGCGCCTCGAGAACGTCGTGCTCGTCGGCATCTACTCCTCGGGCACGCAGCAGGATGCCGAGAACTCGCTTCGCGAGCTCGCCGCGCTCGCCGAGACCGCCGGTGCGGTGGTGCTCGATGGGATGCTGCAGCGCCGCCCCTCGCCAGACCCGGCGACCTTCCTCGGCCGCGGCAAGGCCATCGAGCTGCGCGACGTCGTGGCTGCCCTCGGCGCCGACACCGTGGTCGTCGACTCGGAGCTCGCGCCGAGCCAGCGCCGCGCGCTCGAGGACGTCGTGAAGGTCAAGGTCATCGACCGCACCACCGTCATCCTCGACATCTTCAGCCAGCACGCGAAGAGCCGCGAGGGCAAGGCGCAGGTCGAGCTCGCGCAGCTCGAGTACCTGCTTCCGCGCCTGCGCGGCTGGGGCGAGTCGATGAGCCGCCAGGCGGGCGGCCAGGTCTCGGGCGGCGCGGGCATGGGCTCGCGCGGTCCGGGTGAGACGAAGATCGAGCTCGATCGCCGTCGCATCCGCACGCGCATGGCGCGGCTGCGCCAGCAGATCGCCGGGTTCAAGCCCGCGCGCGAGGCCAAGCGCGCGAATCGCCAGCGCAACACCGTGCCGTCGGTGGCGATCGCGGGGTACACCAACGCGGGCAAGTCGAGCCTGCTGAACCGCCTCACCGAGGCCGGGGTGCTGGTCGAGAACGCGCTGTTCGCGACGCTGGATGCCACCGTGCGGCGCACGCAGACCCATGACGGACGCCTGTACACGCTCACCGACACCGTCGGCTTCGTCCGCAAGCTCCCGCACCAGCTCGTCGAGGCGTTCCGCTCCACGCTCGAGGAGGTCGCCGACTCCGACGTGATCGTGCACGTGGTCGATGCCGCGCACCCCGACCCGGCCGGCCAGCTCGCCACCGTGCGCGAGATCATCGGCGACGTCGGCGCGCGCGACATCCCCGAGATCGTCGTGTTCAACAAGGCCGACCTCATCGATGAGGACCAGCACCTGCTGCTGCGCGGGCTCGAGCCGCAGGGCCTGTTCGTGTCGTCGCGCACGGGGGAGGGCATCCCCGAGCTGCTTGCGCGCATCGAGCGCACGCTGCCGACGCCCGGGGTGGAGGTGCGCGTCGTGATTCCCTACGACCGCGGCTCGCTGGTCTCGGCCGTGCACGAGCGGGGGCGCCTCATCGCTTCGGAGCACACCGAGCACGGCACGCTGCTGCATGCGCTCGTCGACGCCCAGCTCGCCGACGCGCTGGAGCCGTACCGGACCGCGCTCGAGGCCGGGAGCCCCGGCGAGGGCGCCGACGCCGAATTGTGACGCCGTCTTGCGGCCGAGTGTGACATCGACCGCGCACCGGTTACTGTAGACCCAATCGTTGCCCACCCCAGTGGGCATGGAGCGACAGCCGAGCCCGGCACCCGCCCGCGACTTCGAACGACACCCCTGTCGATCGTCGCGGCCGCCCGGCCCCGTCTCTGTCCGCACACCACCGCTCGCGACGCGAGAGGAACACGATGTCTGCCGTTGCCACACCCTCGCAGCCCGCGCCCATCGCGCGCCGCACGCGCGTGCCCGTCTCGTTCGAGCTGTACCCGCCGCGCACCGACGCCGGGCGCGCGTCGCTCGAGCGCACGATCGACCACCTCGCGGCGATCGCCCCTGGATTCATCTCCGTCACCTACGGCGCCGGCGGCACCAGCGGGGGGCGCTCGCTGGAGGTGCTTCGCAGCATCCGCACGCGCACCAGCGTCGAGCCGCTTGCACACCTCACATGCGTCGGCAACACGTACGCCGGCGCGACCGCGCTCATCCGTGAGTTTCTGGATGCCGGCATCCTGAGCTTTCTCGCGCTGCGCGGCGACCCGCCCGAGGGCTCGGAGGAGGGCGACGACTTTCTCGGCGACCTCGGCAGCGCGGCGGAGCTCGTGCAGCTGATCCATCGGGTGCAGGCCGAGCGCGCGCAGTACTCCGAGACCTCGGTCTCGGGCGTCCCAGGCGCCGCGGTCGTGGGTGCGCCGGGGCGGGCCCGGATCGCGGTCGCCGCGTTCCCGAACGGGCACCCGCGGTCGCGTGGCGTCGGGCAGGACATCGACACCCTGCTCTCGAAGCAGGCCGCCGGTGCGACGCTCGCGATCACGCAGCTGTTCTTCCACGCCGACCAGTACCTCGCGTTCGTCGCGCGGGCGCAGGCGGCCGGGGTCACCATCCCGATCCTGCCGGGCATCATGCCCATCACGAACCCGGCCCGGCTCCGCCGGGTCTTGGAGCTCAGCGGCGAAGAGGTCCCCGCCGAGCTCGAGATTGCCCTCCAGGTCGAGCCCGACGACGAGGGACGCACCCGCATCGGCATCGAGTATGCCGCCGAGCTCAGCCGTCAGGTGCTCGCGGGCGGGGCGCCAGGCATCCACCTCTATGCCTTCAACGAGCACACGACCGTGCTCGCCGTCCTGGAGGCGGCCGGCCTCATCGCCGACCTCCCATTCCATTCGATTCCCAGGGTGCTGCGGCCGGCGAGCGGCCGTCGCACCGTGTTTCAGACCCCCTCAACTAGGAGAGAACAGCCATGACCGACTTCCCCACCGGAACGATCCTCGGATACCCGCGGATCGGGCGCCGCCGCGAACTGAAGAAGGCCGTCGAGTCGTTCTGGGCCGGTCGCATCACCGCCGAGCAGCTCGAGACGACCGCCGCCGAGCTGCGTGCCGCGACCCGCGCGCGCCTGCTCGAGCAGGGCCTCGGCAAAGACGACTCGTCGATCCCCGAGTCGTTCTCGTTCTACGACCAGGTGCTCGACGCCGCGGTCACCGTCGGCGCGGTGCCGGAGCGCTTCGCGCACCTGCGGGGCGAGGATGGCTCGCTCGACCTCGCGGGCTACTTCACCATCGCCCGCGGCGAGGGCGACCGCGCCGCGCACGAGATGACGAAGTGGTTCGATACGAACTACCACTACCTCGTGCCCGAGATCGGGCCCGAGACGGTCTTCTCGCTCTCGAGCGACCGCCTGGTGCGTCAGGTCGAGGAGGCCCGCGCCGCCGGCTACGTCACCCGCCCGGTCGTCGTCGGCCCGGTCACGTTCCTCGCGCTCGCCAAGGGCAGCCACGGCGCGCCCGAGGGCTACCGTCCGCTCGAGCGCCTCGAGGAGCTCCTGCCGGTATACGTGCAGCTGCTCGAGCGGCTCGCCGCCGCCGGCGCCCAGTGGGTGCAGCTGGACGAGCCCGCCCTCGTCAGCGAGTCGCTGACCGAGAGCCCCGCCGCCGTGCGCGCCGCCGCCGAGCGCGCGTACGCCGTGCTCGGCGGGGTCAGCGCGCGCCCGAGCATCGTCGTGGCGGCTCCCTACGACGCGATCGGCGACGCGTTCGCGACCCTCGCTGCCGCGCCGATCGAGGCCATCGCGATCGACCTCGTTCGCGGCAGCATCCCGACGGCACCCGCGGGCGGCTTTGCCGGGCTCGACGGCAAGACCCTCGTCGGCGGCGTCATCGACGGCCACAACATCTGGCGTGGTGACCTGGGCGCCGCGTTCGACAAGCTCGAGCGGCTGCGCGCGCTCGGTGCGGCCGCGGTCGCGGCATCCACCTCGACCTCGCTGCTGCACGTTCCGCACGACGTCGCCGACGAGCCCGACCTCGACGCCCGACTCGTCTCGTGGCTCGCGTTCGCAGACCAGAAGGTCGCGCAGATCGCGACCCTGGCCCGTGGACTCGGCGACGGCCGTGCCGCCATCGCCGCCGAGATCGACGCCGCCGCCGCGGCGCTCGACGACCGCCTGAGCGCGCCCGGGGTGCGCGACGAGGCGGTGCGTGCGCGCACGGCAGCGCTGCGCGAGGGCGACTTCAGCCGCGGCGACTACGCGGCGCGCGAGGCTGCGCAGGCCGCGGCGCTCGGGCTGCCCGAGCTGCCGACCACGACCATCGGGTCGTTCCCGCAGACCGGCGACATCCGACGCGCGCGTGCGCGGTTCACAAAGGGCGAGATCACGCAGGACGAGTACGACGGCTTCCTGCGCGACGAGATCGGCCGCGTCGTCGCACTGCAGGAGGACCTCGGCATCGACGTGCTCGTGCACGGCGAGCCGGAGCGCAACGACATGGTGCAGTACTTCGCCGAGCACCTCGACGGCTTCGACGTCACGGTGAACGGCTGGGTGCAGTCGTACGGCTCGCGCGCCACGCGCCCGTCGATCCTCTGGGGCGACGTCTCGCGCCCCGAGCCGATGACCGTGAAGTGGTCGGCCTACACGCAGTCGCTGACGAGCAAGCCGGTGAAGGGCATGCTGACCGGCCCGGTCACCATCCTCGCGTGGTCGTTCGTCCGCGACGACCAGCCCCTCGCCGAGACCGCCAACCAGGTGGCCCTCGCGCTGCGAGACGAGATCGCCGATCTCGAGGCCGCCGGCATCTCGGTGATCCAGGTCGACGAGCCCGCCCTGCGCGAGCTGCTCCCGCTCAAGCAGGCGGCGCAGCCCGCCTACCTCGACTGGTCGGTCGGCTCGTTCCGGCTCGCGACCGCCGGTGCCGCCGAGGCGACGCAGGTGCACACGCACCTGTGCTACTCCGAGTTCGGCGTCGTGATCGACGCGATTCGCAACCTCGACGCCGACGTGACGTCGATCGAGGCGGCTCGCAGCCGCATGGCCGTGGTCGCCGACATCGCCGGCTCCGGCTTCGACCACGGCATCGGCCCCGGCGTGTACGACATCCACTCGCCGCGGGTGCCCTCGGTCGACGAGATCGAGAGCCTGCTGCAGCTGGCGTCGTCGTCGATCCCCGGGCACCTGCTCTGGGTCAACCCGGACTGCGGCCTCAAGACGCGCGGCTACGACGAGACCATCGAGTCGCTCCGCAACACGATCGAGGCGACCAAGCGCGTGCGCGCGACACTCGCGGCGCCCACGGCATAGGGCGCGCAGATGCGATGAAAGGGGATGTCCCGGCACGGTGCCGGGACATCCCCTTCTGCGTGTGGGCCGGGGCCTCAGCCCTTCGCGGCGGTGGTCGCGACGGTGGTCTCCGGCTCCACGCTCGCGGGGGCGTCCGCATGCGGTGCGGCGTCGGATGGGTGCTCGTCGGGGCGGCGCTGTGCGAGCTCCGCCAGCCACCACACGGCGAGGCCGATCAGCAGCACGAGCGCGATGTCGCCCGCCGAGAGCGGGCGCAGCGAGAGGAGCCAGAGCGCCGCGAGCGTCGCGATCACGACGCGCACGAGCACCCGCTGGCGCCACAGCCAGGCGCCTGCCGCGCCCGTGTCGAGGCCGTGCGAGGCAAGGGCGCCGCGCGCACCCGCATTCAGCGACCCGAGCACGGCCTGGATCCGACGGGCCGTGCTCGAGGGCCCGGCGAGCCAGGCGAAGACCGCCAGGAGCACGCCGAGCAGCGCGACGATGGTGGCGGTGGCGTGCATGGCCGCGGTCACCTGCGCGAAGATCGCCGTCAGCGCGGCGGCCGGAACGCCGAGCTCGCCCGCGCTGAGGCCCAGCACGCTGCCCGCGATCGAGAAGGCGAGCAGGAGCACTGCGCCGCCGAGCGCGATGCCGATCCCCGATCCGATCAGCGCGGTGCTGCGCCGCCGTGCGAGCGCGATGCCGAGGCCGAAGAGCGCCAGCGTCAGCAGCGGAAGCCACCAGCCCAGCGCCGCGGCGGCGGCGTATGCCACGTTCACGGTGACGAGGGCGTCGCTCTGGGCGATCACGATGGTGTGGTGGACGGTCGGGATGACGGCGGCGAGCCCGACACCCTGCGCCATCAGGCGCTCGCGAATCTCGCTCACGATCGGCCCGAGGGCGACCCCGACCTCGCCTGTCGGGCTCACCACCACGATGCCATCCGTCTTGCCGCTCACCGTCGCGAGCAGCGCGCTGTGCGACGCGCGCAGCGCGCGCTCCCAGACGGCCACGAAGGCGTCGGATTCGACGACCTCCGTCACGCCGTCCTCGATGAGCCCGCGCACGCCGCTCGCGGCGGGGGCACGCAGCAGGTCGATCGCCGCGGCCGCGCGCGGGGGCAGGCCGAGCTCGGCGATGCCGTCGAACGCCGAGTTGGTCAGGCCCTCGATGTTGATCGCCCCGTCGATGGCCGCCATGCTCTGATCGATCACCACGCCCTGCACGTGCGGGTCGGCGGCAAGCGGCCCGAGCGTCTGCACGAATGACTCCTGATCGACGAGCTCGGCCCGCGTCCAGGCCGCGACGATCGAGACGGGCACGAGGATCGCGGCGAGCACGATGCAGATCGCAGAGAGCGGCGCGCGCCAGCGCTGGCGTCGGCGCGCGACGGGTGCCCCGGCCGGAGGCGCATCGGCGGCCGATCTGTCGGCCGCGCCGTCGTTGCCGTCGCGGTCTCCGGCGCTTCGCTCGGCGAGGTCGGCGTTCTCGGCCTCGAGTGCGGCGACCCGGGCGCGGAGCGCGGTGAGCTCGTTGACGGTGTCTGCGCCTGCGGGCGCATCTGCCGGGGTGCCGGCCGCGGCGTCGGGCAAGTCGGGCATCATCGCACCTTCCGGTTGAGGGATGGCGCAAATCTATCGAATCGTCGTGCCGTGCGGGGTCCTGCCGGCGACGGCCACATCCGCCCGCGATCGACGCGCTGCGGGCTACACCGCGCGCAGGACCGCCACGATCTTTCCGAGCACCGTGGCCGCGTCGCCGAGAATCGGCTCGAATGCGGAGTTGCGCGGGAGCAGCCAGGTGTGACCGTCGCGCTGGCGGAACACCTTGACCGTGGCCTCGCCGTCGAGCATGGCGGCGACGATGTCGCCGTTCTCGGCGGTGCTCTGCTCGCGCACGACCACCCAGTCGCCGTCGCAGATGGCCGCGTCGATCATCGACTCGCCTGTGACCTTCAGCATGAACAGCGTGCCCTTGCCGACGAGCTGGCGGGGGAGCGGGAAGACCTCGTCGACCTGCTGGTCTGCCGTGATCGGCACGCCGGCCGCGATGCGCCCGACCAGCGGGACCATCGCCGCGTCACCCATGGGGGGTGAGGCATCGGCCGGGTTCTCGGTGGAGAGGCCGGGGAGGTCGATCAGCACCTCGAGCGCACGGGTCTTGCCAGGGTCGCGACGAAGGTAGCCGCTGAGCTCGAGCTGGCCGAGCTGGTGCGTGACGCTCGACAGCGAGGAGAGCCCCACCGCGTCGCCGATCTCGCGCATGCTCGGCGGGTAGCCCTTCTGGTTCACAGAGCGCTGGATGACCTCGAGGATCGCCATCTGCTTCTCGCTCAGGTTCTTGCGGCGCCGTGTGCGCGGCTTGCCCGCGGTGTCGGCGTCCTGCGCGGCCGGCAGCGTGGCGCGGGCCCCGTCGCCTCTGCTCGCCGCCGCGTCGACCCCGGAAGACGCGGCGTCCACGATCGGATCGACGGCGGTGGTGTTCGCTTCGCTCATGGTGTGCCTCTCGTGAATCGGAGGGCGGCCTGCGCCCAATGTCGGAGGTGGGTGATGTGCTCTTCCGACGATCGAAACTCTATCTTCACGATACGACGATTTCACAGCTTTGTTCTAGTGTGTCGGTGAATCTGTGGACGGATTTTCGAATCGACGCTTGACAGTTCGAATAGTCGAAGATAGCTTCGGTACAGAGTTACGAATGCCCACGCGGGCGTTCCGCTCTTCGTGACCGGCACTCCCGGCCGAGTGCCGGTCACCAGTCCCGCCGAGGTCTCGCAAAGAGGAAGACATCATGAGCATCGCAACGATTCCTGCCACCTCGCTCTCCGCAACGCACGAGGGCGTCCGCGCCGTCCGCGGTGCGCAGCCGTCCGGCGCGCGTCCGGCCGCGACCCGCCTCCGGCTGACCCGCCGCGGTCGCGCGGTGCTGACAACGCTGGTGGCCGCGCCGCTTGCGGCCGCGCTCGCGTTCACCGCGCTCGGCGCCACGTCGGCCGCCGCCGCTCCCGACACCGCCGGCGGCGCCGCGGTGACGTTCGACACAGTGATGATCGCTCCCGGCGAGACGCTGTGGGGGATCGCGAGCGAGATCGCGCCCTCGGCCGACCCGCGCGACGTCGTCGACGCGATCAAGCGACTCAACGCGCTCGAGTCGGCGCAGCTCGTGGCCGGGCAGCGCCTGGCCATCCCCACCGAGTACTCGGCGCGCCAGTAGCGACGCGCGCCGGGGCGTGCCGCCAGGGTCTGCTGCCGGGGCATTCTGCCGGCGAGTGCCGGCGAGATGCACGACCGCGACTCCGCGGGCGCGACGCCGGCGATCGAGAGCAACCCGGCAGTCGCACTGTTCTACGATGGCGGGGTGAGCGAAATTACTCTTGACGACCTCCCGCTGCGCGACGAGCTGCGCGGGCAGACACCGTACGGCGCCCCGCAGGCGCCGCTGCCGATCACGCTGAACGTCAACGAGAACGCTCATCAGGTTCCCGCCGAGGTCTCGGCCGATATCGTCGCACGCATCGCCGCGGCGCTCGAGAGCGTCAACCGCTATCCCGACCGCGAGTTCATCGAGCTTCGCGACGCCTTCGCGGGCTACCTCGGCCACGGCCTCACGCGCGCGAACATCTGGGCCGGCAATGGATCCAACGAGGTGCTGCAGCACGTGCTGCAGGCGTTCGGCGGCCCCGGCCGCACCGCATTCACCTTCGGTCCCAGCTACTCGATGTACCCGCTGCTCACCCGCGGCACCGGCGCGCGCTGGACCGAGGGCACGCGAGCGGCCGACTACTCGCTCGACGCGGCAGACGCGGCGGCGCAGGTGGCCGCGGCCGACCCCGACGTCGTGATCCTCTGCTCGCCCAACAACCCGACCGGCACGCCGCTCCCGCTCGACGTCATCGAGGCGGTCTACGAGGCTGCCCGCGGCATCGTCATCGTCGATGAGGCGTATTGGGAGTTCGCGCCCAAGGAGCAGCCGTCGGCGCTCACGCTGCTGCCGGGCCGCGAGCGGCTGATCATCTCGCGAACGATGAGCAAGGCGTTCGCCTTCGCCGGCGCGCGCGTGGGCTACCTCGCCGCGCACCCGGCCGTCGTCGACGCGCTTCGGCTGGTGCGCCTGCCGTATCACCTGAGCGCCCTCACGCAGGCGGCGGCGCTCGGCGCGCTCGCGCACGCGCCGGCGATGCTCGCGATGGTGGATGAGATCGTCGTGCAGCGCGACCGCATCTCGGCCCGACTGCGCGAGCTCGGCTTCACCCCGATGCCGTCGTGGGCGAACTTCGTCATGTTCGGCGGGGTGGCTGATCCCGCCGGAGCCTGGCAGCAGCTCTACGATCGCGGCATCCTCGTGCGTGATCTGGGAATCCCCGGTCACCTGCGCGTCACGGCCGGAACGGCCGAGGAGACCACCGCGTTTCTCGATGCGATGGCTTCGATAGACTCGAGCTCATGAGCACCCAGGCGCCCATCGACGGCCAGACCGAACTCCAGAGCGCGAATGCGCGCCCGCATCGCCGGGCCCAGCGCAGCCGTGTGACCAGCGAGGCGACCGTCGAGCTGTCGCTCGACCTGGACGGCACGGGCGCGAGCGACATCGACACCGGCGTCCCGTTCTTCGATCACATGCTGACCGCGTTCGCGAAGCACTCGCTCACCGACCTCACGGTGCGGGCCAAGGGCGACACGCACATCGACGCGCACCACTCCGTGGAAGACATCGCGATCGTGCTCGGCCAGGCCATCCGTGAGGCGCTCGGCGACAAGGCGGGCATCGCCCGCTACGGCGACGCCCTCGTCCCGCTGGACGAGGCGCTCGCGCAGGCCGTCGTCGACATCTCAGGCCGTCCCTTCCTCGTCCACGAGGGAGAGCCCGCTGGCTTCGAGTTCCACCTCATCGGCGGACACTTCACCGGTTCCCTCGTGCGGCACGTCTTCGAGGCGATCGCGTTGAACGGCGGACTGACGGTGCACGTGACCCTCATGGGCGGGCGTGACCCGCACCACATCGCCGAGGCCGAGTTCAAGGCGTTCGCGCGCGCGTTCCGGCAGGCGAAGGCCTACGACCCGCTCGTCGTCGGCGTGCCGAGCACGAAGGGCGCGCTGTGACCCGACGCCCTCGGGTCGTGGTGTTCGACTACGGGTCGGGCAACGTCCACTCCGCCGTCAAGGCGCTGCAAGCCGCAGGCGCCGACGTCGAGCTCACGCGCAGCCGCGTGGCGGCGCTCGAGGCGGACGGGCTCGTCGTGCCCGGCGTGGGCGCCTTCGCGGCGGTCGCGGAGGCGCTTCGCGCGAGCGGCGGCGACAGCATCATCGACAAGCGACTCTCCGGCGGTCGGCCGGTGCTCGGCATCTGCGTCGGCATGCAGATCATGTTCGAGCAGGGTGTCGAGGGCGGCGTCGAGACCGAGGGCCTCGGCGAGTGGCCCGGCGCCGTGCGCGCCTTGGATGCCCCGATCCTGCCCCACATCGGCTGGAACACCGTCCGGCCCGGCGCCGGCACCCGGCTGTTCGCGGGCATCGAGGACGAGCGCTTCTACTTCGTGCATTCGTTCGCCGCGCAGTCCTGGCTGTTCGACGTGCAGGCGCCGTTCCCCGAGCCGGTCGCGACCTGGTCCGAGCACGGCGTGCCCTTCCTCGCCGCCGTCGAGAACGGGCCGCTCGCGGCCACGCAGTTCCACCCGGAGAAGTCCGGCGAGGCCGGCATCCAGCTGCTGCGCAACTGGACAGGCACGCTGTCGAGCGCCGGCTCCTAGTCATCACCCCGTGCGAAGGCACCCTAACCGCCGCGCCGCGGCACCCAAGGAATCATGAGCGAATTCACCTCCACCCCCGAACTCGTCCTGCTCCCGGCTGTTGACGTCGCCGGCGGCAAGGCCGTGCGCCTCACGCAGGGCGAGGCCGGCACCGAGACCAGCTACGGCGACCCGACCGACGCGGCAGCCGATTTCGTCAGCCAGGGCGCCGAGTGGATCCACCTCGTCGACCTCGACGCGGCGTTCGGTCGCGGCAACAACGGCGCGGTGATCCGCAAGGTGATCCGCTCGGTGCGCGGCGTGAAGATCGAGCTGTCCGGCGGCATCCGCGACGACGCGTCGCTGGAGGCGGCGCTCGAGACCGGCGTCTCGCGGATCAACCTCGGCACCGCGGCGCTCGAGAACCCGGAGTGGGCGGCCAACGTGATCGGGCGCTATGGCGAGGCCATCGCGGTAGGACTCGACGTGCGCGGCACCACGCTCGCCGCACGCGGCTGGACGAAGGACGGCGGCGACCTGTGGACGGTGCTCGACCGCCTCGAGGCCGCCGGCTGCAGCCGCTACGTCGTCACCGACGTGACCAAGGACGGCACCCTCCAGGGGCCGAACCTCGAGCTGCTCCGGCAGATCACCGCACGCACGAACCGGCCGGTCATCGCCTCCGGCGGCGTCGCCAACCTCGACGACATCGCTGCGCTGCGCGCGCTCGTGCCCCTGGGTGTCGAGGGCGCGATCGTCGGCAAGGCCCTCTACGCGGGCGCGTTCACCCTGGCCGAGGCGCTGGATGTCGCATCCGCGTAGCGAGCCCTCCGAGGCCGAGTCGGCCGATCCCGCCGCACTCGCGGACTCGGCAGGCGTGCCCTGGAAGGGGCGCGCCTTCCAAGAGAACCCGCACGCCGGCGATGACGGCAGCGCATCTCCGGAGCTCGCCGCGGCCCTTGCCGCCTTCATCGGCGGCGAGGGCACGCAGGTCGCGGTGATCGAGGCGCTGCGCACCGCCCGGCTCCTGATCCCGCTGCTGGCCGAGCGCGGTGACGAGGGCGTGGGCCCGAACGGCCTGCTCGTCGACAAGACGCAGGAGCTCTCCATCGTCACGGTGGCGGCCCCCGACGGGCGCCGCGTGCTGCCGCTGTTCAGCGACGTCGCCGCGATGGTACGGTGGGATGCCGCGGCCCGCCCGGTGCCCGCCGACGGCGTTCGGGCGGCCCTCGCCGCAGCCGCCGACGCCACCGACCTCCTTGTCATCGACCCCGGATCAGCCACCGAGTTCGTGGTTCGCCGCCCGGCGGTGTGGGCCATCGCCCAGGGCGAGCCCTGGGCGCCGAGCTGGCAGTCGCCTGACGTGCGCCAGGCGTTTCTCGAGAGCATCGCCACCGAGCTTGCGGTCGTCGACGTGCAGCTGGCCGACGGCGATCCGCAGGCGCGGCTGCGCGGCCCGGAGCTCGTCGTCAGCCTCGAGCTGCTCGAGGGGCTCAGCTCCGCCGAGCTCGACGCGGTGCTCGCCCGCCTCGCCGGTCGCTGGGCCGCCGACGACCGCATCGCGGTGCTCGTCGACTCGCTCACGGTCAAGCTGGTCCGCTCCGCCTGAGGCGCTCAGCAGACCCCGCGCGTCGTGCGAACGCGAAGGGCCCGGTGCCGCATCGCTGCGGCACCGGGCCCTTCGTCGTGGGTGCCGGCTAGTTGACCGGGCCGGTCCACTTCTCGCCCGGCCCCTTGCCGATCGGGTCGGGGAAGCGCGATGCCTCGCGGAACGCGAGCTGCAGCGAACGCAGACCGTCGCGCAGCGAGCGGGCGTGCATGTCGCTGATCTCGGGCGCGCCCGCCGTGATCAGGCCCGCCAGGGCGTTGATGAGCTTGCGCGCCTCGTCGAGGTCCATCTGCCGATCCGGGTCGTCGGCGAGGCCGCACTTCACGGCCGCCGCGCTCATCAGGTGCACGGCGGTCGTGGTGATCACCTCGACGGCGGGCACGTCGGCGATGTCACGGGAGGCCGAGCTGGCCGCCGCTTCCTCGGCGGCCCATTGCGCCTCGCGCTCGGCCAGCGCTGCGGCATCCACAGTGCTCTCCCTGCGGGGGGCGGATGCTTCGTTGTCGGGTGCTTCGCCCGGAGTAGTCGTCAATGCTCTTCCTCTGCTAGAGTGGTGCGGGCTCCGGGGCATCGCCTCGGTGCGAAAGAGGATTCACGTCCCACCCGCGTTGACCGCCTTACAAGGTTACCGGGTCTTTGCACTCCGCGAGATCGCGCCAGATGGCGTGCGCTCGTCGAATGGGTGCAGAACCAGCACGACGATTCGCATCGCGTGCCGGCGGTGTCGTGAGCGATCGTTCGCCCGACACACGACCTTCGTGTCTCGGTGGCCACCATCGCACGAAGAGGAGTCCCGCATCAGCGATCCCCGCACCAATGAGCGCATTCGCGTGCCCGAGGTCCGACTTGTCGGCCCGGCAGGCGAGCAGATCGGCGTTGTCCGCATTGAGGCTGCCCTGCGCCTCGCCCAGGAGGCCGAACTCGACCTCGTCGAGGTCGCGCCCAACTCGAAGCCGCCCGTGGTCAAGATCATGGACTACGGCAAGTTCAAGTACGAGGCTGCTCAGAAGGCCAAGGAAGCGCGCCGCAACCAGGCCAACACCGTCCTCAAAGAGGTCAGGTTCCGCCTGAAGATCGACGCGCACGACTACGAGACCAAGCGCAAGCGCGCCGAGGGCTTCCTGCAGTCGGGCGACAAGGTCAAGGCCATGATCCTGTTCCGCGGGCGTGAGCAGTCGCGTCCCGATCAGGGTGTTCGCCTGCTGCGCCGCTTCGCTGACGAGATCGCCGAGTTCGGCACCGTCGAGTCGAACCCGACGATCGACGGTCGCAACATGGTCATGGTGATCGCGCCGCACAAGAACAAGTCCGAGGTCAAGGCCGAGCAGAACGCTCAGCGTGACGCGGCGCGTGCGAGCAAGCACGCCGCGGCAAACTCCCAGACCGGCGCCGACACCGGCTCGGGCGCCGCAACAGACGCACCGGCAGAGACCCCCTCCGCCGAGTAGCCACCCATCCCCGCCGTGCGAGCGACGAGGACGAGAGAGAAGAACGAAGGAACACGATGCCGAAGCAGAAGACCCACTCGGGTGCCAAGAAGCGCTTCAAGATCACCGGCACCGGCAAGCTCAAGAAGCAGCAGGCCGGCATGCGCCACAACCTCGAGGGCAAGACCGGCCAGCGCCGTCGTCGCCTCAACCAGGACCAGGTGCTGTCGAAGGCAGACGCCAAGGTCGCGAACAAGCTTCTCGCTCGCTGAGCCGCGCGCTCACACCCATACGTTAGGAATTTTGAGAAATGGCTAGAGTCAAGCGGGCTGTCAACGCCCACAAGAAGCGTCGCGTCATCCTGGAGCGTGCCTCCGGGTACCGCGGCCAGCGTTCGCGCCTGTACCGCAAGGCGAAGGAGCAGGTCACGCACTCGCTCGTGTACGCCTACCGCGACCGTCGCAAGCGCAAGGGCGACTTCCGTCGTCTGTGGATCCAGCGCATCAACGCCGCCGCGCGTGCCAACGGCATGACGTACAACCGCTTCATCCAGGGCCTCGGCCTCGCGGGGGTCCAGGTCGACCGTCGCATGCTCGCCGAGCTGGCAGTGGTCGACCCGAAGACGTTCGCGTCGCTCGTGGCGACCGCCAAGGCCGCACTGCCCGCCGACACCTCGGCGCCGCGCGTCTCGGCATAGTCGCTTCGCACGTCCAAAGATGGGGCGCATCCTTCGGGATGCGCCCCATCTTGCGTGTGCGGGCTGCGCGTCCGCGCTCGCGCGCGGACTGCGGCTAGTGTGGGAACGTGCTCGAGAACCCCCGTTCGCCCCGCGTTCGCGCGGTGGCGAAGCTCACCAAACGTGCCGCCCGCGCCGAGAGCGGACTCTTCCTGCTGGAGGGCCCGCAGGCCGTCGCAGAGGCCCTGCACTGGCGTCCGGAGGGCGTGGTCGAGCTCTTCGGAACACCCACCGCGCTCGAGCGGCACCCGCACATCGCGCAGGCGGCCGAGGCCGCGGGCGTGCCCGCGCAGTTCGTGACCGAGGCGGTGCTTGACGCGATGGCCGACACGGTCACGCCGCAGGGGCTCGTCGCCGTGGCGCACCAGTTTCCGGCCTCGATCAAGCAGATCTTCGCCGATGCGCCGCGCCTGATCGCCATCTGCGAGGAGGTGCGTGACCCGGGCAACCTCGGCACCATCATCCGTGCGGCGGATGCCGCCGGGGCCGACGCCGTCGTCCTCACCGGGCGCACCGTCGATCTGTACAACCCCAAGGTCGTGCGCGCCACCACGGGCTCGCTGTTTCACATCCCCGTCTCGGTCGGCGGCGAGCTCGGCGCGGTGCGCGAGCGCGCGCACGCGGCCGGACTGCGCATCGTCGCCGCCGATGTGAAGGGGGAGGACCTCCTCGAGGCGCGCGCCGCGGGCGCGCTCGCCGAGCCCACGGCGTGGCTGTTCGGCAACGAGGCGCACGGGCTCAGCGACGAGCACCTCGCCCTCGCCGACCTCGCGCTGCGCCTGCCCATCTACGGCAGCGCCGAGTCGCTCAACCTCGCCACGGCGGCCAGCGTGTGCCTGTACGAGAGCGCGTTCGCGCAGCGCGCCCCCGCACCGTAGCCGCGGTCCCGCCCGCGCCGTCGCGGTAGCGTACCGATCGCCTGCGCGCACCACAAGGCCGGAGCCGCCGCTTCGTCACCTTTCGATAAATGTCGCGAAAAAGGCTGTTCACTCGTCGGCGCGCGTCCTAGGTGTACTGCCCAGGGACGTTGGTTGATGTGTGACCCTTGAATTGATGAAGACCTCCGGTGGAGGGTGGAGCTGTCTAGGTTCCTATTCCCCATCCGGAGGTCTTCGTGTCCCACGCTAACGCTGACTCGCCCCGGCGTGTCCGGAGACAGGATTCCTTGGAAGGATCTGTCTCATGGGACGTCCCAGTAAGTACCCGCGCGAGCTTCGTGAGCGCGCTGTCCGTATGGTCGCCGAGGTGCGATCCGACTATCCGAGCGAGTACGCCGCGATGACCGGT
>JAKPAC010000042.1 GCA_029779645.1 Actinomycetes bacterium | reverse complement strand
CGGGTGGACGCCGAAGTCTTTCGCGATCTGCTCGATCGTGACTCCGGGCTCACGGCCCCGCGCAACGCGCACGACGTCGTCACGGAACTCGGTGGGATAGGGCTTGGGCACAATGACATCCTTCCAGGCCGCCCTCCCGGGCAAGCCAGATCAGATGTCACCTATCCGTGCAGCAGTCCCGCCCGCCGTACGATCCGGGAGCAACAAGCCAGGAGCAACGGATTGCTTCGAAGGTCGCCGAGATGGCGGGCACGTCGCTCGCGCGGTCGCGACGCACGCTCTACAGCCTTTGGGGCGCGTACCAGGCTCACGGTGCGGCGGGCCTGGACGCTCGAATGCACCGCAAGAGCAAGAAACGGCTGGCGATCGCGAAGGCCGATCCGCGCTTGGTTGCCGTCATTGACCGCGCGCTCGACGATCGAAGGGACATGCCGACCACGACGAGGCGGCACTGTGCGGTGCTCGTCCGTCGAATGCTTGAGGCGATGTATCCCGGCGACTCCATCTGTGCTGTCAAGGACAACTCCCTGCAGGGATACATCAACGAACGCGACGCTGGCCGATACAGCTTTGACAAGGCGACCACTCGACGAACGGCTTCCAACAGCCCCAACCGTCAGTACTTCTCCGGCAACGCTTTCGGGCTCGGCGTGGTCTGCGAGATCGACTCGACCAAGCTTGATGTGCAGGTCTGGGATGACAAGGGCAACGTATTCCGCCCCACCGCGACGGTGCTGTTCTGCGTCGCGAGCAGGGTGCCGTTGGCGTGGGCGATCCACGCGGATTCTCCGAGCGGTTTCGATCATTCACTGTTGCTAGCCCGCGCCATCGTTGGGCGCCGCGCGATTCCGGGCTCGGCAGCAGCACTGCTATCCGGCTCGACGACTCTCCCCGTCGAGTTGATGAAGAGAGTGAATCCCTACCTCGATGACGACTCGCTAGCCGTTCCCTGGATTTTCCCCCACGCGATCACGATCGACGGAGGCGCCGACTACCGTTCAGCCACGTTCGAGGCCGCATGCCGCGCGTTCGGGATCACTTTGGTGCTCGCTCCGCCCAACAGCCCAACCGTGAAGCCCCACGTCGAACGGAACTTCGGCACGACCTCGTCTGGATTCGCGAGTTGGCTCGCCGGCGCTACCGGCAACTCAGTCGCAAATCGCGGAAAGCGGGATGCTCCGACGCTCACGCTCGACTCGGTGCGACTCGCATTCGAGACATGGATCACGACCGTCTACCTGAATACACAACATGGCGGCTTGAAGTCACCGTTGTTCCCCGGGCGGGAGTGGACGCCGAACCAGATGTACTCCGCGCTATTCGAAGTCGGGCCTGGCGTTCAGTTGCCATTCCGTGCCGAGGACTTTTTCGCGCTGCTTCCCTCAAAACCGCGCGTCATCAGCAACGAAGGCATCGAGTTCAACAACCGCACCTACGATTCCCCGCTCTTGGCCGACCTTCGTGGCCGCTCACTCACCGGGGCAGCGGCGGGCTCGACTCGCGCGCGAAAGTTTGCGATCAGTTACGACCCCTACAACTCGAACGCCGTCTGGGTGCGCCACCCAGAGACCGACGAGTGGATCGAGTGCTGGGACACCGCGCTCGAAGACAAGGCGGCGTGGATGGCCGCCGAGGCCGCAGTGAAGCTACTCGAACGATTCGGTTCCGGTGAACCAGGCGAGACCCCGAAGAGGACGGAGCTCCTGGATGTCATGGAGAGGCGGGAGCGCAGCGACAAGCGCGCCCGCAATCGCCACCTCCGCGACAACGCCGCCGCCGCAACCGCGCCATATATGTCCGATGCCGGCGCGACAGAACCGGAGCCGATCGACCTGGACAAATGGACCGACCCTGCCGATGTCGGTGACATCGACTGGGACTCGCCCGAGTACGACATCGTCACGGTGAAGGAGTTCTGAAGGTGATCGTCGAACCTCTGGTGCTACACCAGGCGCGCAAGACCACCCTGCTCGGGCTGCGTGAGGCGTTCACTGCTCTCCCGCCCCCGCCTCCCCCGCTGTCGTTCGCCGAGTATTCCATCCTGCCGGCGAGTGAGCGAGCTGCGTACGATCAGGCCCGGGACGACTTCCTCCATCTCACGCTGCGTGTGCCAACACCAGAGCAGGACATCGGCGCCCGGATTCTGGCCAAGCTCATCGCCTCAAATCCGCGCCGGAAGAACTCACGCCGCGGTCTGATGATCTCCGCGCCCATGTTCTACGGCAAGACCGAGTTGGCGCTACTTCTCGCCCGCTCTACTGAGCAGTCGCACGCCGCCCGCCATCCTGACTACGTCGACCGCGGGGAGGTCCCGGTGGTGTGGACGGAGATGACCGATCATTCGACCGGCAAGGCGCTGCTCGCCCAAATCATCGAGTTCCTCGCACCCACCGTCTCCGTGCCGCTTCACGCGAACACCGACAGACTCCGCAAGATGGCGGTCGACATGCTGCAGACTCATCGCACCAAACTGCTGGTGATCGACGAGGCACACAGACTGGGCGGTAGCGAACCCTCCAGCGTCATCAAAGCGCTGCAGAACGAGGCATCCGCCACCGTCCTACTTGTCGGCATCGACCTGGGAGGGGGGAAAGCGTTCGGAAGCAGAGAGGGGCTTCAAGTCCGCATGCGGTGCGACATGGTGACGCTGCGCAAGACCGACCTCAAGACGGACGAGGGTCGAGTGCTGTGGCATCGGTGGGTGGCTGTCTTCGACCGCAATCTCCCGTTGTGCGGTCACGCTCCGGGGCTCCTGACCCGCAACGCGGCCGTCCTCCACAAGGCTGCGGCTGGCCAGCTCTCCGTTCTGGCAATGATCGTCGAGCGGCTGATCGCCGCGACCCTGGACGATACCGCCCGCCGGAACGAACGGGTCACACGCCAGCGGCTGTACGCAGTGCTGGATGACTTGCGGTACACGACGCCGGTCCGGCACAAGATCACTCTCGATGACCTCCACGAGGACGACCTTGACGAGGCCGCGTGACGAGTGATCTCGCATGGGCAGTCCGCCCCAAGTGGCACAGGCTCGAGTCGCCGCACTCGTACCTGCGGCGCCAGTGCGAAGCCGCGGGGGTACCGCTCGAGATCGCCGAGCGGGGACTGACCACCCGGGCGCAGCCCTACCTGAACCGTGTCTGGGCCGTCGAGGGCGCGGCCGCAGCAATCGTTGAAGCTGGCGCGGGGCGGCCCCCTGGTCACTACGCAAGATTGAAAGGGCACGCGCAGCCGGACCCCGAGGGGGCTTATCCTGAGCGATTCCTCTGCCGGCTATGCGGCGCTGGCGAACGCGTGGAGCAAATCCCACATGATCGCGAGAACTGGTGCCTTCGGCATCCTGGTCAGATGGTATGGGCCGGTCCAGGCACCCCACCCGCGTCGCAGCCGGTCCTTCCGCTCGATCCCACTCAAGCGCACGCCGAACATGGGTTCCGGCGGTTGGTTACCGCCGGCCGCGTCTCTGCACAACTTCATGCGCGAGTGTGGGAAATGGTGCGCGACGACGCAGTCCTGACCAGGCCGCACGGCTCGCTACTGACGCGAGGCGTGAGCGCCGACAACCGCGAGATCCTTGGCCGCGCATTGCTGTACCCCGTGACCGTCGCCATCCTCGAAGTCCTCTCTGACAAGACGACGGTCGAGCGATGGCGGATGTCGTCAGCTAAGGACCTCCGCGCCGCCATTGCAGATGACATCCCACCGGTCGACGGTCTCGCCGACCTCTTGATCGAGAGGATTGTGCTGTGGCTGCGGCCGACTCGTCGCGTAACAAGGCCTACCCGTTTCGCGTCGTTGTACATTCCACTAGACGTCGTGGATGCTGCGGCGATCATCGATGTCACGGCCCCCTACCCGCTCTGGGTGCAGCGAAATCCAAGTGCCGTTGCTGAATGGGCCTGGGGGCTGAACGACCACACGCGCAGCCCATGGGAGACGCGCGGGATGTCAAGGAACGCGTGGTGGGCCTGCGACGAGGGCCATATGTGGGAGGCAAGCCCCTCCACGCGGGGCCTTGCCATGAGCGGGTGCCCTTACTGCGCTGGCCAGCGAGCGTGGCCGGGGCATACAGACCTCCGAACAACTCACCCCGACCTCGCCCGGGAGTGGGACAAGACTCGTGGTCGCAATGCCGGCGACCCCAACCATGTCGGCGCCAACTCGAGCCGACGCGTCAAATGGCGGTGCCGGAGCGGGCATCGGTGGGAGGCTCCGATCCGAGCCCGAGTGACGAAGGGACTTGGCTGCCCGTACTGCGACGGCACGCGCGCGGTGCGGGAATAGCCATCCATAGCTTGCCGCCTCGTCGCGATTGCGGCTCGTCAAGGTCGACGCCGCGCCGAGCAACCTCGACCAGGTAGTCATTCCTGGGAAGCTGCTTACTTCCCCTCATCGACCCTCGGGCCAACGAACGCGGGACTACCCGGTCGGATCACGATGTCGACCCCTCCGATGAAGCTGATGGCGCCGGTCCGACACCAGTATCTCGTCTACGCCGACGACCACGCAGCCGTCTATCGTGCGATCTAGGCCCACCGCCCAGATGGAGGGCAAGAGATTGCTTCTCTCGATCCACGACACGGCGACTCGAGGCATCGTACGCTCGGCCCTCGACGCCGGTGAAAGCGTCGAGGGGATCCTTCGAATGCACGGAATCGAGTGCTGACGGCTGGTCAAACTGGTGGGAAGCGAGATGTCCCACAGCTTGTGGGACATCTCGACGCCCACGTATTCGGCGGAAATGTGCCACAGACTGTGGCACATATTGCTCATGACCCGAGAAGTCGATCCGGGCGACGTACCGCTCACCACAAGTTCAATACTGACGGTTCAACCGGGAACCTCCTCTTCACCCTCGCCCGGGCGGGGTTTCGAACCGCCGTCGTCTAGAGATCAGCAACAGCGCACCGAGCACGATCGCCCCGAACGCCAAGGGCAACAGTACGAGCGGCGCCCCGCCGGTTATTGCGAGTAGCGATCGATCGACCTCACCCGTCGCCGAAGCCGTGGGCTCGGTGATCGATCCTTGCGAGCTCACACTTGCGACGTTCTCGATCTCCCCGGTCGCCGATGCTCCGACCCGCACGTTCAGCACGAGCGTTGCCCTCTGATCGACCTCGAGCGGGCCCACATCGCAGACGACGACCTGCCCGGTCACCTCGCACTCGATTGCGGTCCCATCCAGCTCCGCGCGCTCGAAGGTCAGCGCGGACGCCAGCACATCGGTCACGAGCACGGGGCCCGGATCCGGCGTCGGACCGAGGTTGGTCACGGTGATGGTGTACTCGCCACCGAAGCCCGCCTCCAGCACACCGGTGATCTCCTTCGTGATCGCCAGCTCACTGCGCGCGGGGACCGGCGTCGTGACCGTGGAGGTGTTGTCGGCCAGCGTCGAGGGGTCCTCGGGCGTCGCCGATGTGACCGTCGCGGTGTTGGAGATCGCCGGATAGGCGTCCGGGAGCACCGTGACCGTGGCCGTGATCACGGCAGCCGTCGCTCCTGCGGCGAGCTCGTCGATCGTGCAGGTGACGGCGGTGGGGGAACCGGCAGCCGGCAGCACCGCGCATGTCCACCCGTCGGCGGTGACCTCGTCGACCTGCAGCTGCGCCGGGATCTCGTCGGTCACGACGACACCTCGGGCGAGGGAGGGCCCGTCGTTGGTGACGGTCAGCGTGTACGCGAACGGAGAGCCGACGACGGGCGAGCCGACGGCCGCCTTCACGATCGCGAGATCGGCCGTTTCGACGAGGGTCCCCTCGACCGTCGAGCTGTTGTTGAGGGGGTCGGGATCCGACGTCGTCGAGCTGACGGTCACGGTGTTCTCGAGGTCGCCCTGGAGCTGCTGCTCGGCGTCGACACGGATGTCGAGGGTGATCGTCGCCCCAGCGGGGAGCGGGCCGTCGAGGTTGCAGGAGACGACATCGGGGTCCGCGCCTTCGGCGGTGCACGACCAGTCGTAGCCGTCGGTGCCCCCCGCGATCGCCGCGAAGGTCAGACCGGTCGGCAGCGGATCGCTCACGGCGACCTGCTGGGCGTCGGAAGGCCCGAGGTTGACGATCTGGAAGCGGTAGACGCCCGAGGAGCCCGCGACGATCTCCTCGGCGATCGTCTTGGTGATCGCGAGGTCGGCGCTCGTGGTGATCGGCACGACCGAGGACGCCTCGTCGGGCCCCGGTCCATCGGTCGGCTGCTGCGTGAGTCCGGGGGTGACCCGCACCTCGTTCGTGATCTCGCCCTCCACCGACGGCGACACCGTGCCCGTGATCGTCAGGGCGGGAGCCGGACCCACCGGCAGCGTCTCGTCGCGCACACAGCTCAGGCGCTCGGCGCCGCCGACGGGAGCGAGCGCCACGCACGTCCATCCGTCGCCGGAACCCGAGCCGTTCACGATGCCGACGGGCAGCGTGTCGACGACGGTGATCGGCGCCTCCTCCGAGGCGTCCGAGTCCGACGGGCCGAGGTTCTCGACCTCGACGGTCCACGAGACCTCACCGCCCGCGACGACCGGGTCTGCGTCCGCCGTCTTAGTGATCGCCAGGTCCGCGACCTCGACGACGGAGATCGTGTCGGAATCCGAGTCGGGCCACACCGGGTCGGCGGGCTGCGGTGTCACACCGGGCGTGACCTGGGCGGTGTTGACGAGATCGCCCTCCACCGCCTGGTCGAGATCCACCTCGAGCGTGAGGTCGAGGGTGTCACCCGCGGCGAGAGTGCTCGTGCGCACGCACTCCACGACCTGTGCGCCGTCCTCGGTGCCCGTCACCGAGCACGTGGTGTCGGGCCCGCCGGATGCCGGGCTCGCGGCGAGCGTCACCCCGACCGGGAGCACGTCGCGCACGACGATCGGGTCATCGACGGTCGCGAGCGAATCCGACGGGCCGTGGTTCACGACGCTCAGGAGCCAGGTGAACGACTCACCCGCCACGGCATCCGCATCCGGCGCGTGGCTCTTGATCAGCTGGAGGTCGGCGCGCGTGATGACGACGATCTCGGCGTCATCGGTCGGCGAGATCTCGGACGAGGGCGACGACACCTGTGCCGTGTTCGTCTGGATCCCGGCCGCGGCGCCGGACGACACCGTCGTCGCGATCTGCAGGAGCGGTGCGGATGCACCCGCGGCGAGGGTCGTCGCGGTGCCGGCGTTCTCGAGAACGCACGTCACGGTCTGATCCTCTGCCTCGCACACCCATGCGGGAGGCCCGGAGGCGTTCGTCGCCGCGAGGAACGTCTGTCCCACCGGCAGCGTGTCGACGATCGTCACGGGCGCGGCGGCATCCGAAGGCCCGTCGTTCGTGACCTCGATGAGGTACGTGGCCACCTCTCCGGCTTCGACCGTGAGCGTGGTCGCCGACTTGTCGATCTGCAGCACGCTGACGGCGTCGACGGTCACCTCGGCATCGTCGGTCGCGGTGGCCGGCGCATCGGTCACCGGGTCGATCGTGCTCGAGTTCGCCACCGCGGCGTTCGGCAGGACCGTTCCCGCGGGGACGGTCGATGCCACAGTCGTGACCAGAGTGACGACGACCGAGGCACCGGGCTCCATCGTGCCGACCGCGCAGAGCACCGCGGTGGTTCCGGTGCATGTGACTCCCTCGGTGATCGACGACGCGCTCACCAACGTCAGACGCGAGTCGAGGGTGTCGGAGATGCTGACCGCCTGCGCGTCGGAGGGTCCGGTGTTCGTGACGGTCACCGTCCACGAGATGTCCTCGCCTGCGACAGCGGATGCGGGGGCGTCCTTGACGAGCGTGAGCGTCGCGCGCTGCACCACGGCGACGGATGCGGAGTCGGAGTTGTTCCCGGGCACAGGGTCGGGGGTCACCGAGGAGACCGTCGCCGTGTTCACGAGGCTCGTCGCGGTCACCGCGGCGTCGACGACGACCGGGAGCGTGATCGTCCACGCCGTCTCTCCGACGTCCAGGCCGTCGGGCTTCTCGCACGTCACGCGCTGTCGGCCGCTCTCGTCTGCGACGACGCATCCGGCGGGCGCCGAGCCGACGAGCGTCATGCCGGCGGGCAGCAGGTCGCTCACGGTGACGGGGCCGGCGGCATCCGAGGGTCCGAGGTTGACGACCTCGAGGGTGTACGTGGCCCCTGTCGCCGCACCGGCGACGATCTCGGCGACGTCGACGGACTTCGTGATGGCGAGGTCGGCGATCGCGTTGGATCCCGTCGTCACCTGCGAGGAGTCCTGGTCCGCGCGCCAGGTCGACCCGACCACGGCGGTGTTGGTCACATCGCCCACCACACCCGAGTCGATGTCGACGAGGATGTCGAAGCTCGAGTCCGCACCGGCGGCGAGCAGCCCGGTCAGGTCGAAGCGCACGTCCTCGCCCTGAGCGACGGCCGTCCACACGTCACCGCCGGCGACGATCGAGTCGAACGTCACTCCCTCGGGCAGGTCGTCGACCACGAACACGCCACGCGCATCCGAGGGCCCACCGTTGGCGACGGTGATCCGGTAGGTCAGTGTTCCACCGGGGAGTGCCTCCGGCGGAACGGGTGCCACGATCGTCTTGTCGACCGTGAGGGATTCCTCAACGACCGTCGGGGTCTCGCTCGTCGACGAGTTGTTCTCGGTCTCGGGATCGGTGGTGACCGGGGTCACCGTCGCCGTGTTCGCGATGGTCGAACCCGGCGCGACATCGGCGGCGAGCATGCCGGCGAGCACGACGGTCACCGTCGCCCCGACGGCGAGATCGACGGGGATGTCGCAGTCGAGCGTGCCGGCGGCGATCGCGCAGTCCGCGCCGCCCGTCGTCGAGACGACGGTGATCCCCTCGACGTCAGCCGGCAGCGTGTCGGTGATCGTGATCGGCGCGAGAGCGGATCCGCGCGAGACCGACGGGCCGTTGTTCGTCACCGTCACGGTCCAGCCGAGCGGGCCACCCGCCGTGGCCGACGCGGTGTCTGCGGTCTTGGTGATGACCAGGTCTGCGCTCGCGCGCACGACCGCCGTGTCGTCGTCGGTGTTGTTCCCGGGGGTGCGATCCTCGGTGGTGGCGCTCACCGACGCGGAGTTGGGGATCTCGACGCCGTGTACCACGGTCGATGCCACTGCGGCGCGCACGGTCAGGGTCCAGCTCGATCCCGAGGGCAGCGGCTCGGCGGGCGTGGTCCGTGCACACGAGAACCCGCCGCCGACGGGCGCGCCGCAGGTCCATCCGGCACCGGACGCGCCCAGGACCGTCACGCCTGCCGGCGGCACGGCGGTGTCGGTGACGACGACGCCGATCGCGGGGTCGGGTCCGTTGTTGGTGACGGTCACTGTGTAGGTGCCCGTCTCGCCGGCGACGAAGTCGTCGTTGGCGACCTTCGTGATCGCCAGGTCGGCGAGCGCGATGCGCGCCGTCGCCGAGCCTGCCGCGCCGATGTAGGAGCCTGCACCGCCGTTGTACGACGTGCCGCCCGTGGCGTCTGTCACGTCGGCGGCGACGACGGTGTTCGTGTGGGCGACCGAGAGCCCGGCGACGACCGAGTCGTCGGCGACCGCGCGATAGGTCACGACGATCCGCTCGAGCGGCTGGAGCGAGACGCTCGAGCCGCCGATGTCGTTCCAGCGGAGCACCTGGCCGGTGATCGTGGGCTCCACGGCGGCGGCCGCGCCGGTGCGCACCGTCACCTGGGCGGAATCCGCGACGTAGCTCCATCCGCTGGGCAGGGTGTCGACCGCGTCGAGCGACACCGCCGTCGCCCCGCCCGTGTTCGTGAGCTCGAACCGGAACGTGACCTCCTGGCCGATGTAGACCGGGTTCGCGGGCGTCACCTGCGTCTTGGTCGAGGTGATGAGCGGGAACTGCGGTGTGACGGATGCCGTGGCCGCAGTGCCCGGGCCATACGTGCGGCCGTCCGTCGCGAGCGAGGTCCACGACTGCGGGCGCACGGTGTTCGTGAGGGCCGAGCCGGCGAGCGTCGACGACACGTCGAGACGCGCAGAGTACGTGCGCGTCACGGCGTTCGCCGAGCCCGGAGCAAGGGTGTCGACGGTCCAGGTGAGGGTCCGGGCCGCCGCATCCCACACCCCTCCGCTCGGAGTGGACGCGCCGTCCGCGATCGGTTGACCGTCGGCCCCGAGCACGATGACGTCGACGGGCACGGTGTCGCGGATCACGACGTTGAACGCCGGCACGTTGCGCGCGCCCGCGGTCGTCGTCGCCCGCACCGTGTAGACGAACGTCTCGCCCTGCGCGGGCGTCGTGTCGCTCACGGACTTCGCGACGGTGACCTCGGGATGACGCACCTGAGTGGACGCGGTGGCCTGGGCGTTGGCATCCCAGGTCGCCGCGGTGCTCGTCGGCGCCGTCTCCTCCTCGAAGTTCCACCGCAGCTGCGCGGTGTTGTTCTGGTTCGCTCCCTGCACGGCCGTGGTGGCCACGGGAAGTCGGGTCGTGAGGGTCAGCGTGAGGGTGCGCACCTGCGGCGCCGGGGCGATGGTCCCGAGCAGCACGCCGAACGACGTCGCCGGGCTCCGCGTGAGCTCGGTGGCGGTCACGCAGTCGGCCTGCCAGGTCGCGTCGCCTCCCCCGCACGAGACGCTCCAGGATTCGACCGCGCTGAGCGCGACGGGGAGCGCATCGACGAACGCGGCGTTGAACAGCTCGACGTTCGCGGGGATCGTCGCGGTCACCGTCCAGGTGACCGCCTGCCCGGGAACGATCGTCGCCGTCGACGCGGTCTTCGACAGCGTGGGCCGCACGACGTCGACGTCGCGCGATGCGTCCGCCGTGTAGGTGCGCGCCTCTGCCTCGTCGCCGGGCACGGAAGCGCCCGTCAGCTCGGCCTCGTTCGTGTACCGCTGTCCGGCGGGCGCGGATGCGGGGATCGTGACGGGATAGGTGACGCTCTGCGGGGAGCCCGCTTCGAGCGGCGCCGCGAGCGTCCAGGTCAGCACCTGGGTGCCCAGGGCACATCCGTTCGAGCCGTCACCGGGCACGGGACCGGCGAGCCCTGCGGGCAGATCGCCGATCTGCAGGGCCCCGGGCACGCAGTCCACGACCACACCGTCGTAGAGAGGCGATCGTCCCGCGGCGTTGGTCGCGGTGAGCGTGTACTCGACATCCTGCCCGCCGGACACGGTCGACGCCGACGAGGTCTTCGCGAGCGTGGGGCTGGGCTCGACCACCCCGATGCTCGCCACGGCGGTGCCCTGGCTGACGGGCGTGCCGTCGGCCTCGAGCGCGCTGCGGAACGTCGCCGTGTTCGGGATGGATCCGCCGTTGATGTTGGCTGCCTGGTCCGCGACCCGGGTGGGCAGGGTGACGGTGAACACCGCATCCGTGTCGGTGTCGTTCGTCCACGCCGTCGGGAAGAGGAGGGTGCCGTCGGCGCAGAGCCGGAACTCGACGGCATCCGCCGCGCATCCGGTCGCGACGGTGATTCCGCCCGGCGCGGTCGACAGGGTCGGGTCGCCTGCCTGGACGAGCCGAGCGCCGAGCGGCAGCCCGTCGTCCAGGGTTCCCTGGAAGACGCTGGTGTGGGCGGGGATGGTCACCGAGTACGCGTAGTCGACGGTCTCCCCGATCGTCGCCTGCGTGAGGGAGGAGTTGCCGCCCGCGGTGATGCCCGTCGCAACGACGTCCTTGTCGACGGTCGCGGGCGGGAGGGTGATGGTCGCGATGTCGCTGGCCTCGGGGGCGTTCTTGATCTCATCGGGGAAGGCGTCGAACGGGTTCTCGGGCCAGAAGTCGACGGCACCCGCCGACTCCGGTGTGCCGTCGGTGGTGGGAGCCGTGTAGACGGTGACGGCCGCCTGGTTCGTGTGCGCCGTGTTGATTGAGAGCGGCGAGGGCACCGTGATCGAGTACGAGACCTCGATCGTCTCTCCGGGGAGCAGTTGTTCGTCGGCGCCGAGCGCCGCCCCTTCGAGCTCCCAGACGATCAGGGTCTGCCCGGAGGCCGGGCCCGTCGTCGCCACCGAGCAGTCAGAGGGCGCGGGTGACTCATCCGAGACGTCGGCGCAGCCGAATCCGTCGGGGAGCACATCCCAGACCGTCACGCTGTCGAGCGGATAGTCATTGCCGTCGGCCGCCGTGCCCGCGTGGGTGACGTCGATCGTGAAGGGCACGACCTGCTCCTCCTGCACGACAAGCGTCGTCTGGCCGGCCGCGCGCTTGGCGAGTTCGAGGGGGGCGACCGGCGCGAGAGTGAGGTCGACATCGTCGCGCGCCGCCATGATCTCGCCCGACCCGGAGGTGTAGCGCAGCTTCGCGAGGTTGCCGGTGATATCCACGTCCTGGCCGGCGCCGGGAACATCGACGACTCGCACGAGGAGGTCGAGGACGAGGTCCTGGCCTCCCTCGACGTACCGCGACCCGTTCGGGTTCTCGTCGCCGAGCAGCCACTGGAGGTCGTTGTCGAGTCGCTCGATGCTCGCGCTATTGCCCGGGCCCGCCGCCCACTCGACGAACTCCGTCCCCGGCGGAAGGAAGTCGGCAAGGATCGCATCGCGGGTCGACACGCTCGCGGGGAAGTCGATCGAGATGCGGAAGCACGCCAGATCGCCCAACTGCAGTCGGGGCCCGTCTTCGCCGACGTACTGGTCGGCCGGAGCGGCGAAACAGGTGTCGCCGGCCCCTGCGGCCGAGGTGATGGCCTCCCGGTCCGGGTTCGTCCAGATCGTCTTCGTCATCGAGAGGCCCGGCGTGCCCAGGCTCGCCGCGGAGTCGTTCGTCGACGCGACGTCACCGGTGTCGACGGTGTTCCCCGCGGCGGGGGTTGTCGTGCCCGAGATGTCGACCGTGTTCGTGAGGACATCACCACTGGTGGTGAGCGAGCCGTCCTGGTACTGCTCCCGCATGAATGCCGTGTAGGTGATCGTCGCGTCGCCGTCTTCGGGGAGAGCGTCGGCGTCGACCGCGAAGGTGAGGGTGAACGTGCCGTCCGCGTTCGCGACGGCCTCGGTCATCGCCCCGCCGGTCACATCCCCCGCGCCACCCGGTGCAGGGCACTCCACGGGCCACGATCCGCTCGTGGCCACCCCTGCGGGGACGATCGGGCACAGTCCGTCGGGGAGGGAGTCGGTGACGACGATCCCGGAGGTGGTGATGTACTCGCTCGAGCGGATCGCCAGGCTGAACGTCGTGGTCTCGCCCGCGAAGAACTCGGGGGCGGAGGTGGTCTTCACGATACCGACATCGAGGATCGTCACCGTGGTGCTGGCCGACACACCGATCGCAGTGGTGGTGCCTTCGGCGACCGAGCCGCCGTACGTCCCCGATGCGTCGGCGGTGTTCTCGACAGGCGTTCCGGTCGGCCCCGGGCGGGTGGCCGCTCCGTCGGCGTCGCCGTCGGGTGCCGTGATCTCCTGCAGCCCGACAAACGCCGAGTAGGTGAGCGTCACCGACGTGTCGGCGGGCAGGTCACCGAGGTTCCAGGTGAGCTCGGTGAAGTCCTCACCGTCGACGGTCACGTAGGCGATGTCGCAGGAAAACGCCGGGTCACCGAGTTCGCAGTCCAGCACCTGGAAGTGGCCGGGCACACGGTCGACGACCACGACACCGTCGGTGCCCGCCTGCTCGGCCGTGGTCACGGTCAGCGAGTACCGCGTCGTGTTCGCCTCGCCGCGGTAGACCTCCTGCTCGGCCTCGAGATTGCTCTTCGAGAGCCGCAGCGCCGTGATCGCCAAATCGACGCTGTCGTCACCGCCCGCGGTCGCACGGGAGATGACGGGAGGGGTTCCGTCCGTCGGGATCGTGACCGCGGGCACCAGTCGCGGGTCGCTGTTCGCGTAGACGCCCGCGTCGATCGTGACCGTCGATCCCACCGGGAAGAGCGCATTGTCGGCCTCGACGGAGAAGCCCAGATCCAGCTCTGCACCGAGGGGAAGATCGGAGATGTTAGACCAGACGAGCACCTGCGAGAGCTCGGTCGGGTTGTCGGGATCGAGCGCCTGGAGCCGAACCTGGGGCTCACCCGGAGCATTCGGGGGCCCCGGCTGCGACGATCCGGGCACGTACGTGACCCCGAGCGGGAGGACCGCGACAACGGTGCCGTTGTAGAGCGGCCCAGTGGTCGTGTTGCGTGCGGTCACCGAGACTGTGCCCACGCCCGCCGCGAGGATGTCGGACCCCGTCGCCTCCACCTCGACACCGGTGAAGGGCGTGCCGCCGCTCGACACCGGCGGGGCGGCGATGGCCGGGCTCACGAAGACGGCGGACACCATGACGACGGATGCCGTCGCGAGCATCGCCACGAACGATCGGATGCGGCGCATGCGGCGCGCTGCGGGGATGTCCATCGGCATGTGTCGTGCTCCCATCGAAACCCAGGCGCACTGCAGACACCGAAGGTGGAACCGTCGGGGGTCGTGCCGAATGCACGTTGGACTCCAGTGCCCGCACCCCCCCAACCAAACCTAGAGAAAGTCGCATCGGCTTTGCAACGTGAAGGTAGGAGTTCAAGTCCCCAGCTTCACCCCGGCCAGGAAAGTGTCATGGCAATGTCGCCTGGGTGATCTCGACGCGGCCGCTCGGGCGTGACATCTAGTGTCATCTCACCGCATTCCCGACATCTTGTCGCCGATGAATGCACTGTCGACGCGCTGCATGGGGAAAGGAAGTCCGCGCCTACGCGCTCCCGCGCTGGGCCCGCCGAATCAGCGCACCGAGACTGCCGATGAGCAGCAGCAGGCCCAGCAGCAGACCCAGGTACGCGACGGCCGCACCCGGGGTGAGCGTGCCGATCCACGTGGCGGCGAGATCGCGACGGGTGTCGTCGGCCACGATCCACAGCGAGCTCGGCGAGCGGGCGGATGCCGCATCCGAGTGCCGACCGGGCGTCAGTTCGGTCGCAGCCCACGCCCGGCGCCCAGGCTCAGATATACGTCCCGGGTCGCTCGACGATGACCTTTCCAAGCGGCATGAGCGAGATCGGCACCATCTTGAAGTCGGCGATCCCGAGTGGGATGCCGATGATGGTGACGCACAGCGCGATGCCGGAGACGATGTGCGCGAGGGCGAGCCACCAGCCGGCGAGGATGAACCACACCACGTTGCCGAGGAACGACCAGGCGCCGCTGTTCGGCTTCGACTCGATCTGCCGGCCGAACGGCCAGAGCGCGTACACGCCGATGCGGAACGAGGCGATGCCCCATGGGATCGTCACGATGAGGATGCACAGCAGGATGCCCGCCGCGATGTAGCCGAGAAACAGCCAGAAGCCCGAGAGCACGAGCCAGATGATGTTCAACACGGTGCGCATGCGATCATCCAACCATTCCCGCGCCGTGACCAGGCTGAGAGCCCGCGGCGGGCCTGACGAGCCCGCGCGCTGCACCCGCGCCCGGGCGGGGCGCACCCGCGGCAGCGCCCGCCGGTGTCGGGGGTCGAGCTTAGACTTGAGGGATCATGAGCCTCCTCTCGAACGACCTGCTTGCGGGCATGAATCCGCCCCAGCGCGAGGCCGTCGAGTACCGCGGCCCAGCGTTGCTGATCGTCGCCGGCGCGGGCTCCGGCAAGACGCGGGTGCTCACCCACCGGATCGCCGGCCTCATCCAGAATCGCGAGGCGTGGCCGAGCCAGATCCTCGCGATCACCTTCACCAACAAGGCCGCCGCCGAGATGCGCGAGCGCGTCGAGCAGCTCATCGGCCAGGCATCCCGGGGCATGTGGATCTCGACGTTCCACTCGGCGTGCGTGCGCATCCTGCGCAGCGAGGCCGAGCGCTTCGGATTCACCAAGTCGTTCACCATCTACGACTCGGGCGACTCGAAGGCGCTGATCAAGCGCCTGGTCAAGCAGCACGAGGCCGACTCGTACGGGCTGACCGTCTCGTCGGTGATGGGTCGCATCTCGAAGCTCAAGAACGAGCTCGCCGACGCCGAGTCGTTCGCCCGCCAGGCGAACATGAGCGACCCGGTCGAGCGGGTGTTCCTCGAGATCTTCGGCTCGTACCAGCGCGAGATGCGCCGGGCGAACGCCTTCGACTTCGACGACCTCATCGCGCAGACCGTGTTCCTGTTCCGCGCGTTCCCCGAGGTGGCCGACACGTATCGCCGCCGCTTCCGGCACATCCTCGTCGACGAGTACCAAGACACGAACCACGCCCAGTACGCGCTGATCCACGAGCTCACCCGCCCGATCGAGGATCGCATCCCGGCCCACGAGCAGTCGCCCGCGATGCTGCTGCCGGTGATGGATGCCGCATCCCTCACGGTCGTCGGCGACTCAGACCAGTCGATCTACGCCTTCCGCGGCGCCGACATCCGCAACATCAGCGAGTTCGAGCGCGACTTCCCGGGCGCGAAGGTGGTGCTGCTCGAGCAGAACTACCGCTCGACGCAGAACATCCTGAGCGCGGCGAACGCCGTGATCGGCAACAACTTCGACCGCAAAGACAAGAAGCTGTGGACCGATGTCGGCGACGGCGAGCCGATCATCGGCTTCACCGGCTACTCGCAGCACGACGAGGCGCAGTTCATCGCCGACGAGATCGACGCGCTGCGCGCCAAGGGCGTCGCGTACAGCGAGATGGCCGTGTTCTATCGCACCAACTCGCAGACGCGCGCGCTGGAGGAGATCTTCATCCGCTCGGCCGTGCCCTACAAGATCATGGGTGGCACCAAGTTCTACGAGCGCGCCGAGATCAAAGACGCGCTGGCGTACCTGGTCGCCGTCGCGAACCCGGCCGACACCATGGCGGTGCGGCGGATCCTGAACCGGCCGCGCCGGGGCATCGGCGCCGTGACCGAGACGACGATCCAGGGCATCGCCGACCGGGCCGACATCACCTTCCGCGACGCGCTGCGCGACCCCGCCGCGCTCGGGCTCGGCCCCAAGCTCTCGGGCGCGATCGCCCAGCTCGACGCGCTGCTCGACGAGGCGACCGCGCTGATGATTCCGCCGGGCGGCGAGGTGCCGCCGGCCTCCTCCGTCGCCGACGGGCTCTCGCTCCTGCTCAACAAGTCGGGGTATCTCGATGCCCTGCGGGCGAGCCGCGATCCGCAGGACGAGGCCCGGGTCGAGAACCTCGAGGAGTTCGTGGTCGTCGCGAAGGACTTCGCGCGCACCACGCCCGACGGCACGCTGATCGACTTCCTCACCGACGTCGCGCTGGTCGCGGCGGCCGACGAGATCGACGACTCGAGCGGCGTCGTCTCGCTGATGACCCTGCACACGGCGAAGGGCCTCGAGTTCGACACGGTGTTCGTCACGGGCGTCGAAGAAGAGCTGATCCCGCACCGCATCTCGGCGAACGAGCCGGGCGGGCCCGCCGAGGAGCGGCGCCTGTTCTACGTCGGCATCACCCGCGCGCGGCAGCGGCTCTACCTCACCCTCGCCATGACCCGCGCGCAGTTCGGCGAGGTCAGCGCCGCGATGCCGAGCCGCTTCCTGCAGGAGATCCCGGTCGGCCTCATCGACTGGCGGCAGACCCCGGGCGACGTGAACTCGCGCGGCGGCACGCGCTCGCGCGCGCTGAATTCGCGGGGTGGCTCCGGGGGTTCGGGCGGATACGGCGGCTCGGGCGGGCGCGCCGGCTCCGGCTCGAGAACCGGCGAGTCGTGGGGCATCCGCCCGCTGCCCGAGGGCGCCTCGGCGAACCTCGGCGCGCCGCGCCGGACAGGCGAGTTTCCGAACCGGATCACCGCGAAGGTTCGCGACAACGGCGACCTGACCCTCGAGCCGGGGGATCGCATCCGCCACGACGACTTCGGCGAGGGCCGGGTGGATGCGGTGACCGGCGAGGGCGCCAAGCGCGTCGCGCACGTGCGATTCGACACGGCCGGCACAAAGAAACTCCTGATCAAGATCGCCCCCATCGCCAAGATCTAGCCGCGCGGGCAATTCCCGCCGCGGCGCGGCTAGCCTTGACGCATGGCCCTGTTTCAACGCCGCAAGCGCAACGACGACCGCGGCGAGCAGTCGGCGACGCCCTCGCCACAGGATTCCGAGCGCGAAAGGGCCGTGGCCAGGGCAGCCGACGCCGCCGGATCTGCCGACGACTCGACGACCGCAGCGCCGGCACCCGCAGCGCCTGCACCCGCATCGCCCGCACCCGAGACGGCCACGCCCGAGGTGAGCATCGGCGTCTCGGTGTTCCGCGGCCTGGGCGCCCCGGCGGGCCCGGCGATGCCGACGTCCGCCGTCGCGGCGCCCGCCGGCGACACGGCGGCCGAGCTGCTCGGCTCAGCGCCGGCACCTGCCGCCACACCACTGACCGCCACACCACTGACCGCCACGCCCCCGACAGCCGCCCCTGGGGCGGCGCAGGCCAAGCCGGCGCGGCAGCGGCCCGCGGCATCCACCTCACCCGAGACGGTCGCGGGCATTCGCGACAACGTGCTGCTGCGCGAGGCGCTCGCCGCGCTCGGCGAGCGCCCGAGCGGCACCGAGCTGCTCAACGTCATGCGCCAGCTCATGCAGGGGCACGTGTTTCTGCGCGTGCCCGATGCGGCGCGCGAGGGCCTCGCACAGGGCGGCCCGATGCCGCTGGCCATGATCACCGACGGCGAGGGCCGCAAGTTCGTGATGCTCTACAGCTCGGGGCGCGCGCTCGGCGAGGCGGGCGCCCGGAACGACGGCCTCGGCAACACGGCGATGGCGCAGCCGGTCGGCCACGCCATCCGCGCGGTGCTGAACAGCGGCGACTACCAGGGCGTCGTGCTCGACCAGGCCTCGGCCCCCGCGCGGGCGGTGCTGCCCCGCGAGCTGCTGCAGAAGGCATTCGACGAGGCAGACCCGCAGGCCCGCATCAAATCGCTCCTGCAGGCGACCCGCACCGAGCGCACTCCCGACGACGTGGTGCGCGCGATGCGCGAGGCGCCGCTGTGGGTGGCCATCAACGGCAAGGCCGCCGAGGGCGCGCATGCCGAACAGCGCATGGGCATCGCCGAATCGCGCAACGCGCAGGGCGAGCGCTTCGTCGAGGTGTTCTCGCACCCGCTCGAGGTCGCCGCGCTCGGTCGGGGTGATCGCGCGCTCCCGTTCCCGGCCGCGCAGCTGGCCCGCGTGCTGCACGACCACGCCGAGCTCGCTGGTGTCGTCATCGACCCGGGCGGCCCGTACATCCAGCTGCGCCGCGACGCCCTCGCGCCCCTGCTGGTGCTCGCGGGCGATGCGGAGGCCGAGGCGGCTGCCGACACGAACGCCGAGGCGGCCGATGCGCCCGACGCGCCCGGCGCACCGCCGCCCGCCGAGAGCGGCGACGCGCCGCGCGAGTGAGCACGTCACGACCCGTCACGCCCGATGGCAGGTGCGCCGGGGCGTGACGTGCACGGCGCCGTGCGCGCCGGGTGCGACCTGCGCCGCGCCGTGCGCGCCGCACAGGGGCTTGTGCCTCCGCCCCGGCAGGCATATCGTGCACTCTGCCGGGCGCGCGCGGTCGCGGCTGCGACGGCGGCCCCGGCATCCCTCGCCGGCCAGGCAGGCCCGGCCGGCGAAGGGGAGGAGGAGCGATCATGAGCCACCCCGTTGTCATCGTCACCACGCCCGGGCAGCCGTACGCCGAGATCACCCGCGAGTTCGACGCGTCGGTCGGCGCGGTGTTCCGAGCGCACGCCGACGCGCAGATGTACCGCAGCTGGATCGGGCCCCGCGGCCTTGAGACCACGGTCACCCACTGGGACTTTCGCTCGGGCGGCGGATACGCCTACGAGCAGGTGGATGCCGAAGGCAACCGCTACGCCTTCCGCGGCGTGTTCCACACCGTGCGCGAGAACGAGATCATCATCCAGACGTTCGAGTGGGACGGCGCGCCCGACGAGGTCAGCATGGACGTGCTGCGCTTCGAGGAGCTGCCCGACGGGCGCGCGCGCATCGTCGACCACAGCGTGTTCGGCACGGTAGCGGCGATGGAGGGAATGATGGCGCAGGGCGCGGCGGATGGCCTGCGCGAAGGATACGAGCGGCTCGACGAGCTGCTCGAGAGCTGACGGCCCGCCGCATGCCGAGCGCGCGCACCGCCCTGACCGTCGCCGGGCCGCACGGCGATCGCGAGGTGGCGCTGTCGAGCCCCGACCGGGTGGTCTTTCCCGAGGCGGGCATCACGAAGCTCGAGCTTGCCGAGTACTTCATGCAGGTGTCGGCCCCGTTTCTCGCGGCGAACGGCCGGCGGCCCGTCTCGCTCGAGCGCTTCGGCGACACGGTTGCGGGCGAGGGCTTCTTCTCGAAGAATCCGCCCCGGGGCGCGCCCGACTACCTGGAGCAGGTGGAGGTCACGTACCCGAGCGGGCGGAGGCATCCGCAGATCGTGCTGACCGAGCCGGCGTCGATCGTGTGGGCGGTCCAGATGAACACGGTCGTGTTTCACCCGTGGGCCTCGCTCGCCGGCGACACCGACACCCCCGTCGAGCTGCGGATCGACCTCGATCCGCAGCCGGGCACCGGCTTCGCCGAGGCGGTGCCCGCGGCGACCGAGCTGCGCGAGGTGCTGAGGGAGGCCGGCCTCGAGCCCAGGCTGAAGACCTCCGGCAATCGCGGCATCCACGTGTTCGCGCCGATCGTCCCGGCGCACGAGTTTCTCGACGTGCGCCACGCGGTGATCGCGGCGGCGCGCGAGCTCGAGCGAAGGATGCCGCGCCGGGTGACCACGAGCTGGTGGAAGGAGGAGCGCGGCGAGCGCATCTTCGTCGACTTCAACCAGGCGTGCCGCGACCGCACGATGGCCGGGGCATACAGCCCGCGGGCGCTGCCGCACGCGCCGGTCTCGACCCCCATCGCCTGGGAGGAGCTGGCCGAGATCGACCCGCGCGAGTTCACCATCCGCACCGTTCCGGAGCGTCTCCGTGCGCAGGGCGACCCCTGGGCCGACGCCGGCCGCGGCGCGGGCGAGATCGAGACGCTCCTGCGGTGGTGGGAGCGCGACCTCGCCGCCGGGCTCGGCGAGCTGCCGTTCCCGCCCGACTACCCGAAGATGCCGGGCGAGCCGCCGCGCGTGCAGCCGAGCCGGGCGAGGAAGGGGCCGAGCGAGCGCGACGCGCGCGGGCGCTCGCCGAAGACATAAACGGGGATTGCCGCGGCGGTGTGCGCATACTGGCTGGAACGATTGGAGCCATTGTGCAGAGATTTGAAGGCAAAGTCGCCCTCATCACCGGAGGCAGCCGCGGGATCGGACTGGGCATCGCCCAGCGTCTGGTCGACGAGGGCGCGTCCGTCGTCATCACGGGCCGCAAGCAGGAATCGCTCGACCAGGCGGTCGCGACGCTCGGCGAGCGCGCCAGCGCCGTCGCCGGAAAGGCGGACGACGCCGAACACCGCGCGCGCGTGTTCGAGCACATCGCGCAGCGTCACGGCCGGATCGACCACCTGATCAACAACGCCGGCATCAACCCCGTCTACGGCCCGCTGCTGCAGACCGACCCGGCCGCCGTGCAGAAGATCCTCGGAGTGAACGTCGTCGCGATGATGGAGTGGACCCGCGACGCCGTCGCCGCGGGCCTGTCGACCTCGATCGTGAACCTCTCGTCGATGTCGGCATTCTCGGCCAGCCCCGGGATCGCGTTCTACGGCGTCTCCAAGGCCGCCGTGGTGAACCTCACGATCCAGCTCGCCAACGAGCTCGGCCCCGACATCCGCGTGAACGCGGTCGCGCCGGCCGTCATCAAGACCGACTTCGCCAAGGCGCTGTACGAGGGCCGCGAGGCCGACGTCGCCGTGGGATACGTGCTCAAGCGCATCGGCGTTCCCGCCGACGTCGCGGGCCCGGTCGCGTTCCTGCTCTCGGAGGACGCGGGCTGGATCACCGGCCAGACGCTCGTCATCGACGGCGGCGGGCGCGCCCGCTAGCCCACAGGATGCTGCTGCCGGGGCGAGGCCACATCGCCCCGGCAGTGCTGTGTCCGGCGCCGTCGCGCCTCCGCCGCACCTCCGCCTGCGCCGGCGGCTCAGGCCGACTCCGCTCAGATCGACTCGCCCAGGCGCCGCGCGACCTCGGCCCGAGGCATCGAGCGGGGGAAGACCGCGACGACGATCTGCTCCTCGGCCGAGGCATCCCGCTCACCCGGCGCGCCCACGCCGAAGCGGCGCATCGCGTCGTCGAGCGCGCTCTGCAGCGCCGACATCGGCACCGCGCGCCCGCCGCGCAGCAGGCGGCGCAGCACGTGGTTGTGCGCGGCCGTGACGAGGGCGGTGAACCCGACGGCGTCGAGCGGATCGAGCCCCGGCACCTCGCGGCGCAGGTACTCATCGAACAGTCGCGAGTATCGAAACACGGTCACGATCTCGCGGTCGCGCAGCGCGGGGGTCTGGCGCACGACCTGGTAGCGCCGGCGGGCGAGCTCCGGGTCGACGGAGAAGTGCCGAAACACGAGCTTCGTCGCCTCGCACACCGCGAGCCACGGGTCTGGATGCCCCGCGTCGAGGAAGGTGCGAAGCCTCTTGATCAGCACCTCGTGGTCGGCGAAGATGACATCATCCTTGCCGCCGAACTGGCGAAAGAAGGTGCTGCGAGACATCCCCGCGGCGCGCGCGATTTCGTCGACCGAGGTGGCCTCGAAGCCGTTCGCGGCGAAGAGGTCGATAGCCGCGGCGACCACCGCCGTGCGACTGGGTGGTGTGGGGCCCGCGGTGCCTGCTGGAATGTCGCTCACACAGGCGACGTTACTCCGGGCGCACCAGAGCGGCGCTTCGGGCCACGCAGTAGACTGGAGGGTGGTCGAAACGATCGACAACCCCGCGCCTGCCGGGACATCTCTCTGGCGGGCGCACCCACCAACACACCGGAAACATCACGCGCCCGTCGCGGTGAGGACAATCACGTGGACCTTTACGAGTATCAAGCCAGGGACCTGTTCGAGAAGTACGAGGTGCCGGTGCTCGCCGGCATCATCGCCGACACGCCTGAGGAGGCGAGGGCGGCGGCCGAGAAGCTCGGCGGCGTCGTCGTCGTCAAGGCGCAGGTCAAGACCGGGGGTCGCGGCAAGGCCGGCGGCGTCAAGGTCGCCAAGAACGCCGACGAGGCCTACGAGGCGGCGAAGGCCATCCTCGGCCTCGACATCAAGGGCCACGTCGTGCAGCGGGTCATGGTCGCCGCGGGCGCGCGCATCGACAAGGAGTACTACTTCTCGGTGCTGCTCGACCGCGCCAACCGCTCCTACCTCTCGCTGTGCAGCGTCGAGGGCGGCATGGAGATCGAGGAGCTCGCCGTCGAGCGGCCCGAGGCCCTCGCCCGCGTGGACGTCGACCCGCTCACGGGCATCGACAAGGCCAAGGCCGTCGCCATCGCCGAGGCCGCCGGCTTCGCACCTGAGCTGGTCGACAAGGTGAGCGACGTGTTCGTCAAGCTCTACAGCGTCTACAAGAACGAGGACGCCACCCTCGTGGAGGTCAACCCGCTCGTGCTCACCGAGGAGGGCGAGATCATCGCGCTCGACGGCAAGGTCAGCCTGGACGAGAACGCCGACTTCCGTCACCCCGGGCACGCGCTGCTCGAAGACAAGGCCGCGGCCGACCCGCTCGAGGCCAAGGCGAAGGAGAACGACCTCAACTACGTCAAGCTCGACGGCGAGGTCGGCGTCATCGGCAACGGCGCGGGCCTCGTGATGTCGACGCTCGACGTCGTCGCCTACGCGGGCGAGCGCCACGGCGGCGTGAAGCCCGCCAACTTCCTCGACATCGGCGGCGGCGCCTCGGCCGAGGTCATGGCCGCGGGCCTCGACGTCATCCTCGGCGACCCGCAGGTCAAGAGCGTGTTCGTCAACGTCTTCGGCGGTATCACCGCCTGCGACGCCGTCGCCCGCGGCATCGTCGGCGCGCTCGCCGAGCTCGGCGCCGCAGCCAGCAAGCCGCTAGTCGTGCGCCTCGACGGCAACAAGGTGGAGGAGGGCCGCGCGATCCTGAGCGAGGCCAACCACCCGCTGGTCACCCTGGCCGCGACCATGGACGAGGGCGCCGACAAGGCCGCCGCGCTCGCGAACGCCTGAGCCCGCCCGAGACATCCGAAGAGGAAATTGAAGCAATGTCTATCTTTCTGAACAGCGACTCCAAGGTCATCGTCCAGGGCATCACCGGCGGCGAGGGCACCAAGCACACCGCCCTCATGCTCAAGGCCGGCACGCAGGTCGTCGGCGGCGTCAACGCGCGCAAGGCCGGCACCAAGGTGCGGCACACCGCGGCCGATGGCTCGCACGTCGAGCTGCCCGTGTTCGCCACCGTCGCCGAGGCCATGGCGCAGACCGGCGCGAACGTCTCGGTGGCCTTCGTGCCGCCCGCCTTCACCAAGGACGCCATGATCGAGGCCATCGACGCCGAGATCCCGCTGCTTGTCGTGATCACCGAGGGCGTGCCCGTGGGCGACTCCGCCGAGGCGTGGGCCTACCTCCAGTCGAAGGGCAGCAAGACGCGCCTCATCGGCCCGAACTGCCCTGGCATCATCACGCCCGGCGAGGCGCTCGCCGGCATCACGCCCGCCACCATCGCCGGCAAGGGACCGATCGGCCTCGTCTCGAAGTCGGGCACCCTGACCTACCAGATGATGTACGAGCTGCGCGAGATCGGCTTCTCGACTGCGATCGGCATCGGCGGCGACCCGATCATCGGCACGACGCACATCGATGCGCTTGCCGCGTTCGAGGCAGACCCCGACACCAAGGCGATCGTGATGATCGGCGAGATCGGCGGCGACGCCGAGGAGCGCGCGGCCGAGTACATCAAGGCGCACGTGACCAAGCCCGTCGTCGGCTACGTCGCGGGCTTCACCGCGCCGGAGGGCAAGACGATGGGCCACGCCGGCGCCATCGTCTCGGGCTCGGCGGGCACCGCGCAGGCGAAGAAGGAGGCCCTCGAGGCCGCCGGCGTCAAGGTCGGCAAGACGCCGTCCGAGACCGCGGATCTGATGCGCGAGATCATCGCCGGGCTGTAGTTGTCGCATTGACGCACAGCGGGGCACGTCCTTCGGGGTGTGTCCCGCTTGTGCGTTGGTGCGGGTCGTGCCGCGGCATCCCTCGCCCGCGCTCGCTCGCGCCGCCCGCCCGCTCGCGCCGCCCGCCCGCTCGCGCCGCCCGCCCGCTCGCGCCGCCCGCCCGCTCGCTCGCTCCGCTCGCGCCGCGCGCCCTCACCCGGTGAAACACACCGTCCCCTTCGAGACACAGCGGCACCGACCGTGTTTCGCTGTCAGCAGTGTGTTTCGGTGCGGGGGGGGCGAATGCACGGAGTGCGTACTCGGCCGCCCGCGAGCGCGTCGATCGCCGCGCGCCGCCACAGCGCCGGCGATGCCACACTGTCGGTGCTCCCGGTGCTCCCGGTGCTCCCGGTGCTCCCGGTGCGCCGCGCCCAGCCCGCGCCGCGCGCTCACCCGGTGAAACACACCGTCCCCTTCGAGACACAGTGGCACCGACTGTGTTTCGACGGCAGCGGTGTGTTTCAGTGCGGGCGGGGACGGCCGCGCGCGTTCAGCGCCCTGCGAGCTCGACGAGCGCCTCCCGATAGCTCGGGGTGCGGTAGTACGCGCCGTGCGTCGCGATGTCGACCATGTAGCCGCTCGGGTCCACCTCCTCGGCGAAGCGGTCCACCGTGTTCGGCACGGTGCTCATCGCCGGAAAGCCCAGGGGGTCTGTGAGTCGCCACAGGCTCACCCAGCGCACGCCCGCACCCGCCGTACCGTGGCGCAGCAGCGTGCCGGTCATGCGGCCGGTGTGCGTCGCGCCTGCCGCGGCCGGGGCATCCGCGAACAGTCCCGGCGCACCCCGCCTCGCGGCATCCATCTCGGCGTCGAAGTCGCGCGCCCAGGGGTCGGGCGCGCGCCAGGGCAGCGTGCCGAGGCCTGGCCCGAGGCTCGGGCGCGTGCCGAGCACGCCGGGGCCCAGCAGCTCGGGGAAGATGCGGCCGAAGAACGCCCGTAGCTGCACGCCGAAGGTGAGCAGCGAGATCCGCGGCAGGGCGGCTGCGGTGTCGGGGTGGCTCGCGAGGATGCCCAGCGCCGAGACTGCGAGCACGCCGCCCATGCTGTGCGCAGAGAGCACGGCGCGCCGGGCGGGGCTCGCGCTCAGCCACTCGAACAGGCGCCCCGCGATCTCGGGCACGGCGCGCTCGGCGTAGCAGGGCGGCCCGAACGGGTGACCGGTGCGAGGCAGGTAGCACACGACATCCCAGACGATGCCGAGCGGGCGCTCGCCGCGGCCCACGGTGCCGCTCACGAGCGCGGCGACGAGCACCACCCCGAGCACCGCGAGCACCGGCGCGGCGAAGGAGATCAGCGTGGCGACCAGCACCGTGCCGATCCAGGGCACGTGGCGCAGCAGCGCGTCGTCGGCGAGGTGGCCGTACACGCCCCACACGATGCCGGCGAGCAGGCCCGCGGCGATCCCGAACGCGACCAGCCTCACGCCGGCCTCGGCCAGGTGGGCGCGCGCGGCGCCCGCGCGCTTTGCGAGCACGCGATTGGTCAGCGCTACCGGCGAGACCGGCAGCACGCCGTGGGCGGTGGGCGCGATCGGTCGCGAATCCGCCGGTGCCTCCTCGCGCGGGTCGGGCGCGACGGGAGCCCGCCACGCGATCGCGCGGTGGCGCGTGCTGCGCGAGGCGATCATCCAGACCGCCGTGATCAGCATGCCGAGCAGGAGACCGAGGATCAGGCTGGTGCCCAGCGCCAGGTAGGTGCTCGACACGCTCAGCCCGGGCAGGTCGCTCGCGAGCTGCGCGGCACCGGCCGCGCCGTTGAGCCAGTCGCCGATCGTCACGACGACGATGCAGCTCGCGCCGATGGCGACCGCGAGGGCGAGCGCCATGAGCACGGCCGGGGCGCAGCCGCCCCAGGCGGTGTGACGTCGCTCGCCGCGGCCGCGCCAGAACAGCCCGCCGACCGCGATCGCGGCCAGCAGCACCACGATGAGCAGCGGCATCAGCCCGACGCCGACCATGCGGGTGGGCGTGCCCGGGCCCGCGGGGCCGAGCGTGCCGAGCGCTCCCAGCCCGAGCACGAACAGCAGGCACGCCGGCGCCAGCAGCCAGGCGCTGGTGAGGCGCGCGAGGCGACGAACGCCGTCGAACGTGCTCGCCTCCTCCTCGGGCACGATGCCCATCGTGCGGGTGCGGTATGCCGCGACCGCCGAGAGCACGAGGCCGAGCACGCTCAGCGCCCAGAGGGTGCCGAAGAGCCAGAAGGTCCAGTCGGCCGCCGCGAACGCCGGGGCGAGGCATCCGCTCGTGAACACGCCGCCGACCCCGTCGCAGCCGGTGTGCCAGGCGATGACCGCGTGGCCGCTCGTGATCGCCGAGGTCAGCAGCAGCCCGGCCGCGAGGTGGATCGCGGCGAGATGGCGGCTCAGCCGGTTCGACCAGAACCCGGGGGCCGCGAGCAGCGCGGGACTCGCGGGAGGCGCCGGCCGCCCGCCGACCCCCGTGGGCGGGACGGGTGCCGGGCCTCGAGCCTGCAGCATGGCCACCTCGGCGTCGCGCAGCGCGTCGCCCGCGGGATCGGTCGCGATGCCCGGCAGCACGTCGTATCGCAGGCGCGACACGTGCGAGAGCATCCAGAGCGCCCCCACCGCCATCGCCGGGCCGAGCGAGAAGATCGCGAGGCGCGGGCCCTCGGCCCACTCGGCGAACGGGGTCAGGAGCGCGGCGACCGGCTCGCAGGCCGTGGTGTCGGGCAGGCACTGCACGGCGAGCAGGTCGAGGCTCAGCGATGCCGCGGTGCAGACGAACAGCAGCGTCAGCAGGAGGCCGAACACGCGGGTCGAGCCGGCGAAGAAGCCGTGGCGCTCCGCGGTGGATGCCTCGGGCAGCCGCCAGCTCCACTGCACGGCGTTGGCGATCCCGAACGGGAGCAGGAGCGCGTAGAAGATGCGCGCGACGCCGCCGGCGATGATCGAGAGCGGTCCGGCGTCGCCGACGTTCGGCGTCGTGCGCACCATGCCGCCCCAGGAATACGCCTCGCGGGTGATGCCCGGCGGCACGAATCCGCGCTGCCCGGGCGTGTGCGTCTGGGCCGCGGCCGCGGTCGGCCGCCAGAAGCTGCCGAGCCTGTCGCCGGCCACCAGCTCGACCTCCGAGGGCCGCAGATCGAGCAGGTCGAACGCGGTCGTGTTGTTGACCCCGTGCACCCGCAGCTCGAGCACGTCGCCGCCCGGCGGCTCGCCCGCCGGTGGCAGCGGCTGCGGCGCCGGCTGCGGTGCTCTGCCGATGGTCAGGCTCGCTCTGATCGCCATCATCGCCCCGTTCGAGGTCTGCCCGGATGTGAGCACACCATAGCGCCGAGGCATCCGCCGCTCAATGCCCGGCGCGCCCGCGCTCGAGGGCGGCCGCGGGCCCACGCCGCACCCCGGCGGCGCCGTGGCGTGACCCCCGCGCGGTGTGGTTCGCCACGGCGTCAGCGCGCGCGGGTAGGGTCGTTCGGGCATGCATCGCCTGATCGTCTCCCTCCTCGCCGCGCTCGACGCGGCCGTCGTCGTGGCCATCGGCCTCCTGCTCGCCCTCGTGCCCCTCACGATCCTGTGGATCGTCGCATTCGGCGGCGCGGCCGATTGGTCGGCGCTGTGGCCGTCTGCGGCATCCATCTGGCTGCTCGGCAATCTCGTGCCGCTGCAGATCGCGCTGCCCGAGACGCTCACCATCGCGCTGGGCATCGCGGGGGATGCCTCGAGCTTCACGCTCTCGCTCGCCCCGCTCGCGCTCGCGGCGCTCGCCGCGGCCATGGGCGCGAGATCGGGCGCGCGCGCGGCGCGTGCGGGGTCCTGGCTCAGCGGGTTCGCCGGCGGCGCCGTCACCACGGCCGCACTGGCGACCGCCGTGGGGCTGACCGCCGAGAACGACGTGGTCGTGCACGAGCTGTGGCACGCGATCGTGTTTCCGACCGCGATCTACGCCGGCGCCGTGCTGCTCGGCGGGGTCGTCACAGCGTGGCGCGTCGGCGATGGCTTCGTCATCGATCGACTGCGCTCGTCGCTGGCGCGCTTCGCACCCGCGTGGCGCGAGGTGGTGCCGCTCATCGCCCGCGGCTTCGCCGTCGCGATCGCGACGATCGTCGGCATCGGGGCGCTGCTGACCGCGCTCTCGGTGATCCTGCACGGCGATCGCATCGTCACGCTGTTCCAGGCGGCCCACGTGGATGCCCTCGGGGCCACGCTCGTCACGCTCGGGCAGGCGGCCTACCTGCCGACGCTCATCGGCTGGGCGATCGCGTGGGTCGCGGGTCCAGGCTTCGCGCTCGGCGCCGGCACCGTCGTCTCGCCCGTCGGCGCGCAGCTCGGCCTCGTGCCCGCCATTCCGATCCTCGGCGCGCTCCCCGAGACGGGTGAGCCCTGGTTCCTCGTCGTCGTGCTGCTGCCGATCGCCGCGGGCGGCCTCGCCGGCTGGGTGTGCCGATCGTCGCTCGCCCGCGCGGGCCTCGACCAGCGCACCTCGCCGCGACTGGTCATCGCGCTGGGCATCGCGCTGCTGGTCGGCGGCGCGGGCGCGCTGATCGCGCTGGTGAGCTCCGGCTCGGCCGGGCCCGGGGCGCTCGTGCAGGTGGGGCCGGAGCCCGGGCCGCTCGCGCTCGCGCTCGGCGTCGAGGTGCTGCTCGGCGCCGCGGTCGCGCTGCTCACCCCGCTCGGGCGCGACGAGCGCGGTGCGTCCGGTGCGTCCGGTGCGCTCGACGCGTCTGACGCGTCTGACGCGCCCGATGCGGCGCGCCGCGCCCTCGTCTCGCCGGCGGATGTCACCGGGGCGCAGGCCCAGCCCAGCGCGAGCGAGCAGGCGCCGCCGCGCCGCTAGACTGTCCGGGTGCTGACGGTTGCGGTTCTGATCTCCGGTGCCGGATCGAACCTCCGGGCCCTGCTCGAGGCCGCCTCGGCGCCCGACTATCCGGCGCGCATCATCGCCGTCGGCGCGGATCGCGACGCCGCCGGCTTCGCGCATGCCGAGGAGTTCGGCATCCCGACCTTTCTCGTGCCGTTTCGCCAGTTCGAGAGCCGCGAGGCGTGGGGGCGCGAGCTGGGCGTGCAGCTGGCCGCCTGGAAGCCCGACCTCGTGGTGCTCAGCGGCATGATGCGGCTGCTGCCGGCCGAGCTGGTCGAGCGCTGGGCGCCGAACATCATCAACACGCACCCGGCATACCTTCCCGAGTTTCCCGGCGCGCACGGCGTGCGCGACGCGATCGCGGCCGGCGTCGCCCAGACCGGCGCGAGCGTCATCGTGGTCGACCATGGCGTCGACTCGGGGCCGATCCTCGCGCAGGAGCGGGTCCCGGTACTGCCCGGCGACGACGAGGCCGCCCTGCACGAGCGCATCAAGCCCGTCGAGCGGCGCCTGCTGATCGACGTCGTTCGGCGCATCGCGAGCGGCGACATCGACCTCGCCGCGGCGTCGGCCGAGGCATCCAGCTGACTGTTTTTCGTTTCAACCGACACCAACACGAAGGAGCCGCACCGAGATGAGCGGGCCCAGCCACGACAAGTCCCTGTTCCGTGATCGCGACATGGTGCCCGTTCGCCGGGCGCTCATCTCTGTGAGCGACAAGACCGGGCTCGTCGAGCTCGCGACGGTCATCGCCGCGCAGAACATCGAGATCGTCTCGACCGGCTCGACGGCGGCCATGATCCGTGGTGCCGGCATCGACGTCACCGACGTCTCGGCGATCACCGGCTTCCCCGAATCGCTCGACGGGCGCGTGAAGACCCTGCACCCGAGCGTGCACGCCGGCCTGCTCGCGGATCTGCGACTCGCCTCGCACGAGCAGCAGCTCGCCGAGCTCGACATCGCGCCGTTCGAACTGGTGATCGTGAACCTCTACCCGTTCGTGCAGACGGTCGCCTCGGGCGCCGAGGGCGACGACGTCGTCGAGCAGATCGACATCGGCGGCCCCGCGATGGTGCGCGCCTCTGCGAAGAACTACGCCAACGTCGCCATCGTCGTCTCGCCCGAGTCGTACCCCGCGGTGATCGAGGGGCTCGAGGCCGGCGGCAGCACCCTCGCGCAGCGCCGCGAGCTCGCCGCTCGCGCGTTCGCGCACACCGCCGCGTACGACGCCGCGGTCGCCGCGTGGTTCGCCGAGGGCACGCTGCAGGACCCGCGCTCGCTGCCCGAGTCGCTGACGATCAAGGCCGAGCGCCTCCAGGTGCTCCGCTACGGCGAGAACGCGCACCAGCGCGCCGCGCTCTACTCGCGCCAGGGCGGCCACGGCATCGCCCAGGCGACGCAGCTGCAGGGCAAGGAGATGAGCTACAACAACTACGTCGACGCCGACGCGGCGCTTCGGACGGTCTACGACATGGTGCTGCCGGCCGTCGCGATCATCAAGCACGCGAACCCCTGCGGCATCGCCGTCTCGGCGCCCAAGGCCGTCGACCCGATCGCCAGCGCGCACCTGCGCGCGCACGAGTGCGACCCGACCTCGGCATTCGGCGGGGTGATCGCGGCCAACCGCGAGGTCACGCTCAAGATGGCCGAGAACCTCAAGGACATCTTCACAGAGGTCATCGTCGCGCCCGGCTTCGAGCCGGCCGCGCTCGAGGTGTTCCGCGCGAAGAAGAACCTCCGCCTCCTGCAGCTGCCGGTCGACTGGCGTCAGGAGCGCATGGATGTCCGTCTCGTCTCGGGCGGTCTGCTGCTGCAAGACGCCGACCGCTTCGCCGCCGACATCGACTCGGTCGCGGTGAACTGGGAGCTCGTGAGCGGCGAGCGCCCCGACAACGCCGGCATGACCGACCTGATCTTCGCCTGGAAGTCGTGCCGCGCCGTCAAGTCGAACGCCATCGTGCTCGCGAAGAACAACGCGACCGTCGGCATCGGCATGGGCCAGGTGAACCGCGTCGACTCGTGCCGTCTCGCCGTCGAGCGCGCCGGTGCGCGCGCGGCGGGCTCGGTCGCGGCATCCGACGCCTTCTTCCCCTTCGCCGACGGGCCGCAGGTGCTGCTCGACGCGGGCGTGAAGGCCATCGTGCAGCCTGGCGGCTCGGTGCGCGACGACGAGGTCATCGCGGCGGCCCGCGCGGCCGGCGTGACGATGTTCTTCACGGGGGAGCGGCACTTCTTCCACTGATGCGGCCGCGTCCTTCGACGCGCCGGCGCCCGTCGCCCGCCCGCCTCGCTTCGGCTCGGCGGAAGGCGGCGGGCGCTTCGCGTTGGCCTCGACGGCCCCGCGCCCGCGCGGCGGCTGCGCCTTCGCGCCCCTGCGGAGCGTGGCGCACAGCGATGGCCGATTTCCGCTAGCGGATGCCGCGGCGCCGTGTCATGCTGAGCAGATGGCCCCGCTCACCCGCTCGCGTCCGTCGATGTCGTTCGACGAGCAGTATCGGGTGATCGAATCGCGTGATCCGCGCTTCGACGGCCAGTTCGTGAGCGCCGTGCGCAGCACGGGCATCTACTGCCGGCCGAGCTGCCCGGCGCGCACCCCCAAGCGCGCCAACGTCACCTTCTATCCCACCTCGGCCGCGGCGCACGAGGCGGGCTACCGCGCATGCAAGCGCTGCCTGCCGGAGGCGGCCCCGGGCTCGCCCGAGTGGGACGTGCGCAGCGACGTCGCCGCCCGGGCGATGCGCCTGATCGCCGATGGCGTCGTCGAGCGCGAGGGGGTGCCGGGCCTGGCCGCACGGCTCGGCTACTCGACGCGGCACCTCACCCGCGTGCTGAGCGCCGAGCTCGGCGCGGGTCCGCTCGCGCTCAGCCGCGCGCACCGCGCGCACACCGCGCGCATGCTGCCCGTGGGCACCGAGCTGTCGATCGCGGATGTCGCGTTCTCGGCCGGCTTCGCCAGCATCCGCCAGTTCAACGAGACGATGCGCGAGGTGTTCGACATGACGCCGATGCAGCTGCGGGCGCGTCGGCGCGGGCCGGCGCCGGCGGCCGCGGGCGCCATCGACCTCGTGCTCCCGCACCGCGGCCCGATCGATGCCCGCGCGAACTTCGCGTGGATGGGGGCGCGCGCGATCCCGGGCGCGATGGTCGCGACGCCGACGAGCTTCGCCCGCGCGCAGCGGCTGCCCGGCGGCCCGGCCTGGTTCGAGCTGCGGCTCGATGCGTCCGCGGCGGCACCGCGGATCCGCCTGCGCGCGCGGCTGACGACCCTCGGCGACCTGCCCACGCTGGTCGCGCGGGCGCGCCGGCTGTTCGACCTCGACGCCGACCCCCTCGCCATCGATGCCGAGCTGTCGAAGCATCCCGAGCTCGCCGCGGCCATCGCGCGGCGCCCCGGCATCCGGGTGCCGGGCGCGACCGACCCGCACGAGCTGCTGATTCAGGCCATGGTGGGTCAGCAGGTCACGGTCGCCGCCGCGCGCACGGCGCTGACCGGCCTGACCGACGCCCTGGGCGAGCGCATCGAGAGCCACGGGGGCATCGACCGGCTGTTCCCGACCATGACGGCGATCGCCGAGCGCGGCGACGAGGTGCTGCGTGGGCCGCGGGCGCGCATCCGCGCGATCACCGGCGCCGCGGCCGCGCTGGCATCGGGCGAGCTGCGCCTGGGGCTCGGCGACGACAACGAGGCGCAGCGGCGCGCGCTGCTCGCGCTGCCGGGCATCGGGCCCTGGACCGCCGACTACGTGCGGATGCGCATCACCGGCGATCCCGATGTCTTCCTGCCCGGCGACGCGGCGGTGCGAAACGGCGCCGGTCGGCTGGGCCTGCCGAGCGCCGCGCCCGCGCTCACGGCGTGGGCCGAGCGCGCGGCCCCGTGGCGCAGCTACCTCACGGCCCACCTGTGGCGAGCCGTCGCACCCTGTTGAGATGCGGCGCCGCACCCACACCACCCGACACGCGGCTCCGAGCGGAGCCTGCAGGCAAAGGAACCCCAATGCAAGACCACGCTGCGCGCATCGAGCGCGTCGAGACGCCCGACGGCCCCCTCATCGTGATCGCGGATGCCGCCGATCGCGTGCTCGCGACCGGATGGTCGACCGACGAGGAGGCGGTGGTGCGGCGCATTCACCCCTCGCTGCGCCCGAGCTCGTGGGTGCCGGCCGAGACCGCGGGCGGCGCGGCGGCCCGGGCCTACTACGCGGGCGATCTCGCGGCGATCGACGGCGTGGCCGCCCTGCAGCGGGGCACGGCGCTGCAGGAGGCGGGCTGGGCGGCGCTGCGGGGCATCGCGCCGGGAGAGCCCCTGAGCTATCGCGAGTTCGCGGCGGCGCTCGGCGCCCCGAGCGCCGTGCGCGCCGCGGCATCCATCTGCGCCCGCAACGCGCCGGCGCTGTTCGTGCCCTGCCATCGGGTGCTGCGGGCCGATGGCACGCTCGGCGGCTACGCCTGGGGGACGGACATCAAGCGCGCGCTGCTCGCCCGGGAGGCCGCTCGCTGACGCGGCGGCCCTCGCCGCGGCGCCCGCACGGACGGGCGCACCGGCTTGCGCCGGGGGAGCGGACGCGTATCCTGGAAGGCTGTCGCGGCAACCTGGCCGCGGCGACGACTTCCGCGCCACGAGCGCCCCGAGGATCATGACTTCGACTTCTGCGCCCCCGCCGCGGCTCTCAACGCCGCGTGCCCTCGCACGCCTGCTCCCGTTCGCGAAGCCCGCGATGCCCCGCCTGATCGGCGGCGCCGTCGCCGCGCTCGGCGCCGCGGCCATGACGCTGCTCATCCCGATCGTGCTGCAGCTCGCGGTCGACGGCCCCATCGCCTCGGGCGACACGACGCTGATCGTGTGGGCGGCGCTGGGCATCCTCGGGCTCGGCGTGCTCGAGGCGCTGTTCGTCTTCCTGCGCCGCGCGTTCGTGCTGCGCCCCGGCATGGAGGTCGAGTACGACATCCGCCAGCAGTTCTACCGCCGCCTGCAGCGGCTACCCGTCGCGTTTCACGACCGCTGGCAGTCCGGCCAGCTGCTGAGCCGGATGATGCAGGACATCGGCCTGATCCGCCGCTGGCTCGTCTTCGGCGCGATCCTGCTCGTCGTGAACCTGCTGACGATCATCATCGGCTCGGTGCTGCTGTTTCGCTGGCACTGGCTGCTCGGCACCACCTTCCTCGTCGTGTCGATCCCGCTGTGGTGGGTCGGCTTCCGCTTCGAGCGCAAGTACGGCGTGCTCGCGCGGATGAGCCAGGACCAGGCGGGCGACCTCGCCACCGCCGTCGAGGAGAGCGTGCACGGCATCCGCGTGCTCAAGGCCTTCGGCCGCGGCTCGCACGCCCTGCAGAAGTTCCGCAAGCAGGTCGACGACCTGCGCACCACCGAGCTGCGCAAGGGCCGCGAGGTGGGGCTGCTGTGGTTCTGGCTCGACGCCGTGCCTATGGTCGCGTTCGCGCTGTGCCTGCTGGCCGGCATCTATCTCTCGTCGATCGGTCAGCTGACCATCGGCGAGCTGCTCGCCTTCTTCGTGATGGCGACGGCGCTGCGCTGGCCGATCGAATCGCTCGGCTTCCTGTTCTCGTTCCTCATCGACGCGCGCACCGCCACCGACCGCATCTTCGAGGTGCTCGAGGAGCCCAACAGCATCGTCGATCCGGCGCATCCGAAGACCATCGCGAACCCGCGCGGCGAGCTCGCGTTTCGCGACGTGCACTTCAGGTATCAGGATGCCGCGGCCGGCGAGCGCGACCTGCTGGATGGCGTCGACCTGGTCGTGCGCCCCGGCGAGACCATGGCGCTCGTGGGGCTGACCGGCTCGGGCAAGACCACGATGACGACCCTCGCGACCCGGCTCTACGACGTCACCGGCGGCCGCGTCGAGCTCGACGGCGTCGACGTGCGCGAGCTGCGGCTCGACGAGCTGCGCGGCCACATCGCCATGGCGTTCGAGGAGGCGACCCTGTTCTCGGCCTCCGTGCGCGAGAACGTGCTGATCGGCCGCGACGACCTCGACATCCGCAGCCCCGAGGCCGACCTCGCCCTGCGCGAGGCGCTCGAGATCGCCCAGGCGCACTTCGCCTACGAGCTGCCCGACGGCGTCGACACGGCGGTGGGGGAGGAGGGGCTCAGCCTCTCCGGCGGCCAGCGGCAGCGCATCGCCCTCGCGCGTGCGGTCGCGGCTCGCCCGGCGGTGCTCGTGCTCGACGACCCGCTCAGCGCGCTCGACGTCGACACCGAGGCGCTCGTGGAGGCGGCGCTGCGCCGCGTGCTCGCGACCACAACGGCGCTCATCGTGGCGCACCGGCCCTCCACCGTGGCCCTCGCCGATCGCGTCGCGGTGCTCGACGCCGGCCGCGTCGTCGGCGTCGGCACGCACAGCGAGCTGCTTCGCGAGAGCGACATCTACCGACACGTGATCTCGAGCCTCGAGGCCGACGATCTCGCCCAGCGCGAAGCAGAGGTGAACCTGTGACCGACGCGTCCGTCCGCGGCACCAGCGGTGAAGACCGCGACGACTACACCAAGGCCGAGAGCCGGCAGATCCGCCGGCGCTCGCTGCGGCTGCTCGGCTCGCTCATCTCTCCCATGCGCGGCCTCGTCGTGCTCACCGGGGTGGTCATCGTCGTCGCGACCGGGCTCCAGGTGCTGGGCCCGCTGCTGATCGCCTACGGCATCAACACCGCGCTCCCGCTCGCCGTCGAGCAGATGCAGTGGATGCCGGCGATCGGCGTCACCGTCGTGTACCTCGTCACCGGCGCGGCCGGGGCGGGCCTGATGGGCTGGTTCGTGGTGCTCTCGGCCCGCCTCACCCAGACGATCCTGTTCGACCTGCGCACCCGCATCTTCCGGCACACCCAGCGACTGAGCCTCGAGTTCCACGAGAAGTACACCTCGGGCCGCATCATCTCGCGGCAGACGAGCGACCTCGAGTCGATCCGCGAGCTGCTCGACGGCGGGCTGAATCAGCTCGTGCAGGGCGCACTGTTCGGCCTGTTCACCCTGGTGATGCTGTTCGCGCTCGACTGGCGCAGCGGCATCGTGCTGCTGGCGATGGGCGTGCCGCTGTGGCTGCTGATGCGCTGGTTCTACATCGAGTCGCAGAAGGGCTTCCGCATGTCGCGCGTGGTGAGCGCCCGGCTCATCGTGCAGTTCGTCGAGACGATGACCGGCATCCGCGCGGTCAAGGCGTTCCGCAAGGAGCAGCGCAACGACGAGCAGTTCGGAGAGGTGTCGGCCGAGTACCGCGCCGTCAACCTGCGGCTCGTGAACCTGTTCGGCATCCTCGACCCGGGGCTCATCCTGATGGCGAACGTCACGATGGGCATCGTGCTGCTGTGGGGCGCGTTCCGCGTCGTCGACGGCACGCTGCTGCTCGGCACGCTGCTGGCGGTCGTCATGTACGTGCGCAACTTCTTCAGCCCGCTGGAGGAGGTCGCGATGTTCGTGAACTCGTACCAGTCGGCCACCGCGGCGCTCGAGAAGGTCTCGGGCGTGCTCGAGGAGGAGCCCACCGTTCCCGACCCGGCCACGCCGGTCGATCTGTGGACCGCCAAGGGGCACGTGCACTTCGAGGACGTGCGCTTCGGCTACGCCGGGGGAAAGACGATCCTCCCCGACTTCACCCTCGACATCCCGGCGGGGCAGACGATCGCGCTGGTCGGCACGACCGGCGCCGGCAAGTCGACGCTCGCCAAGCTGATCTCGCGCTTCTACGACCCGAGCCGCGGCTCGATCCGCCTCGACGGCGTCGACCTGCGTGCCCTGCACCCCAAGGACCTTCGCCGCGCCATCGTGATGGTGACGCAGGAGGCGTACCTGTTCTCGGGCACCGTCGCCGACAACATCGCGCTCGGCAAGCCCGGCGCGTCGCTGGAGGAGATCCAGGCGGCGGCGCGCGCGGTGGGGGCCGACGCCTTCATCGAGGCGCTGCCAGACGGCTACGCCTCCGACGTCAACAAGCGCGGCGGCCGCGTGTCGGCCGGGCAGCGGCAGCTGATCTCGTTCGCCCGGGCGTTCCTCGCCGACCCGGCGGTGCTGATCCTCGACGAGGCGACCGCCTCGCTCGACATGCCGAGCGAGCGGATGATCCAGGACGCGCTGCAGACCCTGCTCGCCGACCGCACGGCGATCATCATCGCGCACCGGCTCTCGACCGTCGCGATCGCCGACCGCGTGCTCGTGATGGAGCACGGCCGGATCATCGAGGACGACACGCCCGACGCGCTGATCAGCGGCACCGGCAAGTTCGCGCAGCTACACGCAGCGTGGCGCGAATCGCTCGTCTGAGGGTGCGCGGCCCGGTGCGGCGCTAGAGCGTGATGCGGCCGATCACGTCGCCGTACTCGGTCTCGCCCACCGGCACGAAGCCCATGCGCAGGAAGAAGGCCTCGGGCCCGCCCTCGCCGGCCTCGTAGATCACATCCACGTGGTCGAAGCCGCGTTCGCGGGCCTCTGCGAGCAGGGCCTTCACGGCGAAGCGGCCGAAGCCGCGGCCCTGGCCGACCGCGTCGACGTTGATGCGCCAGAGCACCGACTTGAAGTGCTCGACCGCCGCCTCGGGGTCGAAGTTGGCGCTGACGAAGCCCACGACCTTGTCGCCGTCGAGCACGACCCGCTGCCAGCTGGTCTGCGGATTCATGACCGTCGCCGCGACGCCGTATGAGACCGGAGCCAGGAACTGCTCTTGCCCGGGTTTGAGCGAAAGACTGTTCACCGCGACGATCGTCGCGGCCGAGAGTTCAACCAATCGGAGATCATCCATGGAACCAGGCTAACCCGGAACGATTCCCGTTTGGTGGCCTCGGCCGCGGCGGTGGATGCCTCGGCGCATCGCGGGCGCGGAACGCGGGCGGAACACGGGGCGGCGACATCCTCACAAGCTCTCTTGATATCGAGATACTTCGGGGGTGCGATACCCTATAACACGACCCGAATGGAGATTACACACGTGACTCACTCGAAGATCGTTTACACCCACACGGACGAAGCGCCCGCACTTGCGACCTCTTCGTTCCTGCCGATCGTGAAGGCATTCACGGCTCCGGCAGAGGTGGATGTCGAGACGCGTGACATCTCGCTCGCGGGTCGTGTGCTGGCCGCATTCCCGCAGAAGCTCAGCCCCGAGCAGCAGGTCGGCGACGCGCTCGCCGAGCTCGGCGGCCTGGCGACGCTGCCCACCGCGAACATCATCAAGCTGCCCAACATCTCGGCCTCGATCCCGCAGCTGAAGGCCGCCATCGCCGAGCTGCAGCACGACGGCTACAACATTCCCGCCTACCCCGACGAGCCCGAGTCGCTCGAGGAGAAGGACGTCCGCGCCCGCTACGACCGCATCAAGGGGTCGGCGGTCAATCCGGTGCTGCGCGAGGGCAACAGCGATCGCCGTGCGCCCCTCTCGGTGAAGCAGTACGCGCGAAAGCACCCGCACACCAACAAGCCCTTCGCGAAGGGCTCGCGCACGCACGTCGCGACGCTCGGGCACGACGACTTCAAGGCCAACGAGCAGTCGGTGGTGATCGTCAGCGATGACGTGCTGACGATTCAGCACGTCGCGCAGGACGGCACGGTCACGGTGCTGAAGCAGAGCCTGAAGGTGCTGCCCAACGAGATCGTCGACGCGACCTTCCTCTCGGCCGCGGCGCTCGACGCGTTCCTGCTCGAGACCCTGCGCGAGGCCGCCGAGGCCGACGTGCTCTACTCGGTGCACCTGAAGGCCACCATGATGAAGGTGTCGGACCCGATCATCTTCGGTCACGTCGTCAAGGCGTACTTCGCTGATGTGTTCGCGCGCTACGGCGACGCGATCGCCGAGGCCGGGCTGACCCCGAACGACGGGCTGGGCGCGATCCTCGCCGGGCTCGACGAGGTGCCGGGCGGCGACGAGATCGCGGCCGCGTTCGCCGCCGCGCTGCAGCGGGGCCCGCGCCTGTCGTACGTCAACTCCGACCGCGGCATCACGAACCTGCACGTGCCCTCCGACGTCATCGTGGATGCCTCGATGCCGGCGCTGATCCGCAACGGCGGCAAGCTCTGGGGCGTCGACGGCGCCGAAGACGACACGCTCGCCGTGATTCCGGATTCGTCGTACGCGGGCGTGTTCCAGACCGTCATCGAAGACGTCGTCGCCAAGGGGCCGCTCGACCCGGCGACGATCGGCTCGGTGCCGAACGTCGGCCTCATGGCGCAGGCCGCCGAGGAGTACGGCAGCCACGACAAGACGTTCGAGATCACCGGCCCCGGCACGGTGCAGGTCGTCAATCAGGCTGGCGAGGTGCTCCTGGCGCACGAGGTGCGCACCGGCGACATCTGGCGCGGCACGCAGACGAAAGACATCGCGGTGCGCGACTGGGTGAAGCTCGCGGTCACGCGCGCGCGCGCCACCGGCGTGCCCGCCGTGTTCTGGCTCGACCCGGCACGCTCGCACGACGCCACGCTCATCGGCAAGGTGCGCACGTATCTCGAGGGCCACGACACCGAGGGCCTGACCATCGAGATCCTGGATCCCGAGGCGGCGACCCAGTACACGCTCGACCGGCTGCGCGAGGGCCTCGACACGATCTCGGTCACGGGCAACGTGCTGCGCGACTACCTCACTGACCTGTTCCCGATCCTCGAGGTCGGCACGAGCGCCAAGATGCTCTCGATCGTGCCCCTGCTCGCGGGCGGCGGGCTCTTCGAGACGGGCGCCGGCGGCTCGGCCCCCAAGCACGTGCAGCAGCTGCTCGAGGAGAACTACCTGCGCTGGGACTCGCTGGGCGAGTTCTTCGCGCTGGCCGCCTCGCTCGAGCACCTCTCGACCTTCACCGGCAACGCCCGGGCGCAGGTGCTCGCCGACACGCTCGACGCCGCGACGGGCTCGTTCCTCGAGAACGACCGCTCGCCCGGCCGCAAGCTCGGCACGATCGACAACCGAGGCAGCCACTTCTACCTCGCCCTGTACTGGGCGCAGGAGCTCGCCGCGCAGACGAGCGATCCCGAGCTGGCCGCGCGCTTCGCCCCCGTGGCGGCCGCGCTCGCCGCGAACGAGGACAAGATCGTCGCAGAGCTCATCGCCGTGCAGGGCTCGCCCGTCGACATCGGCGGCTACTACCGCCCGAACGAGGAGCTCGTGAGCGCGATCATGCGGCCGTCGGCGACGTTCAACGAGATCATCGCCGGCATCAAGGCGTAAGCCCGAGCGGAACGACGAGGCGGGGTGGATGCGGCTGACGCATCCACCCCGCCTGTCTGTTCGTCGCGGCTGTTCGTCGCGGTGTGTTCGCGGGTGGGACCGGCGACTACCGGTGCACCCAGACCTCGGTGCCGATCGGCGCCCACTCGTAGACGAACTTGGCCTCGGGGATGCGCATGTTCACGCAGCCGTGGCTCATCCGGTTGCCGAAGTTGTTGTGCCAGTATGCGCCGTGGAACGCCTCGTCGCCGTTGAAGTAGCTCACCCAGGGCACGTCCTTCGTCAGGTAGCCCGCGGCCTCGCTGCCCATGTCTTGGATGCGCACGTGCGCGTAGACCTTGAAGTTGCCGAGGTTGGTGTCGTGCCCCGGCAGGCCGGTCGAGACCGACCATGAGCGCACGACCTGGTCGTTCTCGTAGAGAATCGTGCGCTGGGTGCTCACGTTGACCTCGATGCGCCGATGCAGATTCGCGACGCCGAACGGGGTCTCGGTCACGTCGAGCTGGTAGGCCGCGACGCCGTTGTTCAGCTGTGCCGCGAACGCGTCGGCGACGCCCTCGGTGCCGGTCAGCGCGATCCCGGTGGTGCCCTCGGCGATCGTGCGCAGCACGTCGCCGGCCGAGTTCACGACCTGCTGGGTGTCGACCGCATCGCGGTTCACCTGCGCGGGCAGGCCCTCGACGATCGCGGGGAGGGCGGAGCCGTCGACGGCGAAGCGGATGATGCCTGCGGACGGGTCGGGCTCGACGGCGATCCAGGAAGCCGCGGTGGCGCGATCGATCGGCGCCACCCGCTCGCTGCCCACGTAGAAGCCGATCGTGTCGAGCATGCCGTTGAGCACGCTCGCGCGGCTGTGCGCGGCGCGGCTCGGGATGTCGGGAACGATCGCCGCGGGCGCGATCTCGGCGTGGTCGGCCGGCTCGGCGTCGTTGAGCGCGGCAAGCAGCGCGGCGCGCACCTCGACCTGCGGCACGCCCCAGCCGTCCACGCCGTCGACGGCGACGAAGCCCACGGCCTCGGGCGCGTACTCGACGCCGGCGTCGACCGGGGCGACGTACAGCTCCGGGAACGCGCCGCGCAGGGCGCCCCCGGCCAGCTCGGCGTCGAGCGCGGGGCGCAGGGTGGGTCCGGCGTCGGGGAACCAGCTGGTGACGTTCCAGAGCGGGTGCGCGGCGAGTGCGCGCGCGGCGAGCGGGCGCGCGTCGACGTGCGCGCCGAGGTCGCTGCCCGTCACGGTGGCCTCGGCGCCGTCGACGCGAAGCACGAGGGCGGTGTCGGCGACGGCCGCGTTGATCTTGGCGGTGGCCGCGTCGACGGTGAGCCCCCCGACCGGCACGTTGCCGACGACCATGCCGGGCGCGATGAGGGTGGTGCCGAAGTACCAGGCGGCGGCGAGCACGGCGGCGACCGGCACGCCGATGAGGAGGCCGCGGCGCCACGGGTGGCGCGCGCGCTCGGGGGCGGGGCCCCAGGCCAGCGGCGTGTCGGTGCTGTCAGCAGACGTGCCGTCGGAGGGCGTGCTCCCCGCAGTCGTGTCGTCCGCGGCGTCGGTGGCGGCATCCGCCGTGGCGTCGACCGTCGAGGCGCCGACCTCGGCGCCCGTGGGCGCGCCGAGCGTCGGCGCGGCGTCGTCGCCCGTCGCGGGTGTGGCCAGATCGGTCACGGAATGCCTCCCCCAAGGATTCAGGTCGCGGCCGGCGCATTGCCGCCGCCACGCACTCAATTGTAGATGGGCCTCGCGGCCGGGCGATGGCATCCGAGCCCTCGCATGGCAACGGTCCGGTCACGACCGGCGCGCTTCGCGCGCTCGGGCCGCGCTCGGGCCGCACCGGCCGCGCCGTTCGACCGCGCCCGCGCGGCGCCGCCAGGCTCAGCCGCAGAGGGCCTGCAGCTCCTGCATGCGCAGCGCGAAGTCGCGTCCGGCCTCGGTCAGCTCGGCGGCGCGCGCGGTGTCGCCATCGACGATCACGGCCTCCGCGGCGTCGGCGAGCACCCCCAGCGAGTCGAGGAGCGAATCGCCGAGCGCCGACACCTCGGCGTTGGAGACGGCGGAGAACGCGTCGCCCAGGGTGGTCTCGAGCGTGCCGAACGCCTCGACGGTCTTCGTCGGGTCGGTCTGGGCGTCGCGCAGGGCCCCGCCCACGAGATCCTGGCTGCCGGCGATGGCCTGACCGAATGCGGTGCAGGCCTCGGCGACGCTCTGCCGCTGGCCGCCGCCGAAGCCCGCGCCGCCGGTCGCCCCGGGGCTGCTGCAGGCCGCGAGGCCGAGCGCGAGGGTGCCGGCGATGAACAGGGCGGTGAGCTGACGACGCATGCGGGGGCCTCCGGTGGGGCGTGAACGTGAGGTGGTGTCGTGGGCGCGACGCGGGGCGCCGGCGGGCGGCGGCTGTGCGCGCGCTGACCCCGAGTGTAACGAGGATGCAGTCGCGAACCGCGCGGCGGCGGCCTGACGGGGGACGCGGCCGGGCATTGGATAGCATTGACCGCGGCGCGGAGGCTCTGAACCGTGGTCTTTCAGGAGGTGCCGCATGGCAGAAGTTGTGATCGTTCCGACGCCCGACGACGCCGCCACGCTGGTCGCCGACGCCGTGATCGACCTCATCGGGCGCAAGCCCCGCGCGGTGCTCGGCCTGGCGACCGGCTCGACGCCCTCGCCCGTCTATCGGGCGATCGCGGCACGCATCAACGAGGTGGATGCCTCGCAGGTGCAGGGCTTCGCGCTCGACGAGTATGCGGGGCTGCCGGCATCCCACCCGCAGAGCTACCGGGCCGTCATCACGCGCGAGGTCGTCGAGCCCATGGGACTCACCCCCGCGCTCGTGCACGTGCCGCGCGGCGACGTCGCGCACCTGCGCACCGCCGGGAGCGACTACGAGGCGCAGATCCGCACGGCCGGCGGGATCGACCTGCAGCTGCTGGGCATCGGCGGCGACGGGCACATCGGCTTCAACGAACCCGGCTCATCGTTCGCGTCACTCACCCGCGTGAAGACCCTGGCTCAGCAGACCCGCGAAGACAACGCGCGCTTCTTCTCGTCGATCGACGAGGTCCCGAGCCACAGCATCACGCAGGGGCTCGGCACGATCCTGCGTGCCCGCCACCTCGTCCTGCTCGCATTCGGCTCGGCCAAGGCCGCCGTCGTCCAGGCCGCGATCGAGGGGCCGCTCACGGCGAGCATCCCGGCCTCCGTGCTGCAGATGCATCCGCACGTCACCATCGTGGTCGACGAGGCCGCCGCCGGCCAGCTGCGCAACGCCGAGTACTACCGCTACGCGTACGCGAACAAGCCCGCCTGGCAGGGCCTGTGAGCGGCGGCTGCCCGTGCCCCGCGGCGCGGGCCGGCCACAGCGGTGACGCCGGAGCGCGGAGGTCGCCGCGATGAGCGTGCGCGCGGCGGCGTCGACGACGACGCTCAACCCGGCCACCCGCGCGTGGCTGTGGGGCGGCAGCGCGATCCTCGTGAGCGGGCTGCTGCGCATGCTCGAGGCACTGCCGCTCACCGCCATGGTGGGCTCGGGACCGGTCACCCTCATGGCCGCCACAGCGTTCGCGCTCGGCGTGGTGATCCTCGCGCTCGGGGTGCGGCGGCAGGGCAGCCTCGTCGCGCGGTCCGGGCTCGGCATGACCGCGATGTTCGTGCTCGCGGCGCTCGACATCGTGCAGGCGGCCATCGTCGAGCTGTTCCCCTCGATCTCTCCGCATCTGCGCGATGCGGTCACCGGTCTGTCCGATGGCGTGGTGCTGCTGCAGCTCGCCGCTGCGGTGGTGGCATCGCTCGTGATCGCGCGTGCGGGCGCGGTGCGGGGTGCGCTGCGCTGGCTGCCGCTGGTCGCGCTCGCCTGCGTGGTCGCGCTGCAGGTGCTCGTGCGGGTGGTGCTGCAGGCGCGCGGGGGGCTGGCGCTCAGCGGCCCCGATGTGCTGGTCGTCACTCAGGTGGCGATCGCCCTGCTCACCTCGACGCTGGGCCTCACACTGATGCTCGCCTCACCGCGCGCCGCACAGGCCGCGCGCGACGAGTGAGGTCGGGCCTGCGCCGTCCGCCCGCTACTGGAACCTGCGGCGGCCGATGAGCAGCCCGGTGATCGTGGCGACGACGGCGAAGGCGACGCCGATCCACGTCTGACCGAGGCTCCACCACGCGAGCGTCGCGGTGGCGTAGAGCACCAGCTCGATGACCGTGCGCACGAACGGGTGCACGGCGAACACCGCGCGGGGCGAGAGGAACAGTGCCCAGATCAGGATCGCGAGCGCCGGGGCGAGGATGCCGGCGGCGATGTTCCACGGGAACGCCCAGGCCACGAACCCCCAGAAGCCGAGGCTGAACACCAGTGCGACCTCGACGATGAGTCGAACGATGTCGAGCGGCGACACCGTCGCCTTCTGACGGCCGGGCTGCGTGGTGGATGCTTCAGACATGCCTTCCAGTGTAAGCGAGGCCGCGCGGCTCGACCGGCCCCGCGAGGTGCGGCCGGCGGCGACGGCGGCTACCGGAAGATGATGGTGCGCGCGCCGTCGAGGAGCACGCGGTGCTCGGCGAACCAGGTGACCGCCTGACGGAGGGTGCGGCTCTCTTCGTCCTGGCCGATCGCGATGAGCTGCTCGGGGGTGCGACTGTGATCCACCCGCACGACGTTCTGCTCGATGATCGGGCCCTCGTCCAGGTCGCTCGTGACGAAGTGGGCTGTGGCGCCGATCAGCTTCACGCCGCGGGCGTGCGCCTGGCGGTAGGGGTTCGCGCCCTTGAACCCGGGCAGGAAGGAATGGTGGATGTTGATCGCGCGCCCCGCGAGCCGCTCGCACAGCTCGGGGGAGAGGATCTGCATGTAGCGGGCGAGCACGACCAGCTCGATGTCGTGCTCGTCGACGAGCTCGACGATCCGTTCTTCGAACGCCGCCTTGGCCGCGGCATCCCGCGTCGGCAGGGTCTCGAAGGGCACGCCGTAGAAATCGACGATGTCGCGCAGCACCTCGTGGTTGGAGAGCACGAGCGGCACATCGATCGAGAGCTGGTCGGCGCGTGCGCGGAACAGGAGGTCGTTGATGCAGTGCGCGGCGGTGCTCGCCAGCAGCAGCGTGCGCAGCGGGCGGTCGACCACATCGAGGGTGACGGTCATCTGGTAGCGGGATGCCACGGGCCCGAGCTCGGCGAGGAACTGCTCGCGCGTCGACCGGCTGCGCACCTGCAGACGCATGAAGAAGCGGCCGGTGTCGGCGCTCGAGAACTGCTGGCTCTCGGTGATGTCGCCGCCGGAGGCCACGATCGCGCCGCTGACGGCGTGCACGATGCCGGGCATGTCGGGGCACACGATCGTGATGACCCAGTGGGTCATGGGGTCCTGCGAATCGAGCTCAGTCACTCCGACAGGCTACCCTCAGGCGCGGCATCCGGTGCCGCCGTCTCGGCCCCCTCGGCGGGCGCCGGTGTCGACTCTGCGGGCGGGAGCAGGCCCGCGTCGGTGGCCGGCGGCTCGCCGCCCGGCTCGACGGGGTCGGGGACGCCGTGGATCAGGCTCACGGGCTCGCCGAGCTCGCCCAGCGCATCGCCCGCGATGTACTGCGGGCGGAGCGAGCCGAGCATCACGTCGGAGAGCTGCATGCGCAGCTCGATGCGCGCGGTGCCGTCGTCGGCGATGGTGCCGCCCGCCCGGACGTCGCGGGTGTCGTCGGTGAGGTGGGGACTCGGAAAGTAGAGCAGGTCGAACTGCGTCCCGGGCGCCCCCGAGAGCCGGATCGTGACGAGGAACTCGGAGGGGCCGACCCAGGCCAGGCGTGCGCCCTCGATCAGCGGCGCGCCGGTCGGGATCGGCGGCGCGGGGTCCGGGGTCGGCTCGGGGGTCGGCTCCGGCGTGGGGTCGGGCGTTGGGGTCGGCGTGGGGTCGGGCGTTGGGGTCGGCGGCGGCTCGACGGTGTCGCCCGGCGGGGGCGTCGGTGTGGGGGTGGTCGGCCGGGGCGGTGCCGTCGTCGCCGGCGGGCTCGTGGGCAGCACGATCTGTTCGAGCCCCGAGGGCGGCAGCGCCGACGGCGAGGGGGCGTCGGGGAGCAGGCCGGGCTCGTCAGGCAGGGGCCCCATCGGGGCTCTCGCGGTATCCGATGCCGAGGCGATCGTCGACGCGTTCGCGTCGTCGAGCACGCCCGGCAGGATGGCCGCGGTCGCGATGCCGCCGGTGAGCACGACGCCCGCCGCCGCCAGAGCGATGGTTCCGCCGATGCCAGAGAGCATGCCGCCCGCGGAGGCGGCGGCCACACCCGCGGCACCCGCGGCGGCCGACACGCCCGCCGCCGTTCCGGTGCCGAGTCCTGTGCTCGCGCCGCCCACGCCCACGCCCGCGCCTGCGAGCCCCATCGCGGGTGCCGCGCCGACGGTCACGGCGCCCTCCGTCACCGCGGAGGGCATTGCGGCGAGCGCGACCGTGAGCGGCGCACCGCCGCCCTGCAGCGCGGCGAGGTACCCGGCGGCGCCGACCGCGCCGAGGGTGAGCGGCAGCAGCACCATGGCCAGCCGCGAGCCGACCTCCTTCGCCTCGCTCGCCACGATCGAGCACCGCGCGCATTCGGCGAGGTGGGCTTCGAGGCGTCCGCGGTCGCGGGTGCCGAGACCGCCTCGGGCATATGCGCCGAGGCGCTCGATGGTCCACTGGTGCTCGGAGCCGTCGGCGACGCTCTGCAGGTGCGCCTGGATCCAGGCCGCGCGCAGCCCCTCGCGGGCACGGAAGCTCAGCTGGGCGACGGCGGTGGCCTTGAGCCCGAGCAGCGGGGCGATCTCGGCGGGCTTCATCCGCTCGATCTCGGTGTACCAGAGCACCTCCTGCCAGCGGGTCGGCAGGCTGCGGAAGGCGCGGTGGGTGAGACCACGGTCCAGGGCCGCCTCGGCGGCCTCCGCGCTGGTGCTCGGGTCGGCGACCTGCTCGAGCTCGTCGAGGTTCGACTCCCTGCGCGCCCGGCCCCATCCCGCGGCCGTGTTGCGGATGCTGGTGAACAGGTACGCCCGAAACGAGCCGGTGGGGCCGCCGCCGCGCTGCAGCGCCTGGAAGATGCGGGTGTAGGCCTCCTGCACGAGGTCGTCGGCGTCGATCGACGACGTGATGTTGCGCGCGACGGTGAGCCCGGAGCGGTGGTGCCTTCGCCACAGCTCGCCGAAGGCGTCGCGGCTGCCCGACCGTGCGCGCAGCACGAGGTCGGCGTCGGCCATCTCGCCCGCTGCCCTGCCTGCGTCTTGCGGCTTCGTCATCTCGCTCCTGTGCCCGTTCGTCTCCGTGGCCGAAGTGCGGCCACAACGGAGAGACGCACGGGATGCGCGGTTATTACGCGTGCGCGCAGCTGCGCGCGGCATCCATTCTTGCCCGGGCGCCTGAGAATCCCCGAAAAAGAAATCTGGCGGCTCGCGTAATGAACCGGATGCGTCGGCATCTCATCAACAGAGACACGAAGCTTCTCCGAACCGGGGGGTACGGGGCAGGTGGAAGGTGACACAGGGGGCGATGCATCGTCGGTCACGGTCTCAGGCGGGGATCGGATGACTTTTGGGGAGGTCATCCGGCCCCGCCCCCAACGCGCAGCACGCGACTCGGATCCGCTGCGTCGCAGGGCCGTTGTTGGGGAACACGGCCGTGCGGCGCGGTGTGCACCTCAGGCGCCGGGGCCCTCGCCCACGCGGCGCGCACCTGCGGCTCCGTCGTCGGAGGAGGCGCCACCGCCGCAGTGCGGCGCGATGCGAATCTGCTCGCGCGGGGCGGAGGTCGGCGCTGATATGCTGGGCGCGTCGCGACTGGCGTTGAGGTGGATTCCCACCGGGGAGCGGCGAATTTCTGATCGAGGGCATTCGACCGCACGCCTGGGCCGATGCAAAAGACCTATGCCCGCGCCATCAGGAGGAGCTCGCCATGTCCGATGTTTTCAACGCCCCGATCTCTGAGGTCGATCCCGAGATCGCCGCAGTCCTTGACGCCGAGCTCGACCGCCAGCGTCAGTATCTCGAGATGATCGCGAGCGAGAACTTCGTTCCCGTCTCGGTGCTGCAGTCGCAGGGCTCGGTGCTGACCAACAAGTACGCCGAGGGCTACCCGGGCCGCCGCTACTACGGCGGCTGCGAGGTCGTCGACGTCGCCGAGAACCTGGCCATCGAGCGCGCGAAGAGCCTGTTCGGCGCCGAGTACGCCAACGTCCAGCCGCACTCCGGCGCCACCGCGAACGCGGCCGTGCTGCACGCCATCGCCCGCCCCGGCGACACGCTGCTCGGCCTCTCGCTCGACCACGGCGGGCACCTGACGCACGGCATGAAGATCAACTTCTCGGGCCGTCTCTACGACATCGTCGCCTACGGCGTCGACGAGACCACCAGCCTGGTCGACATGGACGAGGTGCGTCGTCTTGCGCTCGAGCACAAGCCCAAGGTGATCATCGCCGGATGGTCGGCGTACCCGCGCACGCTCGATTTCGCCGCTTTCCGCGCGATCGCCGATGAGGTGGGCGCGCTGCTCTGGGTCGACATGGCGCACTTCGCCGGCCTCGTCGCCGCCGGGCTGCACCCGAACCCGGTGCCCCACGCGCACGTCGTCTCGTCGACCGTGCACAAGACCATCGGCGGCCCCCGCTCGGGCTTCATCCTCACCAACGACGCCGACCTCGCCAAGAAGATCAACTCGGCGGTGTTCCCGGGACAGCAGGGCGGCCCGCTCATGCACGTCATCGCGGCGAAGGCGACCGCCTTCAAGCTCGCGGCGACGCCCGAGTTCAAGGAGCGTCAGGAGCGCGTGCTTCGCGGCGCGCGGATCCTCGCTGACCGCCTCACGCAGCCGGACGTCGCCGAGGCGGGCATCTCGGTCCGCTCGGGCGGCACGGACGTGCACCTGGTGCTCGTCGACCTGCGCAACGCCGAGATCGACGGCAAGCAGGCGGAAGACCTGCTCCACGAGATCCACATCACCGTGAACCGCAATGCCGTTCCGAACGACCCGCGCCCGCCGCTGGTCACCTCGGGCCTGCGCATCGGCACCCCGGCGCTCGCGACCCGCGGCTTCGGCGACGCCGAGTTCACCGAGGTCGCCGATGTGATCGCGCTCGCACTGCTGCCCGATGCCGACATCGATGCGCTCCGCGCCCGAGTCGCGAAGCTCGCCGAGGCCTTCCCGATGTACCCGAGCCTCACGCAGGGCTTCGCGTGACCGCTGCCCGGCTCGATGGCATCGCCGCGGCATCCGCGATCAAGGATGAGCTCCGCGTCCGCGTAGCCGCGCTCGCCGGGGCGGGGATCGTTCCCGGTCTCGGCACCCTGCTCGTCGGCGACGACCCGGGCTCGCGCTCGTACGTCACCGGCAAGCACCGCGACTGCGCCGAGGTCGGGGTGGCGTCGATCAGCATCGAGCTGCCCGCCGAGGCGACGTTCGACCAGATCGCCGCAGCCGTCGCGCAGCTCAACGACGACCCGGCCGTCACCGGCTTCATCGTGCAGCTGCCGCTGCCGGCGGGCATCGACGAGAACGCCATCCTCGAGCTCATCGACCCCGCGAAGGACGCCGACGGGCTGCACCCGACCAATCTCGGCCGGCTCGTGCTCGGGGTCGACCCGCGCACCGCGATCGACGCCCCGCTCCCGTGCACGCCCGCGGGCATCGTCGAGCTCCTCCAGCGCAACGGCGTCGAGATCGCCGGCCGGCACGTCACGGTGATCGGCCGTGGCGTCACCGTCGGCCGGCCGCTCGGCCTGCTGCTCACCCGCAAGGGCACCGACGCCACGGTCACGCTGACGCACTCCCGCACGGTCGACCTTGCGGCCGAGGTCCGCCGCGCCGACATCGTGGTGGCCGCCGTCGGCGTGCCGCACCTGGTGAAGGCCGACTGGGTCAAGCCCGGCGCCGCGGTGCTCGATGTCGGCGTCACGCGGGTCGGCACGACCGAGTCGGGGCGGGCGAAGCTCGCGGGTGATGTCGATCCCGCCGTGGCTGAGGTCGCCGGCTGGCTGTCGCCGAACCCCGGGGGCGTGGGGCCGATGACCCGCGCGCTGCTCGTCGCCAACGTAGTCGAGGCCGCCGAGCGAGCTGCCGCCCGCTGAGGCGCGCCCCGCCACGCCTTTCGCCGCCGGTCCCGCATCTCGGGGCCGGCGGCGCGGTCGTTCCGCGCGCGTCAGCCGAGGTCGTCGAACATGCGACGCTGCTCGTCGGTGAGCCCGTCGTCCTTGACCACCCTGGGCGCCGGTGCCGCGGGCGGGGCGGGCGCGGCCGGCGCGTCGTGCTTCGCCGCGCCGGTGGCCGAGTCGTAGAGACGATTGGCCTGGGCCTCGAGCTTGTCGTCGACGGCGTCGTAGATGAACCAGCCGAGCAGCAGCGCGACCGGCGGCAGGATCCAGCCGAAGAAGAAGCCGCTGACGTGGATCTGCGAGAGCAGCACGGTGAGCACCCACACGATCAGGGCCACGAGGAAGACGAACAGCGCGTTCAGCGACTTGAGCCCGAGCCGCGACATCCGCGCCGACTTGCGCTGTGCGTGGTTCGTGAACATGCGCGTGAGCAGCGGCTTGATCCACATGGTCGCGAGCGTCAGGATCACGCCGCCCCACAGCACGCCCCACGCGCCGCGCACGCCGGGCACGAGCAGCACGATCAGCAGGAGCACCGCGATGTTGAACACGAGCATGGTCGCGAAGCGGATGAGCCAGTTCTTCATGTGCCAAGCGTGGCACAGCGCGGCCGGGCGCACGCACGATCCGGCACTGCGGGCGCACGTGTCGCACGCGTCGCCCGTGCCGTCGCGCCCAGTGCCGCGGACTCAGCTGCTCGCGCCCTCGATGGTCGCGCGCAGGGTGTGCAGGCTGCGCCGCAGCGCGAGAAACTCGGCTTCGCTCAGGCCGGTGGATGCCTCGACCGCGGCCCTGACCGCGGCGAGCGCGGGCTCGAGCGCATCGCCCGCGGCGGTCGGGTAGACGCGCACGGTGCGCTCGTCGGCGCCGTCGGCGCCGTCGGTGCCGCGGGCCGCGGCGCGCTCCTTGCGGACGAGCCCCTCGCGCTCAAGCCGCCGCAGCAGGGGGGAGAGGGTGCCCGAGTCGAGCGCGAGCGCGCGGCCGAGTTCGGAGACCGTGCTGCCGGGGGCCTCCCAGATGGCCAGCAGCGCGAGGTACTGCGGATACGTCACCCCGAGCGGCGCGAGCCGCGCGCGGTAGGCGGCGGTCACGGCGCGGGAGGCCGCGTACAGCGCGAAGCACAGCTGGTCGTCGACGCGCGGCCTGCCGGCCGTCGGGGCCTGCTCGTGCGCGTCTGGGGCGGCCTCGCCGCCGCCGCCGACTGTGTCGCTCCTCATGGGCCTTCCTTTCGTTCCACACGCTCAATATAGTTCGGTTGAGTACAACACAGTTGTGCACTCTCGATATTTGGAGGACATCATGGCCGAACCGTACCTGCCCACACTGCTCACCCCCGACGCCGAGGCGGGCTTCCAGCTCGCCATCAAGCTCGCGCGACTCGGCGTGAAGTTCACTCAGCCCTCCGCCGAGATCCGCGCGAAGCTGCGCCCGATCTACGAGGAGAGCGCCGACGCCCTGATCGCCAGCTCGCAGGTCGTGGCGATCAACTTCCAGACCGTCGCCCAGGCGAACAACTACTGGCGCTGACCCCGGCGGGCGGGCGTGACGCGAGGGCCCGGGAGTGGGGAATCCCCGACCCTCGCGCCACGCCGTGGCGTGTTACGGCCCCGCCTGACGCAATCGGCGGATGCGGCCCGCGGGGTGCCGCGGCCGCGCGAAGATGAGGGCATGACAGACACCACGAATCAGGGCTCGCTCACGAGCACGCTGCTCGACGGGGCGGACATCGCGCCGCTGTTCACGCCGTTCACCCTCTCGGGGGTGGAGCTTGCCAATCGCTTTGTGATGGCGCCGATGACGCGCAGCTTCTCGCCGGGCGGCGTGCCCGGCGCAGACGTGGCGGAGTACTACCGCCGGCGCGCCGCGCACCTCGGGCTGATCGTGACCGAGGGCACGTACATCGATCACCGCTCGGCCGGCAGCAGCGACCGGGTGCCCGTCATGTACGGCGAGGAAGCCACTGCGGGCTGGAAGGGCGTGGTCGACGCCGTGCACGCCGAGGGCGGGCGCATCATGCCCCAGCTCTGGCACCTGGGTGTGGCCCGCCGCGAGGGCGCGGCGCCGTACCCGGACGCGCCGGTCGTCGGGCCATCGGGCCTCACGCCGAACGGCTCGCCCCGTGGCATCGCGGCGAGCCTCGCCGACATCGACGAGATCATCGCCTCGTTCGCGCGGGCGGCCGCGACCGCCAAGGCGATCGGCTTCGACGGCGTCGAGCTGCACGGCGCCCACGGCTACCTGCTCGATGCCTTCCTCTGGTCGCGCACCAACCGCCGCACCGACGGCTACGGCGGCAGCATCGCCGCGCGAGCGCGCCTCGGCGCCGAGGTCGTCGCCGCAGTTCGCGACGCGGTGGGCCCGGGCTATCCCGTCGTGTTCCGCTATTCGCAGTGGAAGGGCACCGATTTCGACGCGCGCCTTGCCGACACGCCCGCCGAGCTCGAGACGATCCTCACGCCGCTGATGGACGCGGGCGTCAGCGCGTTCCACGTCTCGACGCGCCGGTACTGGCTTCCGGCGTTCGCCGGGGAGGAGCGCACGCTCGCGGGGTGGACGAAGGCGCTGAGCGGCCTGCCGGTCGTCGCCCTCGGCTCGATCGGCGTGAACTCGCCGTTCATGGAGAGCGACTCACAGACCCCGTCGCTGAGCCTCGAGAAGCTCATGACGCTGTTCGACCGTGGCGAGTTCGATCTGGTCGGGCTCGGTCGGGCGGTGCTGTCCGACCCCGAATGGACGGGCAAGCTCCGGGGCGGGCGGCTGGACGAGATCCGCGCGTACGAGAAGGCCCACGAGGCCGAGCTGCGCTGACGCGCTCGTCGGCCCCGCCGGTGCTCCCGGCGGGGCCGACGACGGGGTCGACGGCGGGCGGGCGGGCCGGGCTCGGCCCCCTAGAATGGCTTGAGCGCCCCTATAGCTCAGCGGTAGAGCTACGGACTTTTAATCCGCAGGTCGCAGGTTCGAATCCTGCTGGGGGCACCGTGATGACGCTGCGCCGGGCGCGCCGGTCCCGTCCGCGTCGACGATGCGGCGCACGGCCGGCGGCCGTCGAGCGAGACTAGGCGCCGTCGCCCGCGGGGCCGGTGCCGGGCTCATTCGCCCACGCGGCGCTTCGCAGGCCGATCTGCTCGGTCATGTCGTCGAGGAAGCGGATGATCGAGGCTCGCTCGGCCGAGCTGAGGCGCGCCGCGGCATGGAAGCGCTTCGCCTGCAGGCGCCCGACGGTCTGCATCGCGGCCTCGCGCGTGGCCGCGGTGATCGTGATCGCCAGCGCGCGGCGATCGTTGGGGTGCGGCGACCGCTCGATGTGACCGGCGGATTCCAGGCGATCGAGGAGCTTGGTGGTGGAGGCGCTCGAGATGCCCAGGTGCGCCGCGATCGCGCCGGGGGTGGCGACCGTCCCCGAGTGCTGCGCGACGATCAGGAAGTGCAGCGCCCGCATATCGGATCGCCCGAGTTTCATGTATCGCTGCGAGGCCTCCGAGAGCTGCTGCTCCGCGTCGCGCAGGCGCCCCAGCGCCGCCATGACCGCGCTGATCTCGCGCATCGCCTCGGGCGAGACGCCCGAGCGGTCGATCAGCGCGGATTCGGGATCGTTCGCCTCGAGGTCGTACAGCTGCGATGAGACGGCTGTGGGTTCCTCGTCGCGCTCAGCCATGGAAATACCCTAGCGCACCGAGTGCTTTCAACCCATCAAGTTATTAGCTAGGCTTGCAATCTCTTGAACTAGCGAAACGATGGAGTGGGCATGGCTCGAAGCAGCGCACGGGGTTCGACCGCCGACACGGACCCCGATACGAGGCGGCCCGCGGCCGCGCCGGCACCGCGTCGGGGCTCGCCGCCGCGATGGCTGCGCGTGCTCCTCCCCACCGTGCTGATCCTGGTGTGGTTCGCGGCGGCGGGCATCGGCGGGCCGTACTTCGGCAAGGTCGACGAGGTGTCCTCCAACGACGCGACCAGCTACCTGCCCTCGTCGGCGGACGCCACCAAGGTGCAGGCCATGCTCGGCGAGTTCAGCGACTCCGACGCCATCCCCGCGATCGCGGTCTTCGTCAGCGACGCGCCGCTCGGTCAAGCCGAGCTCGGGCAGCTGCGCGAGGCCCTCGCGAGCGCGGGCGACACCGCGGGGGTGGGCGGCGAGATGTCGCCGATCATCCCCTCCGAGGACGGGCTCGCGGCCCAGGCGTTCGTGCCGATCGCGAGCAGCGCCGACGTCGGCGCGGTCGTGTCGGAGTTCAGCGACGCCCTGCGCGCGGCTGTTCCGAGCGGCATCGAGGTGTTCGTCACCGGCCCCGCGGGATTCACGGCCGACCTGCTCGACGCGTTCACCGGCATCGACGGGCTGCTGCTCGGCGTGGCGCTGCTGGCGGTGCTCGTCATCCTGATCCTCGTGTACCGCTCGCTCCTGCTGCCGGTCGCGGTGCTCGCGACGAGCCTGTTCGCGCTGTGCGCGGCGCTGCTGACCGTGTGGTGGCTGGCCAAGTGGGGCGTGCTGCTGCTGAGCGGGCAGACGCAGGGAATCCTGTTCATCCTCGTGATCGGCGCCGCCACTGACTACTCGCTGCTCTACGTCTCGCGGTATCGGGAGGCCCTGCGCGTGCACGACGACAGGTGGGGGGCCACCGTCGCCGCGTTCAAGGGGGCGTTCGAGCCGATCCTCGCCTCCGGCGGCACCGTGATCGCGGGGCTGCTGTGCCTGATGCTCAGCGAGCTGAAGTCCAACAGCACGCTGGGGCCCGTGGCATCCATCGGCATCGTCTTCGCGATGCTCTCGGCGTTCACCCTGCTCCCGTCGATCCTGTTCGCCTTCGGCCGCGCCGCGTTCTGGCCGCGGCGGCCCAGCTACGAGCCCGAGGCGGTCTCGGCCGAGCACGGCATGCCGCGCACCGGCGTGTGGCCCAAGGTGGCCCGGGGCGTGCAGCGTCGCCCGCGCCTGATCTGGATCGCCACGACGGTGGTGCTGCTGGCCGGCGCGCTCGGGGTGACGCAGCTCAACGCCGGCGGCGTGCCGCAGTCCGACCTCGTGCTCGGGCACTCCGAAGCCCGCGACGGCCAGGTCGCGCTCGGCGAGCACTTCCCGGGCGGGTCGGGAAGCCCAGCGCTGATCGTCGTCGAGCAGGGCGAGATGGATGCCGCGGTGTCGGCGCTGCTCGCGAACGACGGCGTCGACGCCGTGGCGGTCGCCTCCTCGGATTCGCCGAGCGGCACCGCCCCGGTCACTGCGGAGGGCATCGGCGCGGCGGGCCCCCCGGGCACCCCGGCGGCCCTTCCGAAGGTGGTCGAGGGACAGGTGCTCCTGCAGGCGACCCTCGGCGCCGCGGCCGATTCGGATGCCGCGGCCGCGACCGTGCGCGAGCTGCGGGCGACGTTCGCGCAGGATGCTCCGAGCGCGCTCGTCGGCGGGGTGACCGCGACCGCGATCGACACGAACGACGCGTCGATCCACGACCGCAACCTGATCATCCCGGTCGTGCTCGCGGTGATCACGCTCATCCTGATGCTGCTGCTGCGATCGATCGTCGCGCCGGTGCTGCTCATCTTGACCACCGTGCTCTCGTTCGGCACGGCGATGGGCGTCTCTGCGCTCGTGTTCAACGGGATCTTCCGCTTCCCCGGCGCCGATCCGGCCGTGCCCCTGTTCGGCTTCGTCTTCCTGGTGGCGCTCGGCATCGACTACAACATCTTCCTCATGACCCGGGTGCGCGAGGAGTCGCTGCGGCACGGCACCCGCGAGGGCGTGCTGCGCGGCCTCGCCATCACCGGCGGGGTGATCACCTCGGCCGGCCTCGTGCTGGCCGCGACCTTCGCCGCGCTCGCGGTGCTGCCGATCCTCTTCCTCGTGCAGCTGGCGTTCATCGTCGCGTTCGGGGTGCTGCTCGACACCTTCGTCGTGCGCACGCTGCTCGTGCCCGCCCTGACGTACGACGTCGGCCGGGCGATCTGGTGGCCGTCGAAGCTCTCGAGACAGCGCGACGCCGTGTCAGACGCCACGTGAGGCTGTGGTCGCTGCACCCCGCCCACCTCGACCGGGCGGGACTGACCGCCGCCTGGCGCGAGGCGCTCCTGGCCCAGGCCGTCCTCGCCGGGCGGACGAAGGGCTACCGGCACCATCCCCAGCTGCGGCGGTTTCGCGACGCCCCCGAGCCGCTGGCCGCGGTCGGCGCCTACCTGCGGGGCATCCAGCACGAGGCCGGAGAACGCGGCTACCGCTTCGACGCGAGCAGAATCCTGGTGGCGGATGCCGGCGCCCCGGCGATGCCGGTGACCCGAGGGCAGCTCGAGTTCGAGTGGACGCACCTCGGCGGCAAGCTGGCGGCGCGAAGCCCTGACGACGCGGCGCGATGGCGGCGCGCCATGCCCACCCCGCACCCGCTGTTCTTCGTGGTGCCGGGGCCCGTCGAGGACTGGGAGCGTCCCTGAGCCGGGGGCGCGCGGAGACGCGTCGCGCGGCGCCGGCGCGCGCGTTAGCCTTGATTCGATGACTGCACCGTTTCACCGCCCCGTGCGCCGCCCCGCATCGACGTTCGACACGCTGGTCGCCGCCGACGACCCGGCGGGCCTGGCGCGCGTGGCACACAGCACCGCGAACGCGCTGATCGCCCGCGTCCGCGCCGAGCCCTCATCGGACGTCGTCGCGCGGCTCGTCACCTTCACCGACGAGCACGGCATCGACACGCTCGCCGAGCTGTGGTCGCACTCGCCGGCGCGCACGCTGCCCGGGGCGCTGTGGCGCATCTATCTGCTGCAGCTCATGATCCACGGCGACCCGCACACGGCGAGCCTGCTCTTTCAGCGTGGCAGCGTCGAGCTCGAGTCGGCCGACGCGGTCGTCGCGGGGGCGAGCACGCCCGCCGGTCCGGACGAGCTCGTCACGCTCGCCGACGCGATCCTGCGCGGCGTCTTCGAGGGCGACCTCGCCGTCGCGCTCGAGCGTGCCGCCGCCTTCTGCCGGGTGCAGGCCGCCGGCGCCACGCACGTCGCCGATGACTACGAGCCGACCGAGCCCGAGCGTGCCTCCGAGCTCACCCGCCGCGCCGAGCGCCTCGCCGGGTACGCGGCCGACCTCGCCGCCGCCGCACGGCTCTGGCGCCTCGACGCGCTCGACTGAGCCCGGCCCGCGTCGCGCTCGCCGACCCCCGTGCGAGCCCGCCCCGCTCGCTGTCGGCTACACTTGTCGAGCCGGGCCGCATAACCCCGGGCTCCAATATTCGCCGCTCCGAGCGGCCTCGCGCCGAGAGGCGTTTTGCGGCCCGGCGCTACGCTTTCGAGCATGACTCCGCTCTCGGCCGCAGCGCCCGCCGACCTTCCCGCGCGCGGGCCTGCCTCCCCTCCGCCCGCAGCCGCGGGGCCGGGCTTCGCGCTTCGGATCGCGGCGCTCCCTGCCGCTGCGCTCGTCGGCGGCGCGCAGCTGCGAGCCACGCTGACCCCGGTCGGCCTCGACGCCGTCGCGCTGCGCGTCGGCGAGCTCGCCGAGCAGCGCGGCGATGGGGTGTTCGAGTCGATCAGCGTGGTCGACGGGCACGCCCAGGAGCTGCGGGCGCACCTCGAGCGGCTCGCCTTCTCGGCGCGGCGCTGCGAGCTTCCGGCGCCGCACCTCGCCCAGTGGGAGGAGGCCGTCGCGGTGGCGCTCGCGCACCTGCCGGCGCAGGGCGAGTTCGGGCTTCGGCTCGTGCTCGAGCGCGACCCCGGGCGACCCGCCTGGCTTGTCGCCACGCGCGCCGCCGACTCGAGCGCGGTCCGCGCGCGCGGCGTGCGCGCCGTGACCCTCGACCGCGGGTTCGACAGCGCCGCCGCCGGGAGGGCGCCCTGGCTGCTCATCGGCGCCAAGACGCTCTCGTACGCCGTGAACATGGCGGCGCTGCGCGAGGCGCGGCGGCGGGGCGCCGACGAGGCGATCTTCGTGACCAGCGACGGGCTGGTCCTGGAGGGCGCGACCTCCTCGCTCATCGTGCGCATCGGCGGCGAGCACGTGACCCCGGCCCCCACCGCCGGCGTGCTGCAGGGCACGACGCAGCAGAGCCTGTTCGGCCACCTCGAGCGCACCGGGAGGCGCACGGCGACCCGAGGCATCCGCGTCGCATCGCTCGCGCGCGCGGACGCCGCATGGCTGGTGTCGAGCATTCGCGGCGTCGTCCCGCTCACGGCGATCGACGGTCGCGAGCTCGAGATCGACGTCGCGCTCACCAGCGAGCTGCACGCGTACCTTCGAAGCCCGCGGGACTGACACGGGGGCCGAGCGCCGATGCGCCCCGCCCCGCCGTCAGGGCGACCCCGACCCCATGGCGATCCCGCTAGCCGAATCGGCCCGACACGTAGTCCTCGGTCGCCTGCACGGCGGGCTGGGTGAAGATCGTGGCGGTGTCGTTGTACTCGATGAGCTTGCCCGGCTTGCCGGTGCCCGCGATGTTGAAGAACGCCGTCTTGTCGCTCACCCGCGAGGCCTGCTGCATGTTGTGCGTGACGATCACGATCGTGTAGTTCTTCTTCAGCTCGCCGATCAGCTCCTCGATCGCGTAGGTCGAGATCGGGTCGAGGGCCGAGCAGGGCTCGTCCATCAGGAGCACCTGCGGCGACACGGCGATGGCGCGCGCGATGCACAGGCGCTGCTGCTGCCCGCCCGAGAGCCCCGAGCCGGGCCGGTCGAGGCGATCCTTGACCTCGTTCCACAGGTTCGCGCCCTGCAGCGACGACTCGACCAGGTCGTCGCCGTCGCCGCGCGAGATGCGCCGGTTGTTGAGCTTCACGCCCGCCAGCACGTTCTCGCGGATCGACATGGTGGGGAAGGGGTTGGGACGCTGGAAGACCATGCCGACCTGGCGGCGGACGAGCACCGGGTCGACGCCGGGGCCGTAGAGGTCCTGCCCGTCGAGGAGCACCTCGCCCTCGACGCGCGCACCCGGGATCACCTCGTGCATCCGGTTGAGGGTCCGCAGAAAGGTCGACTTGCCGCAGCCGGACGGCCCGATGAACGCGGTCACGCTCCGCGGGTCGATCTGCAGGCTCACGCCCTCGACGGCCAGGAAGCTGCCGTAGTAGACGTTCAGGTCGTTGACTTCGATGCGCTTTGACACGGTGTCCTCGAGTTCTTTGGTTCAGTTCGGAGAAAGCAGAGCGGATGCCGCTACCGCGACGACTTGGGCGCGAAGACCTTCGCGATCACGCGGGCCACGAGGTTGAGCAGCATCACGATGATGATCAGCGTCAGCGCCGAGGCCCAGGCCCGGTCGAGGTAGGCCTCGGCCGGGATGCCCTGGCTGACGTACTGGTTGTAGGTGAACACCGGCAGCGTCTGCATGCGGCCGTTGAACAGGTCGTAGTTCATGCTCGCGGTGAAGCCGGCGGTGATCAGCAGCGGGGCGGTCTCGCCGATCACGCGCGAGATGGAGAGCATGATGCCCGTGGTGATGCCGGCGATCGAGGTGGGCAGCACCACCTTCACGATGGTGAGCCACTTCGGCACCCCCAGCGCGTACGACGCCTCGCGCAGCTCGTTCGGCACGAGACGCAGCATCTCTTCGCTCGAGCGCACCACGACCGGGATCATCAGCACGGCCAGCGCGATCGAGCCCATGATGCCCATGCGCACGCCGGGGCCGAGGAACAGCGCGAACAGCGCGTAGGCGAACAGGCCCGCCACGATCGACGGGATGCCGGTCATCACGTCGACGAGGAACGTGATGCCGCGCGCGAGGCGGCCGCGACCGTACTCGATCAGGTAGATCGCGGTGAACAGGCCGATCGGGATCGAGATCACGGCGGCCGCGAGGGTCACGAGCAGGGTTCCCACGATGGCGTGCAGGGCGCCGCCGCCCTCGCCGACGACGTTGCGCATCGACATCGAGAAGAAGTCGGCGTCCATGCGCGCCACGCCGAGGCTGACGACCGTCCAGGCCACCGACACGAGCGGGATCATCGCGAGCAGGAACGCGCCGGCGACGAGTCCGGTGACGAGGCGGTCGACGGCCTTGCGGCGGCTCTCCACGATGGTCGAGAGCGTGAAGATCAGCACGAGGTAGATGACGGCGGCGCTCACGAGCCAGCCGCCGACGTTCATCTCGGATGCCTCGGCAGCGGCGAGCATCAGGAACACGGGCAGCGTCAGCCCGACGGCGGCGCCGAGCAGCGCCCAGGGCACCCAGCGGCCGAGGCGTCCGCTGGTCAGCGACAGCGTGGCGCGCTCGAGGCGGATGGTGTCGGTGGCGACGGCGGGGCGCTGCGCGTCGCTGTCGGGGGTGTGGGGTGCGGTGATGGTCATGTCAGTTGGCCCCCGAGAATTCCTTGCGGCGGTTCACGACCCAGCGGGCGACCGCGTTCACCACGAACGTGACCACGAACAGGATCAGGCCGGTCGCGATGAGGACGTTGATGTTGTTGCCGTACGCCTCGGGGAACACGAGCGCGATGTTCGCGGCGATCGTGGACGGATTGGTCGAGGTGAGCAGATCGAAGGTGACGACGCCGGTGGCCGAGAGCACCATGGCCACCGCCATGGTCTCGCCGAGCGCGCGCCCGAGGCCGAGCATGGCGGCCGAGACGATGCCGCTGCGGCCGAAGGGGAGCACCGCCATGCGGATCATCTCCCAGCGGGTCGCGCCGAGCGCGAGCGCGGCCTCCTCGTGCAGCACCGGGGTCTGCAGGAAGATCTCGCGGCAGATGGCGGTGATGATCGGGATCACCATCACCGCGAGCACGATGGCGGCGGTGAAGATGGTGCGGCCGGTGCTCGAGACCGGGCCGGAGAACAGCGGAAACCAGCTCGCGTTGTCGACGAGCCAGCTGTACAGCGGCTGGGCGGCGGGGGCCAGCACGCCGATGCCCCACAGGCCGAACACGACCGAGGGCACGGCGGCGAGCAGGTCGACCACGTAGCCGAGGCCCTGTGCGAGGCGGCGGGGCGCGTAGTGCGAGATGAACAGCGCGACGCCGATCGAGATCGGGACGGCGATCAGCAGGGCGAGGGCGGCCGACCACACGGTGCCGAACACGAGCGGCCCGACGTAGTCCCAGAAGCTGCCGCTGAGGATGGAGGCGTTCTCGCTCGTGGCCGACAGGCCCGGCAGGCTCTGCACAATCAAGAAAATCGCGACCGCGGCGAGGGTCACGAGAATCATCGAACCGGCGAACAGCGCCGTGCCGGAGAACCAGCGGTCCCCGGGGCGCTGTTTTGCGGCGCCGGTGGGGGATGCCAGGTCTGAAGCTGTGCCTGTGCCCTTGGTCTGGGTGGCGCTTCTGGTCATGTGTCAACCTGTCGAGATCGATGGGTGTCGGTGCGGTGGGGTGGTGCCCCGTGCTGGTCCCGGCCGTGACGTCGTGACCGGGACCAGCGGGTGGTGCGGTGCTACTTGATCAGCGCGATCGCGGCCTCTGCCTTGGTGCGCAGGCCCGACGAGATCGGGGCGCTGCCGGCCGAGGCGGCCGCGGCATCCTGCCCCTCGGCGCTGACGGCGTACTCGAAGAAGCCCTTCACCAGCGGCGCGATGGCCTCGTCTGCGTAGTTCTCGCAGCCGATGAGGTAGCTGATGAGGATGATCGGGTAGACGCCGGCCTCCTCGGTGGTGCGGTCGATCTTGATGGCCAGGTCGCCTGCGGTGCGGTCGGCCTCGAGCGGGGATGCGTCGACCACCGCGGCGGCCGCCTCGGGCGAGTACGGCACGAACTCGTCGCCGACGCCGACGGCGACGGTGCCGAGCGTGCCGGCCTGCGACGCGTCGGCGTAGCCGATCGTGCCCTGGCCGCCCTTGACGGCGGCGACCACGCCCGAGGTGCCCTGCGCGGCCTCACCCGACTGGACGGGCCACTCCTCGACCGAGCCGTGGGTCCACACGTCGCCGGCCGCGGCCGCGAGGTAGTCGGTGAAGTTGCCGGTGGTGCCCGACTTGTCGGAGCGGTGCACGGGCGAGATCGCCAGGTCGGGCAGCGTCGCGCCCGGGTTCGCCGCGGCGATCGCCGGGTCGTTCCAGTTGGTGATCGTGCCGGCGAAGACGCCCGCGATGGTGGCGGCGTCCATGTTCAGCGACTCGACGCCGTCGAGGTTGAACACGATCGCGATGGGCGAGATGTAGGCGGGCAGCTCGATGATGCCCGAGTCCTCGGTGCACGCGCCGAAGCCGCCCGCGGTGATCTCGTCGAGCTTGAACGCGCGGTCAGAGCCGGCGAACGAGATCGCGCCCTGCTGGAACGACTCGCGGCCGGTGCCCGAGCCGGCCGGGTCGTAGTCGACGGTGACGTCGGGGTTCGCCTGCTGGAAGCCTGCGGTCCAGGTCTGGATGGCGACCTGCTGCGATGAGGCGCCGGCCCCGACGAGCGTGCCGGTGAGCGAGGTCGCGGGGCCCTCGGGGGCGCCGGTGGTGTCGGGGGTGCCTTCGTTGGCCGCGCAGGCGGTGAGGGCAAGTGCTGCGACGGCGCCGAGGGCTGCAACGCGGGTGATGCGAGAGAAGTTCACTGGGAATCCGTTCGATGTCAGTGTCGGGGTGATTGGGCCCTTGGTGCGGGCACGCACTGACGCTAAGAGCGACGCATGACAAGTGTGCAGAACGTGAGTGAACGGAAGGTGAACAGCCGGGGAAAGCGCGGCGCGCTGCGCCGGGAGGCGGTGTCGGGCGCGGTGTGCGCCGGGCGGACGCCACGCGGCCCGGGACCTCGCGGGGCTCAGGCGGGCGCGGCGTGCGTCTCGATCGTGATGATGCCCGAGCCCGGGTTCGACGCCGACAGGTGCGCGACCGAGAATGAGGCGGGCTCGAGCGCGGCGGCGCTGCCGAGGTACGAGCCGCGCAGCGTGCCCGTCGCGAGGGCGATCTCGGTGAGGATGTCGGGGAGCACCGGCCCGTGGCTGCACAGCACCGCCGGCTTTCCTGCGCGCACCCGGGCGCCGACGACGCCGCGCACGTCGGCCGTGCCCGACTCCCACGCGTCCTGGCTGATCGCGTCCGTCCGCGTGATCGTGCGGCCGAGCGCCGCGGCGAGCGGGGTGACCGTCGTGACGCAGCGCACCGCGGTGCTGCTGATGATCCGCCGGACGCCGAACGCGCGCAGCGGCCCGGCGATCGCGGCCGCCTGGCGGGCGCCGCGGGCGGTCAGCGGGCGCGAGGCGTCCTCGCCGTCCCAGTCGAAGCGGCTCGCGGCCTTGGCATGGCGCAGTGCGATGATCGGGAAGGTGCGCAGCACGCCCGAGGCGACGAGGCTCGCGAAGTTCTCGAGGATCTCGACGTCGACGGGGTATGAGAGGTACTGGCGGGCGCGCTTGATGCTCACCCACTCCAGCGCCGCGATCTCCTTGTTCGGCACGAACTGCGAGGCGCGGATCGCCTTCTCCCTGGCCTCGGCGGCCCAGTAGTGCACGATCTTCTGGCGCTTGCCCGGCAGCTGGTAGCGCGAGACGCCGACGGGCACGCCGAGGGCGACCGCGATGCCGGTCTCCTCGTACACCTCGCGCACGGCCGTCTCGGCGAGCGTCTCGCCGGGGTCGACCTTGCCCTTGGGGAGGGTGACGTCCGCGTACGCGGTGCGGTGGATGACGAGGATCAGCGGCTTGCCGTCGATCAGGCGCCAGACCACGGCGCCCGCCGCGTAGACCGCCGTGTCGCTCATCGGGCGATCCGGCGGCGGCGCCGGCGGACGACCTCGGCCATGGCGAGCTGCTGCAGATCGCGCAGCGGCTTGCCATCGGCGGCGCGCGCGTGCCGCACCCAGGCGCCGTCGGGCTCGAGCCACCACGAGCTCGTCTTCTCAGACATCGCGAGGTCGAACAGCGCGTCGAACTCGGCGAGGTGACCGGGGGCGACCACCCGCACCAGCGCCTCGACCCGGCGGTCGAGGTTGCGGTGCATCATGTCGGCGCTGCCGATGTAGACCTGCTGCTCGCCGTCGCCCGCGAACGAGAAGATGCGCGAATGCTCCAGGTATCGGCCGACGATGCTGCGCACGCGAATGGTCTCGCTCAGGCCGGGCACGCCCGGCATCAGGCTGCAGATGCCGCGCACCCAGATGTCGATCGGCACGCCGGCCTGGCTCGCCCGATAGAGCGCGTCGATGATCTGCTCATCGACCATCGAGTTCACCTTGATGCGGATCCGCGCGGGCTTGCCCTCAAGGGCGTTGCGGCGCTCCTTCTCGATGAGCTTCATCAGGCCGTTGCGCAGGTGCAGCGGCGCGACGAGCAGCCGCTTGAACTTCTTCTCGATCGCGTAGCCCGAGAGCTCGTTGAACAGCCGCGTGAGGTCTTTGCCGACCTGGTCGTCGGCGGTGAACAGGCCGAAGTCCTCGTAGATGCGGCTGGTCTTCGGGTTGTAGTTGCCGGTGCCGATGTGGCTGTAGTGGCGCAGCACCCCCTGCTCCTCGCGGATCACGAGGGCGAGCTTGCAGTGCGTCTTCAGGCCGACGAGGCCATACACGACGTGCACGCCCGCCTTCTCGAGCTTGCGCGCCCACGAGATGTTGGCCTCCTCGTCGAAGCGGGCCTTGATCTCGACCAGCGCGAGCACCTGCTTGCCGGCCTCGGCGGCGTTGATCAGGGCCTCGACGATCGGGCTGTCGCCGCTGGTGCGATACAGCGTCTGCTTGATCGCGAGCACGTGCGGGTCCGCGGCGGCCTCCTCGAGGAACACCTGCACGCTGGTCGCGAACGACTCGTAGGGGTGGTGCACGAGCACGTCGCCCTCGCGGATCGCGTCGAACACCTCGCCCTCCCCGGCGCGACCCGTGGGCTGGAACGCGAGCGCGGTGACGGGCACCTGCGGGGGATACCGCAGCTCCGGCCGATCGATGTGCATGAGGTCCCAGAGCCCGCGCAGATCGAGCGGGCCGGGCAGCCGGTGCACCTCCTGCTCGGTGATGTCGAGCTCGCGCACGAGCAGGCTCAGGGTGACGTCATCCATGTCGTCGGTGATCTCGAGGCGGATGGGCGGCCCGAAGCGGCGACGGAGCAGCTCGGCTTCGAGGGCCTGGATCAGGTTCTCGGTCTCGTCCTCCTCGATCACCACGTCTTCGTTGCGCGTGAGGCGGAACGTGTGGTGGTCGAGCACCTCCATGCCGGGGAAGAGCTCGTCGAGGTGGTTCGAGATCAGATCCTCGAGGGTGATGAAGCGCAGCCCGACGTCGCCGTTCGAGACGGGCACGAAGCGGGGGAGCATGGGCGGCACCTTCAGGCGCGCGAACTCCTGGCGACCCGTCCGCGCGTTGCGGATGCGGACGCTGAGGTTGAGCGAGAGGCCGGAGATGTAGGGGAAGGGGTGCGCCGGGTCGACCGCGAGGGGCATGAGCACCGGGAAGATCTGCAGCTGGAAGTAGTCGTTCAGCTGCGCCTTGTCTTCGGCCGGGAGCGAGTCCCAGGTGACGATGTGGATGCCCTTCTCGGCCATCGCGGGCCGCACGAGCGTCTGCCAGGCCTCGGCGTGGCGAAGCTGGAGCCGGTAGGCCTCGGCCGAGATGTCGGCGAGCACCTCGCCGGGCGCGCGCCCGATGTTGGAGGGCACGGCGAGCCCGGTCACGATGCGACGCTTCAGCCCCGCCACGCGCACCATGAAGAACTCGTCGAGGTTGCTCGCGAAGATCGCCAGGAAGTTCGCGCGCTCCAGCACCGGCAGCGAGTCGTCCTCCGCCAGCTCGAGCACGCGCTGGTTGAACGCGAGCCAGCTCAGCTCGCGATCGAGGTAGCGGCCCTCGGGCAGCTGCGCGTCGTAGCCCTCGAACGCGGCATCGAAGTCGTCGTCGTCGCCGTCGCCGAGGCCGGTGTCGAGAATCTCGTGGTCGATCATGCGTTCATCCTCGCATTCCCGTGTCGATCGTGCGCATATCCGACATGAACGGACGTGCATCCGACATGCACGGGCGGTTGCCGAGGCATGACCGGCACGCACCGGCGGCTCGCTCAGCGCGGCGCGCCGGCCGGGGCGTCCTCTTCGCTCTCCGTGAAGCGGTAGCCGACGTTGCGCACGGTGCCGATCAGCTGCTCGAGATCGCCGAGCTTGGCGCGCAGGCGGCGCACGTGCACATCGACCGTGCGGGTGCCGCCGAAGTAGTCGTAGCCCCACACCTCGCTCAGCAGCTGCTCGCGGGTGAAGACGCGGGAGGGATGCGTGGCGAAGAAGTGCAGGAGCTGGAACTCCTTGTAGGTCAGATCGAGGCGCTTGCCGCGCAGCTTGGCCGCGTACGAGGCCTCGTCGATCGTGAGCCCCGCGATCTGGATGCGGGTGGCGGGGTGCTCGGCCGCGGCCCGGCCGAGCGTCAGCCGGATGCGGGCGTCGACCTCGGCCGGGCCGGCGGTGTCGAGCACCACGTCTGCGACACCCCAGTCGGCGTGCACCGCGGCGAGGCCGCCCTCCGTGACGACCAGCAGCACGGGTGTGTCGAGGCCGATGCTGCCCAGCACCTTGCACAGTGCGCGGGCCGCGGCGAGGTCGCGACGGCCGTCGAGCACCAGCAGCTCGGCGCTGGGCGCGGTGACCAGCTGGGCCGAGTCGGCGGGGATCAGGTGGGTGCGGTGTCCCAGCAGCTGGAGCGCGGGCAACACCGCGGCGTCGTCTGGCGCCGAGCTCATGATGAGCAGCTGAGCCACGCGTGTCCTTCCTGGCTGGGTGTGTCCATCATAGAGTTGGTGACATGAGCGCCCCCCAACTGGTTCATCGTCCGAGCACGCGCGGCATCGTCGCCGTGTGGGTCGTGGCGCTGCTGGCGGGGATCGCCGTCGCGATCTGGGCGCCCGACGAGCGCCTCATGCTGTGGATGCTGCTCGCCCTCGGCGGCGCGTTCATCCTCTCGTTCGCCGTGCAGCTCTGGCACGGCGAGGCGTCCGGATTCATCCAGCGCGTCGCGCTCAGCGTGGTCGGCTCGCTCGTGCTGCTGGGGTTCACCTCGCTCGTCGTCGGACTTGTGCGACTGGCCGCGGCGACGGCGGGCTAGACTCTGCGTATGGATCTCGTCGCACTCGAACTCTTCTTCGTGGGTCTTCTTGGGCTCGCGTCGCTGGCCATCGTCGGCGTCTCGGCGGTCGTCGTGGTCAATCTGTACCGCGGCCAGCGCTGAGGCTTCGCCACGCAGCCATGATTGACATCCCGGTCGACCTGCCCGCCGACCTCGTGCCGCTCTCGTGGCTTCGCGGCGTGTGGGAGGGCACCGGCGTGATCGACTACGCCGTCGGCGAGGAGCGCCTGCGCGGCGAGTTCGCGCACCGCGTCAGCTTCAGCCATGACGGCGGCGACGCGCTCAGCTACTCGGCCACGGCCCTGCTGATCGGCGACGGCGACGGCGAGGAGTTCGCCGAGGGCGACCCGCGCCGCGTGCCGCTCGCGGCCGAGGCCGGCTTCTGGCGCCTGACCCGCCCGCTCGGCGATGCCGACGCCGGCCCGGGGCTGCTGCCGCCGACCGTCACCGCGCCTGCGCGCACCGCCGACGACGTGGAGGCGCTGCGCAACAGCGCCGACGGCTTCGACATCGAGGCATCCATCGTGCACGCCGACGGCGTGTGCGAGCTGTACCTGGGGCAGGTGCGCGGCCCGCGGATCGACATCGCCACCGACGCCGTGGTGCGTGCGGCCGGCGCCAAGCAGTACCTCGCCGCGACCCGCATGTACGGCCTCGTCGACGGGCACCTGCTGTGGGCGTGGGACATCGCGGCCCTGGGCTCGGAGCTGGGATCGCACGCGTCGGCCCGCCTGCAGAAAGTGCAGTGATGCCCTCGCCCTTCGCCGCGCTGCCGGGGGCCGTGGTTCCCGAGGGTGCGCAGGCGCCCGCCCACTACGGCAGCCCGCTGGGCGAGCAGCGCCGTCTCGCGGAGGGGGCCGCGATCGTGCACCTCGGCGACCGCCGCGTGCTCACGCTCACGGGCCCCGACCGCCTCACCTGGCTGGATTCGATCTCGAGCCAGGCGCTGCGAAGCCTGCAGCCGGGCGTGAGCACCGAGACGCTGATCCTCGACCCGCAGGGGCGCATCGAGCACCAGGCCAACCTGGTCGACGACGGCGAGACCCTGTGGCTCATCGTCGATCAGGACGACGCCGAGCCGCTGCAGGCGTGGCTCACCCGGATGCGATTCCGGATGCAGGTCGAGATCGCCGACGTCACCGACGAGTTCGGGGTGGTGGGCTGGGTCGATCGCACCGGCGGCGCGGCGGGTGCGCTCGTCGATGCGGCGGCGAGTCCCCGGATGCGCTGGCGCGACCCGTGGGCGGTGGTCTCGCCTGGGGGCTACCAGTACGCGTCGGGCGAGCAGCACCCCGCGGCGCAGTGGGCCTGGGTCGAGGCGATCGTGCCGGTCGCGGGGCTGGGCCGGCTCGCCGCGGCGCTCGCCGACGCGAGTGCGGATGCGTCGCCCGCGGGCATAGGCGCCGCCGAGGCCCTGCGGATCGAGGCCTGGCGCCCGCGCTGGAGCGGCGAGGTCGACGAGCGGTCGCTGCCGCACGAGTCGGACTGGCTGCGCTCGGCCGTGCACCTGAACAAGGGATGCTACCGAGGGCAGGAGACGGTCGCGAAGGTGCACAATCTGGGCCGTCCGCCGCGGCGCATGGTGCTGCTGCACCTCGACGGGAGCCAGTCGACCCTGCCGCGCCCGGGCGCGGCGGTGCTGCGCCCGGGCGCCCTCGACGAGTCTGGCGGTACGGTCGATGGCGCCGTCGCCGGGCACGTGACATCGGCCGCGCTGCACTACGAGCTCGGCCCGATCGCGCTCGCCGTGGTCAAGCGCAGCGTGCCCGTCGATGAGACCCTCGAGGTCGAGGTCGACGGCGGACGCCTGCCCGCCGCGCAGGAGGTCATCGTGCCGCCGGACGCGGGCGCGACCGCGAACGTGCCGCGGCTGCCGCGCATCGGCGGCCGCCCGCGGCGCTGAGCGACGGCACCGACTGAGCGGCAGCACGGCCGAGCGGCGGCGCCGACGACCGCTCGCCGGCCTCGCCCGAGCTGGCCCGACGACGACCGCGTCGAGCGCCCACGCCGCTGGGCCCGCGCGGCGCGAGCGGGCGCGGCGCCGCCCGCGGGCCCGCCTCAGATCGCGCCGAGGTCGCGCAGCGCGGTCTCGGCGGCGTGGAAGCCGGCCATGCCGTGCACCCCGCCGCCCGGCGGGGTCGATGAGCCGCACAGGTACACGCGCCCGCGTCGGCCGCGGTAGGCGTTGAAGCCCAGGCGGGGCCGGGCGACGAGCTGGCGGGCGGTGTTCGCGCCACCGCCGATGTCGCCGCCGAGCAGCGCGCCGTTGTGCGATTCGAGCGCTCGGGGGCCGCGTACGTGCGTCGCGACGATGCGGTCCCGAAAGCCCGGTGCGAATCGCTCGATCTGGGCGAGCACCGCGGGCGCGGCATCCCCCTCGAAACCGGCGGGCACATGGGCATAGGCCCACAGCGGGTTGATGCCGCCCGCCGAGCGGCTGGGGTCGGCGAGGTACTGCTGCCCGACCAGCACGAACGGCCGCTCGGGCATGCGGCCGGCGACCGCGGCCCGCTCGGCCGCCGCGATCTCGGCGGAGCTCCCGCCCAGGTGCAGCACGCCCGCGCGCCGGGCGTCGGGGGCCGACCACGGCACGTCCCCCTCGATGGCCAGGTCGACCTTGAACGCCGCGGGACCCGGCCGAAACCGCGACCACGCGCGGCGCGTGCGCGCCGGCACATCGCCGCCCAGCATGCGCAGGGCGGCGCGCGGGGGCACGCTCAGCAAGACGAGATCGGTGCCGAGGGCCGCGGCATCCACGACCCGCCGGCCCGTCTCGATGCGGCCGCCGAGCGATCGCAGCTCGCACTCGAGCGCGGTGATCAGCCCGGCGGAGCCGCCCTCGACGATCGGCCAGCCCGCGTCGTGCGCGGCGGCGGTGAGCATCACGCCCGCGGCGGCGCTGAGGGGCGTGTCGTGCCGCGTGAAGCCGTGCGCGGCGATGCCCGCGAACAGCGCGCGGGCGGGCTCGTCGGCGAAGCGGCGCGTGAACCACGTCGTGGGCAGGGCGGCGCGCATGCCCACCCGCGCCATGGTCAGGGGATGCCGCGGCCAGTGCGCCAGCGGCGCGAACGTGTCGTGGACCACCTCGTCGTAGCGCCGCGCGAGCGGGCCGAACGCGCGCACCCACGCCGCGCCGTCGCGCCCGAGTCCCTGCGCGGTGCGCGAGACGTCCTCCCACAGCAGCGCCGCGGTCGCGGGCGAGCCGTCGGCGGGGGCGTCGAGCGGATGCGCGAGCACCGCCTCGTGCCGCAGCCAGCGCAGCCCGTGGCGCTCGAGGCGCAGCGAGCGCAGGAACGGCGACGACATGGCTCCGGGCATCGCCGTCGCGCCGACGTCGTGACGCACGCCGGCGACGGTGAGCTCCTCGGTGCGGGCCCCGCCGCCGATCGTCGGCTCGGCCTCCACGACCGTGACCGCGATGCCCGCCTGCGCGAGGCGGATCGCGGCGGCGAGCCCGTTCGGGCCGCTCCCGACCACGGTGGCGGTGGTCATCGCGAGCCCGCCCGCGCGAGGGGTCGTGGCATCCGGGTCGAGGGCATGCCCTCATTGTGTCAGCAGCCCGCCGCGGCGACCCCGGCGTCGGCCCCCGGCGGACGCGCGCTCGACGGGCTGTCACCGCTGTCACCCGCCGTCACCCCGCGCGGGGGCTGGGTAGGATTGGCGGCATGAGCGCGCCTTACAATCTGATTCTCCTTCGCCACGGTCAAAGCCTCTGGAACGAGCAGAACCTGTTCACCGGCTGGGTCGACGTCCGACTCACCGAGAAGGGCCGCGCCGAGGCCGCGCGCGCCGGCGAGCTCATCGCGGCGTCGGGGCTGACCCCCGACATCGTCTACACCTCGGTGCTCAGCCGCGCGATCCAGACCGCGAACCTCGCGCTCGACGCGGCCGACCTGCTCTGGCTGCCGGTCAAGCGCTCGTGGCGCCTCAACGAGCGTCACTACGGCGCGCTGCAGGGGCTCGACAAGGCCGAGACGCTCGCCGAGTACGGCGCCGAGCAGTTCCAGCTGTGGCGCCGCTCGTTCGACGTGCCGCCGCCGCCGATCGACCCGGCGAACGAGTACAGCCAGAGCGACGACCCGCGGTACGCGAGCATCGACGGCGCGATCCCGCTGACCGAGTCGCTCTCGCTCGTGATCGAGCGCCTCCTGCCGTACTGGGAGGGCGAGATCAAGCCCGACCTCGCCGCGGGCAAGACCGTCCTCGTCACCGCGCACGGCAACTCGCTGCGCGGCCTGGTCAAGCACCTCGAGGGCATCAGCGACGCAGACATCGCGGCGCTGAACATCCCCACCGGCATCCCGCTCGTCTACCGCCTCGACGCCGACTTCAAGCCGATCGGCGCCGGCGAGTACCTCGACCCGGAGGCGGCCGAGGCCGGTGCCGCCGCGGTTGCGGCCCAGGGCAGCAAGTAGCCGCAGTCGCACGCGCCACAGCGACATGAACGGGGAGGGACGGGAGCTTCGCGCTCCGTCCCTCCCCGTTCATGTCGCGGCGTTCGGCTACAGCTGGACGGGCTCGTCGTCGGGAGCCCAGTCGCCGGTCGCGAGGTAGATGATCTTCTTCGCGACCGACACGGCGTGGTCGGCGAAGCGCTCGTGGTAGCGGCTGGCGAGGGTCGCGTCGACGGTGGCGGTGGCCTCGCCCTTCCAGTTCTCGCCCAGCACCTTCTCGAACACGCTGACGTGCAGCTCGTCGACCGCGTCGTCGTCGTTGCGGATCTCCTCGGCCAGGGTGACATCCTGCGTGCGCAGCAGCTCGGCGAGTTTGCGTGCGATCTCGACATCGAGCTCGCCCATCCGAGCGAAGGTCGACTTGAGGCCCTTCGGCACCGCGCGCTCGGGGAAGCGGTAGCGCGCGAGCTGCGCGATGTGCTCGGCCATGTCGCCCATCCGCTCCAGCGAGGCGCTCATGCGCAGCGCGCTGACGACGATGCGCAGGTCGCGGGCCACCGGCTGCTGGCGGGCGAGGATCTCGATGGCCAGCTCGTCGAGGGCGACCGCGCGCTCGTCGATGTGGACGTCGTCGGCGATGACCTCCTCGGCGAGCGCGACGTCGCTGTTGGCGAAGGCGCGCGTGGCCTTGTCGATCGCGATCGTGACGAGGTCGGCGATCTCGGCGAGACCGACCTGGACGTCGTGCAGTGACTGGTGGAACACCTGACGCATGTTCGTTTCCCTTTCTGGGAGGCGGCGTGAGCGCTGCGGGGCGGGATCGCACCAGCGCTCGTGCGGAACGCGGCCGGCGGCGACGGTGTTCCGGTGGCCATTGTCGTGGCCGAAGGTGAACGATCGGTGCCGCGGGCGTGAACACCTCGTGAGCGATTCTAGCGAGGGCGCGGTTTTGCCCGGGCGAGGGCGCGCGGGGCCGCCGCGGCGTCCTACGCTGGAGGCATGAATTCGGTGCAGCTCGTGCTGTTGGCGCTGCTGTTCGGCGCAGCTGCCGGCATCGGCGTCTTCGCACTGATCGGCTCCGCGATCCGGGCCGGGCGCCGCGCGCGAGCAGCGGCCGCGGCGACGGTTCCCGACGGCGTGACGCAGGTGCTGAGCGCCATGGACGACGCGGCCCTCGTCGTCGACACCTCACTCACGATCGCCGCGATCGCGCCGGGCGCGGCCGTGTTCGGGATGGCGGTCGGCGAGGTGCTCGCCGACGAGGAGCTGCGCGCGATCGTGCGGCGCGCGCAGCGGGCGAGCGCCCCTGAGCGCACGCAGGTGAGCCTGCGCCGCCCGGGCGTGAGCGCCGAGACGCACGTGGCGATGGTCCGCGCCGCCATGCTCAGCCCGCGATACTGCCTGCTCATCCTGCACGACATCACCGAGCAGCTTCGCGTCGAGCAGATGCGCCGCGACTTCGTCGCGAACACGAGCCACGAGCTGAAGACGCCTGTCGGCGCCGTCACCCTCCTCGCCGAGGCGATCGATGCCGCGGCCGACGAGCCGGAGCAGGTGCGCTCGTTCACCGCCCGGCTCACGTTCGAGGCCGAGCGGCTCACCCGGCTGACCTCGCGCATCCTCGAGCTCTCGCGCGTGCAGGCCGCCCACGAGCTGGAGGCCGCCGTCGTCGTCTCGGTCGACGAGGTCGTCGCCGCGGCGCTCGAGCAGCATGCGGTCGAGGCCGAGGCCAAGCGGGTCGAGCTCGTGCGCGGCGGTCAGCGCGGTACCTCGGTCGTCGGCGATGCGCAGACGCTCACCGAGGCCATCAGCAACCTGATCGCGAACGCGATCGCGTACTCGCCGAAGGGCTCCCGCGTCGGGGTCGGCGTGCGCGCGGTCGACGGGGTCGTCGAGATCGCCGTCACCGACCAGGGCATCGGCATCGCCGAGGCCGAGCAGCAGCGCATCTTCGAGCGCTTCTACCGCGCCGACCAGGCGCGCTCCCGCCGCACGGGTGGCACCGGCCTCGGCCTCGCGATCGTGAAGCACGCGGTGCAGCGCCACGACGGCGAGGTGCGCGTGTGGTCGCAGCCCGGGCGAGGATCGACCTTCACCGTCCGGATCCCCGAGGGCGATCCCCAGAGCCCCCGCCCCAACAGGAAAGACGCCCAATGACTCGTGTCCTCCTCGTCGAAGACGAGCCCGACCTTGCAGAACCCCTCGCCTACCTCCTCCGCAAGGAGGGGTTCGAGGTCGAGATCGCCGAGGACGGCCCCTCGGCGCTGGCCGCCTTCCGCGACCGCGGCGCCGACGTCGTGCTCCTCGACCTCATGCTGCCCGGGATGCCCGGCACCGAGGTGTGCCGCCAGATCCGCACCCACTCGGCCGTGCCGATCATCATGCTGACCGCCAAGGACTCCGAGATCGACATCGTCGTGGGCCTCGAGCTCGGCGCCGACGACTACGTGACGAAGCCGTACTCGGCGCGCGAGCTGCTCGCCCGCATGCGGGCGATCCTGCGCCGACTCACGGTGGTCGACGAGGAGGAGGATCGCGTGCTCAGCGGCGGGCGCGTGACGCTCGACCTCGACCGGCACACGGTGGCGGTCGACGGCCACGAGATCAGCATGCCCCTCAAGGAGTTCGAGCTGCTCGAGCTGCTCATGCGCAACGCGGGCAGGGTGCTCACGCGCGGTCAGCTGATCGACCGGGTGTGGGGGAGCGACTACTTCGGCGACACGAAGACGCTCGACGTGCACGTCAAGCGCATCCGCTCGCGCATCGAGCCCGTGCCGAGCGCACCGGTCTCGCTCGTGACCGTGCGCGGCCTGGGCTATCGCTTCGAGGCGTAGGCCCAGGCGCCCAGGCCTCGGCGCCGACGCCGGCGCGAGCAGGCGCAGGCGAGCGGACGCAGACGCGAATGCGGCGCACACCGAGAGGTGCGCGCCGCATTCGCGTGCGTGGTGGATGCCTCAGGCCGTGGCCGAGGCATCCACGTGCGGGATCAGGGAACCAGGTCCGCGTAGTACGGGAGCGAGCCGTCGAGGACGGGAACCAGCACGAGCTGCCCCTCGCCGTCGCCGGACTGGAAGTACATGGGAAGACGCGCGCCGGGGTCGGTGTTGATGCCCTCGAGCAGGAGCGGCTCCTCATAGTCGCCGCCGAGGCTGACGAGCGAGCCGGCGGGGATCTCCATCGCCGCTTCGCCGCCCTTGCCGTTCTCGCCGAACTCGATGAAGATCGTGGCGTCGTTTTCCTCGTCCTTGTTGTAGAACGCGACGACCAGGTTGCCGTCTTCGCCGTCTTCAGAGATGACGAGGGCGTTGAGCACCTGGATGGTACCGGTGTTGACGCTCATGCCGTCGCCCGGGTTGTACTGGAGGGTGGTCGCCTGTGGGGCGAGCATGTTGCAGCCAGTGGCGGTCAGCACCACGGCGGTGCCCAGCACAATGGACGCGAGCAAGCGGGACTTCAAGATGCCTCCCGGCGGTAGTGGACTGAGGTCAGTCTAGGGGAATTCCGCGCTCGGATGAATTCGCGTTGCAAAGCTCGCGGAATGAGCGCGGCGCCCGTCGTCGATCCCATCCCGCTCGCGCACGCCGCGCGTCACGCGTCGCGGGCCCGGGACGGGGCGCCCGGGGTGATGCGTGTCGGGTGCGTCGCCGAAGCTGCAGTGCGAACCTTAGCCTATGGGGCCTGTGGTATCCTATACGGAGCCGAAAGGACAGATCTGCATGCTTTTTGAGGTTGGCGAGACGGTCGTTTACCCGCACCACGGTGCCGCAACGATCGCCGAAGTGAAGACTCGAATTATCAAGGGTGAAGAGAAGATCTATCTCAAGCTCCGGGTAACCCAGGGCGACCTGACGATCGAGGTGCCTGCCGACAACATCGATCTCGTCGGCGTGCGCGATGTGATCGGCAAGGAGGGCCTCGAGGCCGTCTTCGAGGTGCTGCGCGCGCCGTTCACCGAAGAGCCCACGAACTGGTCGCGCCGATACAAGGCCAACCTTGAGAAGCTCGCCTCGGGCGATGTCATCAAGGTCAGCGAGGTCGTCCGCGACCTCTGGCGCCGCGACCAGGACCGCGGCCTCTCGGCCGGCGAGAAGCGCATGCTTGCGAAGGCGCGCCAGATTCTCATCTCCGAGCTCGCGCTCGCCGAGAAGACCGACGAGGAGCAGGCGTCGAACGTGCTCGACGAGGTTCTCGCTTCATAGTGACTGCACGCTGAGCGCCGCGCCGCGGCCGACAGCGCAGGGCTCCCCGATCCGCATCGCGGACGGGGAGCCTTTTTGCGTGCGCGCACTCCGGTAGCGTGAGCGGCATGAGCATCACGCCAGTGCCCGATGCGGCCATCATCGTCGTCGCCGCCGGCTCGGGCCTGCGGCTCGGCGCCGGCGCGCCGAAGGCGTTCGTCGGGCTCGATGCGCACACCGTGCTCTGGCACAGCCTGATCCCCGCCCTCAGCACGCGCCGGGCCGCGCAGCTCGTACTCGTGGTGCCGGCGGGCCTCGAGGGCGACGCCCGCACCGAGGCGATGGATGCCGCGGCCACGGTCGCGGCCGCCGCGACGGCCGCCGGCGGGGGTGAGGCATCCGATCGCTTCGAGCTGGTGCGCATCGTCGCGGGCGGCGCGACCCGCCAGGCCTCGGTCGCGGCGGGGCTCCGGGCCGTCTGGCCGGACGTGCGCACCGTGCTCGTGCACGACGCGGCGCGCTCGCTCACGCCCGCAGAGGTGTTCGACCGGGTGATCGACGAGGTCGAGCGCACGGGCGCGGCCGTGATCCCCGGGCTGCCGGTGGTCGACACCGTCAAGCGGGTGGATGCCGCGGGCTCGGTCGGCGCGACGGTCGATCGCGACGAGCTGCTCGCGGTGCAGACCCCGCAGGGGTTCCGGCGCGACGTGCTCGACGCGGCATACGCCGGCGCGACCGCCGAGTTCACCGACGATGCGGCGCTCGTCGCGGCGGCCGGGCACCCGGTGCGCGCGCTCGACGGGCACGCACACGCGTTCAAGATCACCACGCCCGCAGATCTGGAGCGCGCGAAGACGCTGCTCGGAGAGCGGGCGCAGCAGGCCGACGCCCGGGGCACCCGGCGTGCGGAGTCCGTGCCGGGCCAGGCGGCGGCGCCGGGCGCGGGGGCGCTGGGCATGCGCGTGGGGATCGGCACCGACGTGCACGCCTATGCCGCCGAGGGCTCGACGCGCACGCTCTGGCTCGCGGGGCTGCCCTGGCCGGGGGAGCGCGCGCTCGAGGGCCACTCCGACGGCGACGTCGTCACGCACGCCATCGTCGATGCGCTGCTGTCGGCCGCCGATCTCGGCGACATCGGCGGGCTGTTCGGCACCGACGATCCCGCGGTGGAGGGCGCCCACGCCGACGTGTTCCTCACCCGCACCCGCCGCGTGCTCGCCGACGCGGGCTGGGCGATCGGCAACGTGTCGGTCCAGGTGCAGGCGCGCGCCCCGCGCTTCTCGCCGCGCCGCCTCGAGGCGCAGGCCGCGCTCGGCGCGCTGCTGGGCGCACCGGTGACGGTCGCGGCGACGACCACCGACGGGCTCGGCTTCACCGGTCGCGGCGAGGGGATCGCGGCGACCGCGACGGCGCTGATCGTCCGGGCCTGAGCCGCGGGGCGCCCGCCTGCGTGGCGCGCCGGCCGCCGGCGAGCCCGTGGCGCACGCGATCCGCGGCAGCTTGCCCCGCCGCAGATCGCGCGCCGCCGATCGTTCGGCGCGCGGACCGCGCCGGTAGTCTTGACCCGTGGGATTTCGACTGTATGACACGAGGGCGCAGGCGCTGCGCGACTTCACGCCCCTGCGGGCGGGCGAGGTCGGCATCTACGTCTGCGGTCCGACGGTGCAGTCGGGCCCCCACATCGGCCACCTCCGGGGCGCGCTCGCGTTCGATCTGCTGCGGCGCTGGCTCGAGACATCCCACCGCGTCACCTTCGTGCGCAACGTCACCGACATCGACGACAAGGTGCTGGCGAACGCCACAGCCGATGAGCCGTGGTGGGCGCTCGCGTACCGGATGGAGCTCGCCTTCACCGCCGCATATGCCGCGATCGGCATCGCCGCGCCGACCTACGAGCCGCGCGCGACCGCGTCGATCCCGCAGATGCACGAGCTGATCGCCGAGCTGATCGCGGCCGGGCACGCGTACGCGGCGCCGGCGGATTCGGATGCCGCGGGCGATGTGTACTTCGATGTGCGCAGCTGGCCCGGCTACGGCGCGCTCACGCGGCAGTCGCTCGACGCGCTGGAGGCGGACGCAGAGGCGCAGCTGCGCGGCAAGCGCGACCCGCACGACTTCGCCCTGTGGAAGGGCGCCAAGGCCGACGAGCCGGCGACGGCCGTCTGGGACTCGCCCTGGGGTCCCGGTCGCCCCGGCTGGCACATCGAGTGCTCGGCCATGGCGCGACGCTACCTCGGCGCCGAGTTCGACGTGCACGGCGGCGGGCTCGACCTGCGCTTCCCGCACCATGAGAACGAGCTGGCGCAGTCGACCGCGGCGGGCGACGCGTTCGCGCGGTACTGGGTGCACAACGGCCTCGTGACCGTGAACGGGCAGAAGATGTCGAAGTCGCTGCACAACTTCGTGCTCGCGGAGGACGTGCTCGCGCAGCGCGAGCCGCTGGTCGTGCGCTACGCCCTGGGCGCCGCGCACTACCGCTCGAGCCTCGACATCACCGACAAGACCTTCGACGAGGCCGCGAGTGCGCTCGATCGGATCCGCGGCTTCCTCGAGCGCGCCGCGCGCGAGGGCGGCGACGACGGCGACGGCGTGGCGGCCGCGGGCGCCGCGCCGCACCCAGACTTCGTCGCCGCGATGAACGACGATCTCGGGGTGCCGCAGGCGCTCGCGGTCATCCACGCGCACGTGCGCGACGGCAACACGGCGCTCGACGCGGGCGATGCGGGCGCCGCCCGCGCGATCGCCGGCGAGGTGTCGGCGATGACCGAGATCCTCGGGATCAACCCCCTCTCGCCGCGTTGGCGGCAGGTGGATGCCTCGGCCGAGGCATCCGCGCTCGACACCCTGGTGCAGGGACTCATCGCGCAGCGGGCCGCCGCTCGCGATGCCAAAGACTGGCCCGCGGCGGATCGCATCCGTGATGTGATCGCCGCCGCGGGGATCACCCTCGAAGACGCCTCTGGCGCAACACATTGGAGCATCAATGGCCGGTAACAAGCCCGGACGCCCCGGCGCCCGAAAGACGAAGAAGGGCCCCACCAAGGGCAGCGGCGGCAAGGGGCGCTCCAGCCTCGAGGGCCGCGGCCCGACCCCGAAGGCCGAGGATCGCGCCTGGCACCCCGCCGGCAAGCGCAAGGCCGCCCAGGAGCGCTACGCCGCCGCCGGCGGCAAGCCCAAGCCCAAGCCCGCGAACGCGGGTCGCGGCGGCTCGCGCTCGCCCAAGCAGAGCGACGACACCGAGATCGTCACCGGTCGCAACTCGGTGCTCGAGGCGCTGCGGGCGAAGATCCCCGCGACGGCGTTCTACGTCGCGCAGCGCGTCGAGATGGATGACCGTGTCAAAGAGATGCTCTCGATCGCCACGCACCGCGGCATCGCGGTGCTCGAGGTCACTCGCCCGGAGCTCGACCGCATGGCCGGCTTCGACGGGGTGCACCAGGGCGTCGCCCTCAAGGTACCGCCGTACGAGTACGCGCACCCGCACGACCTCCTCGAGGAGGTCATCGACCGCGGCGAGACACCGCTGTTCGTCGCGCTCGACGGCATCACCGACCCGCGCAACCTCGGCGCGATCATCCGCTCGACCGCCGCGTTCGGCGGGCAGGGCGTCATCGTGCCGCAGCGGCGCTCGGCGAGCGTCAACTCGGCGGCGTGGAAGACGAGCGCCGGCGCGGCCGCGCGCACGCCCGTCGCGCTCGCGTCGAATCTGACGGCGACGCTCAAGGACTTCAAGAAGCAGGGCGTGTTCGTGCTCGGCCTCGACGGCGACGGCGATGTGGCGCTGCCCGAGCTCGAGCTGGCCGAGCGGCCGATCGTCATCGTCGTCGGCAGCGAGGGCAAGGGGCTGTCGCGCCTGGTCGCCGAGACGTGCGACCAGATCGTGTCGATCCCGATCTCGGCGGCGACCGAGTCGCTCAACGCCGGCATCGCGACGTCGGTCGCGCTCTACGAGGTCTCCAAGCGCCGCGGGCTCTGAGCCGCGCTCAGACGAGGTCGCGCCAGTCGACCTCGTCTGCGTCGCCGTCGGAATCGGGGCTGTCGGCTTCGGCCGCGCGCGTGCTCGCCCCGTGCTCGCCCGTCCCGCTGGGCCGCCCGTCCGGCGTGAGCTGCGGGATGGTGAGCGTCTCGGTCAGCGGGCCCATGATGGTCGCCTCGTCGCGGCGGTGGCGCAGCACGTCGTTGATGTAGGAGGTCAGCACCTCCGAGATCGGCACGGCGCTCTCGCGCTGCTGCGACATGTACCAGCGGTGCTCGAGCACGTGGTGAAACACCTCGGCGGGCTCGAGCTTGGCCCGCAGCTCGGCCGGGATGGCCTTCACCACCGGCTCGAACACGCGCGTGAGCCACTCGTGCGCGATCATCTCCTCGTCGAGGCCGGGCCGGGTGACCATGGCGCGGTACGAGTCGAGGTCGTTGAGCAGGCGACGGGCCTGGTTCTCTTCGACGTCGAGCCCGGTGAGGCGGATCAGGCGACGCTGGTGATGCCCCGCGTCGACGACCTTCGGCTGGATCGAGACGTGCGATCCGGTGCCGTCGGTGGTGATCGCCATCTCGCCGATGTCGAAGCCGAGGTCGTTCAGCCTCTGCACGCGCTCGTTGATGCGCCACGCCTCGGCCGACGAGAACGACTCCTCCTCGGTGAGCGCGCTCCACAGCGAGGTGTAGGCGGCGACGAGCCGGTCGGCGATCTCGATGGCGTCGATGCCGTCCTCGAGCCGGCCGCTGGCCTCCAGGTCCATGATCTCGCCGGCGATGTTCGTGCGGGCGACGTCGAGGTCGTGGGAGCGCTGCCCCGCGGTCAGGCCGCCCTCATGCAGCTCGCCGGTCTCGGCATCCACCAGGTAGGCGGCGAAGGCGCCCGCGTCGCGGCGGAACAGGGTGTTGGAGAGCGAGACGTCGCCCCAGAAGAACCCGACGTTGTGCAGGCGGACCAGCAGCACCGCGAGCGCGTCGACGAGGCGGGTCGCGGTGTCGGGACGCAGCACCTGCTGGAACAGCGCGCGATACGGGAGCGAGAACTTCAGATGCGCCGTCACGAGGGCCGCCGGGAGGGGGTGCCCCTCGGCGTCGACCCGGCCGGCGATCACGGCGCCGCGCTCGACGCACGGCACCGCGAGCCGGGCGAGGCTGCCGAGCATCTCGTACTCGCGGCGCGCCATCTGCTCCGTGGTCTCTTTGACCGCGACGACGCCGCCCGACAGCAGCGCGAAACGCACGAGGTGGCGCGAGAGGCCCTTCGGCAGCGACACGATGACGCTGCTCGGCCACTGCGCCAGCGGCAGATCCCAGGGGAGGGCGAGCAACCCCGGATCCACCGTGCGGGCGCTGATGCTCAGTGCCATGGCGGCGCGGGTCAGTCGGCGGTGATGGGCGCGTTGTTCAGGCGCTCGCCGCTTTCGATGTCGAACGTGTGCACGTGGTTGTGCCGCGCGGTGAGGCTGACGGTCTCGCCGGCATTCGGATGGTTGCGACCGTCGACGCGGGCGACGACCTCGGTGCGCTGGCCGGCGATCTCGGTGTGCCCGTAGAGGTAGCCGTCGGCGCCGAGCTCTTCGACGAGGTCGATCTGCACGCTGAGGCCGGGCCCGCCGGCGGGGCCGACGACGATGTCTTCGGGGCGCACGCCGACGGTGACCTGCGTGCCGGTCGCGCGGGCGACCGTGTCGCGCTCGAGGGGCACCTCGGCCGAGCCGAAGGCGACGCCGCCGTCGGTGAGGTCGCTGGCGAACAGGTTCATCGCGGGCGAGCCGATGAAGCCCGCGACGAACACGTTGCTGGGGCTCTCATACAGCTCGCGCGGGGTGCCGACCTGCTGCAGCACGCCGTCCTTCAGCACGGCGATGCGGTCGCCCATGGTCAGCGCCTCGGTCTGGTCGTGCGTGACATAGACGGTGGTGACGCCCAGGCGCCTCTGGAGCGACGCGATCTGGGTGCGTGTCTGCACGCGCAGCTTGGCGTCGAGGTTCGAGAGCGGCTCGTCCATCAGGAACACCTGCGGCGAGCGGACGATCGCGCGGCCCATGGCGACGCGCTGACGCTGGCCGCCCGAGAGCGCCTTGGGCTTGCGGCCCAGGTAGTCCTCGAGGTCGAGCAGCTTCGCCGCCTCGAGCACGCGCGCGGCGCGCTCGTCCTTGTGCACGCCGGCGATCTTCAGCGCGAAGCCCATGTTCTCGGCCACGGTCATGTGCGGGTAGAGCGCGTAGTTCTGAAAGACCATCGCGATGTCGCGATCCTTCGGCGGCACATCGGTGACGTCGCGCTCGCCGATGCGGATGTGCCCCGAGTTGATCTCCTCGAGCCCCGCGAGCATGCGCAGCGAGGTCGACTTTCCGCAGCCGGACGGGCCGACCAGCACCAGGAACTCGCCATCGGCGACCTCGAGGCTGAGCCGGTCGACGGCGGGGCGCGTGCCGCCCGGGTAGATGCGCGTTGCGTTGTCGAACGTGACGGACGCCATGGTTTCTTCTCCTTCACCGGCAGGTACGTGCCGGACGATCCGTAGTGATGGATGACGGGCCCTGCCCGTGTGCCAAGAGGGGGCGTGCGATCAGTATCGCAGGCGGGGTCGCCGATGGCACTAGGGTGGGTGCCGCCGCATCTGGGCATTTCTCAGATTGCGTCATTAGCATCGATGGGTACGCCGGAAGGCTGCGGGCCACCCGAGGCCCTGCGAGAACCGAGGATTCATGTCGACTGACGACACCAGCCAGCACAATGGCGCGTCTGCAGATGACGCGCCCGCAAAGCGCGACCACCGCGAAGCCCTGCGCGAGAAGGCGCAGCTCGTGCACGCCCAGCAGCGTCGAGCGGGGGTGCTGCGCCGGGTGCTGATCGGCGTCGGCATCGTCGCCGTGCTCGCGGTCGTCGGCGTCGGCGTCACCCTGGCCTGGACGAGCGCGAACGACACGCCGCAGCTCGCCCCCACGAACATGCAGCAGGACGGCGTCGTGATCGATTCGGTCACGACCAGCGCCCTGACCACGGGTGAGGGCGCCTCCGAGGCCGACCCCGAGGCCGAGGCATCCACCAGCGCCGAAGAGGCCAAGCCGGCGCCCGTCGAGATTCGCGTCTACATCGACTACCTCTCGGCGCAGTCGCGCGAGTTTCAGCAGGCCAACGCCGCGCAGCTCGGCGAGTGGGTCAAGCAGGGCGCCGTGAGCCTCAGCTACCACCCGGTCGCGCTGCTGACGGCCAAGTCGAACGGCACGAAGTACTCGCTTCGCGCGGCGAACGCCGGCGTCTGCGTCGCGACGCACTCGCCCGAGACGTTCTTCGCGTTCAACCACTCGCTGCTGACCCGTCAGCCCGAGTTCGACACCGACGGCTTCGACAGCAAGACGCTCGCCGACATGGCGATCGCCTCCGGCGCGGAGGACCCGAAGCAGATGCGCAGCTGCATCGAGGACGGCAGCTACATCTCGTGGGTGCAGGCCGCCACTGCGCGCGCCCTCAGCGAGCCGCTGCCGGGCGCCGACGGGCAGAAGCTCACCGGCACCCCGACCGTGCTCGTCGACGGCAAGCCCTACGTCGGCAGCATGACCGACGCCAAGGAGTTCGCGCAGTTCGTGCTGATGCTCTCGAGCGACGCGTACTACAAGGCCACGCCGAGCCCGACGCCCACGCCCACGCCGTAGCGGCGGCGCACCGCGAGGAGCACCCGCGCTCGACCTCGCGGCGCGACGAGCGCCACCGCCCCGCGGGCGGTCGGGTTCGGGATGCCGGAGCACACCCGAACGCCCCGATAGACTTGCTCACATTGCCGGCTTGGCGCAATTGGTAGCGCACCGCTCTTGTAAAGCGGTGGTTGCGGGTTCGAGTCCCGCAGCCGGCTCTCTCTGACGGGCATCCCGCGGTTCGCGCCGCGTCCGGTCCGCCCCCGCGCCCAAGGGCGCTCGCGCTTCGCGGTCGGCCGCAGATCTGCGAACACGCGCATGCGCGACGCGAGAATGTGCGATTCTGACTGCGACGACACCCGGGCGGTGCGCCGCCGCACGCGGGGCGTTCGCGCAGGCGGGGGCTCCGGCCCTGGCGTCCCCGAGCAAGGAGGCGGTGGAGGATGAACGACGCACACGTGGAGCTGCCCGAGAGTCGTGACGCGCGGCGAGCGCGGGGCAGGCAGCTGCGCCGCACGGTGCCGCGCCGAAGGCTTGCCGAGCTCGCCGGCGGGCCTCGCGACCCGTTGTCGATCATCGATGCGCAGAACGCGACGCGACTGCAAGACCTCGTGCCGCTGCGCACCGAGCGGATGAGTCAGAGCCCGTTCGCCTTCTACCGGGGCACGGCGGCGATCATGGCCGCAGACCTCGCCGGCGAGCCGCACACCGGCATCTTCGTGCCCTCGTGCGGTGACGCGCACGTCGCGAACTTCGGCTTCTACGCGACCGCGCAGCGCACCCTCGTGTTCGACCTGAACGACTTCGACGAGGCCGCGTGGGCGCCGTGGGAATGGGACCTGAAGCGGCTGGTCGCCAGCGTGGTGATCGCCGGGCAGGCCACCGGGAGGGCGGATGCCGTCGTCGGCGACGCCGTGCGCACCGCGGTACGCTCGTACGCGCTCGCGATGCGCACCGCCGCCGGTGCCGCGCCGCTGCAGCGGTACTACGCGCACTTCGAGGCAGGCGGCGCGAAGGGTCGGATGCGTGCCGCGTCGCGCAAGGCGGTGGACCGGGCGATCAAGGATGCGAGGAAGCACACCGGCGAGCGGGCCTCGCGCAAGCTGACCGAGGTCGACGAGTCGGGGCGGCTGCGCTTCGTGCTGCAGTCGCCGACCACGACGCCGCTCGCGCCGGAGCTGCACGCGCGCCTGATGGAGCTGACCCAGGAGTACCTGCGCACCGCCGGCCCAGACATCGCGCTCCAGCTGCGCCACTACGCCGTCGTCGATTCGGTCCAGCGGGTGGTGGGCGTCGGCAGCGTCGGCACCGGCTGCTCGCTCACGCTCTTCCAGGACGGCGACGGGCACACCCTGATCCTGCAGTCGAAGGAGGCCGGGCGCAGCGTGCTCGAGCAGTATGGCGGCATCGGCCAGCCGCTCGAGCTCACCGAGCTCATCCGCGAGCGCGGCCAGGGCGGCCGCGTGGTGGCGATGCAGCGGATCCTGCAGGCGCTGAGCGATCCGTTCCTCGGCTCGCTGCGCGTCGTGGATGCGCGCGGCATCGAGCTCGAGCTCTATGTGCGGCAGTTTCACGACATGAAGGGCGGCATCGAGGTCGAGGAGCTCGAGGACGAGCCGTTCGTCACATATGCGCGCGCGTGCGCCGCGACACTGGCGCGGGCGCACGCGCAGTCGCCGTTCACCGCCGAGGTGAGCGGATACCTCGGCGACGGCGCCCGAGCCGGCGAGGCGCTGCTGGACTGGGGGCACGCGTACGCGCGCCGCTCGCGCGATGACTACGAGCTGTTCGTCGCGCGGGCCGCGGAAGACGGAGGCGGCACGGGCGAAAACCGACCTTGATCAGGCGCTTGCCGCTCGGGCGCCTGCGGCTCGGGTGCTCGCCGCTCGACTGTTAGGCTGGCCGAAAGAGTCGAGTTGGTGTTGTGGTTTCTGTGCGTCCCAAATCCGTTCCCGTCGAGGGCGTTCCGTCCGAGGCCCGCGTGCGGGCGGTGATCCGACACCCGAGCCTCATGCGCTGGGTGGGCATCGCCGGCGCCGTGTGCGTCGGAATCCTCACCGCCGTGCAGGCACGCCTGAACGGCGCGCTCGGCATGGCGCTCGGCGACGGCCTGTTCGCCGCGCTCATCTCGATGGTCTTCGCGCTGACGATCATGATCGTGCTGAGCCTGGTCGTGCCGAACGGGCGGGCTGGCTTTCGCGAGCTCGCCAGGGGCGTGCGCGAGCGCAGCATCCCGTGGTGGATGCTCGCGAGCGGCGTGGCGGGGGCCGTCACCGTCGCGACGCAGGGGCTCACCGTCGCGGTCATCGGCGTGGCGCTGTTCAGCGTCGGCGTGGTGGCGGGCCAGACGGTCAACGGCCTCGTGCTCGACCGCGTGGGCTACGGCCCGGCCGGCGTCGTGGCGATCACGCCGGGCCGGCTGCTCGGCGCGGGGCTCGCGCTCGTCGCCGTCGCGCTCGCGGTCTCGCCCGAGCTGCTCGCCGCGGTGCCGCTGTGGATGCTGATGCTGCCGGTCGTCGCCGGCGCCGGCATCGCCTGGCAGGCGGCGACCAACGGGCGGCTGCGCGCACGCACGGGCAGCGCGCTCACGGCGACGCTCGTGAACTTCATCGGCGGGACGATCCTGCTGTCGATCGCGGTCGCGGTGAACGTCTCGATCGTGGGGCTGCCGACGAACCTGCCCACCGAGCCGTGGCTCTACGTGGGCGGCGCGGCCGGCATGGCCTACGTGCTGATGTCGGCGGCGCTCGTGCGCTTCACCGGGATGCTGCTGCTCGGCCTCGCCTCGATCGTCGGCCAGCTCGTGGCCTCCGTGCTGCTCGACATCTGGTGGCCGGCCACCTCGGGCGCCGGGCTGTGGCAGTCGCTCGCGATGGTGCTGCTCGCGCTGCTCGCGGTCGCCGCCGCGGCGATCCCGTGGGGCCGCGTGCGCTGGCGGCGCCTGTTCGGGCGTCTGCCGCGGACCTAGCCGTCCTTCCGGCTCTTCGAGGCCTTCTGCTTCTTCGACTTCTTCGACGTCTTCTGCTTCTTCGCGCGCGGGCGCTCCGGCGCGTCCTCGCTGCCGCTGCGCTCGCCGCCGGGCATCCGCGAGACGAAGCGCTCGGCCTCGATCGTTCGGGGGCGCTCCGGGCGCGTGCGCTCCGGCCGTCCGCCGACGTAGAGCCAGCCGAGCAGCCGCTCGTGCTTCTCGAGGCCGTGCGCCTTCGCGACCGCCTTGGTGCGGGTCGCGTGCCCAGTGCGCCACATCACGCCGTAGCCGGCCTCGTCGAGCGCGAGGCTCAGCATGTGCGCGACGCCGGAGGCGACGGCCTCCTGCTCCCACGCCGGAACCTTCTCGCTCTTACGGATCGTCGCGACCACCGCGATCAGCAGCGGCGCGCGCATCGGCTTGGTCGACGCGCCCTTCTCGCCGGCCGCCTTGTTCAGGGCGCGTCCGAGCCGCTCGCGGTCGTCGCCGCGCAGCTCGATCAGGCGCCACGGCCGCATCGACGAGTGGTCGGCCACGCGGCCGGCCCCGGCGACCAGCGCGAGCAGCTCCTCGTGCGTGGGTGCCGTGTCGTCGACCTTGGAGCTCGAGCGGCGCCGCAGCATCGCCTGCAGCGCCGGGGATGCCTCGACGCTCGACGCCGAGCTATGCACCGGCGTCCGAGTCGTCGGTCTCGGTCTCGGTCTCGGCGTCGGGGGTGAACCCGAGCGCGATCGAGTTCATGCAGTAGCGGTCGCCCGTGGGCGTGCCATAGCCGTCCGGGAACACGTGCCCGAGGTGCGAGTCGCACCGCGCGCAGCGCACCTCGGTGCGCACCATGCCGAGCGTGCGGTCCTCGATGAGGGTGACCGCATCGGGGCGGATGGACTCGTAGAAGCTCGGCCAGCCGCATCCCGAATCGAACTTGGTGCCACTCTTGAACAGCTCGGCGCCGCAGCCCGCGCACGTGAACAGCCCGGCGCGGTGCTCGTCGAGCAGCGGGCCCGTCCACGGGCGCTCCGTGCCGGCCTGCCGCAGCACCGCGTACTGCTCGGGGGTGAGCGCCGCGCGCCACTGCGCGTCGGTCACCGGGATGCCGGTGGGTTGGATGGGGTGTGTCATGACGACCTCCTGATTGCTCCCAGCGTATGCAACGTCGGGGCCCGGCGGGGTGTTCCCCGCGTGCGCCCGGCCGTCGTGGCGCGCCCGCGCACGGGCCCGGCGGGGCAGGATGAATGCGTGGAATCTGAGGAGGCCGCCGTCAAGGCCCGCTATCGCCGCTTCGCCGAGCAGGAGGCGCCAGGGCGTTCGGCCCTGTACGAGCAGTGGGCGAGGGGCGTCGCCGCCGACCCGGCCGCGCGGCGCGTGCTCGCGCGCATCCCGGCGACGCATCGCCAGCCGCCCCTCGTCTTCGCCGTCGCGAGGCTCCTGGGCGCCCCGCTCGGGCCATGGCCCGAGCTGCGCGAATGGATGCTCGGGCACGCCGACGCGCTCGTCGCCGAGTGCGCGCGCCGGGGGGTGCAGACCAACGAGCCGCGGCGCTGCGCGGCGCTCCTGCCCGCGCTCTCGCTGATCGACGGGCCGATCGCGCTGCTGGAGGTGGGCGCCTCCGCCGGGCTGTGCCTGTTTCCCGACCGCTACGCGTACCGGTACCGCGACGCCGGGGGAGCGCTGCTGGCCGCGCTCGATCCGGCGGACGGCTCGCCTGTCGAGCTCGCGTGCCGGCTCACCGGCCCCGTGCCGCGGCTGCGCCTGCCCGAGGTCGGGTGGCGCGCCGGCATCGATCTGCAGCCGGTCGACGCTCGGGATGCCGCGGGTCGCGCCTGGATCACCGGCCTGGTCTGGCCGGGCGAGACGGGGCGCGAGGCGCGCATCGAGAGCGCCCTCGACGTCGTCGCCACGGAGCTCGAGCGTGCGGAGCTCGCGGCTCGGAGGCCGGCGGCGCCTGGCGAGGCCGCGGCGATTCCGGCCCGCATCCGGCAGCCCCTCATCCAGGGCGGCGACGCGGCCGAGCTGCTGGCGGCGGTGGCGGCCGAGGCGCCCGCCGACATGACGCTGGTGGTCACGACGCCCGGGGTGCTGGCGCACGTGCCGTGGGCGGCGCGCAATCGCATCATCGAGACGGCGCGCTCGCTGCACGGGCACTGGATCACGATCGACGCGCCGGGCCTGCACGAGGCGTGGCATCCGCCGATCGCCGCGGGCGAGTGGCCCGCCGACGCATTCGCGCTCGCACTCGACGGGGTGCCGCTCGCGGCGGTCGACCCGCTGGGGGCGTGGGTGGCGTGGCGCGGCGAACCCGCCGCCCCGCCTACGCTGGAGGCATGAGCACGTTGGATGCGCGCGACCGTGCGATTCTCGACTTTGAGCGCGACTGGCCGCAGCACGTCGGCGCCAAGGAAGAGGCGATCCGGGCCGAGCTGCAGCTGACGCCGAGCCGGTACTACCAGCTGCTCGGGCGCGTGATCGACAGCCGCGAGGCGCTCGCCTATGACCCGATGCTGGTCGGACGGCTGCGACGCATGCGCGACGCGCGCGAGGCTGCGAGGCGAGCCCGCGGGGCTGAGACGCTGCATTAGGGTCGGCCGGGTAGCATCGGGGGGTGTCGAACACCAAGCCCCCGCGCGATCGCTTTGATGACGTGCCGTCGTCCCCCGGTCGAGTCGGCGCGCACCGCGCCGAGAACCCGCGCACGCGCGGCTGGGTGACGCTGCTGTGGGCGCTCGCCGCCACGGTGCTGATCGTCGCGATCGGCATCTTCGCGACGCTGCTCGCCTCGGGCCGCATCCAGCTCTTTCCCGAGCCGACGCCCGAGCCGGCTCCGGTGCAGACGGTCGACCCGATCATCGACACCGCCTTCACCGTGCTCGTGCTCAACGGCACGACCGAGCAGGATCTCGCCACACGCGTGGGCGACAAGGTCAAGGCGGCCGGCTGGGCCCCGGAGCTGGTGCTGACCGGCGCCGCGGGCAGCCGCGACGTCGAGACGACCACGATCTACTACTCGGCCGTCGGCGATCGCGCCGCGGCGCTCGGCCTGGCCGATGTGATCGGCGGCGCCGAGGTCGTGCAGAACGACTTCTACCAGCCGTCCGGCGACCCGGATGCGCTGCAGCTGACCGTGGTGCTGGGGGCCGACTACCTCGCCCCCGCGCCCTCCGGTTCGCCATCAGCGAAGCCGTAGTCCGCGGTCGCCGAACCCCGCGTTCGTGGCTTGCACTCTCCCAGGTCGAGTGCCAGTATTGGTGTTAGCACTCGTAATCTTGGAGTGCTAATCCGAACCTACGTCCGGGAGGGACGAAACACACAATGGCTAAGATCATTGCTTTCGACGAGGAGGCCCGTCGTGGCCTCGAGCGCGGCCTGAACACGCTCGCCGACGCCGTCAAGGTCACCCTCGGCCCCCGCGGCCGCAACGTCGTTCTCGAGAAGAAGTGGGGCGCCCCCACGATCACGAACGACGGCGTCTCGATCGCGAAAGAGATCGACCTCGAAGACCCCTACGAGAAGATCGGCGCCGAGCTGGTCAAGGAGGTCGCCAAGAAGACCGACGACGTTGCGGGCGACGGCACCACGACCGCGACCGTTCTCGCCCAGGCGCTCGTTCGCGAGGGCCTGCGCAACGTTGCCGCCGGCAGCGACCCCATCGCCCTGAAGCGCGGCATCGAGAAGGCCGTCAAGGCCATCTCGGACGAGCTGCTCGCCACCGCCAAGGAGGTCGACTCGAAGGCGGAGATCGCCGCCACCGCGTCGATCTCGGCTGCCGACACCACCATCGGCGACCTGATCGCCGAGGCGATCGACAAGGTCGGCAAGGAAGGCGTCGTCACCGTCGAGGAGTCGAACACGTTCGGCACCGAGCTTGAGCTCACCGAAGGCATGCGCTTCGACAAGGGCTTCATCAACCCCTACTTCGTGACCGACCCCGAGCGCCAGGAGGCGGTCTTCGAAGACCCGTACATCCTGATCGCGAACTCGAAGATCTCGAACATCAAGGACCTCCTCCCGATCGTCGACAAGGTGATCCAGGACGGCAAGGAGCTGCTGATCATCGCCGAGGACGTCGACGGCGAGGCCCTGGCCACGCTCGTCGTGAACAAGATCCGCGGCATCTTCAAGTCGGTCGCGGTCAAGGCTCCCGGCTTCGGCGACCGCCGCAAGGCGCAGCTGCAGGACATCGCGATCCTCACCGGTGGCCAGGTCATCAGCGAAGAGGTCGGCCTCAAGCTCGAGAACGCGACCCTCGACCTCCTCGGCCGCGCGCGCAAGGTCATCATCACCAAGGACGAGACGACCATCGTCGAGGGTGCTGGCGACGAAGAGGCGATCGCCGGTCGCGTGACCCAGATCCGTCGCGAGATCGAGAACACCGACAGCGACTACGACCGCGAGAAGCTCCAGGAGCGCCTCGCCAAGCTTGCCGGCGGCGTCGCCGTCATCAAGGCCGGCGCGGCGACCGAGGTCGAGCTCAAGGAGCGCAAGCACCGCATCGAGGACGCCGTTCGCAACGCGAAGGCGGCCGTCGAGGAGGGCATCGTCGCCGGTGGTGGCGTCGCGCTCATCCAGGCCGGCAAGGTGCTCGACGGCGTCGCAGCCGAGGGCGACGAGGCGATCGGTGTCAACATCGTTCGCGTCGCCATCGAGGCGCCGATCAAGCAGATCGCGATCAACGCGGGCCTCGAGCCCGGCGTCGTCGTGCACCAGATCGCCACGATGCCCGTCGGTCACGGCCTCAACGCCGCGAACGGCGAGTACGGCGACATGTTCGCACAGGGCATCATCGACCCGGCCAAGGTCACGCGCTCGGCGCTGCAGAACGCAGCCTCGATCGCGGGTCTGTTCCTGACCACCGAGGTCGTCGTCGCAGACAAGCCCGAGCCGGCCGGCCCCGCCATGGGCGACCCGACGGGCGGCATGGACTTCTAAGTCCAGTCCCTGCACCGACAGAAGTCCCCCTCCGTCTCGGAGGGGGACTTCTGCGTTGGTGGGGTCGTTCTGCGTTGGTAGGGCCGTTCTGCGTTGGTGGGCCCTTTCTGCGTCGGTGGGGTGGAGTGCTGCGCGGTGAGATGCAGCATGGCTTCGCCCGTGCACGGTCAGGCCGTGGGTTTCGGGATAGGTGGTGCGTTTCGCGGGGCCGTACGGTGAACGCAGTGCCGAGACACAGTGCCCCCTCCGAGACACAGTGGCAGCTCGTGTGTGAGGCTGACCCCGATTCCCGGACAGGTGGTTGGTTGGTTGGTCAGGCTGCCAGCGCGAGCTGGCGTCGTTCGTACTCTAACGGGCTGAGGTAGCCGATGCTCGAGTGGCGTCGGCGAGCGTTGTACCAGCCGTCGATCCAGACGTAAGCGCCGCGTCGAGCGGCGTCGATCGTGGCGAAGGTGTGCCGGTGGTAGTACTCGTTCTTGAACGTGGACCAGAACGATTCCGCGGCGGCGTTATCCCAGCACACCCCGGTGCGACCCATCGACCGCAGCACGCCAAGCTCCTTCGCTGCTTTCGCGAGCTGCGCGCTGGTGTACTGGGTGCCTCTATCTGCGTGGAAGATCACCTTCCGCGGCAGGTGACCGCGCAGCGCGACCGCCTGGCGCAGTGCGTCTTCGACGAGGTCGGTATGCAGACTGTCAGCGACAGTCCGGCCGAGGACGCGGCGGGTGTTCCCGTCCCTGACGACACACAGAAACGCCCATCCCTCACCGGTATGCAAATACGTGATGTCGGAGAACCAAGCGACGTCGCGTTCGCCCCTGTCGAACTGCCGCTCCACCAGGTCGGGAACCGGGAACGGATCCTCACCATGGACGGTCGTCGGTGGATGCCAAGTGGCGGGGCTGATCCCCGTGACGCCGTCTGCCTGCATGAGTTTCGCGACCGTCTTGCGCGAGACCACCACCCCGGCGTCCTGCAGATCTGCATGGATTCTTGGCGCCCCATAGGTCCCGTCGGACGCGGCATGGAACTCGCGGATCCGCACCGTCAGGTCCGCGGCTCGCTGCTGCCGTGGCGACGGGCCGGCAGCTATCCGGGTCCGCCACTCGTAGTACCGGCGCCGGTCCACCCCGAGCAGCGCACACATCCGTGTCACCGTTATCGTCGTCTGTTTGGCCTTCTCCGCCTCGATCACCGCGAACCGCTCCTCGGGTTCTGCTTCGATGCGAAGAAGGCCGCCGCTTTTCCCAGGAACTCGTTGTCCATCCGCAGATCCTGATTCTCGCGGCGTAACCGTTCCAGCTCGGCGCGCTCGTTCAGATCCAGCAACGTGTCGGTCTCAACGCCTGTGCGCGCTCGTTCGGCGTGCACCCACCGGCCCAACAGTTGCTCACCGACGCCGATCTCGCGCGCTACCGCCGCGACGGTCCGGCCCGTGTCGATCACCAGACGCGCAGCCTCACGGCGATACTCCGGCGTGTATGTCTTTCTCTTGCTCGTGCCCATCAAGGACATCCTCCCCGACAGGCCCGCAAACACACGGATCCCGCCTGGTCAATGTCCGGA
>JAKPAC010000033.1 GCA_029779645.1 Actinomycetes bacterium | reverse complement strand
CCGGCCGGATGCTCCCGGCCGGGCACGACGTCAGGTGCGGCTGCTGCGCCGCCGGCGGGCTAGCGCGCGCCGCGCTCGCCGCCGGAGCGAAGCGTCGCGATCGTCTCCGACCACACGGCCGCGTCGCCGACGAGCTGCGGGATGGAGACGCGGTCGGCGTAGTCGCCGTGGCGGGCGAGCAGCGCGGTGCCGACGTCCTTCGGCTCGGCCGTCACGGCGAACAGGTCGAGGACCTCGTCGCTGATCAGCCCGGTCATCCGCTGCCAGCGGTCGGGGCTCTTCTCGATCGACAGCGCGTGCAGGCGGTCGCCCAGCTCGCCAATGTCGTGCGCCTCCCAGACGCCCCGATAGCTCGGGGTGCTGCCGTAGAAGGCGACCTGGTAGCGGATCCGCTCGCGGTTTGCCGCGAGCTCCTCCTCGGTGGCGCCCGTGATCAGGAAGCCGCCCGCGGTGATCGCGAGGTCGTCCCGGCTGCGGCCGCCCTTCTCGAGGCCGCGATCGATCGCGGGCATCATGACCTTGTCCATGTACTCGCGGGTCCAGAATCCGTGCAGCACGATGCCGTCGGCAACCTCGGCAGCGGCCTCGGTGAGGAGCGGGCCGACCGAGGCGAGCCACACGGCGGGCGGGGCCTGGGTGTGGGTCTCGGGGACGAAGTACTCGGTCATCAGCGAGTGCTCGTAGAACTCGCCCTTGAACGCGAGCGGCTCGCCCGTGCGCCACGACTCCCAGATCTCCTTCATCGCCACCACGAACTCGCGCATGCGCGCGGTGGGGTGCGACCAGGGCATCGAGAAGCGGCGCGTGACGTGCGCGCGCACCTGCGTGCCGAGGCCGAGGTGGAAGCGGCCTCCGCTGAGCTCGTTCAGCCCGTGCGCCGCGTATGCCGCGGTCATCGGCGTGCGCGCGAACGCGACCGCGATCTTGGTGCCCAGGTCCATGCCGGGCGCGTGCTGGCTGGCGACGGCCGACGCGACGAACGGGTCGAACTTGACCTCGGCGGCGAAGATGCCGTCGAAGCCGAGCTCGTTGGCGAGCTCTGATGCGCCCTTGATCTCGCTGAGGTTGCCCGGCAGGCCGGTGTCGACGATCACGGCTACTTCGCCAGCTGGCTCGAGAACGGCGAGGCCGGCAGTCCCTCGGCGAGGGGGCGGAAGTCCTCCTCCATCGCCCCCGCGAGGTCGTCGAACTCCCACGGCTGCTCGTTCTGCACGCTCGTGATCTCTTCGGGCACGTTGTACAGGCCGACCTTGTAGCCGCCGGCGGAGACGACGCGGCTCGTGAGCCAGGACGAGCGCTCGCTGGCGAGGTACGCGGCGAGCGGCGCGATGTTGTCGGGCGACATGCGCGGGTCGACCGCGGCTTCGGCGCTGCCGGCGCTGCCGACGCGCTTCGAGTCCGGGATGGTGGCGGTCAGGCGGGTCGCCGCGCTCGGGGCGATCGCGTTCGCGGTCACGCCGTAGCGGGCCATGCCCTGCGCCAGCGAGTAGGTCAGGCCGACGATGCCCATCTTGGCCGCCGCGTAGTTCGGCTGGCCGGGCGAGCCGTGCAGGCCCGAGACGGACGTGAAGTTGATGATGCGGTAGTTGCCCTCCGGGTTGCGCTGCTCGCGCCAGTACGCGGTGGCCGGGCGGAGGGTGCTGTAGTGACCCTTCAGGTGCACGCGGATGACCGCGTCCCAGTCCTTCTCCTCGAGGTTGAACATCATGCGGTCGCGGAGGATGCCCGCGACGTTCACGACGATGTCGAGGCCACCGTAGGTGTCGATGGCGGTGCGCACGAGGCGCTCGCCGGTGGCCACGTCGGCGATGTCGCCGCCGTCGCTGACCGCGTGACCGCCCGCGGCGACGATCTCGTCTGCCACCTTCTGCGCGGGGCCCGTGTCGCCGCCCGTGCCGTCGGGATTCGCACCGAGGTCGTTGATGACCAGGCGCGCGCCCTCGCGTGCGAAGTAGCGCGAGATCGCTGCGCCGATCCCGTTGCCGCCGCCGGTGATGATGGCGATTCTGCCCTCAAGAGCTCCCATGACTACTCACTTCCTTGTGATTGCGTACAGCCGTGATTGTGTACAGACACTGACCCTCGGGCGCCCGTAATCTCTGCAGGCGAGGCCGGTCTCGGTCACACTAACATTGCGGTCTCGCGTTTGTATACATTAGGGTCGGCTTGTGCTGGGCGATTGAGGCTGCGCCACCTGCCACCCTCTTCGAACCCGGCACCTCGCACGTGAACGGCGAGGCGTTGTGCGCCCGGAGAACCATTCCGCGGAGCGCTCCGGCACCCAGCAGTTCAGCACACAGAGATCAGTACACAGAGAAGTGTTGATGCCTGTGCCGCGTGAAGACGATGGACGTCTGCACGCACGCGCAGGCATCTGCTCGGAGGGAGCACGCATGTCAGCAGGACCTGTCCCAAAGCCCATTCCCGAGACGAAGGAGTTCTGGGAAGGGACGTTGCGCGGAGAGCTGCGCATCCCGCGCTGCAGCGCGTGTGATCGTCTCTTCTTCTACCCGCGCGCGTACTGCCCCTTCTGCTCCTCGGACGCCATCGTCTGGGAGACCGCATCGGGCGACGCGACGTTGACCTCGTACGTCATCAACCACCGTCCGTTCCCCGACTTCGAGTCGAGCGAGCCGCAGATCATCGCGCTCGTCACCCTCGCCGAGGGCGTTCGCATGATGACCAACCTGCGCGGCGTCGAGCCCAACCCGGAAGCGCTGTCGCTCGGCATGCCCCTCACCGTTCGCTTTGAGCCTCGTGGCGACCAAGCACTGCCCATGTTCGTCCCGAAAGAGGTGAAGTAATGCTGAAGAGCATGCACGGTGGAAACATCGCAATCGTCGGTGCGGCCGAGACCGATGAGGTCGGCGTCCTGCCCAACACGTCCGTCTACGAGCTGCACGCCAACGCCGCCGTCCGCGCCCTCGCCGACGCGGGCCTGACGGTCGCCGACGTCGACGGCTTCGCCACGACGATGCCGAACGCGCTGGAGGTCGCCCACTACCTGGGCATCCGTCCCAGCTGGCTCGACGGCACGATGGTCGGCGGCTGCAGCTACATGCTGCACGTGCGTCACGCCGCCGCCGCGATCGCCACCGGTGCGGCATCCGTCGTGCTGATCACCCACGGTGAGTCGGGTCGTTCGCGTGTGGGCATGCCTCCCATGGTGCGCAACCCCTCGTCGCCCGCGGGCCAGTTCGAGCAGCCCTTCGGCGCGCTCGCGCCGTACGCGTCGTTCACCACGCCCGTGATGTCGTTCCTCGAGAGCCGTGGCCTGACCCGTCGCGACATGGCCGAGGTCGTCGCCACCCAGCGTGAGTGGGCGATCCCGAACGAGCGCGCGTTCCGTCGCAAGCCGATCACGGTCGACGAGATCCTCGCCGACAAGCCGCTCTCGTACCCCTTCACCAAGGACATGATCTGCGTCGTCACCGACGGCGGCGGCGCGCTGGTGCTCGTGAGCGCCGAGCGCGCGAAGGACATGAACCTCGCGAAGCCTCCCGTGTACCTGATGGGTTCGGGCGAGGCCACCGAGAGCCCGATCGTCTCGCAGATGGACGACCTGAACAGCTTCGGAGCATTCCGTCGCTCGAGCAAGGACGCGTTCGAGAGCGCCGGCATGACGCCGGACGACATCGACCACGCCATGTTCTACGACGCGTTCGCGCACCTGCCGCTCTACATGCTCGAAGACCTCGGCTTCGTCGGCCGTGGCGAGTCGGGCGCGTTCTACGCTGAGGGGCACTCGCGCCCCGGCGGTCGCCTGCCGATCAACACCACCGGTGGCGGCCTCTCGTACACCCACTCGGGCATGTACGGCATGTTCGCCATCCAGGAGTCGGTCCGCCAGCTCCGCGGCGACGCCGTCGTGCAGGTTCCGAACCTCAAGACGAGCTTCGTCCAGGGTGTCGGCATGATGTTCGCGGCGTCCGGAAGCCTGGTCCTCAGCAACCAGGCCGGCTAGTCAGAAGGAGGCGCAGATATGCACATGCGCGCCAGCGAAGTCGCATATCTGCGCCTCCGAGAAGAGATCATCCAGTGGCATCTCCGACCGGGGATGCCACTGGGTGAGATCGAAACCGCGCAGCGGATGGGCGTCTCGCGCACGCCGATCCGCGAAGCGCTCTCGCGCCTTGCGGCCGAGGGTCTGGTGGCCAACGGCCCCGGGCGGACCATGGTCGTCGCCCCGCTCTCGCAGGAGACGATCCGCCACATCTACGCGTATCGCGAGGCGCTCGAGACCCAGGCCGCGCGCCTGGCCGCCCGCCGGCGCGACCGCGAGGTGTTCGAGCGGCTGCGCGATGCGTTCCTCGCCGGCCCCGGCGACGGCGACGTCGTCGACAACGAGACGCCCTACTTCCTCGCCGATCGGCTCGACCTCGCCATCGACGACGCCACCGGCAACCCCTACCTGGTCAACGCCCTGCGCGATCTGCGCGGGCACCTGGCTCGCGTGCGCCGCCACGCCAAGCTCGATCCCTCACGCCTGGTCGCCGCGACCGCGGAGCACCTCCTGATCGTCGAGGCGATCCTCGCGCAGGACGAGATGCTCGCGATGCGCGCGACCGGCGTGCACCTGTTCAACAGCATGAACAACATCCTCGCGACCGCGACCAACATCAGCGAGTCGAGCGAGTCGAGCGAATCGAGCGAGGGCGGCGATGCGGGCGGTGTCGATGGCGTGGCGGCGGGCGCCGTGTCTGCCGTGTCTGCCGTGGCGCCCTCGGCGGCCCCAGCGGCGTCGGGCGGTACGGCCGCCCAGGGAGTTGCCGCCGCCAGCGCTCCCGAAGGTGTCTCCTAAGAATTTCTCGGTGATGCTCCGACCCGAACCCGAATGGGGCGACGTCCGGAGCGACCCCCGGCGCGACGAACCGCACGAGGCCCGCAGCGGTGAGCGGCGCGACGAACGTTTCGGTGCCCCGGCGTGCGCCGGCATGGCCGACGAGCCGCCGCCGTTCTGAGGTGCCGTCACCCAGCCTGGGGTTCGTGCGCGTCCACGCGAGCGACGTGGGCGAGTGCAGCCTGCTGGGCTGGGCTGGGCTGGGCTGGGCTGGGCTGGGCTGGCGCTGTCGGCGCGGGCTGCCGCGACCGCCCGCGCGTCCCGCCACGTCCGCGTCAGCCGCCGGCGAGGTCCTCGGCGGGGATCCGGGTGTGCTCGCGCAGCACGCGCTCGGTGTCGGCGCCGCGCGCCGCGACGGCTCCCGGGCGCGGGTCCGGATGATTCGAGAAGCGCGGGGCGATCCCCGGCTGCACCCCGCCACTCGCGGTCGGGACGATCGCGCCGCGCGCGCGCATGTGCTCGTGCGCCAGCGACTCGGCGACGGAGAGGATGGGCGCGACGCAGGCGTCGCTGCCGTCGAAGACCGCCGTCCAGTGCGCGCGGCTGTGCGTGCGGAACCGCTCCGCGAACGTCTCGCCGAGCGACTGCCACGTGCTCCGGTCGTGCTGGCGCGCCGGATCGAAGTCGACCCCGAGGGTGCGCAGCAGCAGCTGGAAGAACTGCGGCTCGATCGCCCCCACCGACATGAACTCGCCGTCGGCGGTCTCGTACACCCGGTAGAACGGCGCCCCGCCGTCGAGCAGGCTCTGCTGCGGCACATCGCTCTGCATCCCCGAGTTGCGCATGCCCATGAAGTTGCCGAGCAGGTGGGCCGCGCCATCCACGATCGCCGAATCGACGACCTGGCCGCGGCCCGTGCGCTGCGCCTCCTGCAGTGCGGCGAGCACCCCGACGACGAGATACAGGCTGCCGCCGCCGTAGTCGCCGAGCAGGTTCAGCGGAAACTGCGGGGTGCCGCCCGCCTGGCCGCTGCCGCGGAGGGCGCCGGCGATCGAGATGTAGTTGATGTCGTGCCCGGCGACGCTGCTGAGCGGCCCGCTCTGTCCCCATCCCGTCATGCGACCGTAGATGAGCCGCGGATTGCGCGCGAAGCAGTCCTCGGGGCCCAGCCCCAGCCGCTCGGTGACGCCGGGGCGATTGCCCTCGAGCAGGATGTCGAACTCGTCGACCAGCTGGAGGACCGCCTCTCTAGCCCGTGGATCCTTCAGGTCGAGCGTGATGCTCTGCTTGCCGCGGCGGGTGACGTCGTGGTCGTTCGCGATCTTCGGCGGCCCGGCCGTGGGCCGGTCGACGCGCACGACCTGCGCGCCGAGGTCGGCCAGCAGCATCCCGGCGTGGGGGACCGGGCCGATTCCAGCCAGCTCGATGACGCGGAGACCCGCGAGCGGGCCGGTCGACACAGTTTCAGTCATGCAATCGCTCCAGTTGACGTCTTTGTCAGGGTGAACCGCCGCGCGCTTCTCGGGAAGGGTGGCAGTCATCTGTATACACCAGCGGGGTGCGAAGCGCTCGCCGTCACCGCGATCGCCGCGGCGCGGGGGCAAGGATGCCGCAGCCGCCAGCCGCGACATCGCTCAGGCGGGGCCAGCAGGCGCAGGCGGCGGCACGGGGCGCCGCCGCGGCATCCGCCGACCCAGTGCGCCGCGGCATGCCGACGTTCGGTATACAAATGCCCGGCGCGTGGTTAGGCTGGTTCGCACGGCAAACATGACGCTGGGAGTCCCGCTGCGAGGCGGGTGGGCAACGTAGCCACTCCCGCCGCAGGCAGCGACGCTTCGGCATGATCACCGCGGCACGGCATGACACTACAGAGAGGTAGGGGTGCATTGAGCACGGATACCAACTTCGTTGGAAACGCAACCGGCGCACTGGATGATGTGCGGGTCGTCGACCTTGGCTCGGGAATGGCCCCTGCGATCGCCGGCATGTTCCTGGCCGATCACGGCGCTGACGTCTACAAGGTCGAGACCCCGAAGGGCGACTGGGCGCGATCGATGGCCGGCTTCCAGGTCTGGAACCGCAACAAGCGAGGCGCCGTCGTCGACCCGTCATCGCCCAGCGACATCGAGTGGCTTGCGACCAACGTGGGCCGTGCTGACGTCCTCATCCTCGGCACGCATGAGCTCGACGACCTCGGCCCGCAGGTCGCCGCGGCCGCACGCGCGAACCACCGCCTCGTCATCGTGCGGATGCCCGCCTACCTCGACGGCGTGACGCCCTGGACTGGCACGCCCGAGTCGAACGGCCTGCTCTCGGCGATGGGCTCGCAGGCCAGCCGCCAGTCGAGCTACGACGGCAACCCCGTCGAGTCGGTCTCGCCCTACATCCTGCACGCGCAGGGGCTGCTCGCGGCCGTGGCCGCCATGTCGGCCCTCGTCGAGCGCTTCGACTCCGGCCTCGGCCAGACCGTGACCGTGACCGGCATGCAGGCGCTCATCCAGTTCCACGTGCTCGCGCTCACCTCGCTCGCCGACGCGCCGACCCCGGTCACGTCGATCGGCCCGACGGGCAAGCACCACACCTACCGCCACTTCGAGGCCAAGGGCGGTCGCTGGATCGCGGCCGGCGGCCTCGGCGGCAAGTTCGAGACCCGCCTGCTGCAGGAGCTCGGCCTCCAGGAGATCCTCGATCACCCCGACGTGAACGGCAACACCGCCATGCTCCTCCTGCCCGAGCAGCAGTGGGCGCGCACGCAGATCGAGGAGACCTTCGCCTCGCGCACCGTCGAGGAGCTCATCACCCTGATGCGCGGCATCGGCATCCCCTGCGGCGAGGTCGGCGCCCGCGACGAATGGCTCGACAACGAGCAGATCAAGGCCATCGGCATGCGCGTCGAGGTGACCAACGACGACGGCGAGACCATCGTCATGCCCGGCGTGCCGTTCCGTCTGACCAAGACCCCCGGCTGGGTGCGCTCCGCGGCGCCCGTGCTCGCGAAGCGCCCGCTGCCCGAGCCGTGGGCCGACCGCGCCATCGCGCGCCCCGAGAGCCAGCCTCGACTCACCCCGGGACCGCTGCACGGCTACACCGTGCTCAACACCGGCACCTTCGTGGCGACCCCCTACGCGGGCTTCCTGCTCGCCGAGCTCGGCGCCAACGTCATCAAGGTCGAGCCCCTCACGGGCGACCCGTTCCGCACCTCCGCGTACGCCTGCAACCGCGGCATGCGCAGCATCGCGATCGACCTGACCGCGGACGAGGGTCGCGACGCCTTCCACCGCATGGCCGCCGTGAGCCACGTGGTGATCGACGGCATGCGGCCCGGCGTGATGCACAAGCTCGGCATCGACTACGACGCGCTCTCGCAGATCAACCCCGGGATCATCTCGCTCTCGCTCTCGGCCTACGGCGAGGGCGGACCCGACTCGATGCTCCCCGGCGTCGACATGGTGCTGCAGGCGCAGTCGGGCATGATGTCCGGCCAGGGCGGCGACAGCGCTCCGGTCGCGAACACCATCGCCGTCAACGACGTGACCGCGGCGGCGCTCACCGCCCTCGCGGTGACCATCGCGCTGTACTCGCAGAAGGTCACGGGCGAGGGGCAGCGCATCTGGAACTCGCTCGCGGCCACCGCGACCTTCCTGCAAGACAACGAGCTCGTCCGCTACGAAGGCCGTCCGGAGCCGCACGTCGGCGGCCGCGACTACAAGGGCGCGCACCCGCTGCAGAAGTACTACCAGGCCGCCGACGGGTGGGTCTACGTCGACACCGACCTCGCCGAGGCGCAGACGCTCGAGAGCCTTGCCCCCGCCCTTGAGGCGGCCGGGGTGCTGGTGGCGGGCGACGGCGATCTGGCCGACCGCCTCGAAGAGGGCGTGCGCGCGCTCGGGCGTGACGCAGCGGCCGAGGCGCTCAACCGCGCCGGCCTGCGCTCCGCCGTGTCGCGCACGGTGCCGGAGGTGCTGCACGACGGCGAGTTCATCGACCACGATGTGTTCCACATCCGCATCGAGGACGAGACCGGCAGCCCGTTCATGACCACCGGCCGCCACGCCGGCTTCACCCGCAGCCAGCGCAGCGGCCCCCTGCTGCCGCCCGGCATCGGCCAGCACACGCGCCCCGTGCTCGCCGCGGCGGGCTTCAGCGACGACGAGATCGACGCGCTGATCGCGTCCGACCGTGTGCGCGTGGGCGGCGAGATGCTGCACCGCCTCGCCGTCGCGTACCGCTAGAGACGGCACCATCGTCAGCGGCCGCGCGCATCCGCACGCGGCCGCTGACGAGGTTTTCGGCCGGGCCCCCGGATGCCGTCGCCGGCGCCGGCACCACCCAACCGGCGCCCCCGAGTCGGCACTCCCCACACCGGCACCACCCGAATCACCCGCACCACCCGAACCCGCACCACCCGCAAGTCAACAGCTCGCGGCCGAAGGCGACGACGGCCGCCGTCGCATGATCGCCGGTGCGCAATGCCGCGCCCGGCACGCTCGATGAAGAGGAGTCTCAGATGTCCGAAGTACCCACGCTCGCCGAGTCCGATGCCACGTCGGCCTCGCTGCGCGAGTTCGAGGCGCGCGCCCGCGCCTTCCTCGAGGAGCACGTGCCGCGTCGCGGCGACGTGGTCGTGACCGACACGATGGGCGCCGACGTCGTCGCCGCCGAGCAGGAGCTGCAGAAGAAGATCTACGATGCCGGCTTCGCCGCCATCACCCAGCCGAAGGAGCACGGCGGTCAGGGACTCGGCGAGGCCGAGAGCATGATCTGGGGCAACCTCTCGGCCGAGTACGCGGTGCCGAGGATGCTCATCGCGATCAGCCACGGCATGTGCGGGCCGATCATCAACCTCCTCGGCACACCCGAGCAGAAGGCCAAGTACCTGCCGGACCTGTGGCGTGCCGACACGCTCTTCGCGCAGATCTTCTCGGAGCCCGGTGCCGGCTCCGACGTCGCCGGGCTGCAGACCCGCGCCGAGCGCGTCGAGGGCGGATGGCTCATGAACGGGCAGAAGGTGTGGACCTCGAACGCCCAGTACTGCGACTACGGCGTGATCGTGGCCCGCACGAACCCCGATGTTCCCAAGCACCAGGGCATCACGATGTTCATCATCGACCTGCGCGACCCCGCTGTGACGATCAGGCCGCTGCGCGTCGCGACGGGCGAGCGCCCGTTCAACGAGATCTTCATCGACAACCTCTTCATCCCGGACTCGGACCGCATCGGGGAGGTCGACCGAGGCTGGGACGCCGCGGTCGCGATGCTGCGCTTCGAGCGCATCTCCATCGGCACGAGCAGCACCAAATCGACCGGACCGCAGTCGTTCGAGAAGCTCGCCGAGGTCGCCGAGGCTGCCGGGCTGCTCCAGGACCCCGCGGCCCGGGCCGCGCTGGTAGAGGTGTACGTGATGGAGCAGGGCACCGACCTGCTCGCCGTGCGGATGCGCGAGGAGGTCGAGGCCGGCATCGAGCTCGGCCCCCGCGGCTCGATCGCGAAGCTCGCCGGGGCGAGCGCGAACTTCCGCCTCAACGAGATCTCGAGCGACATCGCGGGGCTCTCCCTCGTGAGCTGGGACGGCCCGGGCATGGCATACCCGCCGCTGACCAAGGCCTTCACGGGCGCACCCTCTTCGTGGACGGCGGGCGGCACGATCGAGATCCAGCTCGGCATCGTGGGCGAGCGCGTGCTCGGCCTCGAGAAGGATCCCTCCGTCGACCGCGGCGTCCCGTTCCGCGACATCCGCCGCAGCGCCTAGCCCCCAGAGTTTGGAAACGAGGAATCGATATGACCCTTCTGCTCAATGAAGACCAGCGGGAGCTGCAGCGCTCGCTCCGCGCGATGTTCGAGAAGCAGTCCGACTCCAAGCGCGTGCGCGCCGTGCAGGAGGCCGCCGCCGGCTTCGACGCCGAGACGTGGGCCGCGCTGGTGAAGCTCGGCGCGACGACAACCCTGATCCCGGAGGAGTTCGACGGGCTCGGGCTCGGGCTGACCGAGGCATCCATCGTGCTCGAGGAGGCGGGCCGGGTGATCGCGCCCGTGCCCGTATACACCACCCTGCTCGCCTCGGCGGCGATCCGGGCCACGGGCGATGCCGCGCTTCAGGCCGAGCTGCTGCCCCGCATCGCCGCGGGCGAGACGATCGTCGCGCTCGCCTTCACCGAGGCCGCCGACGCGTGGATCCCGGTGCAGCCGGACGTGACCTCGACGGCAGCCGGCGCCGTGTCGGGCACGAAGACCTTCGTGCGCGACGGGCAGTTCGCCGACCTGCTGCTGGTGCTCACCGCGAGCGGGCTCGTGCTCGTCGACGCGAACGCGGAGGGCGTCACCCGCACCCCGCTGGGCGTGCTCGACGCGAGCCTGTTCGCCACTCGAGTCGACTTCGCCTCGGCGCCCGGCCGCGTGATCGCCGTCGACGACCTTGAGGGCTTCCTCACCGAGGTGGATGCCACGGCGAGCGTGCTCCTCGCGGCGCACCAGTACGGCGCATACACCCGCGCGCTGGAGATCACCACGCAGTACGCGAAGGACCGCTTCCAGTTCGGTCGCTCGATCGGCTCGTTCCAGGGCGTGAAGTTTCCGCTCGCCAACTGGGCGATGGAGGCGGAGCTCGCCCTCGGCATCCTGCGCCAGGCGACGCACCTCGCCGACGCGGGCTCTGACGAGTTCGTGCGCGCCGCGCTGACCGCGCAGGTCAAGCTGCAGCGCATCAGCGCCGCCGGCGCGGCGTGGATGGCCCGCCTGCACGGCGGCATCGGGTTCACGTGGGAGCACGACGCGCACCTGTTCATCAAGCAGGCCAAGACCGCGCAGGTGCTGCTGGGCACGCCCGGCAACCGCAGCGAGCGCCTGGCGAGCGCGCTCGGGATCTAGCTCGCCACACGGCGACCTCGACGCCGAGGGGCCCGGCGCGCACATCGTGCGCCGGGCCCCTTCACGTGCGCGCGACGGATGCCCCTGCCGGCGGGGCGGCATGCGCGCGGCGTTCGCTGCTGCGGCGGCGTGCGCTACTGCTGCTTCTTGCGCTGCTTCGAGCTCCAGCGCCACGACCAGAGCGCGCACAGGAGCGTCAGCAGGAACGGGATCTGGACGACCATGAACGCGGGGGCGAACCCGGCGCTGTCGGCGATCATGCCGCTCGCGAGCGGGCCGATGATGGCGGCGATGTCGAAGACGATCCAATACAGCGCGACCGCGAGCCCGGTGCCGCCGTACTTCGTCTCGCCGAGCATGGCCGATGGCACCGCGGCCAGCGCGCCGCCCGCGAGGCCCATCAGCACGAACGTCACCATCATCCAGGTGAAGTCGCCGGTGAAGATCAGCACGACGAACGCGCCCGAGCCGGCGAGGATGCCCATGACCAGCGGCAGGTCGCGGCCCCAGCGGTCTGACGCGAAGCCCGCGGCAGTCGAGCCGATCACCTGGGTGACGGCGCCGACCGTCATGAAGACGCCGATGACGCCGGTGGTGAAGCCGACCGCGCCGAGGTAGAGCGGCACCGTCGTGGTGCGGGCGCCGTAGAGCGCCCAGCCGACCGCGAAGTGCGCCATGAGCACCGTGATGAACACCGGGTTCGTCATGAGGCTGCGCCAGAGCGTGCTCATCTTCACGACGAGGCCGTCCTCGCCGACCGCGTCGGAGGTGCGCACGTCCTTGGCCTGCCCGAGCGCGAAGAATGCGATCATCGCGGCCAGGAACAGGGCCGTGCCGTAGAAGACGAGGGGGATGCGGGGGTTCGCGATGGCGAGGAATCCGCCGACCGCGGGCCCCGAGATCGCGCCGAGCGAGCCGGCCGCGAAGTACATGCTCATGCCGCGGCCGAGCTGATGCGCCGGCACCAGAGCGAGCAGCAGCGCGGTCGCCGACACCGAGAGGGTGGCGCTGCCGAGGCCGCTGACCGAGCGGAAGACGAGGAACGAGACGCCGTCGGGGGCGAGTCCGGCGAGCACGCTGCACACCGATTGGAGCAGCAGCCCGGCGAAGAGCACCTTGCGCAGGCGCCAGCGCTTGAGCAGGCCGGTGAGGCTCGCGCTCGCGACGAGGCGGAAGGCCGCGAAGCCGCTGATGGCGATGCTGGCGGCGGTGACCGAGATGTCGAACAGATCGGCCAGCGCGGGCAGCGCCGGGCCGACGACGCCGAAGCCCAGGTTCGTGAGGAACGTGACCGAGGCAAGGATCCAGACTGCGGAGGGAAGTCGCTCGCGCCCTGGCGCCGTCACCGTGAATCGACCGGGTTGTACACACCCATGGTGTGATTCGGTCGTTCGGGCATCGTTGGGTCCTCCCCTGGCAGACAAAGACAACCGTGTCTTCGGTTCAATGTATACCGAACGGGCCCGGGGGAGCGAGTCGGACAGTGTAATACGACGATGCGAACGCCCGCTGAGAGGTTGCCGTGCCCACCCGAGGCCGCCGCGGCGTCAGCACGGCGTACCCTATACACCGGAAGTCATCCATGTATACAATTGGCCAGCGACATCGGCGTCGCTGTGTCACCGAGCTGTCTGCAGTTTGCGCGCGTCGAACCGGATCCTTCTGATCCGGTCCGCTCAGTTGGAAGGATCTTCATGACCGTCAACCACCACGTCCGTGTATACAAGAGCGAAGAGCCGCTGGCGCGCGAAGACCAGCTGGCCTGGAAGATCGCCGAAGTCGCGGCAGACCCGGTGGCGGTCGAGCCCGAGGTGGTCGACATGATCATCAACCGCGTGATCGACAACGCGGCGGTGGCGGCGGCATCCATCTCGCGGGCGCCCGTCAGCGCGGCCCGCCAGCAGGCGCTGGACCACCCCGTGAGCGTGAGCGGCGACGGCGCCACGATCTTCGGCTGCGCGCTCGAGCGCCGCACCAGCCCCGAGTGGGCGGCCTGGGCCAACGGCGTCGCCGTGCGCGAGCTCGACTACCACGACACCTTCCTCGCCGCCGAGTACTCGCACCCCGGCGACAACATCCCGCCGATCCTCGCCGTGGCCCAGCACGTGGGCAGCGACGGCGCGGCCCTCGTGCGCGGCATCGCCACCGGCTACGAGATCCAGGTCGACCTCGTGCGGGCGATCTGCCTGCACGAGCACAAGATCGACCACGTCGCGCACCTCGGCCCCTCAGCCGCGGCCGGCATCGGCACCCTGCTCGGGCTCGCCCCCGAGGTGATCTACCAGGCCGTCGGCCAGGCCCTGCACACCACCACGGCCACGCGCCAGTCGCGCAAGGGCGAGATCTCGACCTGGAAGGCGCACGCCCCGGCGTTCGCCGGAAAGATGGCCGTCGAGGCCGTTGACCGCGCGATGCGCGGCGAGACCAGCCCCTCGCCCATCTACGAGGGCGAAGACGGCGTGATCGCGTGGATGCTTGACGGCCCCGACGCCTCGTACGAGGTGCCGCTGCCCGCACCGGGCGAGGCCAAGCGCGGGATCCTCGACACCTACACGAAGGAGCACTCGGCCGAGTATCAGGCGCAGGCCTGGATCGACCTGGCCCGCAAGCTCCACGGCGAGCACCCCGAGCTGCTCGACCCCGCGAACGTCGAGTCGATCGTGCTGCACACGAGCCACCACACGCACTACGTGATCGGCTCGGGCGCGGGCGACCCGCAGAAGTACGACCCGACGGCCTCGCGCGAGACGCTCGACCACTCGATCCCCTACATCTTCACCGTCGCGCTGCAGGACGGCGCGTGGCACCACGTCGACTCGTACACCCCCGCGCGCGCCGGCCGCGCCGACACGGTCGAGCTGTGGAACAAGGTCACCACGGCGGAGGACGCCGAGTGGACTCGGCGCTACCACTCGATCGACCCGAACGAGAAGGCGTTCGGCGGCCGCGTCGTGATCACCCTCGCCGACGGCACCGAGATCGTCGACGAGATCGCCGTCGCCGACGCGCACCCGCTCGGCGCCCGGCCGTTCGCTCGCGCCGACTACATCCGCAAGTTCCGCCTGCTGGCCGAGCCCGTGCTGGAGGCCGCCGAGATCGACCGCTTCATCGAGCTGGCCGAGCGCCTGCCCGAGCTGACCGCGGCGGAGGTCGCCCAGCTCTCGATCGTCGCCAAGCCCGGCGTGCTTGCCACCGCGCCGGCGCCGAAGGGGCTGTTCTAGCCATGCTGTACGCGCAGACCTCCCCGTCCGAGAAGCGCAGCGCGTTTCGCGAACGACTCTCGAGCGGGGAGCTGCTGCGCTTCCCCGGCGCCTTCAATCCCCTGAGCGCCCGGCTGATCGAGCGCAAGGGATTCGACGGTGTCTACATCTCGGGGGCCGTGCTCAGCGCCGACCTGGGGCTGCCCGACATCGGGCTGACGACCCTCACCGAGGTTGCAGGCCGCGGGCAGCAGATCGCCCGGATGACCGAGCTGCCGGCGATCATCGACGCCGACACCGGCTTCGGCGAGCCGATGAACGTCGCCCGCACCGTCCAGACGATGGAGGACGCGGGCCTCGCGGGCATGCACATCGAGGACCAGATCAACCCGAAGCGCTGCGGGCACCTCGACGGCAAGGCCGTGGTCGACGAGCAGACCGCGCTCAAGCGCATCCGCGCGGCGGTCGACGCGCGCCGCGACCCGAACTTCCTCATCATGGCCCGCACCGACATCGCCGCCGTCGACGGCCTCGACGCGGCGATCGACCGGGCGAAGGCGCTGGTGGATGCCGGGGCCGACGCCGTCTTCCCGGAGGCGATGCGCAGCCTCGCCGAGTTCGAGGCGATGCGCGCGGCGATCTCGGTGCCGCTGCTGGCCAACATGACCGAGTTCGGCAAGAGCGAGCTGTTCTCGGCGCAGCAGCTCGCCGACGTCGGCATGAACATCGTGATCTGGCCCGTCTCGATGCTGCGCATGGCGATGGGGGCGACGGCGCGCGCGCTCGACACCCTGAACGAGGAGGGGCATCTCACCTCGCGTCTCGACGAGATGCAGCACCGCGCTGATCTGTACGAGCTCATCGACTATGAGGGCTACAACCACTTCGACACCAGCGTCTTCAACTTCGAGATCGCGCGCTGACGCGCCATCCATCACAAGGAGCACCCGAATGTCTGCAGAACAAGAGATCAAGAAGGGCCTGGCCGGGGTCGTCGTCGACTACACGGCCATCTCGAAGGTCAACCCCGAGACGAACAGCCTGCTCTACCGGGGGTACCCGGTGCAGGAGCTCGCGGCATCCAAGTCATTCGAGGAGGTCGCGTACCTGCTCTGGCACGGCGAGCTTCCGGATGCCGCGCAGCTGGCGGAGTTCGTGCGCACCGAGGTGTCGCAGCGCGCGCTCGACGCGAACGTGAAGGCCGCGATCGACCTGCTGCCGCTCGGCGCCCACCCGATGGACGTCACGCGCACCGCGGTGTCGGTCATCGGGGCCTGCGACCCGAGCGCCGACGACGCGAGCCCCGAGGCGAACCTCGCCAAGAGCGTGCGGCTGTTCGCCAAGCTGCCCGCCATCGTCGCATACGACCAGCGCCGCCGCCGCGGCCAGGAGGAGATCCCCTCCCGCGACGACCTGAGCTACGCCGAGAACTTCCTCTACATGACCTTCGGCGAGGTGCCCGCGCCCGTGGTCGTCGAGGCGTTCAACGTGTCGATGATCCTGTACGCCGAGCACTCCTTCAACGCCTCGACGTTCACCGCTCGCGTGATCACGAGCACCATGAGCGACCTGTACTCGGCCGTCACCGGCGCCGTCGGCGCGCTCAAGGGCCCGCTGCACGGCGGCGCCAACGAGGCCGTGATGCACATCTTCGACGAGATCGGCGAGGCCTCGGCGGTCTCGGGATGGCTCGACGCGGCCATCGCCGACAAGCGCAAGATCATGGGCTTCGGGCACCGCGTCTACAAGCGCGGCGACTCGCGGGTGCCCACGATGGAGGCATCGCTGCGCACCCTCATCGCGCACTACGACCGCCCCGACATGCTGGAGCTCTACGAGACGCTCGAGAAGGACTTCGTGGCGCGCAAGGGCATCTACCCCAACCTCGACTACCCCTCGGGCCCGGCGTACAACCTGATGGGCTTCGACACCGTCACGTTCACGCCGCTGTTCGTGGCGGCGCGCGTGACCGGGTGGACGGCGCACGTGATCGAGCAGGCCGCCGCCAACGCGCTCATCCGCCCGCTCTCGGCGTACAACGGCGTCGACGAGCGTCACATCCAGTGAGCGGGCGGGGCGGGTGCGCAGACGGCGCCGCCCGCCTCGGGTCCGGCTGAGTCCGCTCCTGCCGCACGCCTGAGCGCATGGCGAAATCGTGGGCGGCGCGCAGAAGCGTCACACTTCGGTGCGCATGGTGTGGGGAGCGCGCGAGCGCGTAGGCATCCCAACACGATGCGATAATGTATACGGAAGTTTCTTTTTACGGGCCACCGCTTTGCAAACTCGATGGCGCGCGGGAGAGAATCCAAACGCGAAGTAGCGTGCCACACAACGTCCACAAAGGAGCGAACGATGAAGATCATCGTGTTGGTGAAAGAGGTGCCCGACACCTATGGCGATCGAGAGCTCAGCCTCGAATCCGGTCTGAGCAACCGGAGCGGCGAGGTCGTCCTCGATGAGATCTCGGAGCGCGCCGTCGAGGCGGCCGTGACCTACGCCGAGGCGAACGCCGGCACCGAGGTCGTCGCGATCGCGATGGGCCCCGACACGGTTCCCACCGCGCTGCGCAAGGCGCTCGCCATGGGCGCGGCCAAGGCAGTGCACGTGCTCGACGACGGTCTCGTCGGCGCCGACCTGGGCCTCACCGCCGAGGTGCTCGCCGCCGCCGTGCGCCGCGAGGGCTTCGACCTCGTCATGACCGGCAACATCTCGACCGACGGCTCGGGCGGCTCGCTGCCCTCGATGCTCGGCGAGCTGCTCGCCGTGCCCGCGGCCACGAACCTCGCCTCGTTCCAGGTCGACGGCGGCAACGTCACTGGCCACCGCACGCTCGACCAGGGCTCGTACGAGGTCTCGGCCGCGCTTCCCGCGGTCATCTCGGTGACCGAGCGCATGCCCGACCCCCGCTTCCCCAACTTCAAGGGCATCATGGCCGCGAAGAAGAAGCCTTTCGAGACGGTCACGCTCGCAGACCTCGGCATCGCCGCCGACGACGACTCGGTCTCGCGCTCGATCGTGATCTCGGTCGCAGAACGGCCGGCACGCGCAGCCGGCGTCAAGATTGTCGACGAGGGCAACGCGGGCGAGCAGCTCGCTGACTTCCTCATCGCCCAGAAGCTGGCTTAGGAGCAATTGAGATGACTTTCCCCCAAGACTCCGTCCTCGTGCTCGTTGAGGTGTCGCCCTCGGGTCAGGTGCAGAAGAGCGCCGCTGGCCTCATCGGCGCCGCCGCAGGCGTGGGCACCCCCGTCGCGCTCGTCGTGACCGCTCCCGGCCACGGCCAGGCGGCTGCCGAGCAGGCAGCGGCGTTCGGCGCCGGCACCGTCCTCATCAACGAGACCGCGGATGTCGCGACCAAGCTCTCGACGCCCGCCGTCGACGCGCTGGTCGCCGCCGCCGCGCAGATCCAGCCCGAGCTCGTGCTCGTGTCGAACTCGATCGAGGGTCGCGACGTCGCAGCGCGCTACGCCGCACGCACCCGCTCGGCGCTCGCCGTGGACGCCATCGGCGTCTCGCGCGACGAAGAGGGCGTCGTCGCCTCGCACTCGGTGTACGGCGGCGCATACCTCGTCGACTCGGCCGCCACGGCCGGCACGCTGGTCGTCACCGTCCGCCAGGGCGCGATCGACGCCCGCGCGGAGGCCGCCGCGCTGAACGCGCAGACCCTCGAGGTCGCCGCCGGCGCCTCGCCCGCCGCGACGATCACGTCGATCGACGAGGCCGTCGTGGAGTCGGGTCGCCCCGAGCTGCGCGGCGCCGCCAAGGTCGTCTCCGGCGGCCGCGGCCTCGGCTCGGCCGAGCAGTTCGAGCTGGTCAACGAGCTGGCTGACGAGCTCGGCGCAGCCGTCGGCGCCTCGCGCGCCGCGGTCGACGCCGGCTTCGTGCCCACGAGCTACCAGGTCGGCCAGACCGGTGTCTCGGTGTCGCCGCAGCTGTACATCGCCCTGGGCATCTCGGGCGCGATCCAGCACCGCGCCGGCATGCAGACCTCCAAGACGATCGTTGCGATCAACAAGGACGAGGACGCGCCGATCTTCGCGGTCTCCGACTTCGGCATCGTCGGCGACGTCTTCACGGTCGTCCCGCAGCTGATCGCGGCCCTCAAGGCACGGAAGGCATAACCATGACGGGGGAGAACCTGGGCACGCACCCGCCCGCACGCACGCCTCGCCGCGGACTCCCGCGGCCCGGCGATGAGCTTCGGCCCGCTCCGGCACCGGTCGCGCCCGCCGCGGCGGCGCCCGTGCAAGCCCCGGCTGCTCCCTCCGTCCCCGCAGCGGCAGAGGCTCCGGCCCCTGCCCCTGCGGCGCCCGCCGCCGCGCCCCGCGCGGCGCGGCGCGGGCTCCCGCGTCCGGGCGAAGAGGCGCGTCCCGCCGCCCCGGCTGCCGCTCCGGCTGCCGCTGCTGCGCCCGCCGCGCCCGCCGCGGCTGCCCCG
>JAKPAC010000014.1 GCA_029779645.1 Actinomycetes bacterium | reverse complement strand
CAGAAGTAGTAGGTGCGCGCGATCGGCCCCAGCCACGTGGGCAGGGTCGACGCGTCGTACAGGTGACCGCGCTCCTGCAGCACCTCGAGCAGCTCGGGGCACCAGCTGAAGCCCGGCCCGCGAAAGCCGGTGGGGCGCACGCCGGTGGCGGCCTCGATCGCATCGTCGGTCGCGTCCACCTCGCGCTCGAGCTGCGCACGGCTGTACAGGTGCAGCCACGGCTCGTGCTCGAACGAGTGGTTGCCCACCTCGTGCCCGGCCGTGACCAGCGCGCGCAGCGCGGCGTGGTTGCGCGGTTCGGCGGCGTCCGCGCCGACCACGAAGAACGTGATGCGCAGCCGCTCGCGCTCGAGCACCTCGAGCACGTACGGCACCACCGCATCCAGGTAGGACGGCCGGGCCTGCCAGCCCGGGTCGCCGTGGATCTTCAGGTACGACCACAGGTTGTCGAGGTCGAGGGACAGGCTGGCAAGGGGTCGACTCACGCGGCCTCCATGCGGGCGATCAGCTCGGGCAGGCGGGTCTGCACCACCCCGAGCGTCTCGTTGACGTTGAGCGTGCCCTGCGCGATCTGCGCCGAGCTGAGCTGGAAGACGTTGCGCATCGACGTGGTCAGCGGCGGCATCGCCCGCTCGGTGTAGCCCAGCGTCGAGATCGCCAGCACCCGGCGGGCGCGCGCGACCTTGAAGTCGACGACGTCGCGCCGGTCGAAGTGCGGGTACATCCACGACAGCGCCGCCAGCGACTGCTCGGCGAACTGCTCGTCGCTCGCCGCCCAGGCCGGGTCGTCCTGGGCGAGGTAGCGCGGCAGGTAGACCAGCGAATGGCCGCCGAAGCGTTCGCGGTCGACCAGCGCGGTCATCTCGATGATGCCCGTCAGGGGGATGCCGGGGTCGGTGATGTTGGTCACGTAGTATGGCGACAGCGGCGTGCGTGTGAGCAGCGCGCCGCAGACGATGCCCTGGTACACGACGCGGTCGAGGCGCTCGCGTTCCTCGGGCTGGAGCTGCGGACACGCCTGCGCGAAGGCGCCGGCGGGCACCGTCGAGACGACCCGGTCGAACGACAATGCGCCGCCGTCGACCAGGCTCACGTCGACGCCGTCGCCCCGGTCGTGGATGCGCTGCACCGTCGCCGACCCGAGGAACTGGACGCCCGCCTTCTGCAATGCCGCCGCGAGCGCGTCCAGCACGACCGCGTAGCCGCCGTCGACGTAGCCGAACATCTCCTCCTTCAGGCCGGAGCGGCGCGCGGCGTACATGCGCGCGATGATCGCCCAGATGAACGCGGCGCTGGCGATGCGGTAGTTCTCACCGAGCTTGCTGCGCAGCAGCGGCAGCCAGATGCGCTCGAGCACGCGCTCGCCCGACCAGCGGCGCAGCCAGTCGACCGCGAGCTCCGACTCGAGGCGGCGCACGTCGCGCAGCCGTGAGGCCAGGAAGATGGTGCCGCCCAGGCGCAGCTTGTCGATCAGCGACAAGGGCGGGAAGCGCAGGAACTCGACGCTGTTGGACATCGAGTGCAGCCGCCCGTCGGTGAAGAACCCGGTGCGCGTGCGGCCCCAGCGCAGACGATCGCTCAGCCCGAGCTCGTCGACCAGGGCGCGCGTGTTGAGGTCCGACATCAGCAGCACGTGATAGAAGCGGTCCCACGTGGTGTCGCCGATGCGCATGGCG
>JAKPAC010000004.1 GCA_029779645.1 Actinomycetes bacterium | reverse complement strand
CCCCCCCCCCCCCCCCACGCCTCGCTCCCGTTTCCGGCGTCCAGCTCGCCCGGCCGTCGCCGGAGGCGGTGCCGTCGACGGCACCGCCTCCGCGGCGAACCTGGAGCACCTCGCCTCAGTCGAGAGACGCCGATCTGAGCCCGCGACCGCTTCGACGTCATGCTGATCGCAGATTCGGCGCGCTCGGGGTGGCGTTCCACGGCCGTCCGGTGGGCTTCGGCAGACTGGAGGTGACAGCGAGATCTGAGGGGCACGAGCATGCTGACCGACTACCTGCGGGATCAGGCGTTCGCGATCGCCTGGCTCGCGCTGATGGGCGCCGGCTGGTTCGGCTGGGCGCAGGAGGATCCGAAACCCACGCTGCGGCCCCTGTGGGGTGCGGGCTCCGTGATCGGGATCCTGCTCTCGATCGCGTTCGGGATCATCGTCTGGCGCAACTGGGCGACGCCCACGGCACTCGAGGGACGCTACTGGGCCTTCGGCATCGTCGTGCTCGCCGAGATCGCGCTCATCGGGGGCGGCTGCCTGGTGCTCGCCCGGAGGAACCAGACCCGGTGGTACGGCTGGTGGATCGGTCTGTGCGTGGCGCTGCATTTCCTCCCCCTCGCCTGGGTGTTCTCGGACTGGTCGTACCTGGTGCTGACGGCGGTGCAGGTCGTCGGCCTGCTCGCGATGCTCCCGGCGCTGCGCCGTGGCGACTACGCGACGAGCCGCTGGGCCTGCCCGTGGATCGGCGGCACGTTTCTTCTCTACGCCCTGGCCTCCGCGGGCGTGTTCGCGACCGCGCACGGCTACCCGTACTGAAGGTCGACGACATCCCCATGACTGGGTCGAAGTCGCGGGCTTGAACCTGACGCGGCGTGAGCCCCTAGGCTCCCTGTCATGGAGCACACAAGCCCCGAGGACGGGGAAGTCGACGCCCGAGCGTGGCGAGTGGGCCGGCTTGCCGAGCTGACCGGCGTTACCGTGCGCACGCTTCGGTACTACGACCAGACCGGGTTGCTTCGCCCATCGGGGCAGACCAGCGGGGGTCATCGGCTGTACGACCAGCAGAACGTGACCCGCCTGTATCGCATCCTCGCGCTGCGACGTCTGGGGTGCAGCCTCGCCGAGGTCGGATCGCTCCTGGATGACCCCGAATGGGATCTGCGAGCAATGCTGACGCGCCACGCGATGCAGACCGAGCGCACCATCGCGACCGCGACCGCGCTCTCCGCACACTTGCGGCGCATCCTCGACGAACTCGGGGATTCCGAAGCCCACCAGGCAGAGAAGATGTTCGCCATCATGGAGGAGATGAGCAGGTTGGATACCCCGATTCGCGCTACGACGACGCTCCTGGTCTACGATGACCTGGCTGCGGCACACGCCTACCTGAGCGAAACCTTCGGCTTGGGCATCGGTCCCCTTGAACTCGACGCCGAAGGGCGTGCCGTCCATGGCGAGGTGTTCGCAGGCGATCACGCCATCTGGCTTCACCCGGCCGGCGACGGCTACCAGCCACCGCGGCGACTGGGGGCGGCGAGCAGCATCGTTGTGGTCACGGTGGACGACGCCGATGCACACCACGCGCACGCTGTCAGGCGCGGAGCTGAGATCATTGCACCTCCTATCAGCCAGCCCTATGGACTGCGCGAGTATGGTGCGCGCGATCCGGAGGGACACCTCTGGTACTTCCAGAGCCCGATCGACTGAGACCGCTGCGATTGCGGTCGTGCCGATCCTGGCCCTCCGGCGAGACCGCGCGTCGCGCCCTGGGCGACGCCGCAGCCGCAGTGCCGTCGCGCCCGCGGCGCGCATCGCACGATCGAGCCGCCTGTCCGGTGCTGGGATAGCCTGGAGTGAGCCGCACCGCAGCGCGTTCGTCGGCTCCAGCACGCCAGGGGCGCACCTCGCGCGATCAGCCGAGCGAACGAGCCGGTGCATGCTCCCGCGTTCCACACCGACACCGAGGACCCCATGCTTGAGATGGATGCCGCGACCTTCGAGTCGCTCGTCGTCGAAGAGCTCGACCGGCTCCCCGACGACATGTTCGACGGGCTCGACAACGTCGTCTTCGTCGTCGAGGATCGGCCAGAGGACGGCAGCCTCGATCTGCTCGGTCTCTACGACGGCGTCGCGCTGACCGAACGCCAGGCCTACGGGGTCGGCGAGCTTCCCGATCGCATCGTGGTCTACCGCGAGCCGCACCTCGACGTCTGCGACGACGAGCGGGCGCTACGCGACGAGGTGCACACCACGCTCGTGCACGAGATCGCGCACTTCTACGGAATCGACGACGAGCGGCTGCACGAGCTGGGGTGGGCATGATGGGCGCGCTCGCCGCCCCCGAGCTCGACGAGCGCGTCGAGCTCGACGAGGCGGCCTCGCCTCCGGCCGTGTGGCAGACCGTGGTCTGGAACGACCCGGTCAACCTCATGAGCTACGTCGCCCGGGTGTTTCGCACCTACTTCGGCTTCGACCAGGCCAAGGCCGAGCGCCTGATGCTGGCGGTGCACGAACAGGGGCATGCGGTGGTCGCCGAAGGCCCCCGCGAGCAGATGGAGATGCACGCCCAGGCGATGCATGGATACGCCCTCTGGGCGACCGTACGAAAGGCCGGCGAATGAGCGATTCGCGCGCATTGATCCTGACGATCACGCGGCTGGAGGCGGACTATCTTGCAGACCTCGTCGGGCAGTTCATCTCGCTGCTTGACGAGTATTCCGACGAGCGCGCGGCCCCGGCCGCCCCATCGAGCGCGGGTGCCGGGGCGATCGCCGGTGCGTTCGGCGGCGCCGAAGACACTCCCGAAGACCCGGCGCTGGCCCGGCTCATGCCGGACGCCTACGCAGACGACGAGGAGGCCTCGGCCGAGTTTCGCAGGCACACCGAGAACGAGCTGCTCGCCCGCCGCATCCGCGACGCGCGGCGGGTGCTCGGCGGACTCGACATGAGCCTGAACGAACCCGTCGCGGGCGCCGTGGATGCCTCAGCCCAGACGTCGGCCGACGCGCAGGCCCCGTTCGACGTCGTGCTCGATCGCGCATCCGCCGAGGCGTGGACGCGCACGCTCGCCGCGGTTCGCCTGGTGGTGGCGAGCCGCCTCGGGATCGAGACGGAGGCGGACGACGAGGCCGCACGAGCGGCCGACGACGACGGACGCTTCGGGGTGTACGACTGGCTGGGGTTCCGCCTCGACGGCATCGTGCAGGCGCTCGACGACGCCGACGGTGAAGAGCCGGACGATCCCGACGGGGTCGAGACGCACCGCTGATCCGGCGCCGCCGGCCGCGGCATCCACGCATCGACGATGCGTGTCAGGGCACCCGGATCGCGACGTCGGCGCAGCGCGCGGGAGCGTGCGCGGCCACGTGCGCGTCCTCCTGCGCGGCCCAGCGCTCCCAGTGCGGCCGGTAGCTCTCGCCGTCGCGCGCGAGCGCGCGCGCCCGGCGTGAGGGCTCAGGCGACTCGAGCCAGACGCGCACATCCGCCATCCGGGCGGTGCCCAGCGTGAGCAGGCCAGAGCCCTCGACGATCAGCCCGAGCGCGGGGTCGACGGCATGGGTCTCGGCGTACTCGCCGCGACCCCAGTCGTAGCGCTGCCAGAGCCCGGTGCGCCCGTCGGCGTGCGGGGCGAGCACCTGCTCGAGGGCGCGCTCGCGCCCCTCGTCGAGCCCGTCCCAGCCCGGATAGATCGAGTCGAGGGCGACCAGCTGCACCGGAGCCTCGAGCGGCCATGCCGCGATCAGCGCCTGCGCCAGCGTCGACTTGCCCGCCCCGCTTCGCCCGTCGATCACGACGACGGGGTTCTGCGCCCCCACAGCCTGTACGGCCGCGATGATTCGGGTGACGCCGTCTGCAAGGGCGCGGCGCAGCGGCGTCGCCGCGTCCGCGGCGGTGCCATCCATCGGGCGTCAGCGCTTCAGCGTGCGGATGATGCGGTTGATCGCTCGCCCGACGATCCACACGAACGGAATCGCGACCGCGAGCAGCGGGATGACGTTCGGCTCGAAGCGCAGGTCGTCGCCGCGGCGAATGTAGGCACCGAGCGGCAGCGACCAAGCACCGCCACCGCCACCGCCGTTGCCCGCCTCGTCCGAGCCGCCGCCGAAGCCGTTGCACACCAGCGCAACCGGGATCATCCGGACGCCGTCGACGTCCTGCTGCGCGCCGTACGCCGCGGTCACGCCGGCCGTGGCCGACTGCTTGCCGAGTTCCACTGCAATGTTGGGCATGAACCAACGCTACCGTGCCGGCCCGCCGCGTGCACGGAGAGAACGCGATCGGGCACAGCGCGCACGCGCCTGATGGATGCCTCAGCCCCGCGTGCCGCCCGGGCCGCCGCCGCGCGCCTCGCCTCGCCGGAGCGCGTCCGCCTCACCACGTCCGCCGGTGGTGCGGTCGCGACGCCCCAGGAAGGTCGCGCGGGTCACCGCGCCCCCGCCGAAGCGGTCCGCCGCACCGTCCAGCGCGTCCTCGACCTTGCGCCACTCCTCATCCGGGTCCCACAGCGCGAGCGCCGAGCTCCCGGCCGGCACGAGGTTCTCGGCCCGCACGCCCAGCAGTCGCACCGCCTGCCGAAGCTCGATGCCGGCGAGCAGCTCGCGCGCGGCCTCGCCGAGGCGCTGCCCGACGGCGCTCGGCTCGCCGAGCGTCTGCGAGCGGCCGAGCGTCGTGAAGTCCGCGAAGCGGACCTTGAGCGCGACGGTCCGCGCCTCGAAACCCCCGTCGCGCAGGCGCCTGGCGACCCGGTCGGCGAGGCGCAGCACCTCGCTGCGCAGAAAGCCTTCGTCGGTCACGTCGTGCAGAAAGGTCTGCTCGTGCCCGACGCTCTTCTCGACCCGGGTCGTGACCACCTCACGGGCATCGATGCCGCGCGCCAGCGCCCACACGCGGGCGCCCATCGCGACGCCGAGGGCCCGGTCGAGCACCTCCTTGGGCGTGTCGAGCACGTCCGCGATGGTTCGGATGCCGCGGCCCTCGAGCGCCTCCGCCGACTTCGGCCCCACGCCCCACATGCTGCGCACCGAGCGCGGCGCGAGGAACGCGGGAGTGTCGTCGGCGGCCACGATGAGCACCCCATCGGGCTTGCTGATCGTCGACGCCATCTTGGCGACGTGCTTGGTCGCCGCCACGCCGACGCTGCACGTGAGGCCGGTGGCGCCGAGCATCCGGCGCTTGAGCAGGAAGGCGATCTCGCCCGGGCTCCCCCACAGGCGCCGCGCGCCCCGCACGTCGAGAAACGCCTCGTCGACGCTGAGCGGCTCGACCAGCGGCGTGAACTCGGAGAACACCGCCATCACCTGCTTCGAGACCTCGAGGTATCGCGCCATGCGCGGCGGCGTCACGATCGCGTGTGGGCACAGGCTCAGCGCCCGAGCGACCGGCATCGCGGCCCGCACGCCGAAGTGACGGGCCTCATACGAGGCGCTCGACACGACCGAGCGGGCGTCGGTGGCGCCGATGATCAGCGGTTTGCCACGCAGGCTCGGATCGTCGAGCACCTCGACCGAGGCGTAGAAGGCATCCATGTCGACATGCAGGATGCCGGTGCCCCCGTCGGGCGCGCCCGGCGCCGACACGAGGCGGCCGTTGCCATCTGCGCGTCCCATGCATCCATTCTCCCCCGCCCCGCCGACACGCACGCACCGGAGGGACCGAAGCCGTGCAAGGCGCGAGGCGCCGGTGGAATCCCCACCGGCGCCTCGACTCAGCGTGTCAGCGAATGCGCGCTCACAGCGACGCGGCGCGCTCGAGCACGAGCTCGCGCACGCGTGCGGCGTCGGCCTGGCCGCGCATGGCCTTCATGACCGCGCCGATGACCGCACCCGCGGCCTGGACCTTGCCGTCGCGAATCTTCTGCAGCACATCCGGCTGCGCCTGCAGCGCGTCGTCGATCGCGGCGATCAGCGCACCGTCGTCAGAGACGACCGCGAGCCCGCGCGCGTCGACGACCTGCTGCGGCGAGCCCTCGCCTGCGACGACGCCCTCGAGCACCTGGCGCGCCAGCTTGTCGGTGAGCGTGCCCGCCTCGACGAGTGCCTGCAGCTGCGCCACGTGCTCGGGCGTCGCGAGGTCGGAGGCCTCGCGACCCTCGACGTTCGCGATGCGGGTGAGCTCACCCGTCCACCACTTGCGCGCGGCCGCGGGGCTCGAGCCGGCGGCGACGGTCGCCTCGACCTCGGAGAGCAGCCCGCCGTTGACGACGTCCTGGAATTCGAGCTCGGTGAAGCCCCATTCGCCCATCAGCCGGCGTCGACGCACCGCGGGCTTCTCGGGCAGGGCGGCACGCAGCTGCGCGATGAGCTCGGCCGAGGGCTGCACCGGCGGCAGGTCGGGCTCGGGGAAGTACCGGTAGTCGTCGGCATCGCTCTTGGGACGACCGGGCGACGTGGCGCCGGTGTCCTCGTGCCAGTGGCGGGTCTCCTGCGTGATCGTGCCGCCGGCCTTCAGGATGGCCGCCTGACGCTGGATCTCGTAGCGCACCGCGCGTTCGATGGAGCGCATCGAGTTCACGTTCTTCGTCTCGGTGCGGGTGCCGAGCTTCTCCTGCCCGCGGGGGCGCAGCGAGACGTTCGCGTCGCAGCGCAGGTTGCCGCGTTCCATCTTCGCGTCCGAGATGCCCAGCGAGATCACGATGTCGCGGATCGTCTGCACGTACGCCTTCGCGAGCTCGGGCGCGCGCTCTTCGGCGCCGAAGATCGGCTTCGTGACGATCTCGACCAGCGGCACGCCGGCGCGGTTGTAGTCGACGAGCGAGTACTCGGCGCCCTGGATGCGACCGGTCGCGCCGCCGACGTGGGTCAGCTTTCCGGCGTCCTCCTCCATGTGCGCCCGCTCGATCGGGATCGTCACGATGTCGCCGCCGGCGAGCTCCACCTCGACCGCGCCCTCGAAGGCGATCGGGTCGTCGGCCTGCGAGATCTGGTAGTTCTTGCCGAGGTCCGGGTAGAAGTAGTTCTTGCGCGCGAAGCCGCTCGTCTCGGCGATCTGGCAGCCCAGCGCGAGCCCGAGCGAGATCGAGTAGCGCACGGCCGTGCCGTTGACCACCGGGAGCGAGCCCGGCAGACCGAGGCAGACGGGCGAGAGGTTGGTGTTCGGGTCGGAGCCGAACTCGTTCGGCGCGTCGGAGAACATCTTGGTCTTGGTGTTCAGCTCGACGTGCACCTCGAAGCCGAGGACGGGCTCGTAGAGCTCGATCGCCTCTTCGAAGCTCAGCAGCTTGTCTTTCGCCATGATCAGGCATCCCCTCCGAGACGCGGCGCGCGGTCAAGCAGCGCGCCGCCCCACTTGTCTTGCAGCAGTGCTTCGAGCGCCGCGCTGACGCTGTAGAGCTTCGCGTCCTGGCGCGCCGGAGCGATGAACTGGATGCCCACGGGCAGGCCGTCGTCGGAGAGCCCCGACGGGATCGAGATCGCCGGCACGCCCGCGAGGTTCGCGGGCAGCGTCGTCGCGTCGTTGAGATACATCGCCAGCGGGTCATCCACCATCTCGCCGAAGCGGAATGCCGTGGACGCGGCCGTCGGCGTGGCGATGACGTCGACCTGCGCGAAGGCGTCGGTGAAGTCGCGCTGAATCAGCGTGCGCACGCGCTGCGCGCTGCCATAGTAGGCGTCGTAGTACCCGGCCGAGAGGGCGTAGGTCCCGAGGATGATGCGGCGCTTCACCTCTTCGCCGAGGCCGGCGGCGCGGGTGGCCGACATGACCTCCTCGACGGTGGCACCGGCGTGCGGCGTGACCCGCATGCCGAAGCGGACCGAGTCGAAGCGCGCCAGGTTGCTGGACGCCTCGGCCGGCATGAGGACGTAGTAGGCGGCGACGCCGTGCTCGAAGTGCGGCGCGCTGATCTCGACGATCTCGGCGCCCTGCGCCTCCATCGCGGCGAGCGATGCCCGGAACGACGCGGCCACCCCGGGCTGCATGCCGCTGTCGGGCAGCTCGCGGACCACGCCGATGCGAAGCCCCTTGAGCACGTCGCCGCGCGCGCCCTCGCGCGCGGCCTGCGCGAACGAGGGCCAGCTCTCGGCGAGCGAGGTCGCATCGAGCGCGTCGTGCCCGCCGATGACGTCGTGCAGCAGGCCGGCGTCGAGCACCGTGCGGGTGGCCGGGCCGATCTGGTCAAGGCTCGACGCCAGCGCGATCGAGCCATAGCGGCTCACGCCGCCGTAGGTGGGCTTCATCCCGACCGTGCCCGTCACGTGTGCGGGCTGGCGGATGGAGCCGCCGGTGTCGCTGCCGAGGGCGAGCGGCGCCTCGAACGCCGCGACCGCCGCCGCCGAGCCGCCCCCCGAGCCGCCGGGAACGCGCGTCTGATCCCATGGGTTTCGCGTCGGGCCGAACGCCGAGTGCTCGGTCGACGAGCCCATGGCGAACTCGTCCATGTTGGTCTTGCCGATGGCGACCAGGCCGGCCGCACGGGCGCGGGCGACCACGGTCGCGTCGAAGGGCGACATGTAGCCCTCGAGGATGCGCGAGCCGCTCGTGGAGGGCATGTCGGTCGTGACGAGCACGTCCTTGATCGCCAGCGGAACGCCGGCGAGGGCGCCGAGGGATTCGCCCGCGGCACGGCGGCGATCGATGTCGGCGGCAGCCGTGAGCGCGTGCTCGTTGACGTGCAGGAAGGCGCCCAGCTCGCCGTCGACCGCGGCGATCCGGTCGAGGTGGGCCTGCGTGGCCTCGACGCTCGACACCTCGCCCGCGGCGAGCTTCTCGGCGAGCGAGGCGGCGGTGAGCCGGGTGAGGTCGGCCATCACTGCTCCTCCCCCATGATCGCCGTGACGCGGAAGCGACCGTCGGCGGCATCCGGCGCGTTCTGCAGGGCCTGCTCGAGCGAGAGCGGCTCGCCGACGACGTCGTCGCGGAACACGTTCGCGAGGGGAAGCGGGTGGCTCATCGCGGCGACGTCGGCGGTGGCGACCTCGGCGACCTTCGCGATGTTGTCGACGATCGCGTCGAGCTGGCCGGTGAGACGCGCAACCTCGTCGTCGCTCAGCTCGATGCGAGCGAGCGAGCCGAGATGGCGCACGAGTTCGGGGGTGATTTCAGACACCGAACCATCTTATGCGCTCCCCGAATGGCGCCGTATGCGCGCAGTAGGGTTGTCGGGTGACCACGTATGACCCGCCCCGCCCCTGGATCAGCAGCTACGCCGAGGGCGTGCCCGAAGACCTCGCGCCCGTGCAGGGCTCGCTCTTCTCCATCCTCGAGGCGTCGGCGCGCGAGTACCCGGACGCGCCCGCCCTCGAGTTCTTCGGCGGCACGACCAGCTACGCGCAGCTGCTCGCGCAGGTCGAGCGCGCCGCGGGCGGACTGCGCGAGCTCGGCGTCGCCCCGGGCGACCCCGTGGCGATCGTGCTGCCGAACTGCCCGCAGCACATCGTCGCCTTCTACGCCGTCCTGCGACTGGGCGCCGTGGTGGTCGAGCACAACCCGCTCTACACGCCCTCGGAGCTGCGCAAGCAGTTCGGCGACCACGAGGCCACGCACGCCATCGTCTGGAACAACGTCGTCGCCACCGTGCAGGCATTCCCGGCCGAGCTGCGGGTGCACAACCTGATCAGCGTCGACGTGACCCGCGCAATGCCGCTGAAGATGCGCGCCCTCCTGCGCCTGCCCATCGCCAAGGCCCGCGAGTCGCGCGAGGCGCTGACCACCGCGGTCGCGGGCACCGTCCGCTGGGAGGACGTGCTGCGGGCCGCCCCCATCGGGCCGGGCGTCGCGGTTCCCGAGACGGACGACCTCGCGATCATCCAGTACACCTCGGGCACGACCGGCACCCCGAAGGGCGCCGCGCTCACGCACCGAAACCTCCTCTCGAATGCGGCGCAGGCGCGCGCGTGGGTGCCGACCATCACGCGGGGCCCCGGATGCGTCGTCTACGCGGTCCTGCCGATGTTCCACGCCTACGGCCTGACCCTGTGCCTCACCTTCGCGATGAGCGTGGGGGCGCGCCTCGTGCTGTTCCCGAAGTTCGACCCCGACATGGTGCTCGAGGTCATGAAGAAGCACCCCGCGACATTCCTGCCGCTCGTGCCGCCGATCGCCGCCCGCCTGCTGGCCGCCGCGACCGAGAAGGGCGTCTCGCTGCGCGGCACGGAGGTCGCGATCTCAGGCGCCATGGCGCTCCCGCACGAGCTGGTCGTGCCGTTCGAGGCCGCCTCCGGAGGCTTCCTGGTCGAAGGCTATGGGCTCAGCGAATGCTCACCCGTGCTCATGGCGAATCCCGTGGCGGGTAACCGCGTCTCGGGCACCGTCGGCCTGCCCATCCCGGGCACCGAGGTGCGCGTCGTCGACCCGGAGAACCCCACGCAGGATGTCGCGCCCGGCGCGGAGGGCGAGCTGCTCGTGCGCGGGCCGCAGGTGTTCGGCGGCTACTACCGCAAGCCGGACGAGACCGCGAAGGTCTTCGTCGACGGCTGGTTCCGCACCGGCGACATCGTCACCGTCGATGAGGCCGGCTTCGTGCGCATCGTCGACCGCATCAAGGAGCTCATCATCACGGGCGGCTTCAACGTGGCGCCGACGGAGGTCGAGAACGCGCTGCGCGCGTTCCCCGGCATCGCCGATATCGCCGTGGTGGGCCTGCCGAGCGCGCACTCCGGCGAGGAGGTCGTCGCCGCGATCGTGGTCGAGCCCGGAGCCGCGGTCGACGTGGAGGCGCTGCGCGAGTTCGCGCGCGGCGTGCTCACCGCATACAAGGTGCCCCGCCGCGTCTTCGTCGTCGACGAGCTGCCCGCCTCGCTCATCGGCAAGGTGCTCCGCCGCGAGGTGCGCGCCGCGCTGCGCGACCTCGGCGCCTAGCTCCGCTCGCCGAGCGGCCGCAGCCGCCCGCTCACTCCAGCGCGGCGGGCCCCTGCTCGACGAGAATCTTGAACTGCGCGGCGTCGATCACGCGCACGCCGAGCGCCTCGGCGCGCGCGAGCTTGGAGCCCGCACCCGGCCCGGCCGCGACGAAGTCGGTCTTCTTCGAGACGCTTGACGCGGCCTTCCCGCCGGCCTGGATGATCGCCTCCTGCGCGCCGTCTCGCGTGTAGCCCTCGAGCGAGCCGGTGGCGACGACGGTCAGGCCCTCGAGCACACCGCCGGCCGACACCGCGGCGCCCGGCCCCGGGTGCCCCGGGATCGCGAACCATACGCCGGCCGCGGTCCACTGCTCGACGATCTCGAGGTGCCAGTCGACCTTGAACCATTCGAGCACCGACTCCGCGATGATCTCGCCCACGCCGTCGACCGACGCCAGCTCCTCCAGCGTCGCCGTCCGCACCGCGCCCAGCGAGCCGAAGTGCTGCGCGATCGCGCGCGCGGCCACGGGACCCACGTGGCGGATGTTCAGCGCGACGAGCTGCCGCCAGAAATCCTTGGTCTTGGCCTTGTCGAGCTCGTCCAGCAGCTTCACCGCCTGCGCCGACGGGTGCAGGATCCGGTGGTTCTTCCGCACCCCCGCCGCTCGGCGCTCGGCGGCGCTCGCGTGCTCGAAGCCGGGCGGATACGCGAGCTCGACCTTCTGGAACGGCGCCCGCCGCACGGCCTCCCCCGTCGCATCGTCGCGCCTGGGCTCCCCCGTCTCTGCGTCGCGCACGACGACCTCGATGGGCACGAGCTGCTCGAGGCGGAGCGTGAACAGCCCCGCCTCGGTGCGCAGCGGCGGCTCCGCGGGGCTCGAGGGCTGGGTCAGCGCGGCCGCCGTGACCTCGCCCAGCGCCTCGATGTCGAGTCCGCCGCGCGAGCCGATGTGCTCGACACGGCCGTGCACCTGCGCCGGGCAGCTGCGGGCGTTCGGGCACCGCAGATCGACGTCGCCCTCCTTCGCGGGCGCCAGCATCGACCCGCACTCGGGGCAGAGCGTGGGCATCACGAATGGCCGCTCGGTGCCGTCGCGACGCTCGACCACAGGTCCGAGCACCTCGGGGATCACATCCCCCGCCTTGCGCAGCACGACCGTGTCGCCGATGAGCACGCCCTTCGCCTTGACGACATCCTGATTGTGCAGCGTGGCCTGGCTGACGGTGCTGCCGGCCACGCTGACGGGCTCCATGACGGCGTACGGCGTCACCCGGCCGGTGCGCCCCACGCCGACGGCGATATCGAGCAGCCGGGTGTACACCTCCTCCGGCGCGTACTTGTAGGCGATCGCCCAGCGCGGCGCCCGGCTCGTGCTGCCGAGCTCGTCGTGCAGCTCGAGCTCGTCGACCTTGACGACGATGCCGTCGATCCCGAGGGGTATCTCGCGGCGCTGCTCGCCGCGCTCCTCGATGTACGCGATGACGGCATCGACATCGTCGAACACCGCCGAGTACGGCGACACGGGCAGGCCCCAGGCGGCCAGCTGCTCGTACACCCCCGACTGCGTGGACGCCTCGGGCACGGCCCACGCCCCGATCCCGTGCACGTACAGCGAAAGGCGGCCGAGCCGATCGCGCATCAGGGCGATCTCCTCGTCCGACTTGTGCTCGGCGCGCTGGCGGAGGCTGCCGGCGGCCGTGTTGCGGGCGTTCGCGAATTCGGGATACCTGGTGCGGATCGTCTCGGGCGCCCGCCCACGGGCGAGCTGCTCTGCGACGAACGCCGCCTGCAGCGCGTGCTGCTGCTCATTGAGCGCGTCGAACTCCGCCGTGGGCAGGAAGATCTCGCCTCGGACCTCGAAGAACTCGGGGTGCCGATCGCCCGAGAGCCGCTGTGGAATCGCGGGGATCCACGGGACGTTCTCGGTGATGTTCTCGCCGACGCGCCCGTCGCCGCGGGTGCTGGCGGTCTCGAGCACGCCGTCTCGATAGGCGAGGCTGATGGCCAGCCCGTCGAGCTTGAGCTCGCTGAGCCAGCGCACGGGCCGGGCCGCGGCATCCCGCGTCTTCTCTGCCCACTCGCGCAGCTCGTCGAGGGTGAACACGTTGTCGAGGCTGAGCATGCGCTCGGCATGCTCGTGCGGCGGGAAGCCCGCCGTGGCGACGCTCGCGCCCACCACCTGCGTGGGGCTGTCGTCGCTGCGCAGCTGCGGGAACGCCTGTTCGAGTGCTTCGAGCCGGCGCAACTGGGCGTCGAACTCGGCGTCGCTGACAAGACTCACGCTGTGCACGTAATACGACGTGCGGTTGCGCTCGATCGACTCGCGCAGGGTCGAGGCCTCCGCCCGCGCGTGCTCGAATTCCATCTGCGCGCTCGTTGCCTGCTCGTCGTTCACGTGCTCATTCTCCAGGACTTGCGGGCGATCGCGGGGGCGGCGGCGAAGCGGTCAGACCGACAGCGGCACGGCCGAGACGGTGTGGTCGATGGTGAACTGCCCGAGCACCCGCGTGCCCTGGTACAGCACGGCGGTCTGCCCGGGGGCGACCCCGTCGAGCGGCGCGTCGGGGGTCACGACCAGGTGCTGCACCCCGTCCGCCGGCACCACGGCAGCGCGGGCGGGCACGGGCTCGGCGTGGGCGCGAATCTGCACATCGCACGCGAAGCCTTCGGCCGCGCCCAGCGGCGCCGTGCCGACCCAGGTGTAGCGAGCGCCAGAGATCTCGGCGATCGCGAGCGCCTCCTTGGGCCCGACGACGACGGTGTTCGACACCGGACGAACCTCGAGCACGAAGCGGGGTCTGCCGTCGGGTGCGGGCGTGCCGATCCGCAGGCCGCGTCGCTGACCGACCGTGAACGCGTGAGCGCCCTCGTGCGTGCCGACCACCTCGCCCGAGCGGTCAAGAATCTCGCCGGTCTCGGCGCCGACGCGCTCGGCCAGCCAGCCGCGGGTGTCGCCGTCGGGGATGAAGCAGATGTCGTGGCTGTCGGGCTTCTGCGCGACGGTGAGCCCGCGCTCGGCGGCCTCGGCGCGCACGGCCGCCTTCGAGGGCGTCTGCCCGAGCGGGAAGTAGCTGTGTGCGAGCTGCTCGGCGGTGAGCACCCCGAGCACGTACGACTGGTCCTTGGCCGCATCGCTGGCTCGGTGCAGCTCGAGGGCGCCGTCGGCGCCGGGCCGCACGATCGCATAGTGACCGGTGCAGACCGCGTCGAACCCGAGGTCGAGCCCCTTCTCGAGCACGGCCGCGAACTTGATGTGCTCGTTGCAGCGCATGCAGGGGTTGGGCGTGCGCCCGGCGCTGTACTCGGCGACGAAGTCGTCGACGACGTCGAGCTTGAACCGCTCCGAGAAGTCCCACACGTAGAACGGGATGCCGAGCAGATCCGCGGCGCGGCGGGCATCCATCGCGTCTTCGATCGTGCAGCACCCGCGCGCACCGGTGCGCAGGGTGCCGCCCGCGCGCGAGAGCGCGAGGTGCACGCCGACGACGTCGTGTCCGGCATCCACCGCGCGCGCCGCGGCGACCGCCGAATCGACGCCGCCGCTCATGGCCGCAAGAATTCGCATCCCGCAATTCTACGCGGCGGCCCCGGGTGGCGCGCCGGGGTGGTGGATGGCGCGACCGGCCTATACCTCGCGGCGCGACATCCCGGCGCGGCGCGCTCGCTCGTAGGCGTCCGGGATGGCGGCCACGAACGCATCGACGTCGGCGTGCGTCGACTCGCGCCCGAGCGTGACGCGCAGCACGCTGCGCGCCGCATCGTCGTCGCGCCCCATCGCCAGCAGCACGTGCGACGGATTGGGGATCCCCGCCTGGCAGGCCGAGCCGGTCGAGACGGCGACGCCGGCGAGGTCGAGCAGCAGCAGCAGCGAGTCGCCCTGCGCGCCGGGGAACGAGAGGTGCGCGTTGCCCGGCAGCCGGTGCACTGGATCGCCGTTTGCCGAGGTGTCGGGCAGCGCCGCACGCACGCGAGCCACCAGCTCGTCGCGCAGCGCGCGCAGACGCTCGGCCTCGGTCTCGAGCTCGGCCACCGCCAGCTCGGCCGCCACCGCGAACGCCGCCGCGCCGGCGACGTTCTGCGTGCCCGAGCGCAGCCCGCGCTGCTGCTCGCCCCCATGCAGGAGCGCCGTGGGCGCGGCGTCGCGGGCGACCACCAGGGCGCCGATGCCGGGCGGCCCGCCCAGCTTGTGCGCGGCGATGCTCATCGCCGCGAGGCCGCCGCCCGCGCCGACGGGCGCGCCCGCCTCATGCCGCGTCGCCCGCAGCGCCCGAAACGACAGCGGCACGTGCCCGAAGGCGCCCACCGCGTCGAGGTGCATCGGCACGCCGGCACGCGCGGCGCCCAGCACGGCCTGGCTCACCGGCTGCAGCGTGCCGACCTCGTTGTTGGCCGCGAGCATGGTCGCGAGGGCGACGCCCGCGCCGTCGCCGATCGCGGCCTCCCACGCATCGAGGTCGAGGCGGCCCAGCGAGTCGAGCCGTGGCGAGCGCAGCCGCGCCCCCTCGTGCGCCTCGAGCCACGCGGTCGCGTCGAGGGTGGCGTGATGCTCGCCCTGAGGCACGACGATCGACCGGCGCGACGCATCCGCCGCCGCCCGCGCCCAGAACAGCCCCTTCAGCGCAAGGTTGACCGACTCGGTTCCGCCCGACGTGAAGACGACCTCGATGGGGTCGCAGTCGAGCGCGGCGGCAAGCCGCTCGCGGGATTCCTCCAGCACCCTGCGCGCCGCCTGCCCCGCCGCGTGCACGGACGACGGGTTTCCGATGCCAGCGGATGCCTCGAGCCACGCCTCGCGCGCCTCCGGGCGCAGCGGTGTCGTCGCGGCGTGATCGAGATAGACGACCATCGCTCGGCGCGCTAGTCGAGCCGGGTGATCGCCGGGATGACGTAGGTGCCATCCACGACGGCCGGATCCGGCTCGTACATGCGCAGCAGCGGGCGGAACGGTCCGTCCGGAGCCGGGAGCCAGTTCGCGCGTGCCGCCGGATCGGCGGGCTCCGTCGCGCTGATCACGATGCGCAGCGAGCCGTCCTCGCCATACTGGAGCCCCTCGGTGCTGCTGCCGATCGAATAGCGATCGATGGCGTTGTCGACCAGAAAGTAGTCGGGCATCGAGTACATCGTGAGCGACCAGAACGCGTTCGCGGGCGGCGTCGGCGCGAACGTGAGCGCGTACGTGTGCTCGCCGCGCAGCTGCTCGCCGTCGCCGTCGACGTAGACCGGGGCATACGCCGCCTCGTACGCGTGGTTTCCCCAGAGTCCGGCGAGCGCGCTCTCCGCGCGCAGCCGGTACTTCCGCTCGGGAGCGACCGAGGTGTACAGCGGGGAGTCGATCGCCCCGATCTCGAAGAAGTCGACGTTGTAGTCGAACGCGTGGTAGGTCAGCAGCCACCCGTTCACGATCGGCGCGCCACCCCGGCGGAGGTCCTCGAGCAGGGCGGCACGCGAGGCGTCGAGCGCCGCGCCCCACTCCGACGCGCGCGCGGGGCTGAAGGATGCGTACGGGCTCTCGCCCGCCGCCGTCACGCCCAGCGGCGCGAAGGACTCCAGCTGCGGTCGGTCGCTCGCCGCCGGGGGAAGCGCCTGCGACCAGAGGCGCAGCTTCTCGAGGAACAGCAGGGCGGGCGGGATGTCGGCGCCGACCTCGGGAAGCCCGCGCAGGCTCGCGCCCTCGTCGAGGCGGGTGAGCCGGGTGGCGTCCTGCAGCGCGTGCACTGCCGGCAGATCCCACTCTCCGCCACACGCCCAGCGCCCGACGATCGTGAAGATCGTCGTCGGCGCCGTGATGACCGTGGCGTCAGCGGGCGCGCTTCCGCTCCATCCCGGCGGCACGAGCAGATAGCGCTGCGCCGCGGTGCCCGTCGCCCGGTGCCCCACATAGGCGAAGTTGTTCGTCCATGCGTCGATGAACTGCATCACGTAGTACCGCCCGGCAGTGTCGGGCAGCTCGAGCAGCACCGCGCCGCCGCTGACGTCGATCTGCGCCAGCGAGTACACCGTGTCGTTGTTCACCGACACGAACGTGTCGGCGGGCCCGGCGAGGGTGCGAGCGTGGCTGAAGCTGTTGAACGGGGCCGCGGGATTCGCCCCGACGCCCTCGTGCACGTAGCGACCAACCTGATCCAGGTTGAACACGAGAGGAATCCCGAACACGAACGCGTCGGAGAGCAGACGTGCATCTGCATCTGCAGTCATGGCAGCTGCCTTTCTGTGGGTGTGAGGTTGTTGCCGGCGGCACGGCCCGGCGCTTGGGTCACGCGGGCGTGCCGTCACCCGCCCGGGGTGCGTCAATTCCTGGGAACACCCAGGTTCCGTCGAGGATCTCGGGACGCGGCCGATACATCCTGACCAGGTAGTTCCAGCCGTCCATGATCGGCAGCGCATTCGCAGCGGCGGGATCGCCGCCGAACCGCACCGTGACCGAGCCGTCGACGTTCGGCGCAGCGGTGATGCTGTTCACCGAGTTCTTGCCCGTCGCCTGCTCCTCGAAGAAGCCATCCGCGTTGTAGAGCGAGATCGACCAGAACCCGTCGACCGGCACCTCGCCCACCGTGAGCGAGTACTCCCCCACGGGGAGCTCGGGCATCACGTTGTAGTAGGAGGCCTCGGTCTCGGGGAGCCCGCCCCAGCCCATCGCGGTGGCGAGCAGGTGCCGGATGGGGTCGACCTCGTCGCGCGCGCCGAAGCACCTGGCATAGCCGTCGAGGCCCTTGCCCAGCTCGAGGATGGCGCCTCGAGTCGCGGTGAACGACGCCTCGTCGTAGGCAGGCGCCTCGTAGGCGCGCCCCGCCGCCGAGCTCAGCGCGAGCTCCTGCTGCAGCGCGTTGACGGCGGCGACGTCGGCCGCGTCCCCCGGATCGACGAGGATGCGCGCCGCGGCGAGCACGAACTCGCTCCCGAGCTCGTCAGCACGCAGATCGTAGCTGCCGCCCGAGTGCAGCACCCGGTTGATGTAGTGGTCCTCGTTCACCAGCATCACCGAGATGTAGCGATTGCCGGCGTCCGGCACCGTCAAGGTGGCGCCCGCCGAGACATCGATGATCGCCGCGCTGTACAGCGTGTCGCGATTCATGCGGATGACCGTCTGCTCGTCGATGGGGGTAGGCACCAGCACGTGATTCCACACGTTGGTCCCGCCGGCGGCGGCCGCGATCCCCGTGAACATCCTCGCGCTCTCGACCCGCACGAAGTTCTCGAACGTGACCTGCACGGGTGAAGCGCTCATCAGCGGCCTCTCGTCTCGGTTGCCTCGCGACTCGCCCTCGCAGATCGAGGCGCGAGCCGGTGCACGCCGACAGTGGCGTGTGCTCTCACACTATCGTCGTCGAACCGCATCGCCGTGGACTGTTCGGGCGCCGCGCTGGGCCGACCCGGCCTCAGTGGGTCACGATCGCCTTGGCGGCGATGATGATCAGCCCGAACGACGCCGTGGCGAGCGCGCCGAGCAGCCGCACATGCATCGGCGCGCCGCGCTTGTGGTAGGAGCGGTAGCCCAGCATGGCGAGCACGCCAACGCACACCCACAGCGCCAGCCAGTTGGCCGCCCAGTCCTCGAGCACGCCGAACACTCCCAGCAGCAGCGCACCGGCGGGAAGCACCGCGGCCAGCAGCATCCCCCAGGTGCCGCGCACCGATTCGCGGATCGCGTCGCGCAGGCGCATCGGGTTGCCATCGGCGCCGGTGCGCCCATGATCGCCGACCGCCTCCGAGTACGCGTGCGCGAGCCAGAACACGCCCAGCGTCACTGCGACGAACAGCAGCACCTGCACCGACGACGCATGCGCAGCGCTCGCCGTGGCGATCAGACCAGAGACCAGGATCAGCCCGTAGACGCCCGCGCCGGTGGACAGATACCTGGTGAACTCGTTGGTCCTCGGCGGCGCGGCAGACATGCGTCCAGCCTAGGTCCTCGATGGCAGGGCTCGACGCCGGAGCCGGCACCCCCTGCCCGGGCGAGCGTTCGCGCGCTAGGTTCGAGGCACAGCGACACGTGCTCGCTTCGCCGGCCCGTGTGCGCGCTGTAGCCGAAGGCGCTGGAGCAGAAGGCGCCGTGTCGAAAGGCGGCCCCTGATGATCTCCCTCAACGACGAGCGCATCGAGCAGATGGCTTCCGGCTCGCACCCGAACCCGCACTCTTACCTCGGCCAGCACACGAGCGTGGACCCGTCCTCCGGCATGACGACCACGACCGTGCGGGTGCGACGGCCGCTCGCCAGCTCGGTGGCGGTGCGCCTCGCGGACGGCACCGAGATCGAGCTCCAGCACGCCGGATCGGGCATCTGGCACGGCAGCTACGCGAGCGCGCCGCACGACTACCGCGTGATCGCACGCTTCGACGACGCCCCCGACTGGGAGTCCGGCGATCCGTACGGCTTCGCGCCCACGATCCGCGTGCACGACATCGAGCGCATCGCAGCGGGCACCCACGAGCGGCTGTGGCAGGTGCTCGGTGCCCACGTGATGACCGTGCCGGGCATCGACGGCCCCGCCGGCGACACGAGCGGCACCGCATTCTCTGTGTGGGCGCCGCGCGCGCGAGCCGTGCGAGTCGCCGGTGACTTCAACGGCTGGGACGGCACCCGGGCCGCGATGCGCTCGCTCGGCGAGAGCGGGGTATGGGAGATCTTCATCCCCGGCGCGGCCGCCGGCGACGCCTACAAGTTCGAGCTCCTGACCCCGAGCGAGCGCTGGGTCTACAAGTCGGACCCGATGGCGCGCCGTTCGGAGGAGGCGCCCGACACCGCCTCGGTCGTCACCGGGCCCTCCGAGCACCTCTGGGCTGACGACGCTTGGATGGCGCGGCGGGCGGCGGCGCCCGCCGCGGGCGCGCCCATGACGGTCTACGAGGTCCACCTGGGCTCGTGGCGTCCCGGGCTGAGCTACCGCGATGCGGCGGCAAGCCTCGTCGACTACGTGCTGGCGCAGGGGTTCACCCACGTCGAGTTCCTGCCCCTCGCCCAGCACCCGGCGGCGACATCGCTCGGCTTCCACGTCACGAGCTACTACGCGCCGACCGCCCGCTTCGGCACGCCCGACGACATGCGGTTCCTCATCGATCGCCTCCACCAGGCCGACATCGGCGTGATCATGGGCTGGGTCCCGGCGCGCTTCCCGAAGGACGCCTTCGCCCTGGCGAAGTTCGACGGGCTGCCGCTCTACGAGCATCCCGACCCGCGCCGGAACGAGGCCGAGCTCAGCACGCTGCCCTTCGACTATCGGCGCCCGGAGGTGCGCAGCTTCCTCGTCTCGAACGCCAGATACTGGCTCGAGGAGTTCCACCTCGACGGACTTCGACTCGATGCGGTGGCATCCATGCTCTATCTTGACGACGCGCGCGACCACGACGGCTGGAGCCCGAACGTGCACGGCGGCCGCGAGAATCTCGACGCCATCAAGTTCGTCCAGCAGCTGAGCACGGCGGTGCACTCCGCCGTTCCCGGCGTGCTGATGATCGCCGAGGACGCATCGGGATTCCCCGGCACGACCGAGTCGCCCACACGGGCGGGGCTCGGCTTCGACATGAAGTGGAACACCCGGTGGATGCAGGACTCGCTGCGGTTCATGACCCGCGACCACGCGGAGCGCGCACGGCACGCCGGCGAGATGCGCTTCTCGTTCGCAGCCGCCGCGCATGAGCATTTCGTGCTGCCGCTGAGTCACGAGGCGGTCGTCGACGGCCGGCGCAGCATCCTCTCGCGCATGCCTGGCACCCCGGCGCAGAAGCTCGCCAACCTGCGTGCCTACCTGGCGTTCATGTGGGCGCACCCCGGCAAGAAGCTGCTGTTCATGGGCACCGAGCTCGGGCAGACCTCGGAGTGGAGCGAGCAGCACGGGCTCGACTGGTGGCTGCTCGAGGAGCCGGGCCACGCCCAGCTGCACCACTTCATGAGCGTGCTCAACCGCACGTATCGCGCGCGGTCCGAGCTGTGGTCGCGCGACAGCGATCCCGCGGCATTCGCCCGGGTCGGCGGCCCGGGAAGCCACCCGGACGTGATCGCGTTCACCCGACGCGACTTCAGCGGCGGCACCCTCGCGATCGTGGCGAACTTCTCCCCCGCGCTCGTGCACGACTTCGCGCTCGACCTGCCCCAGACCGGGGTCTGGCACGAGATCTTCAACTCGGACGCGACCGAGTTCGGCGGCAGCGGGGTCAGCAATCTCGGGATGGTGCACGCGAGCTTCCAGAGCGAGCGCGTGCCGGCCCGCGCATCCATGGTGCTGCCGCCCCTCGGGGTGCTCTGGCTCTCGCACGGCCGCGAGCCCCACGTGCCGAGCCCCACACACGGGTAGCGCGCCCGTGCGCCGGCCGCGGGCCGGCGCAGCGCGCCCGCGGCGCGGGCTGGGCGCGCGAGGGCCGAGCTAGAACAGCAGGTTCGCGAAGGCGCGCCGCGCGCGCAGGGTGCGCGGATCCGCGTCGCCCACGACGCCGAACAGCTCCAGCAGCCGCTCCTTCACGGCTGGGCGCACGTCGTCGCCGCTCGCCGCGAACAGCTCGAGGAGCCGGTCGAACGCGTCGTCGACGTGGCCGCCGCTGAGGTCGAGGTCGGCGACGGCGAACTGCGCCTGCGGGTCGGTCGGCGCGGCGGCCGCGGCGGCCCGCGCCGCCTGCAGGTCCAGGCCCTGCACGCGATCGAGCAGGCGCACCTGGCCGAGGCCCGCGCGCGCGTCCTCGTCCCTGGGATTCTCCTTCAGCGCCGCCTCGTACTCGCTGATCGCGAGCGCGAAGTCGCCGGCCTCGATGGCGGCGAACGCGGCAGCGTGCCTGGGCGGCAGCGCCGGCGCTGCGGGCGCGTCGGCTGCGGCATCCGCGCCCTCGACACGCACGGTGCCGGTGACGCCGTTCGCGGCGGCGAGCTGGAGCACCTGCTCGAAGACCTGCCGCACCTGCTCCTCAGGGACCGCGCCCTGGAACAGCGGCACCGACTGGCCCTGAAGCAGCGCGACGACGGTCGGGATCGACGTCGCCTGGAACGCCTGCGAAAGCTGCGGGTTGCTGTCGACGTCGATCTTCACCAGGAGCACGCGTCCGGCGTAGTCGGCCACGACGCGCTCGAGCACCGGGGTCAGCTGCTTGCACGGCTGGCACCACTCCGCCCACAGGTCGACGATGATCGGCACGGAGCGCGAGAGCTCGAGCACGTCGCCGAAGGTCGCGTCGGTCGCGTCGAACGAGAGCGTCGGCAGCGGGATCACCGGGCCCGCGGGCGCGGCGGCACCGTTCCCCGGCGCTGCGGCGGCCCCCGGGGCGCCTGGGGCGGGCGTCGCCGGAGCGGACGCGCGGTGCTTCAGCGCCGAGAGGTCGACGGCTCCGCGCAACTGCGAGCTGAGGGACGGCGAAGGCTGGCTCACTGGATGACTCCTACAGACAAGAGGCTGGATGAATAGCCCAGCAGACGGATCTTTTCGGTCGAGCCCTGGGTGGGCACATAGAAGAACAGCTGGTCCGAGAAGGTGGTCGTGAAGCCCTTCGCCGACTGCTTGGTGCCGGCGAGCGCCTCGTACACCGGGCTCTCGTCGAGCTTGATGACCGCGTCATCATTATTGGGCTTGACCGTGTCGCTCTCGAAGAGGCTCACCGCGACGATCGCGCCGTTCTCGAGCGTCGCGAGCGCCAGGGGCGGGAAGTTGCCCGGCTGCTGCCCGAAGGTGAGGCTGCCGGTCTCGGCGCCGGTCTCGTTGAACTTGGCCAGGCGCTTCTCGCGGTCGCCCGCGACGATCTGGCGGAACAGGTCGCTCGACTCGTCGAACATGGCGCTGTACTTGCTGTCTTTACCGGACGCCAGCACGTCGGCGTACGCCTTCGCCAGCTGGTCCGGGGGCAGAAGCAGGAAGGTCGAGTCCGGCGGCACCATGGTCGCGCCGATGGACGCGGGCGCCACGTCGGGCAGCCGGGTGGATGCCTCGAGCTTCGCCACGTACGCGAGCTTGTAGTCCGTCCATGGGTCTGCCTGGGTCATCAGCATGATGCTCGGCGGGGCGGTGGTGTCGTCGCGATCCACGACGACGGTCATCACCGTGCGCGGCCACGAGTCGTATGCCTGCGGCAGGATGATCTCGAGCGGCGACGTCGGGATCGCCGCCATCGGCGCGAAGTCCGCCACCTTGCCGCGGACGGCGTAGTTGGTCTTCCGCTCCTCGAGCGCGACCCCCGTCATGCGGGTCGCGAGCAGCTCGGCGTCGGCTGCGGCATCCGCCTCGGCCACCGTGGCCGAGATCCGCGCGAGGATGTCGGCCGCCTGGGCCTCGGTGACGGCGGGCGCCTGCTGGCCCTCGGGGACGATGACGTTCGCCGACGCCGACGGGCTCGGCTGCCCGCCGCCGAACTCGGGCCAGGCGTCGGCCGAGCATCCCGCGAGCACCAGGCCCGCGATGGCGACGGTCGGCACGAGCAGCGCGCGGCGCCCGATCGAGAATCTGCCGCGCGGCGACGCAGAGACGACGCCGCCCTTGCCGGCGATCTCGATCGGCTCGGTCTCGGCGAGCGGCGGGAGCCCCTTGCGGCGCGGACCGCGCGAGCGGCGCACGTGTCTGATGGCGAGGAAGTAGAGGTAGCCGCCGATCAGCAGGAAGATGCCGCCGAGCACGATCAGCGGGCCCGCGAACGGCGTCGCGTTGTCGATCGGCCACGAGATCGTCACCTTCGCCGGCGCGGGCGCGGTGCCGTCGACGGCGAGCAGCACGCTCATCGAGTCGGGCACGCGCAGGGGCGCGGTGAGCGCACCCTCGCCCGTGAACTCATCGAGCCAGAGGTCGGAGCCGGCAGGATTGCGGCCGGCCGTCGCGGCCGGCGCGCTCGCCGCATCCGTCGCCTCGGGCGCGGCCGTCTCGGCCGGCGCGGGCAGCAGCCGCTGCACCACGCCGTTGCGCACCTCGCCGTCGCTCGTGAGCGTGACGGTGTTGTACTCGGCGTCAGCGAGCCAGGCCTGCATGTCGGCTGTGCGGCCCATGGCCGCGAACAGCGGTCCGTCTCCCGTAACGTGCAGCGTCTGCGGGCCGGGAGAGCTGTTCAGCACCTCGCCGTCGAGCATGGTGAATGCCGCATCGCCGGAGGTGCTGATCGTCACCTCGTGGGTGTCGGGCCCAAGAAAGACGGTGCGCTGAGCGATTCCCGCACCAATACAGAGTGCGGCGAGAACAAACGCACCGATCGCCAAGACAAAACGCACGAAACACCTTTCCAGCATCCGACCGGTCGCCTCATCGCGAGGCTCCAAGTCGGCAGACTCGGACATGTCAGCGTAGCGAATGTGCCTGGCAATTCTCCAAGAGCAGCCCCGCCCGCGCGCGGAGGACGCCCAGATGACGCACCACCCCCGCGTGCGCGGCGGATGCGACGGCGCCCACTATTCTGACCACGTGGGACCGGCCCACCCGAACGCACCGAGGAGCAGCAATGAGAGTGAACAACCCGTTCGGGATCGCGTTCGTCGCCACCCTCGGCGTCGGCCTCGGCATCGTGCTGCTGCAGAGCGTCGGCACGCTGAGCACGATCCTGCTGTACGTCGGCACCGCGCTGTTCCTCTCGCTCGGCCTCGACCCGGTCGTCAGCTTCCTCGAGCGACGTCGGCTTCCCCGCTGGGCCGCGGTGCTGCTGACGATCATCGCGCTGCTGGGCGTGTTCGCCGGGATCGTGCTGATGATCCTGCCGATCATCATCGACCAGGTCAGCCAGCTCATCACCCAGGTCGAACGGCTCGTGACACGCCAGGGCTGGGAGAACGACATCAAGGACTGGCTGCAGGGCGTGTTCCCGAACCTGGAGGTCGACCAGGTATGGGATGCCGTCAACTCGTGGCTGCTCGCGCTGGACTGGGGCTCGATCACGCAGGGCGTGCTGAGCGCGGGCGTCGCCGTCATCAGCGGCCTGGCCGGCGCGTTCATCGTGCTGATCCTCACGATCTACTTCACCGCCTCGACCCCGTCGCTGAAGGCCGCCGTGTACCGGCTGGTTCCGGCATCCAAGCGCCACCGCTTCGTCGACCTCGCCGAGCAGATCACCGACTCGGTCGGCTACTACGTGATCGGCCAGGTCTCGCTCGCCACCGTGAACGGCATCCTGAGCGCGATCTTCCTGTCGATCATCGGCGCGCCGTTTCCCGCGGTGCTCGCCTGCGTGGCCTTCTTCTTCTCGCTGATCCCGCTCGTGGGCACACTCACGGGCTCGACGCTCATCGTGCTGACCTGCCTGATCCCCGGCCTCGGCGCGCCGATCACGGCACTGATCGCCGCCATCTACTACCTCGTGTACATGCAGATCGAGGCGTACGTGCTGGCCCCGCGCATCATGGGCCGCGCCGTGGCGGTGCCCGGCGCGGTCGTCGTGATCGCCGCCCTCGCGGGCGGCGCGCTCCTGGGGCTGCTGGGCGCGCTGATCGCGATCCCCGTGGCGGCAAGCGTGCTGATCATCTACCGCCAGGTGATCATCCCGCGTCAGAACGAGCGCTGAGCGCCGCGCCGCCGTGCGCTAGAAGTCCCACTCGGTCGGCAGCGGCAGCGCGTCCGGCTGCACCGCGGCCACGATCTCGGTCAGCACGCGACGCGTCTGCGATTCGCCGACCCAGAGGTGCCGGCCGCGCTCGACCTCGATGAGCTTGATGCCGGGCACCGACGCGAAGCGCTTGGCTGCCTCCTCCGGGCGCAGGTAGTCGTCGAGCTCAGGAATGAGCGCGACGAGCTCGCGCGCATCCCCGGCCCACGCGGCGACCTCCGCCTCGGTGGCGCGGTGCAGCGGCGGCGACAGCAGGATGGCGCCGTCGATCTCGTGGTCGAGCCCGTATTTGAGCGCCAGCTCGGTGCCGAACGACCAGCCGACGAGCCATGGATGCGGCAGACCCCGCTCATGCACGAACTGCATCGCCGCGGCGACGTCGAATCGCTCGGCATGCCCGCCGTCGAACGTGCCCTCGCTGGTGCCGCGCGGCGAGGAGGTGCCCCGGGTATTGAACCGCAGCACCGCGATATCGGCCAGCGCGGGCAGTCGCGCGGCCGCCTTGCGCAGGATGTGCGAGTCCATGAAGCCCCCCGCCGTGGGCAGCGGATGCAGGGTGACGAGCGTCGCGACCGGATCGGTGTGGGCCGGAAGCGCCAGCTCGCCCACCAGTGTCAGTCCGTCCAGGGTGTGCAGCTCGATCTCATCGCGCCGCGCGGGCAGCTCCAGCGCTCCCCTGATCTCCATCTTCATGCCACCCTCCAACAGTGTGTGTGCCAGTGCCGACGAGCCGCGAGGTCCGCGGCATCCCCCATCACGCCGTCTGCGCGCCACGCGACCAGGTGCGCGGTGCCGGCGGCGACGGTGCGGCCGCAGCCCGGGCATCGGTAGTCCTTCACGGCGCCGGCGGCCGATATCGGCTGCACCGTCCACTCGCCGCCTCGCCGCGTCTCGGTGCGCTTCCACCCCGCGAGCATGCGGTCGAATCCGTCGCCGCGCGGCGGCTCGGAACGACGGCGGTTGTGGCGGGGCATGCCTCAAGTCTAGGCAGGCGGGCGCGCGACCGAGGGCGTGTGCGTCGCGCGCAGCGCACGCGAGCCGCCGCCTCGCGGCGGGCTAGTACCAGCCGGAGCGCTGGGACTTCTCCCACGCGCCGCATGGGGTGCCGTAGCGGCCCGAGATGTAGCCGAGCCCCCACGTGATCTGCGTCGCTGGGTTCGTCTCCCAGTCGGCGCCGGCGCTCGCCATCTTGCTGCCGGGCAGCGCCTGCGGAATCCCGTAGGCGCCGCTGCCGCGGTTGTGCGCGTTGACACGCCAGCCGGATTCGCGCTGCCAGAGCGACGAGAGGCACGCGAACTGGTCGTCGCCCCATCCGCGCGCGAGCACCATCTGGTAGGCGATCGCCTGCGCGGTGCCCGGATCCGGGACCACGAACGGCGGGCGCCACCCGCCGCCGCCGGATCCAGGGGCAGCCACGGGCGGTGGCGTGGGCTTGGGCTTCAGCTCGACGGCATAGCCGTCACGGCCGAGCTCCGGCAGCGCCGCCTCGGTGTCGACCTCGAGCGCCAGCACCTGCACCGACTGCCGCCCGTCGACCGCGACGTCGTAGAGTGTGGACGCCGAGGATTCCGGCGCGGCCTGCGCGAGCGCGGCGCCGCTCGGCTCGACCGCGTACGCGGCCACGAAGGCGAAGGCGGCGAAGGCCGCGAAGACCGAGAGCACCTCGCGGCGACGCGACCAGCGGACGCGTGCGGGCCCGCTCGCGCGGGCGGCACCTGCGACGCCCGCGGCGGTCTGCGGCGTGCCCGGCTCCCCTGCGGGGCCGGCACCACGAACGTTCTGACCTGGACTCACGATGGGGACGAGTCTACCCAAGGAGCCCACGCGCTTCCATTTCCGACGCAAGTTCCCAGGCGGCAGCCAGGTGCCGCGCGCTACCGGATGGCGAGCATGACCTCGACCACTGCGTCGAGCACGGCGTCGACCTGCGCCTCGTCATACCCTCGACGCTGCATGCGAAACGCCGCGGCGCGCACCTGCTCGACAGTCACGGCTTCCCCGTGCTCGAAGTAGGCGACGAGCTTCTCGGCGACGATGTCGACCTCGTCGATCCGGTAGCCGAACCGCAGGACGCCGGCCTTGCGGAAGCGGGTGCCCGGCGCCCGGCTCAGGCGTTCGAGCACCTCCTGGGCCGTGGACCGGGCCAGCTCCACCCAGTCGCTGGAGCCGACGGCGGCGATCCGCGCCTCGCGCTCGCGCGCGGCGAAGGCATCCTCGATGCGCCCCAGCGCGGCATCCACGGCGCCGATAGCGTAGCCGCGGCGCACGAGCGCGAACGAGGCGCTGCGCACGGCGGCGGCGTCGACGCCCGCCTCCGCGGTCAGCGCATCGGCGTCGGCATCGGGGGCGGCGACGGCATCCGGGTCGACAACGTCAGCAGCATCAGACGCGGTCACGGGGCTCGCGGCCGGCTCCTCGAACGCCGCTCGCGCACGCCTGAGGAACTCGTCGACCGCCCCGGGGTCGTAGCCCTTCTCGCCGCGGGGCGCGAAGGGGAACGGGGATGCCACGGCCTCTGCTGCGGCATCCACGGACTTGTCGTGGGCGGGAGTCGTCACAGTCGTCACCATTTCGTCACAGCGCCGCGACCGGGGCGAACAGCGCATAGAGCGCGAGCGCCGCCGCGGCCGATGGCAGGATCGAGTCGAGGCGGTCGAGGAGCCCGCCGTGGCCGGGAATCCACGAGCTCATGTCTTTGATGCCCAGGTCGCGCTTGAGCAGCGACTCGCCGAGGTCGCCGATCGTCGCGCTGACGAGGATCACGATGCCGAGGATCAGGCCCACCCACCAGGGCTGGTGCAGCATGAAGATGCCGAGCAGCACGCCCGCGGTGATCGCGAGCACGACGGCCCCGGCGAAGCCCTCCCACGTCTTCTTCGGGCTGATGCGGGGGGCCATCGGGTGCTTGCCGAACGAGATGCCCGCGGCATACGCCCCGGTGTCGGCCGAGACCGCGACGATGACGAACGCCAGCACCCACCACTCGCCGCCCGGCTGGCGCACAAGCATGACGGCGAGGCCGGCGAGGAACGGCACATACAGCTGCACGAACGCACCGGTGAGCACGTCGCGCAGCACGTCACCGTAGCGACGGCCATCCTGCGCAGCCATCTGCGCGACCATGCGCCAGACCACCACGAAGATGATGCCGACGAAGAGGATCACCCACACGAGCGACGGATCGAGAAACCACGGGGAGGCGATGATCGCCGCAGCCGACAGCAGCTGCGGGACCACGTCGAGACGACGCCCGGCGCCCTGGAGCGCCCGGCACAGCTCGAACGTGGCCATGAGCGCCGCCGCGAGGGCGAAGAGCACGAAGATCCACTTGAAGAAGATGAGCGAGCCCAGCAGCGCGCCGCCGATGGCCAGGCCGATCAGGATCGCGAGGATCAGGTCGCGCCCGGTGCGCTCCTTGATGCGCTCATTGGTCTGCTCGAACTGCTCGCGGGCGAGGGCGACCTGGCTCTCGAACTCGTCGCGCGCGGCGCGCAGGTGCTCCTGCAGCGTGCCGGGATGGTCGGGGTGCTCGGGGTGCTCGGGGGCACTCGCAGCGGCGTGCGCGTGTGCCGCGCCGCTCGGGGCGGGATTCGGCGGCGCGGCGTCCGACACCGGTGTTTCCGGGCGCCCCGAAGCGTCGCCGCCCGGTTCGGCCGGCGCGTTCTCCGGTGAAGGCTTCGACATGGCTTCTCGGGCGGCTCAGATCTCGAGCAGCTCGGCTTCCTTGCGCTTGAGCGCGTCGTCGATCAGGTCGATGTGCGACTTCGTCAGCGCCTCGAGGTCCTTCTCGCCGCGCGCCACCTCGTCGTCGCCGACCTCGCTCTTGAGCGCGTCGAGATCGTCCTTCGCACGGCGGCGGATGTTGCGCACCGCCACGCGCGCGTCCTCGCCCTTGCCGCGCACGAGCTTGACATAGTCCTTGCGACGCTCCTCGGTCAGCTCGGGCATCGTGACGCGAATGATGCTGCCGTCGTTGCTCGGGTTCACTCCCAGGTTCGGGGTGTCGCGGATGGCCTGCTCGATGTCGCGCAGCGCGCCCTTGTCGTAGGGCGTGATCACGATGCTGCGCGCCTCGGTGTTCTGCAGCGACGCGAGCTGCCCGAGGGGCGTCGGCGTGCCGTAGTAGTCGACGAGGATGCGCTGGAACAGCTGCGGGTTGGCGCGCCCCGTGCGCACGGTGGAGAACTCGTCCTTCGCGGCCTCGACGGCCTTGTTCATGCGTGTGCCTGCATCGGTCAATACGTCCGCGATCACGGTTGCTCCTTCTGTGTGAGTCTCGGTGGTCAGTCTAGTGCGCGCGGGCGCCTCGCCCCGCGGCCTCGGGCCGGGCCCGATTCAGTGCTGGTGGACGGCTCAGCTCGTGACGAGCGTGCCGATGGGCTCGCCGAGCAGCGCGCGGGTGACATTGCCCGCCGGCTCCATGCCGAACACGCGCATGTCCATCTTGTTGTCCATGCAGAGGCTGAACGCCGTCGAGTCGACGACCTTGAGCCCGCGCTGGAGCGCGTCGAGGTACGTGATGGTGTCGATGCGGGTGGCCGAGGCATCCAGGCGGGGATCCGCGGTGTAGACGCCGTCGACGCCGTTCTTGGCGACGAGCACCTCCTCGGCCCCGATCTCGAGGGCGCGCTGCGCCGCCACGGTGTCGGTCGAGAAGTAGGGCAGCCCTGCGCCGGCGCCGAAGATCACGACGCGGCCCTTCTCCATGTGCCGCTCCGCGCGGAGCGGGATGTAGGTCTCGGCGACCTGGGTCATCTGGATGGCGGACTGCACGCGGGTGGGTGCGCCGGCCTGCTCGAGGAAGTCCTGGAGGGCGAGCGCGTTCATGACGGTGCCCAGCATGCCCATGTAGTCGGCGCGGCCCCGATCCATGCCGCGCTGGCTCAGCTCGGCGCCGCGGAAGAAGTTGCCGCCACCGACGACGATCGCGATCTCGATGCGGTCGACGGCCGCCGCGATCTCGCGCGCGACCTGGCTGACGACGTCGGGGTTGACCCCAAGCTGGCCTGCGCCGAAGGCCTCACCCGAAAGTTTGAGGAGCACCCTCCGGCGCTTGGCTGTCTCTTGCGTCACGGGTCGTGTCCTCTCTCGACGGTATGCATCAAGCTACCGGGTGGCGCCCTTCTGGGGCGAGTCTGTTCGTCATGCGCAGTGGTGGATGGACGCGCACGCACGGGTGGGTCTGGCGCGACGCAGGCGCCGCGGCCCGGCTTTCGGGCAGAGAAAAGGAGTCCGGACCGCAGACGCGATCCGGACTCCTCGGTGGTACTTAGGCTCCGACCTTGAAGCGAGCGAAGTCGGTGACCGTGAGGCCGGCGTCCTTCGTCACCTGAGCGACCGAGAGCTTGTTGTCCTTGGCGTAGTCCTGGTCAAGCAGGGCGACCTGCTTGAAGTAGGCGCCGACGCGACCCTCGACGATCTTGGGCAGAGCAGCCTCGGGCTTGCCCTCCTCGCGCGAGATGGCCGTGACGATCTCACGCTCCTTCTCCACATCCGCTGCGGGAACGTCCTCGCGGCTGAGGTAGCTCGGGTTGGCGAACGAGATGTGCTGCGCGATGGAGCGAGCGGTCTCGGCGTCGTCACCCGAGTAGGCGACGACGACGCCGATCTGCGGGGGCAGGTCCTTGCTGGTCTTGTGCAGGTAGACCGCGAAGTTGTCGCCCTTGAGCGTGCGCACGCGGCGCAGCTCGACCTTCTCGCCGATGATCGCCGCCTCGTCGCCGATGAGCTGCTCGACGGTGCCGGCGTCGACCGTGGCGGCCAGGGCAGCCTCGGCGGACTCGGCGCCCGCTGCGGCAGCGGCATCCGCGATCTTGTCAGCGAGCGCGATGAAGCGGTCGTTCTTGGCGACGAAGTCGGTCTCGCATGCGAGCTCGATGATCGTGACCTGGCCCGGGAGCTCGCGAGCGGCGACGAGGCCCTCGCTGGTTGAGCGGTCGGCGCGCTTGGCGTTGCCCTTCGCGCCCTTCAGGCGGAGGATCTCGACGGCCTTTTCGACGTCGCCGTCTGCCTCTTCGAGAGCCTTCTTGGTGTCGACCATGCCGGTGCCGAGCTGTTCGCGCAGCGCCTTGATGTCAGCAATGGTGAAGTTGGCCATTGTCTTGGTGACTCCTTCTTTGCGTTCGGTGAACTAGTTGGACTCTGCGGCTGCGCCCGCTGCGTCGGCAGCCGACTCAGTTGCGGCTTCGCCCTCGACGGCCTGCTCTGCGGCGACGGCCTTGGCGGCGTCAGCCGCCGCGATGGCGACGTCGGCGACCGCTGCGGTCTCGGCCGAGCCCTGCGTGGGCGAGGACTGCTCGAGCAGCTCGCGCTCCCAGTCGGCGAGGGGCTCTGCGGCCGCAGCGCCTGCGTCGCCGCCACCCTGGTGGCGCGTGATCAGGCCCTCAGCGGCAGCGTCGGCGATGATGCGGGTGAGCAGGCCCACCGAGCGGATCGCGTCGTCGTTGCCGGGGATCGGGTACTGGAACTCGTCCGGGTCGGCGTTCGTGTCGAGGATGCCGATCACGGGGATGCCGAGCTTGCGCGCCTCGTCGATGGCGAGGTGCTCGCGCTTGGCGTCGACGACCCAGAGCGCCGACGGCGTCTTGGTGAGGTTGCGGATGCCGCCGAGCGACTTGTGCAGCTTGTCGAGCTCGCGCTTCTTGAGGAGCAGCTCCTTCTTGGTGAAGCCGCTCGCAGCCGGGTTCTCGTAGTCGAGCTCCTCGAGCTCCTTCATGCGCTGGAGGCGCTTGGAGATCGTCTGGAAGTTGGTCAGCAGACCACCCAGCCAGCGCTGGTTGACGTAGGGCTGGCCGACGCGCGTCGCCTGCTCGGCGAGGACTTCCTGCGCCTGCTTCTTGGTGCCGACGAAGAGGATCGTGCCGCCGCGGGCGACCGTCTCCTTGACGAAGTCGTAGGCGGCGTCGATGTAGCCGAGCGACTGCTGGAGGTCGATGATGTGGATGCCGCTGCGCTCGGTCAGGATGAAGCGCTTGACCTTCGGGTTCCACCGGCGGGTCTGGTGTCCGAAGTGCACGCCGCTGTCGAGCAGCTGGCGGATGGTTACGACGGCCATGTGCCGTCCTCCTGTTCTTGACGCGCGAGGGCGTCACTTGGTTGTCTTCACACGGCCTGCTGGCCGGCGAACCTGGTGCCCGACACCCGCCCGCACGCTCGCCCGAAGCGAGAATGACCGTTGGGAGTTGATGCCGCCCCGGCGCCTTCCACCGTGATGCGGATGGTGTGCGCTGGTGCTCTGGGCACGCGTAGTCACCCCGACATGCGGAGTGCATCACCAACTGTATCAGGCGGCGCGCCGCCGCCGTGTCAGGGATGGCGGCGCGGGCGGGCCATCCGAAGCCTCGTGCTCGCACCACTCCCCCTGCACAGCCGCACGCACGCAGCCGTTCGCCCGCGATGGAGACCGCCTGGGGCGGGGCGCCACCGGCCCCGCGACGCGCCCGGCACGCTGAGGGCATGTCGACCTTTCGTCGCCCCCTGCCGCGATCCGCGGCCGCGGCGCGCATCACCGCGGCCCTTCTCGGTCTAGCGCTCGTCGGTGTGGCCCTCCTCGGCACATCGGCGGGCGCCACGGTGCATGCCGATGTGGGCACGGGTCAGGCGGCAGCCCCCCTGCCCGCCGATCGCATGGGCGAGCCGCCCGGGCACACCGCCGGCGGCAGCCGCACTGCCGGCACCGACATGGCGCTCGTCCGCGGCGGCTGGGCCTGGCCGCTCACCGGACGTCACGTGCTGGCGCGGGCCTTCCTCGCTCCCCCGCACGCCTACGGCCCCGGTCACCGCGGCGTCGATCTGCGGGCTGATGCGGGCGACGCGATGGCGACCGAGTCGGTTGAGGTGCTCGCACCGGGCGACGGCGTCATCGCGTTCGCCGGCGACGTGGCGAATCGGCCGCTGGTGACGATCGATCATGGCGATGGCCTCGTGTCGACGCTCGAGCCGGTCCGGTCACTGGTCGAGGTCGGGCAGCGGGTGCGGCGGGGCATGCCGATCGGCACCCTCGCAGCCGGCGGACATGCGCGGCCTGGAAGCCTCCACCTCGGTGCCCGGCTGCTCGGCGAGTACGTGAATCCGCTGCGCTTTCTGGGCGGCATGGCCCGAGCCCGGCTTCTGCCGCTTCGCTGACTACGCCCGGGGGTGGGCGAGCTTGTACGCCGCCGCGAGCCGCTCCGAAGACACGTGCGTGTAGATCTGGGTCGTGCCGAGGCTCGCGTGGCCGAGCAACTCCTGCACCGAGCGCAGATCGGCTCCCCCGTCGAGCAGATGGGTCGCCGCCGTGTGTCGCAGGGTGTGCGGCCCGACGGCCGTGGTGCCGAGCGACGGTCCGAGCGCGCGCGCGACGACGTCGTAGGCGGCGCGCGCGCCCAGCCGGGCGCCACGGGCGCCCAGGAGCAGCGCCGACTGCGCTCCCACGAGCGGCGGCTCGGTGCGGGCGCTGCTTGCCGCGGCGAGCAGACGGGGGCGCGCAGCATCCACATACCGTGCCACCGCCGACGCGGCGGGCCCGCCGAACGGCACCACGCGCTCCTTCCCGCCCTTGCCGAGCACGCGCACGGTGCGGCGCTCGAGATCGAGGTCGCCGACGTCGAGACCGCACAGTTCGGCGACGCGGATGCCGGAGCCGTACAGCAGCTCGAGCATCGCGCTGTCGCGCGCGGCGATCACATCGCCGGATGCCGCGGCCGCCCCCACGCGATCGAGCACCGCCCGCACCGTGTCTGCCGTGGCGACGCGCGGGAGCGTGCGTCCCTGCTTGGGCGTGACCAGTCGCAGGCTCGGGTCGACGTCGATGTGGCCGTGCTCGAGCAGCCACGCGAACCACCCGCGTGCCGCGGCCGCGCGGCGGGCGAGTGTCGAACGCGCCTCGCCGCGCTGGGTCGCCGCCCACAGCCAGTTGCGCAGCAGCTCGAGGTCGATGCGCGCGGGCTCGGTGACCCCCGCGGCGCTCGCCGCCTCGATCAGGAGCCGAAGGTCGCCCCCGTAGGCGCGCACGGTCGCGGGCGAGAGCCGCCGCACGACCGCCAGGTCGTGCAGGTACTCGTCGCGCGCTGCGTGAAGGTCCACGCCTCCCAGCTTGACGCATGCACGACGCATTGCGTGGCCGGCCGCGTCGACACGCGGCACGACGTTGCAGGTCAGAAGCTGCCGATCCCCTTGCCGATCGTCGCGACGCCGATCACCACGAGCAGGACCGCCATGATCACCGTGTTCTCCTTCACCAGCCAGCCACGAAGCGCGTCGAGTGGCGCTCGGAGCTTGGCCGCGGCGAGCAGGTATCCCACGACGGGGACAAGCACGGTGGATGCTGCGAGCACCGTGAACACCGCGATGACGACGATCACCGCGCCGGTGTCGAGTGCCGCCGTACCGATCTCGAGGCCCGCGCCCGCGGCCATCAGCAGGTTCTTCGGGTTGAGCGCGGCCAGGAGGAAGCCGAGCCCGAGCGCGAGCGGGAACGAGATCGAGTCGATCGCCTGCATCCACTTCGGCATGACCGGATCCTCGCCCGACTTCGGGCGCTTGCGCCATTGCGATACAGCCAGCAGGAGCAGCAGCGCGCCGAGCACCAGTTGAATGACACCGCGAATGGGCTTGGACGCGTCTGCGTCTTCGGCGGGGATGCTCGAGGCGAGCAGGGTGAATGCGGTGACCGCGACGATGATGCCGAGCACCCAGCCCAGCAGAAAACCCACGCTTGTCACGCGCGCCTTCGGCGAGAGCAGCATCAGGATCGCGGCGATGATCGGGACCGGGCTGATCGCGATGCCGAGCGCGAGGGGCAGGGTGGCGCCGATTCCAGAATTCATAGGTGTTCTCCTTTCTTCCAGGCTAAGGCGCCCAGTGCCTTCATGAGCCGGAATCGCGGGCGACGCGCCAGCCGCGCTCGTCGCTCGCGTCACGCTCGGCACGAGCTTCCAACGCCAGCACGCCGAGGAGCGCCTCGGTATCGGGCAGGGAGAGGCCCGCACGCGCGGCGACGTCGCGTGGCGTGCGCCATGTGCGCGTGCTGAGCGCGTCCATCACGCGCGTGAAGTCGTCGGTGCGTTCCGACGTCCTGGCGCCACGCACGCGCGCGTCCTCCGCGCGGGAGCCGGGCGGCGGCGCGCCGTCCCACCCGTCACCGCCGATCAGCTCCAGCACATCGTCGGCCGAGGTGATGCACTCGGCGCCGAACTCGCGCAGCAGCCGATGGCATCCTGCCGAGGCCGCGCTCGTCACGGGGCCCGGCACCGCCCCGACGGGGCGCCCCAAGGTAGCGGCGTGCGCGGCGGTGTTGAGCGAGCCGCTGCGCGCGCCCGCTTCAACCACCACGGTTGCCTCGCTCAGCGCCGCGATCACGCGGTTTCTCTGCAGAAACCTCCACCGCGTCGGGGCCGCGCCTGGCGGCAGCTCGCTGACCACCGCACCGTTCGCCGCGATTCGATCGAGCAGGTCCGCGTGTCCCGCCGGATAGGAGCGATCGACGCCACCGGCCAGCACCGCGATGGTCGGCCCGCCGGCCGCGAGGGCCGCGCGGTGCGCGACGCCGTCGATCCCGTACGCCGCACCGGAGACGACCACAACACCACGGCCGGTCAGCTCGGCGCCGAGCTCCATCGCCACGTGCTCGCCGTAGCTCGTCGCCGCACGCGCACCGACGATCGCGATAAGCGCGCCCTTTTGCGTCTGATGCAGGTTCCTGCGGGGTTCTACGTGTCGTTGATCGTACAGCGAGCCTCGTTGGTGCCGCCTCCCGACTGGCGACGACTTGCACTCCAACCGAGACTTCGCGTTAGATGCATATTGTCTGCGTTTGATAGGAGTATTCGGGTGGTTTCAGGGCCGGTGGCGCATGGTGTTGCGGGGTTGTATCTGGCCTCGGGCGTGTCGTTGCTGCGTGCCGAGGAATCCGTGTTCGAGGCGATGGTGACGGGCTGGCGGGCGCAGCAGATGGGCGGGCGCGGGCTGCGCGAGGACTACGTGACCGGGACGGTGCGCGCGGTCCGGCAGTTCCACGCGCACGCGGGTTCGTGGCCGTGGTTGTGGTCGGCCGGCTTGTTCGACGAGTGGATGCTGGATCTGGTGTCGGTGCGGCAGTTGGCGCCGTCGACGATCCGCGGCTATCAGCAGGCGGTGCGGCAGTTCTGCGACTATCTGACCTCGGAGCACTACGGGTGGGTGGCCGAGTGCGAGCTGCGGTTCGGGACGCACCCGGTGCAGGTCTGCCACGACTGGAACACGACCCGGCATCTGCAGGACTACGACGGCCGTCCGGGGCGGCGGCCGTTGACGCGAGACGAGTTGCAGGCGCTGTTCGACCGTGCCGACGCGGAGGTCGAGCGGTGCTTGGAGAGCGGCCGCAAAGGGGCGCTGCCGGCGTATCGGGACGCGGTGCTGCTGCGGGTGGCGTATGCGTGGGGGCTGCGGGCGAACGAGGCGGTGCATCTGGATGTGACCGACTTCTACCGCAATGCGCACGCGCCGGAGTTCGGTGAGTTCGGGATGCTGCACGTCCGCCATGGGAAGTCGTCGCGGGGCGGCCCGCCCAAGCGCCGGTCGGTGGTGACGTTGCGGGACTGGGCGGTGGAGGCGGTGCAGGACTATCTGGAGAACGTCTGGCCGCTGATGCGGCCGGACGGTGAGCGGGCGATGTGGTTCTCGGAGCGTGGCACCCGGCTGCGCACGAGGGAGCTGTCGGACCGGTTCGCCGCCTACCGGGACGACCTGGGATTGGATCGGGTGCTGTCTCCGCATGCGCTGCGGCACAGCTACGTGACGCATCTGATCGAGGAGGGCGTGGATCCGGTGTTCGTGCAGCGGCAGGTCGGGCATCAGCACCAGTCGACGACGTCGATCTACACCGGGGTCAGCGGCGACTTCGCGAACAAGATGATGCGGGATGCGTTGGAGCGGCTGCGGCCGCAGGAGGAAGGAGCGGGCCGATGAAGGTGATCGGGTATGAGTGGCGGTTGCGGGAGGTGATGGCGGCGTCGGGGATCTTCGCGACCTCGAAGCTGGTGCCGTTGCTGCGTGAGCGCGGGATCGAGTTGTCGGCGAGCCAGATCTACCGGTTGGCGACGGAGAAGCCGGAACGGCTGAACATGCACGTGCTGGTCGCGTTGATGGACATCTTCGAGTGCAGCGCGGACGACCTGGTCCGCAAGGTCGACCTCGGCGCGTCCGTGGCCGCGACCGGCACCGACGGCGAGGACCGTTCCGCGAGCGGCGCGGCGACGCTGCGGGAGAAGGGCCTGCGTCCACCGCGGGCGCGCGTGCTCCCCACGGATGGGTGACGAGGTCCGCAACGGCCTGGTCGCGGTCATCGCCCGGGTCGAGACGACCGTCGCCCGCGATGTCGTCCGTCAGGTCGTGGACCGCATCGTCGTGCAGGAACCCGCGGGGCGGCGTCTGCTCGCACAGCTGACCGAGGATCCAGAGATGCTGGTGTCGGGGTCGACGCGGATCCCGCTGCAACTGGACCGGATCCTGCTCGAGATCGCTGCCGCCGGCGGCAGCACCGTTCGCCCGCCGGGCTGCGCACGCTGCGGCCGGGTGGAGCTACTGAACTGCCGCAACGGGGAGGACCGGATCTGCGCAGCCTGCGGGCGGGCGCGACTGGACGTGCTGATCGACTGCGTCGAATGCGAGCGGAGCGGGCAGCTGCGCCACGCACAGGTCGGCGACCGGGCCTACTGCCGCTCCTGCTGGCGGGCGCTGCAGGATGTTGCCGACGAACGGCTGGACCGGTTCGTCGCCGACCAGGTCCCCGGCGGGACGCTCTACATGACGCTCACCGCGACCGAGGGATTGAAGGCAGACCGCACGTTGCGACTCGCGCTGGAATGCGAACTGTTCGGCGTCGACTGGATCGCCGACCCGCCGGCGTCGTCGGTGTTGTTCGCGGGCTTCTACGAGCGGCTGCGCGAGCTCGGCGCCCGGCTGCCCGCTCTGGCCTGCGGGCATTGCGGCCGGGTCGGGAAGCTCCCGGACCGACTCGACGGGCGGATCTGCTGCCGCGCCTGCTACAAGACCGGACACCAGGCGGTCTGCGACGGATGCGGGAACACGGCCCACCTGGAGCTGCGGCGCCCCAACGGCGACCGGCTCTGCCAGACCTGCACGAACCAGCTGCCGGAGTCCTGGGCGGACTGCATCAGCTGTGGGAAGCACCGGCTGATCGCGGTGCGCACCCCGGACGGGCCGATGTGTTCCGCCTGCCGCACCGCGCCCGGCGCCGATGTCTGCACGGTCTGCGGCACCACGGGACGATGCCGGTTCCCCGGCACGGACAAAGCGATCTGCCTGCCCTGCTACGCCGCCACGCGCGTGGATGTCTGCCATCGTTGCGGCCGGGAACGAGAGTGCCGGTTCGCGGGCACCACGAAAGCGATCTGCCTGCCCTGCGCTCGTCCCCGCAGACCGTGCTCGGTCTGCGGCCGGGTCGTGTTCGCGAACCGGCACACCCCGGACGGGGAGCCCGTCTGCTGGCACTGCGCCCCGCACATCCTGGAGACCTGCATCGGCTGCGGCCGCGACGCACGGGTCAGCGCGCGCACCGATCAGGGGCCGCTCTGTCAGCGTTGCGCCCGCACCAGCCCGCTGATGTTCCGCGACTGCCGCCGCTGCGGGACGAACGGGCGGCTGCACCACCGGCGGTGGTGCGATCGCTGCTACGCCGACGACAAGATCCGCGAGTTGCTCCCCGACGATGTCGTCGCGGCCGACCCGATGCTCGCGACACTGCGCGAACGGTTCCTGGCCGCGGACGAGCGGCGCACCCTGGATGCCTTCCGCCGCAACACGACGGTCGCGATCCTGCGAGAAGCCCTGGTCGCCACGGAGCCGCTGAGCCACGAGCTGCTGGACCGGCTGGGCACCCCCGGGTCGACGGCCCCCGTCCGCGCACTGCTCGCCGAGCACGGCCTGCTCCCCGCGCGGGACGAGCATCTGGTCCGGTTCGAGACCTGGTGCCAGGACCGGTCGGCGCAGATCGTCGACCCCGATCATCGCCGCCTGTTCGATCGGTTCGTCCGCTGGCGTCATCTGCGGCAACTGCGAGAACAAGCCCGACCGACCGGGCGACGGCAATCGGACGGCCGCCGGCAGGAACTGCAACAAGTGCTCGACCTGCTGGGGTGGCTCACCGGCCGCTCCGAGTCGCTGGCCATGCTCGACCAGCCACGACTGGATCTCTGGCTCCTGGACGGTCCCCTGCTTCGTCGCCGCGTTGCCGCGTTCCTGGAATGGGCGGCCCGCAACGGCACCTGCCCGCGCCTGCACGTCCCTCCTACCCGCCGCACCGCCAACACTCCCACCGGCGCCAGCGTCGACGAACGCTGGGAACTGCTCGGCAAGGTGCTCACCGCCACGGATGAGGATCCTCGCGCCCGGCTCGCGGCCGCGCTGCTGCTGCTGTTCGGGATCCCGGTCGCCCGACTGCATTCGCTGCGCGTGACCGACATCACCGCAGCAGACCCGGTGATGATCCATCTCGGGTCGGACCCGCTGGAACTGCCCGACGCGATCGGGCAGCTCGCGATCGCCGCCCGCGAGCACCGCGACGCGCCACGCCTACTCACCGATGCCGGAGAATCCGACTGGCTGTTCCCCGGACAGCATCACGGCGCCCCGCTCTCCCGCGATACCCTCACCGACCGGCTGACGAAGTTCGGCATCCGGGCCCGTCACGCCCGCGCCGGCGCGCTGGCCTCCCTCGCCCAGGAGCTTCCCGCCCCGGTGATCGCGCGGCTGACCGGCCTGCACATCGTCGCCGCGACCCGCTGGGCGGAAGCCGTCGTGGCCAGCAACGCCCGCTACAGCGCCCTCACACGCTGATCCACGGCCACGGCAGACTCGACAGCATGAACGATGAGCTTCCCCCGCAGATCCAGGCGATCACCGGCCGCATCGCGGACGGCTGGGCGGACACCATCGACGTCGGCCCGGGATGGTTCGACCTTCTCGCCCGACTGGACCGACAGCTCGCCGAGATCTCGCCCGGCTACGTCATCGAGCAATGCAAGACGAAGTTCGGCACCCTCCGCTACTACGCGCACCCCGAAGATGCCGACCACCCGGACGCGGCCCGGTTCTCAGACATCATCCGGGATGTCGAGGACGAAAGCGCCACCGTCTGTGAGGACTGCGGCCAGCCGGCGCAGCAGGTCACGATCCGCGGGTGGGTCTGGACCCTCTGCCCCGCGCACACACAACAGCGGACGAACCCCTCCGAGATGTCGGCTGGCTGATCCATCATGGATGACATGACCGATCTGGACGCGCTCGTCCCGCCCCACGAACCCGCCGAGGACACGCTCGCCTTCGCGGGCAAGGCAGCGCTCTCGCTGGTCCCGGTCGTCGGCCCGCTCGCCGCCGAGACCCTCGCGCACGCGCTGGAGACGAGGCAGGCCGAGCGACAGCACGAGTTCAACGTCGCGATCGCGCGGGCCCTCACCGACGCGACCTCGCGGCTGGACGAGACCGCGACGATCGAAGACATCGTCGGGTCGGACGAGTTCATCGCCGCGGTCACCCGGGCGCAACGCGCCGCGGCCGAGACCGCCAGCAAGCACAAGCGGCAACGTCTGGCCGCCGCGGTCGCCAACGGCGGGTCCTGGGCGCCGTTCTCGGCCAGTGAGCGAGAACAGTTCACCCGCCTGGTCGACGAGTTCGACGAGCTGCACGTCTGGCTACTGCACTACTTCACCGACCCCACCACCTGGCTGCAGTCCCGAGACCTCTACGCCCAGCACGCGAACCTGATGATGGGCGGCATCGACGGACCATTGGGCACCGCGCTCGGCGTCCCGCAGAACGTCTGGCGTGGCCCGGTCGGCCAGGCCGCCGCGGACCTCGACCGGGCAGGGCTCGCCTCCATCCCGCTGACCACGATGATGACCCCGCAGGGCGTGTTCGCACCGCGCACCTCCGAGAAGGGGCGACGGTTCCTGGCGTTCGTCAACGAACCCGACTCGCTGGCCGCGGACCCGCCGGCCTCGCTGTGATGGCCGGCGGGTCCGTCGACGTCGACGGCTTCCCACCCGGCCGGACCTGCCCGGCCTGCGGTGAGCCGCTCGAGCCCGGTCACATGGACGACTCGCTGCAGCTGGTCTGGCTCTGCCCCTCCCACGGCCTCATCGAACGCACCATCGACCCGCTGCGGGGTCCGTGACCCACGAGCCCCCGTCCGGGCCGCGTCGGCAGTGGTGTCGTCGGGGTCGTCTATGGTGACCGTGATGACCGACACTCCTGCCCCACCGATCAGCATCTCGCTCGACGGATTCTCCGAGGACTACAACGACCCGGAGCTCGCCGGCGCGTTGTCGTTCATGATCGAGCAGCAGGGACTGCTGCAGACTCTGGTGACGGGGATCGTCGAGCTGCTCCCGGACACGTCGATCTGGCGCCTGACGCTCACCGGCGACATGGTCGCGACCGTGAACCGGGTCACCGACCGCGCCGACGACAACCCCTACACCACGGACCGCGGCGCCGGACATGCCGGGGCGATCACCCTCCCGCACGACGACGGCACATTCGACATCGTGGTCTCCGCGAACGTCCTGTTCGCCACCCGGGAAGACGTCGAGTCCGTCGAGGCGCTCATCTCCCACGTGATCGCCGCGGCCGAGCACCTGAGCCGGCACGAGGCCGGGCATGCCGCGCTGCGGCTGCGCGGCGAGGACGCGGACGCCTACCAGGACGTCGAAGGCCTGAGCAAGACCGACGCGGCCTGCCGCAAGCCGCTGGCCGCGCACGTCGACGACAACCGCATCGAGCAATACACCGCCGTCCACGCTCCGTCGCCGCTGCACCACGTCGACCACCTCACCGACGCGATCGCGCACCTGCGCTCAGAGCTCAACGAGGCCAAGCGCACCTGGCGCGCCGACATCGGCGCGGCCGCCTACCGGACCCTCAACGCCGCAAACGGCCTGGTCCGCGTCTTCGCCTACCTCGCCCCCGAACTCGGCCTCGACGAGAGCGGCAAGCCCCGCCGCCCCGACCCGCTGCCGGAGGGCTGGACCGACTACATCGAAGACAGCTGGGACGCCTGGAGCCTGACCTTCCACCGACTCCGGCCGGTCGACGAACCCATGACCACCTATGAGCTCGGCGCCGTGCTGGCCGATCTCTGCCGACTGATGAACGCCTGGCTGCGGTCGATCGGCATCGAATCCGGCATCACCGACGACGACCAGGAATACATCTTCTGGGAGAAGGACCGCTACTAAGCGGTCACCAGCAGCCCGGAGACCTGCTCGAGCGCTTCCGGGATAAGCCGGTAATACGCCCACGTCCCGCGCTTGGAACGGGACAGGAACCCGGCCTCGGTGAGCACCTTGAGGTGGTGGGACACAGTCGGCTGGGACAACCCGATCGGGTCGATCAGGTCGCACACGCACGCCTCCTGATCCTGGGAGGAGGCGACGATCGACAGCAGCCGCAACCGCGCCGGATCGGCCAGAGCCTTGAGGGTCACGGCGAGCTGCTCGGCATCGGCCTGCCCGAGCGGTTCTCTCATCAGCGGCGCGCAGCACGCCCCCCCGGGGGTGACGTCAGTGACCTCGAGCAACGTGACCATGCATCGACACTAGTCGATATTGACAGGTTTCGATACATGTGCCCATACTGAACATCGACGTTCATCAATATTCTCTGGAGGCGCTCTCATGACCCTGCTCGACCTGACACCGCGCACCGCGACGAGCGACCGGCTGGCGACGCTGCCGGTGGTGATCATCGGCGCCGGCCCGATCGGGCTTGCGGCGGCGGCGAACCTGGCCGAGCGGGGCATCGACTTCACGATCCTTGAGGCTGGCGACCGGGTCGCCTCCTCGATCCGGCTCTGGGGGCACACAAGACTGTTCTCCCCGTGGCGGCACTTGATCGACCCCGCCTCCCGTCGCCTGCTCGAGGCCGGCGGCTGGACCGCGCCGGCCGATGAGGGTCGGGCGCCCACCGGGCGAGAGCTCGTCGATGACTACCTCGAGCCGCTCGCGGCGTTGCCGGAGATCGGGTCGCGGATCCAGTTCGGCACCCGCGTGGTCGCGGTCACCCGGGAAGGCATGGACCGCACCCGCACAGCCGGACGCGCCACCACCCCGTTCGTGCTGCGCATCCAGACGCCCGACGGGACCGTCGAGGAGTTGAGCGGGCGCGCGGTGATCGACGCCTCCGGCACCTACACAACCCCGAACCCCCTCGGTTCGACCGGGCTGGACCCGATCGGCGCCGATGACGTCGACGGCCTCGTGCTTCATGCTCTCCCGGACGTCCTGGGCGTCGACCGCGCGTCGTTCGCGGGCAAGCACACCGTCGTGGTCGGCGCCGGGCACTCGGCCGCGAACACCCTGATAGCCCTCGCCGAGCTCGCGAAGGAGGAGCCGGGGACGCGGGTGACCTGGTTGATCCGCAACCCCTCCGCGATCCGCGTCTCATCCTCCCCCGACGGCGAGCTCGCCGACCGCGCGAAGCTCGGCTCCCGCGTCGACCAGCTCGTCCACACCGGTGCCATCGAGCAGATTGACTCGTTCGAGATCTCCCAACTGCAGCGAAACAGCGATGGCGGGGTTCGCATGGTCGGGCGGCGCCGCGGCGAGAACGCATTCCTGGATGCCGACGTGGTGGTGAACGCGACCGGGTTCCGCCCCGACCTGAGCATGCTGCGCGAGGTCCGACTCGAGCTGGACGACATCGTCGAAGCCCCCAAGCGGCTGGCGCCGCTGATCGACCCGAACCTGCACTCCTGCGGCACCGTCTCCCCGCACGGCTTCGCCGAGCTGCGCCACCCGGAGCCCGGGTTCTTCCTGGTCGGAATGAAGTCCTACGGAAGGGCCCCGACGTTCCTGCTCGCCACCGGCTACGAGCAGGTCCGCTCCATCACCGCGTGGTTGGACGGCGACATGCCGGCCGCCACTGAAGTCCAGCTGACGTTGCCGGCCACGGGGGTCTGCTCCACCAACCTCGGCTCCGCCGGGGGCTCGTGCTGCTCGTGACAACGATTCGGGCGATGACGGCGGCGGACTGGCCGCAGGTCGAGCAGATCTTCGCCGCCGGCATCCAGGCCGGGGAAGCCACCTTCGAGACCCAGACCCCGTCCTGGGAGCAGTTCAACGCCGGGAAGATCCCCGACGCCCGCCTGGTCGCCACAGGCGACACCGGGACGGTGGTGGGGTGGGCGGCGGCGTCCCTCGTGTCGTCGCGGGAGGTCTATCGGGGCGTGATCGAGCACTCCGTCTACATCCACCCCGACCACCACGGCCACGGCATCGGACGACAGCTGCTCGAGGCCTTCATCGCCGTGGCCGAGGACGCCGGGTACTGGATGATCCAGTCCAGCATTTTCCCGGAGAACACGGCCAGCCTGCGCCTGCACGAGCAGGCAGGGTTCCGGGTCGTCGGACGGCGGGAGCGGATCGCCTGCTCGCAGCTGGGTCCGCACGCCGGCGCCTGGCGGGACACGATCCTCATCGAGCGCCGGTCTCGGTGAAACGGCGCCGACTGACAACGGCTATGAAATAATCTGCGTATGCATGCAGATATGAAATGTTCGCTGTCGGTGGAGAGTGAGTATGTCGAACTCGCGGTCGAGGTGTTCTCGATGCTCGCCGATGCGACACGGATCCGGATCATCCTCGCGTTGCGGGATCAGGAACTGTCGGTGAACCATCTCGCGGACATCGTCGACAAGTCCGCACCGGCGGTCTCGCAGCACCTGGCGAAGCTGCGCCTGGCGCGGATCGTGCTGACCCGGCAGGAGGGCACGAAGGTGTTCTACCGGCTTGCGAACGAGCACGCCCGGCAGTTGGTCGCGGACGCGATCTTCCAGGCCCAGCACACCCTCAGCAACGACCCCGCCCATCACCGCGGCGACCACCCTGCCCCAGAGGCGATCCGCTGATGCTGCGGGTGCTGCGCGACGGCACCTACGCGAAGCTGTTCTCCGCGCAGGTGATCGCCCTGCTGGGCACGGGTCTGCTCACCGTCGCCCTGGGCCTGCTCGCGTTCGACATCGCCGGCGACGCTGCCGGGTCGGTGCTGGGCACAGCGCTGACGATCAAGATGCTCGCCTATGTCGGCGTCGCCCCGCTGATCGCCGCGATCGTCGACCGGCTGCCGAAGAAGGCCGTGCTGATCACCGCGGACCTGGTCCGGCTGGGCATTGCGCTCATGCTGCCGTTCGTCACCGAGGCCTGGCAGATCTACGCCCTCGTGTTCGTGCTGCAGTCCGCCTCCGCAACGTTCACCCCGGCGTTCCAGTCCCTTATCCCGTCGGTCCTGCCCGAACCGGATGACTACACCCGCGCCCTGTCGCTCTCCCGCCTCGCCTACGATCTGGAAGCGCTGCTGAGCCCGACGATCGCCGCCGCGCTGCTGACGGTGATCAGCTACAACAACCTGTTCGTCGGCACCGCGCTCGGCTTCGCCGGCTCTGCCCTTCTCGTCCTGCTCACAGCCCTGCCGGCCCAGCCGGCTGACGGACCAACGCTGCCGTTCTGGCAGCGACTGCCGCTGGGCGCGAAGGTGTTCGCCCGCACCCCGACGCTGCGGTTCCTCATGCTCACCAACATCGTCGTCGCCGCCGGCACAGCGATCGTCCTCGTCAACTCGGTCGTCTACGCCCGCGGCGTCTTCGGGCTCGGCGACCAGGCCCTCGCTCTCGCGCTGGCCTGCTACGGCATCGGCTCGCTCCTCGTAGCGTTGAACATCCCCTGGCTGGTCGGCAGGCTCGGCGTGATCCGCACCATGCTCACCGGGGCGGCCGCCATTGTCGCCGGGCTGGTCACGGCGGTGGTGGTCACCGTGGTCGCCACCACGACTGGGGCTGGATGGCCCGTCTTGCTGGGCACCTGGGTGCTGCTCGGCATGGGCACGTCCCTGGTCAACACTCCCTCATCGAGACTGCTCGCCGATGCCTCGACGCCTTCGAACCGAAACCTCGTCTACACCGCCCAGTTCGCGCTGTCTCACGCCTGTTTCCTGGTCACCTATCCGGTCGCCGGCTGGCTCGGAGCGGTGAACCTGACCGGGTCCGCGATCGTGCTCACGATCATCGCGATACTCGCGGGAGCCGCTGCGGCCACCATCGCTGCGATTGGCCGGCTACGCACCCGCAGCAACCAGCTGACCGGCAGTCACTCGCCGCTGAAAACCTGAACTGGATAGACTGCGGTCTATGGATTCGGTGGTGGAGGCTCCCGCGCTGGCGGTGCTCGCCGACCCGACCCGCGCGCGGATCGTCCAGCTGATCCGCGACGCCGACGGCGGTCGGGCCATGGTGAGCCGGCTCGCCGAGCAGCTCGGACTGCGCCAGCCCACCGTCAGCCACCACATGGCCGCGCTGCATGCCGAGGGCCTCGTGGTCCGACAGCCGGAAGGGCGGCGGGTCTGGTACTCGATCAACCCCGACGAAGCCGACCGCGTCACCGCCCTCCTCGGCGCGCCCGCCCTCGCGACCGAAGAGCCGGACTGGGCCCGCATGGTCGACGACCTCGCCGCCCGCTACCAGGGTGTCTTCAACCGCGAGACCGTCGCCCGCTTCCTCACCGACTCCCGCGACCTGCTCGCCGGCCGCGGCACCGCGCCCCTCCTGGCATCCCGCACCGCCGCGTTCACCGCGTCCCGCCTGGACGACCTGCGCCGCACCGAAGAGGGCCCGGCGGGCACGCCGTCGGTGTTGTTCGTCTGCGTCCAGAACGCCGGCCGCTCCCAGTTGGCCGCGGGCATCCTCCGCCAGCTCGCAGGCGATCGGGTGATGGTTCGCACCGCCGGATCCGCCCCCGCGGCCGAGGTCCGCACGGCGATCGTGACCGCACTGGACGAGATCGGCGTCACCCTCGGCGGAGAGTTCCCCAAGCCGCTCACTGACGAAGCCGTGAAGGCGGCGGATGTCGTGGTCACGATGGGCTGCGGCGATGCCTGCCCGGTCTATCCCGGCCGACGCTACCTGGACTGGAACCTCGCCGACCCGGTCGGCCAGCCGCTGAGCGTGATCCGGGAGATCCGCGACGACATCGACAACCGCGTCCGCACCCTCCTGGCCGAGCTGGTCGGCACCCGCGTCACATAACTGATAGATGGTGGTCTATGCTTTCTGGTGAGAGGAAGCGAGACCCCCGTCATGAGTGACAAGCCCACTGTTCTGTTCGTCTGCGTCCACAACGCAGGCCGGTCGCAGATGGCCGCCGGCTACCTGCACCACCTCGCCGGAGACCGCGTCGAGGTGCTCTCGGCCGGGTCCGAGCCGAAGGACCAGATCAACCCGGTCGCCGTGACCGCGATGGCCGAGGAAGGCATCGACATCGCCGGCGGCACCCCAAAGCTGCTCACCGTCGACGCCGTCCGTGAGTCCGATGTCGTGATCACGATGGGCTGCGGGGATGCCTGCCCGATCTTCCCCGGGAAGCGCTACGAAGACTGGCAGCTCGAGGACCCCGCCGGGCAGGACATCGACGCGGTCCGCCCCATCCGGGACGAGATCCGCGCCCGTGTCGAGACCCTCATCGCCCAGCTGCTCCCCGCCGGGCGGGCGGCATGAACGCGCAGCGGGGCCAGGATGGGCTGCTCTCGGCGGACTCGGTGCTGCACCGCGCCGCCGAGCGCCTCGCACACCAGTTCACGGGGATGGTCAGCGAAGAGACCGTCGAGCGGGTGGTGTTCGAGTCCTACACCGCCCTGGCCCGCACCGCCGCGGTCAACACTCACCTGCCCACGGTTGCGGAGAAGTTCGCCCGCGACCGGCTGGTCGCCCTCGCCCAGTCGCGCGGGTTGATCGGCAAGCCGGTCCCGGAGATCCTCTACGTCTGCGTCCAGAACTCAGGCCGCTCCCAGATGGCCGCCGCCATCACCCGGCACCTCGCGGGCGAGAAGGTCCACGTCCGCTCCGCCGGCTCCCAGCCCGCCGCCGGTCTCCTCCCTGGTGTCGTCACCGTGCTCGCCGAGGCTGGGATCGACGTCGCCGAGGAGTTCCCCAAGCCGCTCACCGACGACGTGGTCCGCGCTGCGGACGCCGTGGTGACGATGGGTTGCGGGGACGCCTGCCCGCTCTATCCTGGCAAGCGCTACCTCGACTGGCAGCTCGACGACCCCGCCGACCTGGACCTGGACGGCATCCGCGCGGTCCGCGACGAGATCCAGCAGCACGTCGAACAGTTGCTCACCGAACTCACCCCGGACCTCACGGCGACCCATTCGTGACAGGTCATCCGCTCTGGCGGCGCGCCCTCGCTGAGTTCCTCGGCACCGGGCTCCTGGTCGCCGTCGTGGTCGGCTCCGGGATCGCCGCACAGCGCCTCTCCACCGACACCGGGCTGCAGCTGCTCGAGAACTCGATCGCCACCGCCCTCGGCCTCGGCGTCCTCATCCTGCTGCTGGCCCCGGTCTCCGGCGCGCACTTCAACCCCGTCATCTCCCTCGCCGACACCCTCCTCCACCGCCGAACCGGCCTGCCCACCCCGAATCTCGTGGTCTATCTGCCCGCGCAGATCCTCGGCGGGATCGCCGGCGCGGTGCTCGCCAACGCGATGTTCGCCACTCCGACCACGATCTCCACCACGGACCGCGCCACCCCGGCCACCTTCCTCGCAGAGATCGTCGCCACCGCTGGCCTGGTGCTGCTCATCATGGGGCTCACCCGCACTGGCCGGCCCACACCGGTGATCGCGATCGCGGTCGGCGCCTACATCGGCGCTGCCTACTGGTTCACCAGCTCCACCTCGTTCGCCAACCCCGCCGTCACCATCGGCCGCATCTTCACCGACACCTTCGCCGGCATCGCACCCACCTCGGTACTCCCGTTCCTCGCCGCGCAACTGATCGGCGCCGGCGTCGCGATCGCACTCACCATCGTGTTGTTCCCGCGGCCGCGGCAGTCGCCCAACGAACAAGTCGTCAACGAGGCCATCTAGGTCGCCGATCAAGGCAATAGCGCGAGTTCCAACTCCGCGACATCCCAGTCCGCCCGGTCTGCCCGCAAGGCTTGCCGATCACCTCGCGTCCAGAGGCAGAGCGGCGCGTGTGCCCCCAGCGCGTCGAGCTGCTCCGGCCAGCGCCCATCCCCCGGCACCACGAGCGCGATGCCCGAGCGCCGCGCGGTCGCGAGCGCCTGCATCACCGGCCGCTCCGAAAGCCGCGGCAGCCACCGCGCGAGGCCGGCGGCGATCGCCGTCGCGTCGACCACGCCGGCCGCATCTGGCGTGTCGCGCGCCGTGCCCGCGAGCTCCTCCAGAATCTGCCCGGCCGTGCGTCGCGCCACGAGCACCTCGAGCGCCCGCGGCGCCCCGAGCCCCCGCACAAGGCTCGCCGCCACGGAGTCGCCGGGCTCGACCAGGCAGCTCCACGCGGCGACGGCGAACAGTCGCTCGCCGAGTGCTGCCTCCGCGTCCGGCTCGAGATCGAGCCGAGTCGTCTCGCGCGCCGCCGCCACGACGAAGCCGACCGCGGAGTGCAGCGCGGCCGCACCGATGCCAAACGTCCTCATGCCACGATCCCCCGCTTCATGAACAGCGCCCGGCCCACGTCATGCAGGCTCGGCGCCGCACGCCCCTCCAGATCGCACAGGGTCCACGCCACGCGCAACACGCGGTCGTAGCCACGAAGCGTGAGGGCACCCCGGTGCAGCGCGGCGTCCAGCGGTCGGCGCGCCTCGCTCGCGAGCGCCAGCGGCCCCTGCCGCAGCCACTGCCCCGAAACGCGCGCGTTGACCGACCAGGGCGTGTCGCGAAGTCGGTGCGCCGCACGCGAACGCGCGCCCAGCACGCGTTGCTTCGCCTCGGCCGTCGACAGCGTCGCATGCCCGCCGGCCTCGCTCGCCTGCGCCACGCTCACCCGCCGCAGGCCAAGCTCGATGTCGACGCGGTCGAGCAGCGGGCCCGACAGCTTGCCGAGATAGCGTCGCACCTGATCCGGCGGGCACACGCACGCACCTCCCCGCACCCCGTAGCTGCCGCATGGGCACGGGTTCGTCGCCATGACCAGCTGGAAGCGCGCGGGGAAAGCGGCGCTCACTCCCGAACGGTGAATCGTGATGGCACCGGTCTCGAGCGGCTGCCGAAGGGCATCGAGCGCCGACGCGGCGAATTCTGCGGCCTCATCGAGGAAGAGCACGCCGTTCGTCGCACGGGCGATCGCACCGGGGCGCACGACACGGCTTCCGCCGCCGACCAGCGCGGCCACGGTCGCGCTGTGGTGCGGGCTCTCGAACGGCGGCTCACGCACGAGCGCGGCGACCCCGTCGCCCGACAGCGAGCGCATCGACGTGACCTCCAGGGCCGCCGCATCGTCGAGGTCTGGCAGGATGCCGGGAAGCCGACTCGCCAGCATCGTCTTGCCGGCGCCAGGTGGCCCGCACATGAGCATGTGGTGGCCGCCCGCCGCCGCCGCGATCAGCGCCTCGACGGCCTCGCGCTGCCCGATGACGTCGGCGAGGTCGCCGACCGAGGCGCGCGCGGGCGGCGGCGCGACCGCCGGCACCGGTTCGACCTCGCTCGGCTCGAGGTCGGCCCCGTGCCAGAGGGCCACATCGCCGAGTGTCACCGCCCCGACGACGTGCACGCCCGACACCAGCCGCGCCTCGTCCTGGTTCGCGTGCGGCACGATCGCGTGCGTCACGCCGGCACGTGCCGCCGCGAGCACCGCGGGAAGCACGCCTGCCACGGGCCGCAGCCGGCCGTCGAGCCCCAGCTCCCCGATGTGCACGGTGCGCGCGAGCGAGGCGAGGTCGAGCGAGCCGTCGGTCGCGAGGGTCGCCACAGCGATCGCGACGTCGAAGCCCGCGCCCTGCTTGGGCAGGCTGGCGGGCGAGAGGTTCACGGTCACACGCCGCCGCGGAAGCGTCAGCGCGCAGTTCGCGGCGGCGCCCCGCACTCGCTGCTCCGCCTCCCCCAGCGCCTTGTCGGGCAGCCCGATGATGTGCAGGCCCGGGAGCTGGCTCGACTGATCAGCCTCCACCTCGACGAGCGCGCCGTCGGCGCCGGTGAGCGCGACCGCCCACGTGCGCGCGACGGTCATTGCAGCCCCGCGATGTGCTCGATCTCGGCGGTGGTCGGGTCTGGCCCGAGCACTGCAAGCGCATCGACCCGCACCGCGCGGCCGTGCGCGTCTTCAGGGTGCGCCACCACCCACGCCACCGCCAGGCGGTGCAGGCGGGCGAGCTTGCGGGCCGTGATGGCGTCGAACGGATGCCCGAACCCGACACCGCGCCGCGTCTTGACCTCGACGAACACGAGCTGCCCGCCGTGTGCGGCGACGAGATCGATCTCGCCGTCACGGCATCGCCAGTTCTGATCGAGGATCCGATAGCCGCGCTCCCGAAGGTACGCGGCGGCGCGGGCCTCGCCCGCGCGCCCAAGTACGTCTTTGTCTGCCACAGCATGCCTCCTGGAGGCAGTCTGCGCCCGGGCGTTCCATGCCGCCCGGCACGGAGCTCGCAGTGTGGGCGGGACATCCGCGGGGAACGGCTGTGGACGACGACTCAGCTGTGCGGGAGCACCCCGCTACTCGTCGAGCGAGAGCTCCTGCGGAATCTGGAAGTCGCGGCGCGACAGCTCCTCGACGTTCACGTCCTTGAACGTGAGCACGCGCACACTCTTCACGAAGCGATCGGCGCGGTAGACGTCCCACACCCACACGTCCGACATGGTGATCTCGAAATAGAAGTCGTGCTCTGTGTCGCGACGCTCGAGGCTGACCTCGTTCGCGAGGTAGAAGCGGCGTTCCGTTTCGATCACATACTGAAATTGGCCCACGACATCCCGGTACTCGCGATAGAGCGCGAGCTCAAGCTCCCGGTCGTAGTCCTCGAAAACGTCGTCATCCATGATGGCCCCTATCCTACGGTGAGGCGAAGAGCGCCGCAGGCTGATACACCTCGGTGGCCACCCAGGTGCGCCGGTGGTGCTCGCTCACGCCGTGCTCGCGGATCGCCTCGCGGTGCGCCGCGCTCCCGTACCCCTTGTTGCGATCCCAGGCGTACACGGGCAGCGCCTCGTGCAGCTCGAGCATGTGGGTGTCGCGCGCCACCTTGGCGATGATGGATGCCGCGGACGCGCTCGCGCAGTCCCGGTCGGCCTTCACCACCGGGCGCACGGCGATCGGCCCCGGCCATTGGGGGGTGATGTAGTCGTGCGAGCCGTCGAGGATCACGATCGCCGCGCCGACGTCCACGCCCTGCGCCGCCAGCTCGCCCAGTGCGCGTGCTGCGGCGGTCCCGAGCGCCGCGATGATGCCCCGCGCATCGATCTCGTCGGGCGAGGCGGTGCCGACCGCGCTCCGCGTCACCCAGGCGGCCGCGCGTGCGGCCAGCTCGGGGCGCCTCCGCTCGGTGACGAGCTTCGAATCCTTCAGCCCCTCGGGGATCGCGCCGGCACAGGCATCCAGCATGGCGGCATCGACGACCGTCGCACCCACCGAGACGGGCCCAGCCAGCGCGCCGCGGCCGACCTCGTCGCAGGCGATCACGAGCGGGTGCTCGCGCAGCAGCTCGTGCTCGAGCGACAGCGTGGGAATCATCGCTCGGCCCGCCCCGGCGCCGCGCCGCTGCGCTCGACGCGGCCCAGCGCCCCGGCCCCGGCATCGGCATCGCCGGAGGTCGAGGGATCGGGCACGCCCATGAACACCTCGTCGTGCGTGTCGATGATGCCGAAGCGGCCGAGCGGCCAGGTGATCAGGAATGCGCGGCCGACCACGTTGTCGAGCGGAACGAAGCCGGCGCCGGGCTGATCCTGGTTGTAGCGCGAGTCTTTGGACTGATAGCGGTTGTCGCCGAGCACCCAGAGGGTGCCCTCCGGAACCGTGACGTCGAATGCGAGATCCGACACCTTGGTGACGCCGGTGGGCAGCAGGAGGTACGCGCTCTCGTCGATCGGGGTGCCGTTCACCGTGATGCGGCCGAGGCTGTCGCAGCACTCGACGCGGTCGCCCGGCAGGCCGATCACGCGCTTGATGAGGTGGTCGTTGCTGTCGGGCGCGGTCAGGCCGACCAGCGAGAGCACCCAGTCGATGCCCTCGAGAAACGGCGGGCGCGGCTGACGATAGGTGACGGGCAGCCAGCCGCCCGGGTCGCGGAAGACCACGATGTCACCCCGGTCGTACCCGGTGAAGCGCGGTGTGAGCTCGTCGACGAGGATGCGATCATCGATCTGCAGCGTGTTCTTCATCGATCCCGAGGGGATGTAGAACGAGCGGACGACGAATGTCTTGACGAGAAACGACACGAGCAGGGCGATGAGCACGATCACGACGACGTCGCGAAGGAACACGGCCCAGCCCCGGCTCCGCGATGCGCGGGCGGGTGCGTCGGCCGCGGGCGAGGCCATCTCCGGCTCTGTGGTCATGTCTCCTCGTTGCTCGCCGAAGGCGACGCCGGAGCGCCGCCACTGATCAAGGTTCGCACATTCGCGGCGTCCGCCTCACACCCACACGCGGTGCCGCGCTCGAAACGAAGGCAATGCACAGGTGCCGCGCAGGCATCCCCTGAGAATGCGACAACCCCGCGGGCCGAGGCCCGCGGGGTTGTCGTGGAAGCGCACTCAGTTGACGCGCTTCTCCTTGATCTTGGCCTTCTTGCCGCGCAGCTCGCGCAGGTAGTAGAGCTTCGCGCGACGCACGTCACCGCGGGTGACGACCTCGATGCGCTCGATGATCGGCGAGTGCACGGGGAACATGCGCTCGACGCCGACCTGGAAGCTCACCTTGCGAACCGTGAAGGTCTCGCGCACGCCGTCGCCCTGACGGCCGATGACGACACCCTGGAACACCTGGACACGCGAGCGCGTGCCCTCGATGATGTTCACGTGCACCTTGACGGTGTCACCGGGGCCAAAGGCCGGAATGTCGGACTTGAGGGATGCTGCGTCGACGAAGTCGAGCTTCTGCATGATCGTTCACTCTCTGCAACCCCACACAGGTGGGCGGCGGTGCTAGGGAAAAGTTTGAAGGTGTGTGCCCTCGCGGCTTTCGACGCGCTGTGACCCCCCTGTGGCAGAGTCCTGCTACGGCACAAACAGCTATTCTGCCACGAATCGGCATCGCCGACAAACTCGATTCCCCGCCCGGCCCGCGGCGCACTGCGACGCGCGATGGATGCCGCCGCCAGCACCCCGACTCAGCGCGACGTGCCGTCCGACTCCTCGATCACGAACACGTCGCCGGCCGCAGGCGCGGACCCCGTGGCTGCCCCCTGCGCGGCCTGGCGCGGCGGAACCGACCCGCCCGTGCGTCCCCAGGTTCCCGAGTCGTCGGGGCGCAGGGTGGTGTACCGCAGCGCGATCGGCCGCGTCTCGGCCGAGAGCTGCCGCATCGACGACCAGATCAGCGCAAACCCGGCGATGATCGCGCCCACCAGCACCGGCGCGAACCAGGCGTCTGCATAGAAGCCGACGGCGATCGTCAGGCCGTGCCACACGGTCAGGCCCAGCACGTCCCACCACGATACGGCGCGCGCCGCGCGCACAGTGCCCCGCGCACGGATCAGCAAGGCGATCAGGATCTGCCCGAGAAAGACCGAGGGGCACGCCACGAAGAGCACCCAGAGGAATGCAAGGCCGCCGCCGGTGAACACGCCCCAGCCGATCAGCAGCCACACCGGCAGCACGAGGGCAGCCGGAAACAGCCAGACGAAGAAGCCACGCCGCAGGAACATGCTTCGATGCTACGCCTGCGGCCCGCCCCTGTGGCGCTCGGGGCGAACGCTTCGGGTGCACGCTCAGCCATCCCGACGCGTCGCACGATCCCGGCGACGACGACGCCGCGCCTGCCGCCGCACGGCCGCCGCACGGCCGCCCCTTCGGCACGGCCAGGCACGATCCGGCAAGATAGAAGGCAACCCGAAAGGACCCCCCGATGATCGAGCTGCGCACCCCCGCCGAAATTGAGGCGATGCGCCCCGCCGGGCGCTTCGTCGCCGAAGTGCTCGCCACGCTGCGCGACGAGGTGCGGGTCGGCACGAACCTGCTCGCGATCGACAAGCGCGCGCACGAGATGATCCGCAAGGCCGGCGCCGAGTCGTGCTACATCGACTACCACCCCTCGTTCGGCGCGAGCCCGTTCGGCAAGGTCATCTGCACCTCGGTGAACGACGCCGTGCTGCACGGACTCCCCCACAGCTACGCGCTGCGCGACGGTGACCTGCTCACCCTCGACTTCGCGGTCTCGGTCGACGGGTGGGTCGCCGACTCGGCGATCTCGTTCGTCGTCGGCACCCCGCGCGACGAAGACCTCGCGCTCATCGACACCACTGAGCGTGCGTTGGATGCGGCGATCGCCGCATCGACCATCGGCAACCGCCTCGGCGACATCTCGGCGGCCATCGCGAGCGTCGCGCACGCAGACGGCTACTCGATCAACACCGACTTCGGCGGCCACGGCGTCGGGCGCACCATGCACGGCGACCCGCACGTGCCCAACAACGGCCGTCCCGGCCGCGGGTATCCGCTCAAGCCTGGGCTCGTGGTCGCCCTCGAGCCCTGGCTGCTGCAGACCACCGACAAGCTCGTCACCGACAAGGACGGCTGGACGCTCCGTTCAGCCGACGGCTCGCGCGGCGCGCACACCGAGCACACCATCGCCGTCACCGAAGACGGGCCGATCGTGCTCACCGACCGCGCGTTCCTCGGCGTCAAGTAGTCCGAGGCCCGCGGCCCGCTCAGTCGGCCAGCAGGTCCGGCCGACGTGCGGCCGTGCGCTCGATCTGCTGCTCGCGGCGCCACGCGGCGATCGCTCCGTGGTTGCCGCTGAGCAGCACCGGGGGCACCTCGTGCCCGCGCCAGGCCGACGGCTTCGTGTAGCTGGGGTACTCGAGCAGGCCGTCCTCGTGCGACTCCTCGACGAGGCTCTCGGGGTTGCCCACGACGCCCGGAATCAGCCGGCCGACGGCCTCGATCATGGCCATCACGGCGACCTCGCCCCCGTTGAGCACGTAGTCGCCGAGACTCACCAGTCGCACACGACCCCGACCGGCGGCGTACTCGAACACGCGCTCGTCGATCCCCTCGTAGCGGCCGCAGCCGAAGACGATGTGCTCCTCCTGCGCCCACTCGCGGGCGGTCGCCTGCGTGAACAGCGCGCCGGCGGGTGACGGAAAGACGATGAGGGGTCCGGATGCCTCGGCCGAGGCATCCATCGCCTCGCCCTCGCCCTCGCCCTCGCCCTCACCCTCGGGCAGGATCGCGTCGAGCGCCTCGCCCCACGGCTCGGGCTTCATCACCATGCCGGCGCCGCCCCCATAGGGCGTGTCGTCGACCGTGCGGTGCCGGTCGTGGGTGAACTCGCGCAGGTCGTGGACGCGCACGTCGAGGATGCCCGCCTGCCGCGCCTTGCCGAGCAGCGACACCTCGAGCACGTCGAAGAACGTCGGGAAGATCGAGACGACGTCGATGCGCACGCGCTCAGGCCCCGTCGGTGTGGGCGTCCTCGACGACAGCCGCATCTGCGGCCTCGTCGGCATCGCCCTCGTCGTCGTCGGCGCCGGGGACGGCCTCGAACAGGCCGGGCGGCGGCGTCAGCGTGACGGTGCCCGCCGCGATGTCGACGCTCGGGACGATGGCAGCGACGAACGGCACCATGACCTCGCCGGCGGACGTCTTCACGATGAGCAGGTCCTGGGCGGGCAGGTGATCGACGCGCACGACGCGGCCGATGACCTCGCCGTCTCGCAGCGCCTCGAGGCCGACGAGCTGGTGGTCGTACCAGGCGTCCTCCTCGTTGGAGGGGGCGGCAGGGTCCTGCTCCACCCAGAGGATTGCGCGCACGAGCTCGTCGGCGGTGGTGCGATCGTCGACGCCCTCGAAGAACGCGACCGGGTGGCTGTTCATCCAGCGGAACTCGCGCAGCGTGATCTCTTTGCGATGCCACGGCGAGTTCGCGGGCACCTGCAGCGTGAACACGGCGCCGGGCACGAAGCGGGCATCCGGATCGTCGGTGTAGAGCTCCACCTTGAAGGCGCCCTTGAGTCCGTGGGCCTTGACCAGGCGGCCGACGCGCAGCTGCGTTCTCGGAGCGGAGTCGCTCGACGAGTTCGCGGCAGGCGCTTCGGAGGCTGAAGCTGTGGGTGCGGGCGCCGACGCGGATTCCTCCGCGCCGCGCCCGCTCACGTCGAGCGACACGCCGTTCTCAGTCGACATTTCAGTCTTCGTCAGACACGTCGACGCGAACGCGGCGACCATCGGCGAGGGCCGAGACGAGGGTGCGCAGCGCCTTGGCGTTGCGGCCCGCGCGACCGATCACGCGACCGCGGTCCTCGGGATTCACATGAATCTCGAGGACCTCGGCGCGTGCAGACTGCGTGACCACGATGCGCACGTCGTCCGGGTGGTCGACGATGCCCTTCACGAGGTGCTCGAGTGCAGAAGAGAGCAAGATTACTCGGCCTCGACAGCAGCTTCGGCGGTCTCGGCTGCCTCGGCCTCAGCCTCGGCGGGAGCTTCTGCGGCCTTCTTCTCCACCTTGGGGAGCAGCACCGGCTTCTTCGCGGCGTCGGCCTCGAAGGGAGCCTTGGGCTCAGCGACCTTGACGGTGCTGACGGCGTTCGCGTCGCCCTTGAACTTGCCCCAGTCGCCCGTGAGCTTCAGCAGCGCGGTGACCTGCTCGGTGGGCTGTGCGCCGACGCCGAGCCAGTAGAGCGCGCGCTCCGAGTCGATCTTGATGACCGAGGGGTTCTCGGTGGGGTGGTACAGACCGATCTCCTCGATCACGCGACCGTCGCGCTTGGTGCGCGAGTCGGCCACGACGACGCGGTAGAAGGGTGCGCGAATCTTGCCGAAACGCTTGAGACGAATTTTGACAGCCACAATTCTCCTGTGGGTTGTGAGTGAACGAACTGGACGCCTGGATCGTGGGGTGCACACCCGGCGGAAGCTCAAAGGATCCTGCGTGCACTGGATAGAGGGTCGAGCACACGCAGATTCAACGTCTTATTCTGCCAGAAGATGCGGGATGCCGCGAACCACTCGCCGCGTCATCCGCAGGCCGGCCCGTCAGCCCTTGCCGAGGAGCTTCTGCAGCTCGGCGAGGTCTGCCTCGCTGGGCGCCTTCGCGCCGCGCCCGAGCCCGAAGCCCGAGCCGGTCGGGGCGCTCGCGGCTGCCTCGATCTGCCCGGCGTTCTCGGCCGCGCGCTTCGCCGGGTTTCCCGAGCGCGAGCCGCCCTTGCCCTTCTGCTTCTTCGCGCTCCGCTTGCCTGCGCCGTGCGAGCCGGGCATGGGACCCATGCCCGGAATCTGGGGGGTGCCGCCGCGCGCCACGGTCTTCATCATCTTCGCCGCCTGATCGAAGCGGCTGACGAGCCCGTTCACGTCGGTGACGGTGACGCCCGAGCCGCGCGCGATGCGCAGCCGTCGCGAGCCGTTGAGGATCTTGGGATTGCGACGCTCCGCGGGCGTCATCGAGCGGATGATCGCCTCGGTCCGGTCGATCTCCTTCTCGTCGAAGTCGTCGAGCTGCTGCTTCATCTGGCCCATGCCCGGCAGCATGCCGAGCATCTTCTTCATCGAGCCCATCTTCTTCAGCTGCTGCATCTGCTCGAGGAAGTCCTCGAGCGTGAAGGTGTCGGTCGCGAACTTCTCGGCGACCTTCGCCGCCTGCTCCTCGTCGAACGCGGCCTGCGCCTGCTCGATGAGGGTGAGGATGTCACCGAGGTCGAGGATGCGCGAGGCCATGCGGTCGGGGTGGAACGGCTCGAGGTCGTCGAGGCCCTCGCCGGTGGATGCGAACATGATCGGGCGCCCGGTCACCGACGCGACCGACAGCGCCGCGCCGCCACGGGCGTCGCCGTCGAGCTTCGAGAGCACGACGCCGGTGAAGTCGACGCCCTCCTGGAAGGCCTTCGCCGTGTTGACCGCGTCCTGTCCGATCATCGCGTCGATGACGAAGAGCACCTCGTCGGGGTTCGTCACCTTGCGGATGTTCGAGGCCTGCTTCATGAGCTCGGCATCGACGCCGAGGCGTCCCGCGGTGTCGATGATCACGATGTCGTGCTGCTTCTGCCGCGCGTACTCGACGCCGTCGCGGGCCACCTTGACGGGGTCGCCGACGCCGTTGCCGGGCTCGGGCGCGTAGATCGCGACGCCGGCCTGCCCTGCGACGACCTGCAGCTGATTGACGGCGTTGGGGCGCTGGAGGTCGCTCGCGACCAGCAGCGGGGTGTGGCCGTCCTTGGCCAGCATCTTCGAGAGCTTGCCGGCGAACGTCGTCTTGCCCGAGCCTTGGAGGCCGGCGAGCATGATCACGGTCGGCGGGGTCTTGGCGAACTCGAGGCGTCGCTGCTGACCGCCGAGGATCGCGACGAGCTCCTCGTTGACGATCTGCACGACCTGCTGAGCCGGGTTGAGCGCCCTGTTGACCTCGTCACCGAGGGCGCGCTCGCGCACCTTCGCGGTGAAGTCCTTGACGACGGGCAGCGCCACGTCGGCATCGAGGAGCGCACGACGGATCTCGCGCACCGTGCCGTCGACGTCGGCCGCCGTGAGACGACCCTTCGTGCGGAGGTTGCGGAAGGTCTCGGTAAGACGGTCAGACAGGGTGCCGAAAGTAGCCATGGTGCCGCCAGTTTACGCGAGCACACGGGGGAACGCGCTCAGGCCGAGCCGGGGCCGCCGTCCAGCAGCGCGGGGATGGGCAGCGTGGCCCGCTCGAGCAGCTCGGGCAGCGGCGTCCGCCCCGCGCCCTCGTCGGCCCACATTCTCAGCGCGGCGATGACGGCGCCGCCGTAGGCCGCGCCGATCACCTCGGCGCGCAGGGCCTCGACGCCGGCTCGGCGCAGCCGCCCCGCGATCGCCTCCGCGATGCGCAGCAGGCGTCGCGCCGACTCCCGCTCGAGCTCGTCATCCAGCCCCATCGCCGCCGCGTTTCCGAGCGCCAGCACGAGGCTGTCGGGTGCCAGCGAGTGCCCGATCCCCGTGAGCTCGCGTGCGACGACGGACGCCGCATCCATCGGCGCCTCGTCAGCGGGCGCCGCCTCGCGAAGCACCTCCTCGAAGCGGACGAGGTGGGCGTCGAGTCCCGACCAGAGCAGATCGCTCTTCGAGGCGAAGTAGTTGAAGAAGCTCGAGCGGCTCACGCCGGCTCGCCGGGTGATGTCGGCGACCGTGGTCGCCTCGTAGCCCTGCTCGAGAAACAGCTCGCAGGCGGCTTCGGCGAGCACCTCACGGGAGGAGGCGCGCGGCCGACCCGGCGCCGGAGCGGGCGCCGGCGGGTGCGCGGGAGGGTGCGGCACCGCGGCTCAGTCGGCGCTCGTGACCGACTGCACCTGCGCGTCGCTGGTCAGGTTGACGAGCAGCACGTCGTCGGTGGCATCGGGGTCGAGCGCGTACTCGAGCACGGCGAACGGGTCGGAGCGGCCGTGCTCGTCGGCGAGGATCGTCATGCTCATGAGCTGCAGCGAGCGGATCACGTCGACGTCGATGTCGCCGGAGTGGTCGACGAGCAGGTCCTGGAGCTCTTCGCCGAGCGAGTCCTGCTGCTGCACGATGAACTCGGTCACCTCGCTCGCGCGGTCGTCGACCTCCGAGAGCATGGCCTCGCGGGCGAGCGCATCGATGCCCTCGAGCGCGTTGATCATCGCGGCGGCGACGTCGAGCGCATCCATCGAGACCTCGTTCTGGTCGGGCGCCGTGAGATCGATCGTCACGCTCTGATCGCCCAGCTCGACCGTCTCCGACCAGAAGATCGATCCGTCTGGCCCGGATTCCAGAAGTCCGAAGAAATCGTGCTCAATCGCCATGTCCCTATAGAACCAGGGTGACGAGGGTTTCGAAAGTGCGCCGCTCCGCGCGCGCCGGCTAGCTGACCAGCGACTCGGCGAACACGTGCGGCGTGAAGCCGGTGAGGTCGCCGATCCCCTCGCCCTGGCCGAGCAGCTTGACCGGAATGCCGGTCTTCTCCTGCACGGCGAGCACGAAGCCGCCCTTTGCCGAGCCGTCGAGCTTCGTCAGCACGAGCCCGGTCACGCCGGCGTGCTCGAGGAACGCGCTCGCCTGGATCACCCCGTTCTGGCCCGTGGTGGCGTCGAGCACGAGCAGCACCTCGGCGATCGGCGCCTGCTTCTCGATGACGCGGCGGATCTTCGACAGCTCGTCCATCAGGCCGGCCTTGGTGTGCAGGCGGCCGGCGGTGTCGACGAGCACGATCTCGGTGTTCGTGTTCTTGGCGTACTCGATCGTCTGAAAGGCGACCGATGCCGGATCCTGGCCCTCGTGCTGGGGGCGCACGATCGCGGCTCCCCCGCGCTCGGCCCAGGTCGCGAGCTGCTCGACGGCCGCGGCGCGGAACGTGTCGGCGGCGCCCACGACGACGGAGCGGCCGTAGCGCTGCAGGAACTTCGCGAACTTGCCGATGGTGGTCGTCTTGCCCACGCCGTTCACGCCCACCACGAGCACCACGGCCGGCCGCTCGCTCAGGCGCAGCGTGGTGTCGAACTTCGCGAGGCGCTCCTCGATGGTCTCGCGAAGCATCCGCTGCAGGTCGCGCGGATCGGTCGTGCGGAACCGGTCGACCTGCTCGCGCAGCTCGTCGACGATCGCCTCTGTGATGTCGGGACCGAAATCGGCCGTGATGAGCGCCGTCTCCAGGTCATCCCACGTCTGCTCATCGATCGTCGGCTTCACGAACACCGAGCGCAGCGCGCGGCCCAGCGACCAAGACTTCTCTGCCATGCCTCCACCCTAGATGCCCCGGGCCGAACCCCGGATCCGCCGGATGCGCATGCCACTTCCGCGACCGTGCCGCGAGGACTACGATGCCGCTGACGTCACGGCACATCCACTCATACCCGTTGGAGGCCACCCATGTCTGATGCAGCACGCTCACGCGCTTCGCGCGCGCGTCTCGAGGCGCTCGGCGCAGCCATGCGCGGCACGCTCGTGCTCCCCGATCATCAGGGCTGGGGCGAGGCATCCGCCGCCTGGAATCTCGCGTTCGTGCAGCGCCCGGCTGCCGTCGCGCTGCCCGCCGACGTCGCCGACGTCCAGCTGCTCATGGCTGCCGCTCGCGACACGGGGCTCGGCGTCACGGTGCAGCCGGGCGGGCACGGCCCACACGGCGGCGACCTGCACGACTGCATCCTGGTGCGCACCGCGGCGTTCGATGAGCTGACGATCGATGCCGCGGCCCGCACCGCGCGGGTCGGCGCGGGGGTGCGGTGGGGCAGGCTGCTGCACGAGCTCGAGGGCACCGGGCTGGTGGCGCTGGCCGGCAGCAACCCGACCATCAACATCGCCGCGTTCACGCTCGGCGGCGGGCACTCCTCGCTCGGCCGCTCGTTCGGGCTCGCGGCGCACTCGCTCCTCGCGCTCGAGATGGTGGCCGCCGATGGGCGCGCGCTGCGCGTCAGCGGCGGCGACGACGACGAGCTGCTATGGGCGCTCAAGGGCGGCGGCGGGCAGTTCGGCGTGGTGACCGCGCTCGAGTTCCGGCTGCACCCCGCGCCCGCGAGCGGCCAGCTCTACGGCGGCAAGCTCACCTTCCCCGCCGCCGTCGCCAGCCCGGTGCTGCGCGCGCTTGCCGATGTCGCCGCCTCGGCGCCCGAGCCGCTCAGCATCAGCGCGGTGATGATGGTGCTCCCCGACCTGCCGATGGTGCCCGAGGCGTTTCGAGGGCAGTCGGTCGTGACCGTCGACATCGTCTCGCAGCTGGATCGCGACGCGACAGAACGGGTGATCGAGCCGATCCGCTCGGCCGGCCCGGTCGTGGCTGACACGGTGGCGCCGTTCGGCATCGGCCGGCTGCCCGAGGTGTTCGCGGAGCCCGTCGATCCCGTGCCCGCGCTCGAGTGGAGCGCGCTCATGGGCCCGGTCACGCACATCGCGGTGGACGCGCTCGCCGCGGCGTTCGCGGAGGGTGCGGCGCTCGGGCTCTCCCTGCTGCAGATCCGGCCGCTCGGCGGGGCGCTCGGGCGGGCGGTGACGCCGCCCGCGGTGGCCGGCGTCGCGGGCGTGCTGACGGCGGGAGCGCTGCTCGGCGCGGCCGGATTCGTGTTCGATCCGGCCATGATCCCGGGCATCGATGCCGCCCTCCAGAAGGTTCGGGATGCCGCTGCCCCGCACGCGGTGCGCGGGCGGGTCGTCACATTCCTGGCCCCGGGCGAAGACCTCGGCGCCGCGTACGGCGCCCCCGAGCTCGCGCGGCTGCGTGCGGTGAAGGAGCGGGTCGATCCCGAGGGCATGATCCGGAGCAATCGGCCCCTGCCGGCGGCATAGCCGGGAAGGCCGTCAGCGGGCCGCCGGACGTCCGGGGGCCGGGCCGCGTGCTAGCCGACGCGCGCCGCGCGTTCGGTGCCGACGCGCTGCCCGACGACCGCCGAGACGCCGTCCTGCCGCATCGAGACCCCATACAGCGCGTCCGCGATCTCCATGGTGCGCTTCTGGTGCGTGATGACGATGAGCTGACTGCTCTCGCGGAGGTCTTCGAACACGGTGAGCAGTCGGCCGAGATTCGCGTCATCGAGCGCCGCCTCGACCTCGTCGAGGATGTAGAACGGGCTCGGGCGCGCCTTGAAGATCGCGACCAGGAGCGCGACCGCCGCGAGCGAGCGCTCGCCGCCCGAGAGCAGCGAGAGCCGCTCGATCTTCTTGCCGGCGGGTCGCACCGCCACCTCGATGCCGGTCGTGAGCATGTTGTCGGGGTCGGTGAGCGTGATGCTGCCCGTTCCGCCGGGAAACAGCGTCGGGAACACCTCGCCGAATGCGGTCTTCGTGTCTTCGAAGGCCGCCGCGAAGATCGTCTGCATGCGGTCGTCGAGCTCATCGATGATCGTCATCAGGTCTTTTCGGGTCGCCACGAGATCGGCGAGCTGATCCGTGAGGAACGCATGCCGCTGCTCGAGCGCGGCGAACTCCTCGAGCGCCAGCGGGTTGACCCGGCCGAGCTGAGCGAGCTTGCGCTGGGCCGCCGCCAGCCGCTTCTCCTGCGCGGCGCGCACGAACGGGACGGATGGCGCGTCCACGCCGTCCGGTGCGGCGTCCCCGGGCGAGCCGAGCACGGCGGCCGGCGCGTCCTCCCCCGGCGCGAACAGCACCGGCTGGTCGGGTCCGTACTCCGAGACGAGAATCCGCTCCTCGAGCCCCAGCTCGGATGCGACCCGCTCCAGCAGCGACGACACGTGCAGCTTCTTCTCGTAGATCTGCAGCTCGAGCCCGTGCACGTTCTCGGTGAGCACCGCGAGTCGCTCCCGCAGCTCCCCCTCCTGCGCACGGAGGCCGACCAGCTCGGTGTTCCTCTCGGCGCGCTCGGCCTCGGCGACGGCGAGCGCCAGCCGCGCTTCGGCGACGGAGCGGTCGACCGAATCGAGCACCAGCGGCAGCTCGTCGACGACGCCCTGCGCGGCCGCCTGCTGCCGCCGTCGGATGACCGCGCGCCTCGCCGCCGCCTCGGCGGCCACGCGCTCGCTCTCGCGCTGCCGCTGCAGGGCAGCCACCCCGGCCTCACCCGCGCGCACGCGCTCTCGGAGCGTCTCGACCTCGAGCCGCGCCCGCACCTGCGCCTCGCGGGCGGCATCGACCTCGGCGAGCAGGCCCGGCCGGGCCGAGGCATCCATCATCGGACGCGGCGCCTGCTGAGCCGCCTCGAGCTCGCGCTTGGCCTTGGACGCCTTCGCCTCCGCCTCGCCGACCCCCGATGCGGCGGCTGCCAGCCCCGCGTCGAGCCGCTCGCACTCAGCGACGGCCGACTCGTGCCGCACGGTCACACGGTTGACCGTCTCGGCCTGCGCCGCGAGGGCTGCGTCGTGCTCACGCAGCTCGCGCAGCGACTCGCGCGAGTCGTAGCGGGCGACGTCGAGCTCGTTCTGGCGGTCGTGCAGCTCGGCGCGGGCGCCCTCGATATCGGTGCGCACCGCCTCGAGCCGGACCGCGGCCGCATCGCGCTCGGCGAGCAGCTCAAGCCGGCTCTGCTGCCCTCCCGATCCGCCGCGCAGCGTGTGCTCGGTGATGACGTCGCCGCCCCGGGTGACGAGGGTGATCGGGCCGCCGAGCCCGGCGCCGGCGAGCGCCGGTGCGGCGACTCGGGCCGTGTCGAGATCGTCGGCGATGCCGATGCGGGCGAGCACCCCGAGCACACCCGGCGGGGCGGTCACGACCGTGACCGCCGGCACCACGCCGGCGACGTCGTCCGGCCACGGCGGCAGCTCCGGGCCCGCACCGGCGATCACGAACTCGACCCGCCCGGCGTCGCCGGCACCCGCGAGCGCCTTGTACGCGGCATCATGCTCGCGGGCGAGCACGCCCTCGGCGAGACTCCCGAGCACGGCGGCGACAGCCGCCTCGAAGCCCGGCTGCACCTGCACGTGGTCGCCGACAAGCCCCAGCAGGCCGTCGAGCTCGCGGGCGAGCAGCGCTGAGGCGCCGTTCTTCACCTCGAGGGCGCGGCTGAGCGCCCCGACCTGCGCGGCGAGGGCGTCGCGCTCCCGCTCCGCCGCATGCAGGCGCTCGCGAATGGCCTCCACGTCGGCCTCGCCCGCCGACACGGCCCGCTGCGCACGCTCGAAGGCGTCGCCGAGCACCCGCGCGGCCTCGCCGTCTGGAACGAGGTCGGGGTCGAGGCCGGCGAGCGCGACGGCGGCCTCATCGCGGCGCAGGAGCGCGGCATCCAGCGCCCGCTGCTGGCGCAGCACCCCGCCTCGCACCGCCGCCAGGGTGGATGCCGCGGCCTCCGCCGCACCGCGCAGCTTCGTGAGCTGCACGTCGTGTGCCGAGATGAGCACGCTCTGCGCGGCGATCTCGGCATCGAGGGCGTCGAGGGCGGTCCGCGCCCGAGCGAGTTCGTGCGCGGCGGCGGTCACCGCCTCGGTCGCATCGCCCATTCCCGCGGCGAGCGCATCGACCTCGGCCTGCGCCTCGTCGATGTGCGAGGGCAGCACGGTCGTGTGCGCGGCGGACGACTCCTCCTCAGACCCGAGCAGCGCGAGCCGCTGACCGGCCAGGGTGAACAGGCCGCGCAGGCGCTCCTGCACCTGCTCGAGCTCGAAGGCGATGCGGCGCGCCTCGTCCACCGCGTCGGAGGTCTGCGTCTGCTCGATGCGCGCGACGCGCACGCGCACCTGCTCGAGCTGCTCCTGCAGCACGAGGCGCTCGGCGTGACGCTCCTGCTCGCCCCGGGTGTGGTCGGCCAGCGCGGCACGCAGCGACACGACCTCGTCGGCGTACAGCCGAGCCTTCGCGTCGCGGGCGATCGCGGCGATCGTCTGCGCCTCGCGGGCGATCTCGGCCTGGTGCCCGAGCGGCTTGAGCTGTCGGCGAATCTCGCCGGCAAGATCGCTGAGCCGGGTGAGATTGGTCTGCATCGCCTCAAGCTTGCGGACCGTCTTCTCTTTGCGCCGGCGGTGCTTCAGGATGCCGGCGGCCTCTTCGATGAAGCCGCGGCGGTCTTCGGGGCTCGCATGCAGCACGCCATCGAGGCGGCCCTGCCCCACGATGACGTGCATCTCGCGGCCGAGCCCCGAGTCGCTCAGCAGCTCCTGCACGTCGAGCAGGCGGCACGTCTCGCCGTTGATCGCGTACTCACTCGACCCGTTGCGAAACAGCGTGCGACTGATCGTCACCTCGGAGTACTCGATGGGCAGCGCGCCGTCGCTGTTGTCGATCGTCAGCTGCACCTCGGCGCGCCCAAGCGGCCCGCGGGTCGCGGTGCCGGCGAAGATGACGTCCTCCATCTTGCCGCCGCGCAGCGTCTTCGCGCCCTGCTCGCCCATCACCCAGGCCAGCGCGTCGACGACGTTCGACTTTCCCGAGCCGTTCGGGCCGACGATGCAGGTGACCCCGGTCTCGAACGCGAACGTCGTGGGCTGGGCGAACGACTTGAACCCTTTGAGCGTGAGGCTCTTCAGGTGCATGCGCGCCTCCGAACGTCTGCGTCGCGACCGAGCCGATCGGCCGCGCGAATATCAAGGACACGGTACCCGATCCGGGCCAGGTGACGGCCCAGGCACGGCGACCGCGGAGCGGGCTGGGCCGCGGCATCCCGCGCTCAGTTTCGAACCATTCCTGGGAACATGTTGACAACGCGTGAGACGCGCGAGTACATTCGTGAGTCGCGTCCAGGACGAGAGGAGGTCATCATGATGCTGAAGAACCAGTTCACCGGACTGCCGTTCATGGGCTCCCGTGCCGGAGTCGCCATGATGCACACCCCCGTCGGCGCATCCGTGCCCGCAGCCGCGTAGGGCTCACAGCGCGCATTCACGCCGTGCAGCCTCGCCGTCTCTCGATGGCGCCGAACGCTCGCAATGCGTTCCAGGCTGCGGGATGCCTCGCACCCACCGGGGTTGTCTGTTCGCCCGTGCACGCAGCTGTCTTCGCAGCGCGTGCCGCCGGTCTCCAGACCAGCGCCCCGTCGGCCCACCGCCGACGCCCATGCTTCATCGCCGACACGTCTTCGCGGCCGTCGCGCGACACCTTTCGCCCGCTGCGCGCACCCAGTGCCCGCCGGCGGCGGCTCCATCCGGAAAGCACATCATGCCCATCACCCTGGACACCGAAACCCGCGTCCAACGCATCACCGAGGCGATACGCACGCTCGGCGACACCACACCTCCACCACTGACATCCCGCATCAGCATCATCGACCGCGTCGCGCTGAGGGCCGGGGTCGTGCTGCTGCTGTGGGGCAGCCGCCGAAGGCAGCGGCTCACCCCGCTCACGCACGAGACACACGGGCTGCTCCGGCAGACCGAGCGTGCCCGCGAGGAGCGCGCGCGGCGCGCCCTGCGGACCGCGCCGCTCGCACCGTTCGTGCGGTGAGCGCGTCGAAGGCGCCGACATCACCGGGATACACTCCCCTGATGACCAGCCGGACACACCCGTGAGCACCCCCGATCGTCACGCTTCACCGCTCGACGCGCGCCTGGCCGCGACGCACGATGCGTTCCTCGCCGGGCGCCCGCCGGGCGCCGACGAAGACGTGCACATGCTCCCGTCGATCGTGGATCACATCGTCGAACGCTGCACGAGCCCCGGCGATCTCGTGCTCGACCCGTTCGCGGGCTTCGGTACCACCCTCGGTCGTGCCGAAGCCCTCGGGCGGCGGGCGCTCGGCATCGAGCTGCTCCCCGAACGTGTGGAGTATCTCGAGGCGCGGGTGCCGCACACGCTCGTGATCGAGGGCGACGCACGCGAGATGGAACGCCTCGTGCGCCCGGCCCTGCGAAGCCTCGGACCGATCGCACTGATCCTCACCTCTCCCCCGTACATGACCGCCACCCACCACCCGGCCGACCCCCTCATGGCGTACGAGGCGGATGGCGGCGACTACGCGCGCTATCTCGCCGAGCTCGGCCTGGTGGCGGCACAGTGCGCGCGGCTCGTCGCGCCCGGCGGCTACGTCGTATGGAACGTCGCCGACATCCATCACATGGGACGCACCACGCGTCTGATCCGCGATTGCGCCCGGGTGCTGGGGCGCCACCTCACCCCGGTGGGAGTGACCGAGATCGTGTGGGATCGCTCCCCGCACGACCTCGTCGCCGATGCCCTGCTGGTGTTCCGGCGACCGCCGGCAATGGAGGACGCGCCGCGCGGCTGACCCGAGGGCGCCGATCGCCGCATCCAGGAGCACGAAACGACCGTCGCCGCAAGGGAGCGACGCAGTGGATGCCGCTGCGTAGACTCGCCGGCGAATCCGATGTGAACTCGAATCCGACACGAATGTGGGGGCACGATGCGCATTGCAGTGGCGGGCGCGACCGGGATCGTCGGCACGTGGATCGTCCGTGAAGCACAGGCGGCCGGGCACGACGTCGTCCCGATGTCACGCGCCCAGGGGGTCGACCTCGTCACCGGCGTCGGGCTGCACCTCGATGGCGTCGACGTGCTCATCGACGCGTCGGGCCCGCGCACGGGATCGGCCGCGCAGGCGCGAGCGTTCTTCGCGGCATCCACGGCGAATCTGCTGCGCGCGGGCGCCGCGAGCGGGGTGCCGCACCTCGTGTCGCTGGGGATCGTCGGGGCGGCGAAGGCTCCATATGGCTATTACGCGGGCAAGGCGCTGCAGGAGAAGCTGACCACCGCGGGGACGATCCCCTGGACCCTGCTGCGGAGCACCCAGTTCTTCGAGTTCGCGCAGAAGCACGTGCAGAGGATCGGACCGTGGTGGGGGCTTCCGGTCATGCGCAGTCAGCCCGTCGCCGCTGCGTCTGTCGCCCGGCGCCTGGTCGAGCTCGCCGCCGAAGCCCCGCAGGGCCGAGTGCTCGAGATCGCCGGCCCGGAGCGGATGAGCCCGGCCGACGTGCTGCGTGCGCGAGATCGCGCGCTCGGCGTGCGACGGCGCGTGATCGAGCTGCGCCTGCCAGGCGGCTTCGCCCGGGCGCTGCGCGACGGCACGATCCTCCCGGGAGCCGATGCCGAGATCGTCGGCCCACGCTGCGCCGAGTGGGCGAGCGCTCCCGCGTGATGCGGGTGCGCGACGCCGTCAGTACTCGCGCGGCAGCCCGAATGCGTCGACGCCGCGGCGCTCGTCGGCACCGTCATCGCGCCGCAGCCGCTCGAGCACCGCGACGGCCAGCGCGATCGCCACGGCGCAGGCGAGCACGGTGGCGCTGGGCAGGACCCCGCTGCTCAGCGCCACCGCCGCGCAGAGCAGGAACAGCACCGAGCCGAGCGGCGGCAGCGAACGCCGCAGCAGGATCAGCCACGCCACAAGCATGTACATGCCCACCGGGATCGCGAGCGCGAACGACACCAGGATCGACTGGGATGCCGCGACCGTGCCGGTGAGCAGATCCAGCTCGGTCTCGATGCCCGCCGAGAGCGCCCCGACCGCGGCGAACAGGAAGAAGTGCGCGTAGCCGAACACGAACCCGCTGCGCCTGTCGCGCAGCAGCTTGACGGACTGCGTCGAGAAGTAGATCCACCAGACGCCCGCGGCGAGCACGAGTGCGGCGACGCTGAGCATGACGATCTGGGTCGTCCGGGCACCGCCGCCGGCGGCGCCGAAGATGGCGTTCGCGGAGGCGAGCAGGCTCTCGCCGAGCAGGATGAGCACGAACAGACTGAAGCGCTCGGCGATGTGCCGAGGATGCCACGGGGTCTCGCGCCCGCGCTCCGCCCAGACCGGCACGAGCAGCTCGAGCCCGGCTACCACCCAGAACGTCCAGAACTGGCCCTCCGCGGGCAGGAGCAGTCTGAGCAGCCACACGCCCTGCACGGCTGCGATGCCGCCGGCGTAGCGAAGCGCGGCAGCGCGCTGGGTGGGGTCGGAGATCGCGACGCGGACCCACTGACTGACCATCGCGAGGCGCATGATCACGTAGCCCCACGTGACCGTGCTCCACTGCCCGCCGAGCATCGCCTCCGCCACCCCCGCGGCAAGCAGGAGCACCCCGCCCATCTGCACGATCGTCGTGATTCGGTACAGCCAGTCGTCGGTGTCGAACGCCGATGCGAACCAGGTGAAGTTCATCCAGGCCCACCAGATGGCGAAGAACACCATCGCATAGGCCAGCACCGCATGCCCGGGGTCGCCCGTAGTCAGCTCATGATGCAGGGCCTGTGACGCCTGCGAGACGGCGATGACGAACACCAGGTCGAAGAACAGCTCAAGCGAGCTGGCGACCCGATGCTGTTCGCGCGGGTCGCGGGCAGCCATGCGTGGCAGCCCGGGCATGCTGAGCTTGCGCATCTGGTGTTCCTCACGCCTTCGTAGCCGGGCCTCCATGCTAGATCGATCCGACGAATGGGGCGCCCACTCCGCGCTGATGTGCGTGGAGTGGGCGCCCCGTGTGCGGCGCCTCGGTCGTGCGGCCAGCCCGCTGCTAGGCCTCAGGCTCGACCTTGCGCTTGCGGCGCAGTCCGGCGAGCGCAAGCAGCGCGGCGCCGCCAGCCGTGAGGGAACCCGCGATCGAGGCGACAAGCGCGCTCCCGCTCACTCCCGTGAGCGCGAGCCCGTCCGGCGCCGTCAGCGGCAGCCCCTCCGGCTCGGTCAGCGGCAGGCCCTCGGGCTCTGTCAGCGGCAGCTCCGGGGTCTCCGGCACCTCGGTGACGCCGCCACCCAGCGCAGTCCACTGCGCGTACACCGTGATGTCGCCGCCGGGCAGGAACAGCGCGCTGTCGACGCCGTACGCCGTCCCCGTGCCATCCGCTCGCGTGTTCCACCCGCTCAGCCGCTGCTCCGGCCGGGTGAACGCAGCACCCGGAAGCGTCACGGGCACGCCCGTCGCACCGGCGATCAGCGTCGAGCCCGCCGCCTCCGCATCGGCCGCATTCGGGTCCAGCAGCACCGTCACCCGCTGCGCGGGAATGTATGTGCCGGCGAAGCCACCCGCCTGCGCGGCCTCCACCAGGTCATCCGACGACCCAGACCACGGGCCCTGCGGCACCATCGTCGTGCCGGCACCGACGGCGACCCACGCACCCGTGTACCGGGCATCGGCCGGCAGCGGAGCAAGCGCAGTGCTGATCTGCAGCATCGTCCTGCCACCAAGCACCAGCTCCGCCAGGTTCGGCATCTCCCAGAGCATCAGGCTCGTGGAGTCCGCCCCCATCGTGTCCCACCCCGAGAGATCAAGCGACCCGAGCGCCGAGCGAGCGAACATCTGCTCAAACCTGGTCCCGCTGCGCACGTCCCAGCCGGCGACATCCAACGAGGTCAGCGACGAGGTGCCCTCGAACATGAGCAGGAAGTCGGTCGCGTTGCGCACGTCCCACGCCGACAGATCCAGCGACGTCAACGCGCTCGCGCCTGAGAACATGAAGCCGAAGCTGACGCCTTCTCGCACGTCCCAGCCAGCGACATCCAACGATGCCAGCGAGCTGGTTCCGCCGAACATGGAGTCGAAGTACCGGCCGTTGCCGACGTCCCACGTCGACACATCCAACGACGTCAGCGCCGGCATCTGCGCGAACATCAAGCCGAACATCCGGCCGTTGTGCACGTCCCAGGCCGACACATCCAGTGACGTCAACGAGGACGCATCCTTGAACATCCCGTCGAAGCTCTCACCGCTGCTGACATCCCACGCCGACACATCGAGCGACGTCAACGACGAGGCGTTGTAGAACATGTAGCTGAAGTCGGTGCCGCTGCTGACATCCCAGGCCGACACATCCAACGACTCGAGTGGGAGGTCAGCGAACATCGTCCCGAAGTCCAGGCCGCTGCTGACATCCCAGGCCGACACGTCCAGCGCCTCGAGCGATGGCGCAAACGAGAACATCCCGGCAAAGCTGGTGCCGCTGCTGACATCCCAGTCGGCAACGTCGAGTGAGCGCAGCGCACGCGTCATCGTGAACATGGAATCGAAATTCTCTCCCTTGCCGACGTTCCAGCTCGACACGTCCAGCGCTGTCAGCATCGGAGAGTGCCCGAACATGGAATCGAACCGCCTGCCATTGCCGACGTCCCACGTGCTGACATCCAGAGAGGTGAGGCTCCCCATGGTGGAGAACATGGAGTCGAAGCTGGTGCCATTGCTGACGTCCCATCCCGACAGATCCAGCGACGTGAGCTTTGACGACCAGCTGAACATGGAGCTGAACACCCTGACGTTGCTGGTGTCGAGCTGCCCGACACCGTGCATCTGTGTGAGGTTCGGCATGCCGGAGAAATAGCCGGCCGAGCTGTACGGGAGCACCGTGTTCGCCGGGTCGCTGAACACGATCTCTCGAACGTCGCCCCTGCGAGACTGCCACTCGGGATTGAACGGATAGCCCATGAGCACGCCCGGGCCAATCGTGAGGATGCCGGCGACGAGTGACCATTCGGAGGTCCCGTCCACGCCGCTCGCGTCAGCAAAGAGCACCGGGGCCGACGCAGGCTCGGTGGCCGATTCCTCGATCGCGGCAAGCTCCTCGCTCGGGGCCGCCGCGTCGACCGCGCCAGCCTCGCCGAGCGCGGCCGAGTCATCGGTCGCGCTGCCGGCGTCGCTCTCGGTGTGCTCGGTCACCGGCGTGGCGTCCGTCGACGGCGCCTCGACCTCGGTGGTCGTGTCGTCCAGCAGCACGGTCGCGACCGGGTGCTCGGGTGCGGGCGGCGTCAGCGCCTGCGCGGAGCCGACCCCCACCCCGCACACCAGCAGCGTGACCAGCCCGGCCGCCGACACCGCGCGCGCCGCGCGCGTCGGCTTATGGAAAGCGCTCCGACGGAGCGTGCGCTGCGCATGCTCGCGCGGCGGCTGAAATGTGTTCTTCATCGCTTCTCATCCCCTCAACCTTGCCTGCCCAGCATGGGAGCGAATCCTCGGGAACCCTCGTCCACGAGATCAATCGCACCCACCTGCATCGCGCTCCACGCGACACCCAAAAGTGTGGGGTCGCACGGCGCAACGACATCGGGAGAGGAGCCGATCTCAGTGCGATCGGCGCATACGTGCGCGGAGCGCACACGAACACCGGTGGAGAACCGCGCCGCCTCCGTGCGGCGACGGAACGCGGGTCTCGAGCGGCGGAGGGCTCGTCAGCCGGCGAAGGCGGCTACGACCACGCCTGCGTGAGCCCCTCGCGAATCAGGTACTGCCGAACGTCGCTGCGCTCGCGAGCACCGATCTTCTTCATGAGCTTGTTGATGTGCGATTCAACCGTGCGGATCGACACGACGAGCGCCTCGGCGATCTGCGGATTGCTCAGCCCGGCGGCGATCAGCTCGGCCACCTCACGCTCGCGCGCGGTGAGCTCGGCGGTGCGCTGGGCGGTGTGACGCTGCCGATCGACAATCCGCACCGCGTCGTCGATCACGCCCCGCAGCGCCTCGGCCCGCTGCGCGTCGAGCAGCCCCGCCGCTGCGTGTGTGATCTGCGCGGCGTACTGGGCATCGATGAGTCGGCCCTCGCTCTTCAGCCGAGCGATCTGCTCCTGCACTGCATGGATGTCGCCAGACACGAGTGCTCCGATGAAACGCAGGGGAACGTCGAACAGCGGGCACGGCACCTGCGCGATGCGCGCGCTGATGTGCGGCCAGTCCTGCAAGCGCGGCGCGTAGCTGAAGCCGTCGAGGTACGTCCAGGCCGCGGTGAGGTACGCGCCTCGCTCCCAGAGCGCATCGCCCGCCTCGCGGGCGGCATCCGCCGCGCGTTCGGCGTTGCCGCTGTGCGCCTCGGCCCGAATCGTGAACATCACCCGATTCAGCGCCGGCAATGCTCCCTCGGGCAGCCCGACGGCATCGAGTTCGCGGATGAACTCCGCCACCAGCACGGACTGTCCGCGTCGGTCCGCGAAGTAGGCGCCGAGCACCGCGAGCCCGACCTGGCTCAGCGGCGACTCGCCGGCGGGCAGTCCCAGTCCGACCGCGTCGACGACGACGTCTTCTGCTTCCGAGTGGCGGCGCATCGAAAGCAGCGCGATGCTCTTCAGGAATGAATAGCGCCGAATCTGTCGCGCGTCGAACTCCGCCCGGGCGGAGGCCAGACCCGCATCGACGAGCCGAAGCGCGTCTTCGGCCTTGCCGTTTGCCATCAACGCGTAGGTCGCGAATGCTGCGAGCTTGGCCGGCGGCAGGTGCTCGGTGGCCCAGCTCGCGAGGAGCGCTTCCGCGTCCAGCGTGCGCCCCCTCACGACGAGCCAGCACAATCGCGCCATCGCGACCGACAGCCGCACGTGCTCGGGCAGCGTTTCGAGCTGCACACTCGCGAACGGCTCCTCGTCTGGAACGTCGAGGTACGAGGTGCGAAAGAGCACCAGCTGCGCATCGAGGCGGATGCGCTCGGTGGAGATCTCCTCCCCCGCCGACTCGAGGACGACGAGCGCGTCATCGAGTCGTGCCTCGTAGTACGCCAGGTGCTCCGCATATGCGACGGCCCAGTCGGCGAGTTCCACGTCGGTGCCGCGCAGTGCGCGCGCCGATTCGACGACGCTCGCGAGCTCTTCCGACGAGTGCGCGGGATCTTCGTGCATCGTCTGCACGAAGTGGATGGCATTGCCGATCGTCCGCTGAGCCGACCACCGCTGGCGCGCCTGGATGGTGTTTCGGCTGGCCCGTTCATGCACCAGCCTGAGGTACTGCGCACGCTCCTGCACCGGGTGCACGTCCAGGATCTCGGGAAGATCATCCTGTGCGACGACGTCGATCTTCGCGAGCAGCTCAGCCTGCTGCGTCTGCGTCGCAACGTGCTTGAAGTACTCGGAAAGCAGAGGCGGGTTCAGCACTACGAGCTGCCTGCCGCCGACCTCGACGACGGAGACGACCGCGCGGTCCTCCAACAGCGTGAGGGTGCCCCTTGAGACGACCCGCGCCACCGTCTCGATCGCGGTCGGCCCCAGCAGCGCGATCGCCTTGAGCGCGTCGAACTCCTCGTCGCTCAACGGCTGCAGCAGCGTCTCGGCAATCGCCTTGAGTGCCGGCACCCACAGCGCGCCGGACGCCCGCGCAGTCGAGCTGGCGTCGACCTGCATCCTGCCCGCGCGGCGATTCGCATCGACGATGAGGGTCGCCAGCCCGATGTTGCCTCCCGACATCGCGTAGATGCGGCTCATGGTCGAGTCGTCGAAGTGCAGCTCGAGGTTGGCGCTCAGCATGCCCTCGAGCTCTGCGAAGTCGAGCTCGCCGACATCGATCGTGTAGACCACGTGAAAGCCGCCACGCGGATGGGTGAGGTCACGGTGCCTGTTCTCGCGCAGGCGAACCGCGACATACGGCACGCCCAGCTGAGAGCTGGCCGCGGCGATGACGCCCCAGGAGGCGTCGTCAAGGCTGTCGGCATCATCCACCATGAGGATCGTGTGTTCGGGGATGACCCGCTCGCGAACCGCCTCGAACGCCGCGATCAGCGGAGGGGTGACGCCGTCGGCTCGCCCAGACAGCCCGGCGAGGCTCAAGGCGATGAGCGACGCACGCCGGAAGGCCTCGATGCCCGTGACCCGGATCACACGCCACCCGATTCGCACGAAATGATCGTGCACCTGGGTCAGCAGGTAGGTGCGTCCGCTGCCGTGCCGTCCCACCAGCTCGACGCTGCGAGCATGCTGCAGCGCGTCGACGGTGTCGAGGAACATCTCGGTGCGCGAGGCGCCCGTCGCACGCGGGGGGCCCGCGTGCTCGTGTCGATGCGCGCCCGCACTGAACTCGGCCTGCCCGGCACTGAACTGCGGGGCAGATGACTCTGACGGTGCGGCACTCCCGCTCATAGCTGCGAACACTCCTTGTTAGATTCTCCGTGCCGGTTCCCCCGACCGGCAGAGAGCCTGGCTCTCGAAGGCGTGACCTCGGTGTCACGTCGCGGCACATGCCCCTCGGTGTGCCGCATCCGGTGCGTGCTCCGTCGCGTCACCGATGCGTGGCCGCTCCGCCTCCCTGCGAAGTGGCCACGGTGCCGGGCGGGCCATGGCTCGCCCGGCACATCTCGTCGCTCATCATAGGGCGGTGGAGCGCGCATCTGAGCGACATGCCGTGAGTTTCACCCGGGGCCGGCCGCCCCACGAGCGCGGCCGCCAAGACACTCGTCTCGCGCACCGCCGGAGTCGCCGCGCTTGGGGCTGCGCCTTATCGGTCGAGCCACCAGCCCAGCACGTGCGGGAATGCCAGCATCACCGCGACGACACCGAAGAACGCGGCCGTCACCCAGGCCGCTGAGCGCCGCCGCAGCCGCCGTCCAGCCTCGGCCACCTGAGACCGCGGCCGCTCGGCGCGCGGATCTGAGTACGTCTGGGCCTGGTGGCCGAGCTCGGCGCCGATCAGTTCAGAGAAGTACAGCATCGCCGTGTACTCGGCGCGATCCGAGGAGCGCCCAGCCCTGTGTGAGGCGACGACGAGTCGATCCTCGATGATCTCAATGTCCCAGCTCCGACCATGATCGATGAGGCACACCATCACGTCCGGGGTGAGCAGCTCGAGCGCGTCGCGCTCGTATCCGGCGGGTACATACACCGAGAAGTACCGGTCGAAGTCGCCCTCGAGCGAGAGCTTCTGGGTGCCCGACAGCATGCTTCGGAGCCCGCCGTTGCCGCGTGCGTCGATCATGAGGTGCGGAAGCCGCCTGGGCAGCGCCAGCTGCAGATAGCGAAACGTGTTTCGCGGTCCCTTGGGGTCGCTCGTGCTGCCGCTGTACTGCGCGATCGCGATCTGCATCGGCGGAGCCGTGTTGCCCGCGCTCTGCCAGAGCGCGAACTCTGCGCGAAACAGCGACGGGTTCGCCGGGCTTGAACCCGCAAGCCCGGCAGCCCTCGACGGAGTTCGACCGCGGCCCTCCGCGAGCAGGATTCCGATGCGTTCCGGCGGCAGGCCGTACCGGGAGTAGTGCAGGCCGCGCGCCTTCGCGAAGCCTGCGATCGCGAGACCTCGACGAGCATCGCCCGGCAGCGACAGCAGGATGAGGCTCCAGATCCACAGGCCGATCGCAAGAACGAGGGCGACGACCATCACGAGGCCGCGCGCCCAGTCGAGCCAATTCGGAAGGTGAATCCAGGGAGTCTCCATCGCGAGGCTCGACGCGAGCACCGTCACCGCGGCAGCAGGCACCAGGAGGAGCGCCCCGTTCGAGGCGGCACGAAAGACGTCCGGATCCTCGGCGCGCACGTCGGCCCACGTCACCGCACTCGGCCATTCCCGTCGAAACTGGGCGAGGCGGTCCTCCGCCTTGGTCGCTCGAGTCACTGCGACAGGCTATCAGCGCCGGAATACCGACGTTGCGTCGCTGAGGCACCCGACAGCGCCGTCGAGCATCCGGGCGTGACGCCGAGAATCCAGCCGTGACGCGTCAAGGCCTTGGAGCGTCTCAGACCGAGCGCAGACACCGCGCCCGCGCTACGGCGCGGCGTGCAGCAGCGACGCCGCGACGATGAGGTCCCGGATGCCTCCGCGCTGCGCGCGCAGCGCATCGAGGCTCGCAAGCTTCACGTGGCGCATCTTCGCACCGCCAGTCAGCAGGCCGGCGGGGTCGTCAAGGAGGGAGCCCTGCATGAGCGTGAGCGAGACCCACTTCGCGTACGGCATCACCGCAGCCATCCCCCACCCGTTGTAGCCGTACTGATGCGCGCCGTAGCCGATCGCGTGATCCACCGTGTCGACCGACGCCGCGACGTCAGGGAGCGTCTCGCGGAGCAGCTCGTGAAACGCCAGGTACAGCTCGGAGATCGCCACCGGGCGCTCGGCGACGAGCTCACGAAGCGCGTCGACGCTGGGGTTCTCGATGTGTGGATGCTGCTTGGCCATGCCGCCACACTAACGGCGAGCGCGTGTCGCGCATGACATCCCGGATGCGCGGGGCACCCGCCAGGTCACCGCCGTCGCTGGCACCTCGGGCAGAAGTGCGAGCCACGGTTCATGAACGCCTCACGGCGGATCTGGCCACCGCACCGCGGACACGCCTCTCCCCCGCGCCCGTAGGCGTTGAGCGAGTGCGCGAAGTACCCGGCCTCGCCGTTCACGTTGACGTACTGCTCGTCGAAGCTCGTGCCGCCCTCGACCAGCGCCTTCTCGAGCACCGCGCGCACCTCCGCGAGCAGGCGCCCGACCGCACGCGGCGACAGCGCCGAGGCGGGCGTCTCGGGGTGGATGCGTGCCGCCCACAGCGCCTCGTCGGCATAGATGTTGCCCACGCCGCTGAGCACGGTCTGGTCGAGCAGCACGCGCTTGACCGCCGAGTTCTTGCGCGCCAGCACGGCACCAAGCCGGCCGGCATCGAACGCGTCGTCCAGCGGGTCGCGCGCGATGTGCGCCACCTGCGAGGGCACGAGGGCCTCGGCGGCGCCCCAGCCGCCGGCTGCGCCATCGCTCGTCGGCACGAGCCCGTCGATCGCGAGCGACCCGAACGTCCGCTGGTCGACGAAGTCGACCCGCAGCTCGCCATGCTCGGGATGCTCCAGCCCCACCCGCACCCGCAGGTGCCGGCCGGCATCGGCCCCGGGTGCGCGCAGCAGCAGCTGCCCGCTCATGCCGAGGTGCGCGACCAGCGCCTCCGCGGGTGCGGCCGACGCCGCATCGGCGGAGCGTGCAGCAAGCGGCATCCACAGAAACTTCCCGCGCCGGGCGGCACCGAGGATTCGGCGCCCGGCAAGGCGCGCCTCGAAGTCGCGGGCGTCGCCGTCGTGCCGCGTCAGCGCGCGCGGATCGAACACCTCGACCCCCGAGATCGTCGCGCGGGTGACGGCGGGTGCGAGGCCGAGGCGCACGACCTCGACCTCGGGCAGCTCAGGCACGTGCGCTGAGGGTGCGCCACGCCGCGAGGGCCGCGGCCATCTCGGCGTGCTTCTTGCTCGAGCCCATGCCGCTCTCGCTCGCGATCTCGCCCACGGTGACGGTCGCCGTGAACTCGCGATGGTGGTCGGGCCCGTCCGCCACGACCGAGTACACGGGAGCGGGCGCGCCGAGGCGGGCGGCAAGCTCCTGCAGGCTGGTCTTCGGGTCCATCGCGGCGCCGTAGCGCTCCGGGTCGGCGAGCAGCGGCTCGACCAGGCGCAGCACCAGCGCGGTCGCGGCGGCGGGGCCGGCGCTCAGGTAGGTCGCCCCGATGACTGCCTCGGTGGTGTCGGCGAGGATCGACTCCTTGTCGCGTCCGCCCGTCTGCTCCTCGCCGCGGCCCAGCCGGACGTAGCAGCCCAGACCAATGCGCCTGGCGACCTCGGCCAAGGCGACGGTCGAGACCACCGCGGCGCGACGCTTCGCGAGCGATCCCTCGTCGAGATCTGGATGCCGCGTGTACAGCAGCACGGTCACCGCCTGACCCAGCACGGAGTCGCCGAGGAACTCGAGGCGCTCGTTGTGCGGGATCCCGTCGTTCTCGTAGGCGAACGAGCGATGTGTCAGCGCCAACGCCAAAAGCTCGAGATCGATATCGACCTCGAGCTTTTGGGCTAGCGTTTCGAGCGGCAGATTTTCAGCCATCACGACGCCAGAGTGCATCGAGTCTGACTAAACGTCAGCGACCTTGCGGCCCTTGTACTCAAGGAAGAGCTCCGTGCCCTGCGAGTCGGTGACGACCTTCGCCTGGTGCGGACGGCTGTAGACGACCTCGCCGTTCTCAATCGTCTTGACGAGCGCGACGGGCGCCGCCTTCCACTGCGCGCGGCGCGAGCGGGTGTTGGAACGGGAGACCTTCCGCTTGGGAGGGTTACCAGCCATAGCTGCTTCTCTTCTCTATCTCTGGCGTGGGAATCGGCGCGGGCTAACCCGCGTCCTCATCCCCAGCGCCGGGGCCTGTGGTGAACTTTCCGAGCACGGCCCAGCGTGGATCGAGGGCTTGTTCGGGCTTTGCGTCTGTGCCGTGCGGGAGCTTCTCGCCGGTCTCGGGGTCGAGACCTGAGCAGTCCGGCTCACACACCGGTTGAAACGGGAGCGACAACACGATCGCATCCCTGACCAAGATTTCAAGATCCACGTGGTCGTCTTGAACGTCAAAGTCAGCCGCTTCGTTTCCAGCGTACGCGAAAAGCTCCTGAAAATCGACTTGAAGCGGCTCGTCGATCGGTTCGAGACAGCGCCCGCACACTCCCGTGTAGTGGGTGGCGACGTCGCCCGACGCCAGGATGCCCTCGTGAACCGACTCGAGGCGCACCTCCACGTCGAGGTTCGCGCCGGTGGGCACGGCGACGAGGCCTTCGCCCCAGGTCTCAGGGGCGGGCACGTTGAGGGTCACCTCACGCATCTCGCCGGCACGGTGCATGATGTCGCGAACGGGAAGGCTCAGGGGTCCTGGACGGTGATGTTTCACGCCTCCAAGCGTACCGTCGCCAGCTGCGCGCGAGCGCGGCCGCCCGGCTGCGCACGCTCAGATGCCGCGCGCGCCGGTGTCGAGGTAGCGGGCCACGGCCGGGGGCACGAACGGCGAGACATCGCCGCCGAGCTGCGAGACCTGGCGCACGAGCGAGCTCGACACGAGCGCGTGCGAGGGCTCGGGCAGCAGGAACACCGTCTCGACGTGGGCGAGGTGGCGGTTCACGATCGCCATCGGCGTCTCGTACGCGACGTCGATCTGCGAGCGGATGCCCTTCACCAGCACCTGTGCGCCGACGTCGGTGCAGTAGTCCACGAGCAGGCCGACGCTCCACGCGGCGACCACGATGTTGCCCTCGATGCCGCGCTCGGCGATCGACTGCTCGATCAGCGACACGCGCTGCGTGATCGGCAGCAGCGCGTCCTTGCCGGGGTTGTGCACCACCAGCACGTGCAGCTCGTCGTAGAGCCCTGCAGCACGCTCGATCACATCAAGGTGGCCAAGCGTGAGCGGGTCGAAGGATCCGGGCACAACTGCCACGCGGTTGCTCATGCCCAAAGCATATCGGCGCGCCGCGGCGATCCGCCGTTCGTGACCATCGCAGATTGATCACGGTGTCGCGTGCTCGTGCGCGTGCTCGTGCTCGTGCTCGTGCGGCTAGTTCTTCGCCAGCGCCGCCCGCTCGCTGTGATTCAGGCGCAGCTCGATCGCGCCGGCGAGCGCCGGGTGCCCGGAGAGCGCCGGGTCGGCGGCCAGGATCGCCTCCGCCTCGCCGCGCGCCGCGACGATGAGCTCGGCATCCTTCACCACTCGCAGCAGGCGCAGCGACGATCGGCCGCCCGACTGCAGGTCGCCGAGCACGTCGCCCTCGCGCCGCTGCTCGAGGTCGACCTCGGCGAGCACGAACCCGTTGAGCGTGGATGCCACGGCCGCGACGCGATCGCGCGCGGGCGTGCCGTGCTCGGCCCCGGTCACGAGCAGGCACAGCCCCGGCACGGCGCCGCGGCCGACGCGCCCGCGCAGCTGATGCAGCTGCGAGACGCCGAAGCGATCGGCGTTCAGGATGGCCATCGTCGAGGCGTTCGGCACGTCGACGCCGACCTCGACCACGGTCGTCGCGATCAGCACGTCGATCTCACGCGCGGCGAACGCCCGCATGATGCGGTCCTTCTCGTCCGCGGGCAGTTTGCCGTGCAGCACCTCGGTGCGGATGTTCGCGAACTCGGGCAGCGTCGCCACGATCTCGGCGATCTGCACGACGCCGACGAGCGGCATGGCGCGCGGCAGCGCCCCCAGCGGCCCGCCACCCGCGCCGCCCGCTCCCCCGCTCACGCCCGAAGCCTCGGCCTCGGCCACCGTCGCGGTCTCGTCATCCGGCGGCAGATCGCCCGTGTCGTCGAGCAGCCCCGCGAGGGCGTCGATCGCGGGGCACACGATGAACGCCTGCCGGCCGAGGGCGACCTCCTCGGCGATGCGGCGCCAGACCCGAGGCATCCACCCCGGCTTGTCGACCAGCGGCACCACGTGCGTCTCGATGCCCGCCCGCCCCTCGGGCATGGTGTGGATGGCGCTCACGTCGAGGTCGCCGAAGACGGTCATCGCGACGGTGCGCGGGATCGGGGTCGCGGTGAGCACCAGCGCGTGCGGGCTCGTGCCCTTGCGGCGGAGCGTCTCGCGCTGCTCGACGCCGAAGCGGTGCTGCTCGTCGATCACGACAAGGGCGAGCTCGGCGAAGGTGGTGCTCGTGCTCAGCAGGGCGTGCGTGCCGACGACGATGAGCGACTGGCCGGAGGCGACGCGCAGCGCCGCCTTGCGGCGCTCGGCGGCCGTCATCTGGCCGGTGAGCAGGGTGGGCATCACCTCTGCCGCGAGCTCGGGCCCGAGCATCCGCGCGATCGAGCGCAGGTGCTGGCTCGCGAGCACCTCGGTCGGGGCGATCAGCGCCGACTGCCCGCCGCTGTCGGCGACCTGCAGCATGGCCCGCAGTGCCACCAGCGTCTTGCCCGAGCCGACCTCGCCCTGCACGAGGCGGTTCATCGGCCAGGGCGCGACCAGGTCGCCGGCGATCTGCTCGCCGACCGCCACCTGGTCGGGCGTGAGGGTGAACGGCAGCCGCGCGTCGAACCGCTCGAGGAGGCCGCCGCGCTTCACCGGGCGAGCCGTCGCCTCGAGGCGACGCACCTGCTCGCGCTGCTGCAGCAGCGCCGCCTGCAGCACGAGTGCCTCATGCATGCGCAGGGTGCGCTGCGCGTCGTCGATCTGGCCGAAGTTCTCGGGGCGGTGGATCTGCCACAGCGCCCTGTCGGCGGGCAGCAGCCGCCGCCGGGCGCGCAGCTCGGCCGGCAGCGGATCGGGCACCGACTCGAGCCCATCCAGCACCAGCGCGATGTGCTGCTGCAGCTGCCAGCTCGGGATCGACGCGGTCGCCGGATAGATCGGGATCGGGTGCTTGGCGCGCTCGACGGCGGCCAGCTCGGCGTGCTCGTCGGCGGCATCGAACAGCGCGTACGCGGGATGCGCGAGCTGCAGCGAGCCCTTGTAGACCCCGACCTTGCCCGCGAAGATGCCGCGGGCACCCGGCCGCAGTTCTTTCTGGCGCCACGCCTGGTTGAAGAAGGTCAGCATCATCACGCCCAGGCCGTCGCCGATCGTGACCTCGAGGATGCTCCCGCGCCGCGCCTGCATCTTGCGCTCGCGCACGGTGAGCACCTCGGCGACGATCGTGACCGGCTCGCCGATCGGGAGCCCGACCACCTTCGTCAGCTCGCCGGGCTTGGCGTAGCGGCGGGGGTAGTGCGCGAGCAGATCGCCGACGGTGATCATGAGAAACGCGCGCTTCAGCGCGGCGGCGGCCTTCGCTCCGAGGACCGTGTCGAGGCCCGACTCGAGCGTGAAGGTCGGCATGCGCAAAGTCTATCGGCGGGCCCAGACACCGCCGCCCGCGCGCGGGGTCGCCCGTCGACCCGCGCGCGCAGTCGCCGTGCAGGCGCCGTGCCCGCACCGCACGAGCGCTATCGTAGGCGCGTGACCCGCATCATCTCGGGCCGTGCCGGCTCGCTCACCCTCGACGTGCCCGCGTCCGGCACCCGCCCCACCAGCGATCGCATTCGCGAGTCGCTGTTCGGCGCGCTCGAGTCTGCCGACGCGATTCGGGATGCCGCGGTGCTCGACCTGTACGCCGGCTCGGGCGCGCTCGGCCTCGAGGCCGCAAGCCGCGGTGCGGCATCCATCGTGCTCGTCGAGCGCGCCGCACCCGCGGCCGCGATCGCCCGACGCAACGCCGCGAAGGTGGAGCGTGCGCTCGGCACCACGCGCGCGGTCCGGGTGGAGGCCACCAGCGTGCTCACCTTTCTGCGCCGCGCGGCGGGCGCCTTCGACCTCGTGTTCATCGACCCGCCCTACGAGCTCGGCGACGACGAGCTCGCCGAGGCGCTCGAGCTGCTCGCGCCCCGCCTCAGCCCGCACGCGATCGTGATCGTCGAGCGCGCCGCCCGCTCGGCCGAGCCGCCGCTGCCGGCGCCGCTCGAGCACCTGCGGCACAGAAGCTACGGCGACACCACGCTGTGGTGGGTCGGGCTTCGCGAGGCGCCGGCCGCCGACGACTGAGCTCCGCCGCACAGGCACATCGCCGCCGCGACTGGTCCGCGGCATCCACTCGTCGGCGCGCGCCGCGCGCCTGCCGACCGCTCAGCCGAGCCGCTCGTCCCAGTCCCGGTACGGGTCCCAGCCGGGCCGACCGTCCCACGCGCGGCCGTCGATGCGCACCGCCTCGCCGCCGGCCGGCAGCACGCGCCCGATCGCCCGGAACCCGTCCGGCAGCGGCACCGCAGCGGGGAAGGTGGCGAGCAGTCCGTGATCCTCGCCCCCGCCCAGCGCCCAGGCGCTGTTCGGCCCCAGCGTCGCCGAGAAGATGTCGACGCTCACGCCGCTCATGGCGGCGATTCGGGATGCATCGAGCGCGAGCCCGTCCGAGATGTCCATCATGGCCGTGGCCCCGGCGCGAGCGGCCTCGATGCCCGCGGCGAGCGGGGGCGTCGGGCGCAGCTGCACCGCGAGCGCCTCGGCGTCGGCCGCGGAGAGCAGCGACGCGTCGAGCGGAATCGGGTGGCCGGAGGCATCCACGCCCCGCTCGAAGAGCACGGCGAGCCCGCGCGCGGCGGTGCCGAGCGCTCCCCCGCAGACCGCGAGCGTGTCGCCCGGGCGCGCGCCCGAGCGCAGCACCGGCGCGATGCCGTCGAGCGAGCCGAAGGCGGTGACCGCCACGGTGAGCGTGTCGGAGGCGGTCAGGTCTCCCCCGACCACCGAGCATCCCGGCGCCATCGCGTCGCAGGCGGCACGCAGCCCCTCGGCGATGCCCTCGACGAGCGAGACCGGCAGGGCCGGCGGCACGGCCAGCGCCACGACAAGCCCGGTCGGGCGGGCGCCCATGGCGGCGACGTCGGCGAGGTTCACCGCCGCCGCCTTCCAGCCGATGTCGAACGGCGCCGACCACGCGAGCCGAAAGTCGGGCCCCTGCACCAGCGTGTCGGTCGTCACGACCACGCGCCCGTCGGGCGCCGCGATGACTGCGGCGTCGTCGCCCGGGCCCACGAGCGCGCCCGATGCCTCCCCCAGCCGAGACAGGATGCGGCGGAGGATCTCGCCCTCATCGAGCTCGCTGACACGCGGATCGTGCGCGGTGACTGCACGGTCGGGTGAGCTGGCGGGGGCGGGACTCATACTCCCAAGGTAGCCTGGCAGGGATGTCTCATATGCTTGCCCGTGTGTCCCTGACCGCCGTGCTGGTGCTCGCCGGCGCTCTGCTCGCCGGGTGCGCATCGACCGTGTCGATGCATCCCGCGCCCGACGCCAACAACCCGCTGTGCGCCGATGTCACCGTCAAGCTGCCCGAGCGCGTCGGCACCCTCGAGCGTCAGTTCACCGACGCGCAGGCCACGGGCGCCTGGGGCGAGCCGGCGGCGGTGCTGCTCTCGTGCGGCGTGCCGGTGCCGCCGCCCACGACGATGCCCTGCCAGACCTTCAAGGGCGTCGACTGGATCATCGACGAGAGCCGGCTGCCGCAGTACACGGCGACCACCTACGGGCGCGATCCCGCGGTCGAGGTCGTCATCGACGGCGCGAAGATCTCGGGCAGCGTCGCGCTCGAGGATGTCGCAAACGCCGTGCAGTCGCTGCCGAAGCACGGTCAGGGCTGCACCGACAAGGTCGCGCCCGGCGCCCCCGAGGCCCCACAGGAGTAGCCGCGCCAAGCGAGGCCCCTCCGGCGGGAGCGCCGCGTCGCTACCGCTCGAGCCCGAGCTCGACGAGCTCGGTGATCAGCTCGGCGTACGTCATGCCGGACGCGATCCAGCACTTCGGGAACATCGAGATCGGCGTGAAGCCGGGCATGGTGTTCAGCTCGTTGACGACGAGGCCGTCGGTGGTGAGGAAGAAGTCGACCCGGGCGAGCCCTCGGCCGCCCACCGCCTGGAAGGCGCGAACGCCGAGCTCCTGCATCGCGGCCAGCTCGTCGCCAGACACCTCGGCTGGGCACACGATCGAGACACCGTCGCCCCCGAGGTACTTGCCCTCGAAGTCGTAGAAGGCGCGATCGGTCAGCACGACCTCGCCCGGCAGCGACGCGCGCGGCGCCTCGTCGCCGCGGCCGTCGAGGATCGCCACCTCGATCTCGCGCCCGACGACCGCCGACTCGATGAGCACCTTGTCGTCTTCGGCGAAGGCCACGGCCAGCGCCTCGGGCAGCTCGTCGATGGCCGCGACCTTCGAGACGCCGACGCTCGAGCCGGCGCGGGCGGGCTTGACGAACAGCGGCAGCCCGAGGGCCTCGATGCTGGCGCGCACGGCGGGCGAGGCATCCACCTCGCCCTCGCGCACCGTCACCCAGGGGGCGACGGGGATGCCCGCGGCCTGGAGCACGATCTTCATGAAGTGCTTGTCCATGCACAGCGCCGAATCGAGCACCCCGCCCCCCGCGTAGGGGATCTCAAGCGTGTCGAAGAAGCCCTGCACGGTGCCGTCCTCGCCGTGCACGCCGTGCAGGATCGGGAGCACCACGTCGACGGCGCCGAGCTCGTCGACCGAGCCATCGGCGCGCCGCACGCGCACGGTGCGCTCGCCGCCGGCCTCGGGCCAGAGGATGCGGGTGCCGTTGTCGACGACCTCGGGCAGGTGGTTCGGGTCGAGCCGGAAGTGATCCGGGTCGTCGACCTCGAGCACGAACGCGCCGGCGCGGGTGATGCCGACCGGGATGATCGCGAAGCGATCGCGGTCAATCGCCCTCAGGACCCCGCCCGCTGTTGCGGAACTGATCGAGTGCTCGCTGGATCGACCGCCAAAGAGCACCGCCACCACCGGCTTGTCCATACTGCGTCCCTTCGCCTTGCGGCTGTTCATCGTCGTCGTCGGTTGTCAGGTGCGGGGCGATGTCGCGCGGGTTCAGCGTGCCCTTGAGCACCCGGTCGACCTGTTCGACGATCGGCATCGCCACGCCGGCCTCGCGCGCAAGCTGCAGCACCGGCCCGACCGAGGCGAGGCCTTCGGCGGTCTGGTTCATCTGCTTGACGACGTCTTGAAAGCTGTACCCCTGGCCGAGCAGGCGGCCGGCCGTGTTGTTGCGTGACAGCGGCGACTGGCAGGTGGCGATCAGATCGCCGAGGCCGGCGAGTCCCTGCAGCGTCTCGGCCTGCCCGCCCTGCGCCACCGCGAAGTCGGTCATCTCGACCAGGCCGCGCGTGATGATCGCGGCCTTCGTGTTCTCGCCGTAGCCGACGCCGTCCACGATGCCGATCGCGACCGCGATCAGGTTCTTCAGCACGCCGCCGAACTCGGTGCCGATCACGTCGGTGTTCACGAAGGTGCGGAAGTAGCTGTTGCGCGCAAGCCGGGCGACCGCCTCCGCGGTCTCCTGGCTCGACGACGAGATCACCGCGGCCGTGGGCTGCTCGCGCGCGATCTCGAGTGCGAGGTTGGGGCCGGATGCCACGGCGATGCGTGCCGGATCGATGTGCAGCTCTTCGGCGATCACCTGGCTCATGCGCTGCCCGGTGCGACGTTCGACGCCCTTGATCAGCGAGACGATCGGCGCATCGGATTTCGCGACCAGCGGCCGCACGCCCTTGAGCGACTGCCGCAGCGACTGGCTCGGGATCGACAGGTAGACCTGTTCGGCGCCCTCGAGCGACTCGGCGAGATTCGATGTCGCCGTCATGCCGACAGGAAGATTGATGCCCGGCAGATAGTCGCTGTTGCGCTTGGCGCGCGCGATCTCCTTCGCCAGCTCGGGGCGCCGCGCCCACATGGTGACGCTCGCGCCGCCATCGGCGAGGATCTTGCCGAAGGTGGTCCCCCAGCTGCCCGCCCCGATCACCGCGACCCGGGGACCGGCGGCAGGCCTACGACTCAAAACGACCCGTTTCACTCTGCTGATGCTTGCTCGGGTCCCAGCGCTCGGCGGGGGCCTGCTCGCCGCGAAGCTGCTCGAGCAGCGCGGTGACGCCATCCATGATGCGGTCGGTGGCCTCGTTCAGCGCGCCGGGCGTGCCGCGTCGCGCGGCGATGTCGGAGAGATCGATGGGGTCGCCGAAGATCATCCGCACCTGCTTGCGCGGGAAGAGGCTGATCTTCTTCGAGTAGCGACCCATGACCCCCTGCACGCCCCAGTGGGCGGCCGGGATCACCGGCAGCCCGGCGTCGAACGCCAGGCGCGCCGCGCCGGTCTTGCCGCGCATGGGCCAGAGGTTGGGCTCACGCGTCAGCGTGCCCTCGGGGTAGACGATCACGCCGCGGCCGTGGGCGACGAGCGCGTCGGCGGCGCTGAGCGCACCGGCGGTCGCCTTGCCGCTGCCGTGGCGCTCAACGGGAACCTGGCCGGTCACGCGGAGCGCGGCACCGACCACGGGCACCTTGAACAGCGAGGCCTTCGCGAGAAAGCGCGGGGCACGGCCGAGCTTCCAGACCGCGCGTGCCACGACGAGCGGGTCGATCTCGCTGTAGTGGTTGACCGCCAGGATGAACGGGCCGTGCTTGGGCAGCTTCTCGGGGTTCGTGAACGTGATCTTCGAGACGAGATCGATGAACGGCAGCACCGGCATGGCCAGCGGCCAGAACCAGCTGGGCCGCCACTTCTCAGAGCGCGGCTTCGGCGCGGACTCCGGCGCGTGTTTGGCTGATGTCATCACTCAGCCGACGATATCGAAGTCTGCGCCCAGGAGCTGGAGCTTGGACAGAAACTTCTCGTAGCCGCGGCTGATGATGCCGATGTTGCTGATCGTCGACTCGCCCTCGGCGGTGAGCGCGGCGATGACGTGGCTGTAGCCGCCGCGCAGATCGGGGACGACGATGTCGGCGCCGTGCAGCGGGGTGGGACCGGTGATGGTCGCCGCCTGCTCGAGGTTGCGGCGCGGCACGCGGCGCGGGCCGTCCTGCAGACCGTGCGGGTGCACGACGATGTTCGCGCCCATCTTCACGAGCGCGTCGGTGAAGCCGAAGCGGTTCTCATACACCGTCTCGTGCACGATCGACTCGCCGTGCGCCTGGGTGAGCGCCACGATCAGCGGCTGCTGCCAGTCCGTCATGAAGCCGGGGTGCACGTCGGTCTCGACGCTGACGGGTCGCAGCGCGCCGCCGCGACGGAAGCGGATGCCGTCCTCGTGGATGTCGAACTCGCCGCCGACCTTGCGCACCACGTTGAGGAACGTCAGCATCTCCTGCTGCTTCGCGCCCCCGACGAAGATGTCGCCGTCGGTGGCCAGCGCGGCGCACGCCCAGCTGGCGGCCTCGTTGCGGTCGAAGATCGCGCGGTGGTCGTAGCCGCGAAGCGCGTCGACGCCCTCGATGAGGATGACGCGGTTGGGCTCATACGAGATGATGGCGCCCATCTTCTGCAACACCGCGATCAGGTCCATGATCTCGGGTTCGATGGCCGCGTTCTTCAGCTCGGTGACGCCCTTCGCGCGCACGGCGGTGAGCAGCACCTGCTCGGTCGCACCCACGCTCGGGTACGGCAGATGGATGTTCGCGCCGCGCAGGCCCTGCGGGGCCGAGAGACGGATGCCGTTGGGCTGCTTCTCGACGACGGCGCCGAACTTGCGCAGCGCGTCGAGGTGGAAGTCGATCGGGCGGTCGCCGATGCGGCAGCCGCCGAGATCGGGGATGAACGCCTGGCCGAGGCGGTGCAGGAGCGGACCGCAGAACAGGATCGGGATGCGCGAAGCGCCCGCGTGCGCGTCGATCTCCTCCATGTGCGCCGACTCGACCCCGCTCGGGTCGAGGCGGAGCGTGCCCTCTTCGCCCTCCACCTCGTCGACGCGGACGCCGTGGACCTCGAGCAGGGAGCGGACGACCGCGACATCGCTGATGTCGGGCACGTCATGCAGCACGCTCGCCGTCTCGCCGAGAAGCGCCGCGACCATCGCCTTGGTGACCAGGTTCTTCGCGCCCTTGACCTCGACCCGGCCCGAGAGCGGTCGACCGCCGCGAATCTTGATGATCTCGGCCGTGTCCTCCACCATGCCTCCTGGTGTGTTCGCGTCATTCAGGAGTGTGTTCATGGTGGCCCTTACTGGATCGGGAGCGTGGTGGGGAGCCACTTGTGGCGGCGTGCCTCGAAGGCCGAGATCTCGGCCTCGTTGCGCAGCGTCAGGCCGATGTCATCGAGCCCTTCGAGCAGGCGCCACCTAGTGTAATCATCGATCTCGAAGGGAACCTGCAGATCGCCGATCGACGCGGTGCGCGCCTCGAGATCGACGGTCATCTTCGCGCCCGGCTGGGCGTCGATGACGGCCCAGATGCGCTCCAGGTCTTGCTCGGAGATCTGACCCGCGAGCAGGCCGGCCTTGCCCGAGTTGCCCCGGAAGATGTCGGCGAAGCGCGGGCTCAGCACGACCTTGAAGCCGAAGTCCCGCAGGGCCCACACCGCGTGCTCACGGCTCGAGCCGGTGCCGAAGTCGGGCCCGGCGACAAGCACCTCGGCGCCCGCGAAGGCGGGCTGGTTCAGCACGAACTCCGGGTCCTGACGCCACGCGGCGAACAGCGCGTCGTCGAAGCCCGTCTTGGTGACGCGCTTGAGGTAGACCGCGGGGATGATCTGGTCGGTGTCGACGTTGGAGCGCTTGAGCGGCGCGGCGACGCCGACCACCGTGGTGAACTTTTCCATCAGGCATCCATGCTTTCTGCCGTCGCCGCCGCGGGGGCGGAGAGGTCATCGAGGTCACTCAGGCTGGAGAGCGTGCCGCGCACGGCCGTGGCAGCCGCCACGAGCGGCGAGACCAGGTGGGTGCGGCCGCCCTTGCCCTGCCGACCCTCGAAGTTGCGGTTGCTGGTCGAGGCGCAGCGCTCGCCCGGGGCGAGCTGATCGGGGTTCATGCCCAGGCACATCGAGCAGCCGGCGAAGCGCCACTCGGCGCCGAAGTCGGTGAAGATCTTGTCGAGCCCCTCGGCCTCGGCCTCCAGGCGCACGCGCGCCGAGCCGGGAACGACCATGACGCGCACCCCGTCGGCCTTCTTGCGGCCCTTCACGACCGAGGCGAACGCGCGGAGGTCTTCGATGCGGCTGTTCGTGCACGAGCCCATGAACACCGCGTCCACCGCGACATCCTTCAGCGGGGTGCCCGCCTTGAGGTCCATGTATTCGAGCGCACGCTCTGCGGCGGCGCGCTCGTTGGGGTCCTCGATGTCGGCGGGTGTGGGGACGACGTCCGAGAGCGACGCGCCCTGGCCCGGGTTCGTGCCCCAGGTCACGAACGGCTCGAGCTCGTCCGCGTCGACGAACACCTCGGCGTCGAACACCGCGCCCTCGTCGGTGGGCAGCGTCTTCCAGTACGCGACCGCCTCGTCCCACTCCGCGCCCTTCGGCGCGTGGTCGCGGCCCTCGAGGTACGCGAATGTGGTCTCGTCGGGCGCGACCATGCCGGCGCGGGCGCCGGCCTCGATCGACATGTTGCAGACCGTCATGCGGCCCTCCATCGACAGCGCGCGGATGGCGCTGCCGCGGAACTCGAGGACGTAGCCCTGCCCGCCGCCGGTGCCGATCTTCGCGATCACCGCGAGGATGATGTCCTTCGCGGTGACGCCGGGGCGCAGCGTGCCCTCGACGTTGATCGCCATCGTCTTGAACGGCTTCAGCGGCAGCGTCTGCGTGGCCATGACGTGCTCGACCTCGCTGGTGCCGATGCCGAAGGCCATCGCGCCGAACGCGCCGTGCGTGCTGGTGTGGCTGTCGCCGCAGACCACGGTGATGCCCGGCATGGTCAGCCCCAGCTGGGGGCCGACGACATGCACGATGCCCTGCTCCTTGTCGCCGAGCGAGTGCAGGCGCACACCGAACTCTGCGGCGTTCTCGCGCAGCGTCTCGATCTGGATGCGGCTCGTCGGATCGGCGATCGGCTTGTCGATCGCGAGCGTCGGCGTGTTGTGGTCCTCGGTCGCGATCGTCAGGTCGACGCGGCGCAGCGGCCGTCCCGCGGTCCGCAGGCCGTCGAAGGCCTGCGGGCTCGTGACCTCGTGCACGAGGTGCAGGTCGATGTAGATCAGGTCGGGCTGCCCGTCTTCGCCCTTGACCACCAGGTGATCGTCCCAGACCTTCTCGGCCAGGGTGCGGGGGCGCGCAGCATCCTGCGTCAAGACATCGGTACGTGTGCTCATAGCCAGTTTCTCCATTGAGTCGAAGTTCGGCCCGCGACAGACTCCGCGACGAGGGAGGCTCAGAAACTAAGACTCGTCGCGGCCGCTAAGGAGAAGGCGGGAGAACTGCATCGCCCCAGAATACCACCGGGCATGCTGGGCGCCGGCCGAGTGACGCTATTCGCCCGGCTCGATCGTGCCGGCACCCGTGCCCGTGCCCGCACCCGCCAGCTTGTCGCGCCGCGCCGCGATGAGGCTCGCGACCGTCGCGACGACCATCGACGCGATGATGACGAACAGCGAGGCCCAGGTCGAGATCTCGGGGGCCCACTCGATCGGCTTGCCGCCGTTGATGAACGGCAGCTCGTTCACGTGCATGGCGTGGAAGACGAGCTTCACGCCGATGAACGCGAGGATGAACGCGATGCCGTAGTGCAGGTACCGGAGCCGATCGAGCAGGTCGCCCAACAGGAAGTAGAGCTGGCGAAGCCCCATCAGCGCGAAGATGTTGGCGGTGAACACGATGAACGGGCTCTGCGTGATGCCGAAGATCGCGGGGATCGAGTCGACCGCGAACAGCAGGTCGGTCACGCCGATCGCCACGAACACGATGAGCATCGGGGTGAAGAACTTCTTGCCGTCGATCACGGTGCGCACCTTCGCGCCGTCATAGTCGTTGCTGATGGGCACCATGCGCCGCAGCATCCGGACGATGAAGTTCTCGCGCTTGATCTCGTCGTCGTGCTCGCCGCCGGGGAATGCCTGGCGGATCGCCGTCCAGACCAGGAACGCGCCGAACACGTAGAAGATCGGGCTGAAGTTCTCGATCACCGCCGCACCGACGAGGATGAACGCGCCGCGCAGGACCAGCGCAATGATGATGCCCACCATGAGCACCTCCTGCTGATAGCGGCGCGGCACGGCGAACTGCGTCATGATCAGCACGAAGACGAAGAGGTTGTCGATCGACAGGCTGTACTCGGTGAGCCAGCCGGCGACGAACTGTCCGGCGTACTCGCCGCCGGCGAAGATCCACATGAGCCCGGCGAAGATCAGCGCGAGCGTGACGTAGAACACCACCCACAGCGTCGACTCCTTGGTCGACGGGATGTGCGGCCGCTTGAGGATCAGCAGCAGGTCGGCGGCGAGGATGAGCACGAGCACGACGAGCGAGCCGATCTCGAACCAAAGGGGCAATACGAGGTCCATCAGGGCCTTTCGGGAGGGGACGACAATGTGTCGAAAGTCTCTCCCCCGCCACGACCACGCGCGATGCTCGTGGTGCCGCGGTGCGCGCCCGGGGATGCAGCAACTGCTCCCGTGATGACGGACGCGCAAGAACGGGATACTCCCTCTCGCGGCTTCGAGTCTAACCCCTCGCGCGGCGCGCTCGGTTCATGGATGCCGCATCCAGCGCGTCACGCGCGCCGGAGCCCGCGCGTCACAGGCGTCGCGGAAACGGGAGCTGACGCTCGTGATTCCACTCCTCTTCCCAGTCCATCTGGCGGAACAGGCCATTCAGCAGGAGAGCGGTGAAGCCCCAGACCAGGTGCTCGCTGCCGCTGTGCCGGACGTGGAATCCGGGCCCGCGCCACTCGTGTCCGTCGCGCTGCATCACGGTCACGCCCCGATTCGCCGGGTCGAGCAGGTCGGCGACGGGCGCGCGGAACACCGCGGCAGACTCGGCCGCGTCGACGGCCCGCACCGAGGAGGGGCGCTGCCACCAGGCGAGCACGGGGGTGACCAGGTGCTGCGAGACCGAGAGCGGCACGGGCGGGAGCGCGCCCAGGATCTCGACGCCGGCGGGGTCGAGCCCGGTCTCCTCCTGCGCCTCGCGAAGCGCGGCCTCGATCGGGCCGTCGTCCTCGGGATCGATCCGACCGCCGGGAAAGGCGATCTGCCCGGGGTGCGAGCGGAGGGTGGTGGCGCGGGCGAGCAGCAGCACGTCGAGCTCGCGGGTGACGGCGGGCGCCTGCGCGGTGTGCGTGCTCGGGATGCCATCCAGCTCGCCGAAGAGGATCAGCACGGCCGCCGAGCGGGCGCCCGGATCCGCCGCCTCGGCGCCGAGGGTGCTCGGCCGCGCCGACATCCACGAGTTCGGATCGGTCTTCGCGGCGGCCGCGAGCGCACCGAGCTGTGTCCGCGCGTTCTGCGCGAGAAGATGAGCAGACATTGTGCCAGGCTACGCCGCCCGGCACGCCCTGGCGCCAGTGTGTCGACGCGTGGCGCGATCACCGATGCGCGCGTCGGTCAGCCCGCGTCACCCGAGCGCGGCCGCGCCGGCCGCTGTCACTCGTCCCTGTGTCGCCCTCGCCCGGTGCGCGACAGGATGCCGGCGAGCACCGAATAGAGCAGGGGGACTCCCGAGACGATCATCAGCGCGGCTCCCCACGCTTCGCTCTCGGCCCGCAGCAGCACGCCTCCCACGAAGAACGCCGCGAAGATCACCGATCCGGCGACGCGTCGCGCCGCGCGCTCAAGGCGGTCGAGGCGCTGATCGAGGCGCGGCGTCTTCACCTCGATGTACCCGTCCTCGATGAAGTCGACGAGCTCATGCACCCGCCGCGGCAGCGAGGCGATGCTCCCGATCTCGGTCGCCGCCCGCCTGGCGAGATCCTGCACGAGGTTGCCGCGCTCTTCGCGGATCAGGCGGGAGGCGTAGGGCTCGATGGCGTCCCAGATGTTGAAGGCCGGATCGAGCGCGCTGCACATGCCCGAGGTCAGCGACATGGCGCGGATGATGAGCAGGAAGTTCTCGGGCAGCTGGAACGGCATCTCGCGCACCACGTCGCCGAACTCGCGCCCGAAGGCCACGAACTCGCGCTGATCGACGCGGGCCAGCTCGGCGAAGCCCATCCCGCCGAAGCGGGCGAACAGCGCGCTGAGCGCTCGCTCGAGCTCGGCCCCGTTGGCCGATGGGAGCAGCACGCCGAGCTCGCTGATGCTCGCGACCATGCCCTTTCCGTCGCGCGCCGCCGCGGCGATCATCAGCCGGCGCAGGCCGTGCCGCAGCGCGTCGGGCGCCTCGCCCATCATGCCGAAGTCGATGAAGGTGAGCCGCCACGGCGGTGCCGAGGCATCCGCCTCGCCCTCGGCACGCGGCGTGACGAAGATGTTGCCCGGGTGCGGGTCGGCGTGGAAGAAGCCGTGCTCGAACAGCTGGTCGAACATGACCGCCGCGAACGCGTCGGCGACCTCGCGCGGGCTGATCCCGGCCGCCCGAAGCGCGTCGACGTCGTTGATCTTGATCGCGGTGACGTCTTCGAGGGTCAGCACGCGCCGTGTCGTGCGCTCCCACACCACGGCCGGCACCCGCACGCGCTCGTTGGCCCTGAAGTCCTCGGCGAATCGATCGGCGTTGGATGCCTCGTGCAGGTAGTCGATCTCTTCCAGGCTGGTGCGCGAGAACTCCTCGACCAGCGCGTGCGTGTCGACGCGGCGCGCGACCACGCGCACGCGGCTGAGCCAGCCTGCCACCTTGCGCAGGGCGCGCATGTCGACGTCGATCACGCGGTCGATCCCCGGGCGCTGCACCTTGACCACGACCTCGCGCAGCCCGGTCGCCTCGGCGTCGCCCGGGGCGAGCCGTGCGCGGTGGGCCTGGCCGAAGGATGCGGCCGCGAGCGGCACCGGGTCGAAGAACTCGAAGGCGCGATGCAGCGGCACGGCGAGCTCCACCTCAGCGAGGGCGCGGATCGCGTCGAAGTCGACGGGCGGCACCGCGTCCTGGAGCCCCGCCAGCTCCCTCGTGATCTCGGGCGGAAGCACGTCGAGGCGCGACGACATGAACTGCCCGACCTTGATCATCAGGCCGCCGAGTTCGAGCGCGAGGGCGTGGAACCTGCTGGCGATGCCCTGCATGCGGGCCGATCGATTTCGATCGCCGAGGCGGGCCAGGCCGAAGCGCGGCAGGAACAGCTCATACCACCACGTCTGCACCAGCGCGCGGCCAGCGAACCGCAGGATCCGGCGGTACCTTGCGCGCAGTGCGGCCTCGGCCATCGCTATGCCTCGGCGCTGCCTTCGCGGCCGGCGGCTCCGCCCAGGTGCGCGGCGAGGGCGGCGAGCGCTCCCCCGGTCATCCGCTGGGTCGTCCACTCGTCCATCGGCTCGGCTCCGATGGCGCGATAGAACGCGATCGAGGGCGCGTTCCAGTCCAGCACCGTCCACTCCATGCGCGAATACCCGCGTTCGACGCACACCGCCGCGAGCGACGCGATGAGCGCCTTGCCGAAGCCGCGCCCGCGCTCCTCCTCGTAGACGAAGAGGTCTTCGAGCCAGATGCCGTGCCGCCCCGTCCAGGTGGAGTAGCTCAGGAACCACAGCGCGATGCCGACGACGCGGCCTTCGCGCTCGACGACGTGTGCGAACACGCGCGGCTCGTCGCCGAACAGCGACGCGGTGAGCATGGCGGCGGTGTTCTCGACCGCATCGGGCTCGCGCTCGTAGTCGGCGAGGGCCTGGATGCAGTCGATGATGCCCTGCGCGTCGCCGGGCGTGGCGTCGCGCAGCACCGCGCCGTGCGAGAGCGCGAGCCGAACGGGCTGCGGAGACGAGACCGCCGTCGAGGTCATGGATGCCTTCCTAGCGCGGCGTGTAGAGCTCGTGCGCGTTGGCGCCGGGGTAGCGCAGCGGGTACGGTGCGTACTCGCCGTGCACGGTCGCGTGCTGGATCGCCTCGAGGAACGAGGCCGGGCCGTCGAAGTCGGGCATCTCGACCCAGGCGGTGCCGATGTCGATCGGGTCGTGCGCGTCAGAGCCGGCGGCGCCAGGGATCCCGAGCTCGTCGGCGATCGCCTTCGCGGCCTGGTTGAACTCGTCCTTGGCGGTCTTCGCGTTGAAGATCTCGATCACATCGAGCTGGCCCTCGGCGTGCAGGCGGCGCAGCGTGTGCTCTCGCATGCCGTTGCGGATCGGGTCGAAGGGGTGCGGCGCGTACGTGACGCCGCCCTGCGCGCGAATGCGCCCGACCACCTCGTCGAGTGGCAGCACGTACGGGATGCGCTCGTTCAGGAAGAGCCCGATGATCTCGCCGGCGGGGGTGCGGATCTCCTCCCCCACCACGATGCGCGCGTTGATCGCGCGCTCGGCCTGCGCGAGCTGCGCCGCCGAGACCTCGTGGTGGTCGGTGATGCACACCACGTCGAGGCCGACCTCGTCGACCCGCTGGGCGAGCTGGTCAAGCGTGGTCACCGCGTCGCCCGAGGCGAAGGTGTGCATGTGGCAGTCAACCCGAATCATGCAGTCATCCTCGCACAGGCCGCCGACGCGGCCGGCTCTGTGACCGCGCCCGCTCGCCGGTCGAGCCGGGCCTCGCGACGCCGCTGTGCCCGAGTCGCACTCGGGCGCTCCAGCGCACTCACTCCTTCTGAGCGAGGATGCCGTAGACCTTGCGCCGCGCCTCCTCGAGCACGGCGACGGCCTCGGTCACCTGCGCCGCGCTGCCGGTGCGGCCGAGCTGGGCGACGGCCTGCGCGAGCTCGAAACCCGCCTTCGGCAGGGCTGCGCCTCGGCCCATGGCACGGGCTCCGCTGGATTCCCATGGCGCCGCCTTCTCGGCATCCACCTCGGCGGCCTCGCGACCGTCGCCCGTGAGCGAGTAGGTCTTGCGGCCGTCGGACTCGCTCGCGACCACGAGCCCCTCGTCGGCGAGCAGCTGCAGCGTCGGGTACACCGAGCCGGGGCTCGGCTTCCAGCTGCCGCCGCTGCGCTCGTCGATCTGCTGAATGATCTGGTAGCCGTGCATCGGCTGCTCGGCCAGCAGCGCGAGCACCGCGGCGCGCACATCGCCCCGCGCCATGCGCGGCGCGGCGACCTTCTGCTCGAACATGCCGCGCAGCTGGTCCATCGCGTCGAAGATGCCGCCCACCGGCCAGCCGGAACCGGCGCCGGGGAATCCGCTCTTCATCGAGCCGTCGTTCATGATGCCCTCCTCATGCCGCCCAGAACGGGCTTGGCGATACATAACGATATATCGCCCAGATGACCTCCGCCAGGGGTCTCGCGCACGGGATTCGGCACAAGATCTCGAGCGCGCAACAATCCCCAGTGGCGGAAACGTCGCGCTATAAGGTGGCGACATGACTGCATACAAAGTTGTTGAACTGGGCGATCTCGCCACCTGGCAGGACTTCGAGGGCCCCCTCGGCAAGGGCAAGCGCTTCGCCGAGTTCGAGCTCGAGACCAAGTACATGGGCATGTCGAGCAACGCCGCCGACCCCGGCAAGTCGGCACCCTGGTGGCACTTCCACTCGCTCGAAGAAGAGCTGTACATCTTCCTCGCCGGCAAGGGCCAGATGGGCCTGAACGACGACGTCGTCGACGTCGAGGCCGGCAGCGTCGTTCGCGTGTCGCCCGGCACGTGGAGCACGTGGCGCGCCCTGCCCGACAGCCCCGAGCAGCTGCGCTTCATCGTGATGCGCGCCGGCGGCGCAGAGCTGCCCCGCGTCGGCCACGACGCCACCATCGACAAGGAGCGCCCCCTTCCCTGGGCATAGCTCACACCATCCGACGCAATGACGCGCGAAGGCCTCCGCTCCCGGCAACGGGCGCGGAGGCCTTTTCTTCGCATACGACGCGGCGCGGCAAGGCGGCCGCAGAAACGAAAAACCCCCGCTCGGAAGAGCGAGGGTTTTCGGTGTTGTGACCCCAGCGGGATTCGAACCCGCGTTACCGCCGTGAGAGGGCGGCGTACTAGGCCGCTATACGATGGGGCCAAGTTGCAACTAGATGAGTATGCCACAGCCGGAACATGCTCTCCAAATCGAGGGGTCCCCTGCCCGGATTCCGGGCGTGTCGCCCCACGGCACCCCATGCCGGCTCGGCCACACGGGCTCATTCTCGTGCCATCGGCGCCGCGCCGTCCGTCACGTTGATCGGCGAGCCTTGCCATGCGGCGCGCGAACCCGCTTGACTCTGGGCATGCGAGTCACCAAACACGAGCACGCCGCACTCACCCTCGAGGCCCAGGGCAGCCGCCTCATGATCGATATCGGCGGCTACACGATGCCGCCGGAGCGCCTCACTCAGGTGGTGGCCGTCGTGGTGACCCACGAGCACGCCGATCACTGGACGCCCGAGCATCTCTCACGCATCCTCGCGGCATCGCCCGCGGCCCGCATCTTCGCTCCCCAGGGCGTCGCGGTCGCGATCGCGAGCAACCCCGCCGCCGAGGGCATCGAGGTGACGGTCGTCGCCCCGGGCGAGGAGCTGTTCGTCGCTCCCTTCACCCTGCGGTTCTTCGGCGGCAGGCACGCCGTCATTCACGAGTCGATGCCGGTGGTGGACAACGTCGGCGTGCTCGTGAACGAGACGCTGTATCACCCGGGTGATTCGTACGCCGTGCCGGACGGCGTCGACGTGCCCGTGCTCGCGGCGCCCGTGGGCGCGCCCTGGCTCAAGATCGGCGAGGCGATGGACTTCGTGCTCGCGGTCGCGCCGAAGCTGGCGTTCCCGATCCATGAGATGACGCTGTCGCGCATCGGCCAGCAGATGGGGCATGGTCGCCTCGCGTGGGCCGCGGAGCAGGGCGGCGGCAGCCTGGTCGTGCTCGAGCCCGGCGAGCACCTCGAGCTGTAGCCGCGCCGCTACTCGAGCCGGAAGCCCACAGTGAGCGAGGAGACACAAATGGCAGCACGATGGGTCGTGTGCGGCTCGACCGGTGTCGCCGGCCTCACCCCCGTCAGCTGCCTCCGCGGCGTCTGTCCCCTCGAACGACTGATTCCGCCTCGCCGCGCGGCGATCGCCGCGGCTGTCCACGGCCCGTCCAGCTGCCACGCTGGGCGGGCCATCCGCGTGCACGCACGGCACCGGGTCCCGGCATCCTGCAACAAATGCGCCCTTTCGCATCCACCCGGCACCATTCCCTCGCGCCATGCGCCACGCACTCGATAGCATCACGACATGAGCGATTCATCAGCACGCATCCTCCAGAGCCTCGAGCGCGTCTCCGAGCTCCTGGAAGATCCTTCCGCCCCCGTGTACGAGAACCTCTTCGCGCGCTACCCCGAGTTCAAGGGGCTCTTCCGCTTCGAGCCGAACGGCGAGCTGGCGCGCCAGAACATGTTCCAGGTCACCGTCGTGGCACTGATGGAGCATCTGGACGGCAGGCACTCCGCGGTGACCATGGTCAACTCGGAGCGCACCAACCACGCTCACATCGGCGTCGACAATGCCTCGTTCGACCGTTACTACGAGGTCGTGCGCGACACCTTCCACGAGATCCTCGGTGACGAGTGGACTGCCGAGACCGAGGCCGCGTGGAACGAGGCCATCCAGAGCCTGATCGGCGCCACCCACGAGTGGAACAGCCCGGACGCGCCGCAGCCCGCCGCGCACTGACGCCGAGGATCCTTCCCCGCTGCCCGCGCGGCCGCTCAAGGGCGCACGGGCGTGCGCGCGGTCGGCGGCACGGAAGCCCGACTCCCGGCATCCCCGCCACTCGGCCCCTCGTTCGCCGTGCGGTGCAGCCACATGACCGAAACAAGAAAACCCCCGCCTGAGCGGGGGTTTTTTGCTTGCTGACTTGGCGAGTGTCTACTCAAACCCTTTGGGCTTGCCTTTCACCACTGCAGAACTGCGGAATCTGGCGGTTCCTGGCGAACGCAGCGGGGGTTTGAGCGCGCCAAATGTGTGCCGAAGCCATGAGTTGTCGAGGCGTCTGGGCCCTGCCAAAGTCGAAGAGCTCGTCGGCCGCGCACGAGCAGGTGAGAGTGTTCGATCGCTGGCTCGCGAGCTCGGCGTTGCCAACTCTGCATTGACGCGGATGCTGCGAGGGGAGGGAGTTGAGATCTCAAGGCGGAAGGTGAATGATGACGAAGCGGCTGCGATGGCTGCCGAATACGAGGCCGGTGCAACGATGGCGGAGCTGGAAAAGAAGTACGAGCTGTCGCATGGTGCCGTGCTTCGGTCGCTGCACCGATCCGGCGTTGCGACGCGCGCGAAGGCGCCCCGGCGTAAGTAGTTGTGAGTTCGCCGCAGCGTGACGTCTGCCGGTGTTCGACTTGAGAAGACTGCGATTGCTGCGCGGCAGGGTCAGGCCGCCAGACGCGCAAGCGGCGCCACGGCGGAGTGCAGGCGCCCGCCGACCAGCAGGACGATGATGCGCTGTCGCGCGCGAGAGAAGATGACGTCGAGCAGTCGGCTAGTGCTCGGAAATGGCGCGCTCGGCAAAAGAACCGCTACATCAAGTCATGGGCGTGTCGGCCGATGATCCGTGAGTTATCCCGCAGCATCGAGCACCTTCAACGTTGCCAGTACGGCGTTGTCGCGGTACTGCTTGGAACCGGCGACCTCGTGAACAGTCTTCACGACGTCGGTCGCTCCGACCACCGCGATCGGCCCCGCGCCGACAGCCTGCTGCGTGCACCACTCGCGCACGGCGGCCTCACTACCACCGCCTGCGAACTTGCCGACGTAGAGCCGCAGCTCAACCTGGTCGATGGTGAACCCGAAGCGCTTTGCGGCGGCCGCGACGACGGTGGAGCGGATCTGCTCATCATTGATGAGCGCGTAGGCGGCGTTCCAGGTGCGGTTCTCGCTCTCACCGCGTACGCGCGCGGCCACTACGCCGCGAGAGCCGAAGAAGGACTTCAGTCGCGAGCACGAGCTTGTCGGCACGAGCCGCGACGAGGTCGACCTCGAAGCCGTGCGTCTGCCACTCTTCGTAGGCGGTCTTGCGTGTGCGGCGCTTGACGGGGAACTTGAGCGCGCTCGAAACGACCAGCCCCTCGGCTTCTAGCGCGAGGGCGACAAACTGCTCGAATGCTTCCACGATTCCGAGCGTATCGAGCATCACCGACGTCTCTTCGGAGCATGCAGCCTACGGCGCCCTCCGAACGGCATCGGAGAGTCGATCCTCCGCGACACCCTCGGCCCCGCAGCTGCTCGACCTCCGCGTGCACCTCAGCGGCGGCTGCTCTGAGCTCGGAGATCGTGCGGTTCGGCGTCTTGACGTACTTGTAGACGAAGGAGGGTGCGAAGTGACTGAACTCCTTGCGCCCGTCATGGGACTGAGGCAACCCAGAAGGGAACGAGAAGAACTCCGGGTGAGCGCGTCCAATCTCCTCGCGCCGCTGTCGAGACTCGGGGGTTCGTCCGTCGATGCCACGGCCCCACAGCACGGCCGCGCGACGAAACTGATCGCCCTGCAGCTGCCAGCCAAGAAGCAAGTCCCTTCCATCGACTCGGGCTCGCTCCAGTACCTCGGCCAGCGGTGTGGCATTGCTGAGGTCACCCTTGGCGGGAGGGTCGAGAGTGGGCAACAGGTCGTTGAGCAGGCGCGCCACCCGCTGAGCCCGAGCCTTCTGGACCCCCCCATCTGCGAACTCGAGATTGCGCCCAGCAGGCTCCACGGCAGCCACACCGGCTCATCATCCGACTGCACCTCAACCGTCGACACCAACTCCTGAAGGTCGGAAACGAGCGCGGCGTAGCCGCGCATCGTCTCGACCTCGTAGGACGAGTCCGCGGGAAGCACGTCAAGAATCCGGGCGGCGAACTCGGCGTAACTGAGATAGCACCACTCCCCCAGGTCGAAGTCCGGCGCACTAACAGAGAGCAGCACCAATGGCGGCGCGTACGGCCACTTCGACGACACCGCCACGTACTCCTCGAGCTGGTCTCGGTGCGGCAGCGAGAAGACCTTGTTCTCGATGACCAATGGCGCACGGTCGGGCCAGTGGAAGACGAGGTCCATGTGGCCGCGCTCGCGCTCCACCAAACGACTTGAGTGCTCACCAGGGGCGGCGAGCGGCCGGAACGTCGCATCGGCTACTTCCGGCAACTGGTCGAAGAACCAGCCGATGAGATTCGAGTGGAACAGCTCACGCTGCCCATAGATGAGCCGCCCGAGCGGGTTCGCCTCGATGCTGCGGGCAACGTCCTTGAAGTCCTGGCTCATGGTGCATTCAGGTTATGACGTCGTCGTGGAGAGTTAACGGAGAAGCGCGCTGTCTGCCGGGGTGATCTCCCACTCGATCTGTCCATGTCCGAGCGCCATGCCAGACTTCTGCGTAGAGATCACTAGGCCGCGACGCCGGCAGACCGGAGATGGGCATGGGAAACCGCGCTGTGCCAGTCACGCTCCTCATCGTGGGCGGCGCGACGGCCATTGGTGGCGCCGCAGTGGGAACGGTTGGTGGCGTCCAGATCGGCAATGCCCGCAAGCGCATCCGGCGCCAAGGGGATCGCCACGACAAGCGCTACGCCGCCCACCTCGCAATGGTGGAACGCACCAACGGAGCCCTGCAGGAGCTCGGCATCGTTCAGGAGCGTGCACAGCGCGAGGTCATCTTCCGCATGAGGGACTTCCTCATACGTCACGCTAAGCAAGTGCGCGCGCACGAGCACCTGATCCTCGATGGTGTCGATGGTGGGACGCTCCACGTCGCTGGCCTCAGCAAGATCGACCCGGACGTCGCGGGTTGGGTGCGCGGTGTCATATCCGCCGCCGGTACCGGCGTCGCCACTCCCTTGGGGATCAGCGCCGCGGTGAGGAAGTACGCCAGTGCAAGTACGGGCACCCCGATCTCACAGCTCAGCGGCGCCGCAGCCGAGAAGGCACGTCTCGCGTTCCTCGGAGGAGGGAGCCTGAAGAGTGGCGGCGGCGGGATCAGGCTGGGTAAGACGGCGGGCGGTGTCGCGGCGGTCGGGCCGGCCATCCTCGTCGCGGGGCTCGCGGTCAAGAACCAGGGCACCAAGGCTCGTACAGAAGCGGATCGACATCTGACCGAGGTCGAGATCGCCATCGCCACATTCGATACCCGAGACGAGTTGCTTCGAGGCGTCCAGGTGCGCACACGAGAGCTCGAAGAGCTACTCATTCGCATGATGACACGTGCGACGGAAGCGCTCAATGTGCTCGAATCCGAACCGTTCGACATTACGATCCACGCAGAGCGACTTCAGAAGGCGCTCGTACTCGTGAAGGCCGTTCGCGAAGTGGCAACAGCACCCGTCGCCGATGAGGACGGGAACATCGACATGAGAACCGAGCAACTCATGTTCACGTACCGAAACACATACGAGGAGCAAGCCGTTGGCTGATCAGCAGAAGAGCGTCGTGAAGCGAATGGTGGGCGAGATCAGCGGACCTGATGCTCTCGCCGCTCTCAACCAGCTCGTGACCGCGGCGCGTGAGTCGATCGAGATCCACGAGACCGAAAGCACCAAGCGAGAGAAGCTCAAGACCTACCGTGAGACGGAGGTCCGTCGCATCAAGTCCTCCGAGAAGGTGCTGCGAGAGTACTTCGACCGCATTTTCGCGGAACGCCAAGCGACACATGCACGACTTTTCGCAAGCCTCGATGTTGCGCTGGAGGCAGGAGATACCGCCGCACTGCAGTCCATCGTGGGTGGCATCGTGGAGGTAGCAAAGACCTCTCCGCTTTCTGGGATCGGCAATATCGCCGAGCTGAAGCGGGCCATGGAAGACCCGGACGCAGTCTTTGATCTGTAGGCATTGCGCCTGAAGGCTCACCGCCGCCAAATCGCACCGGCGTGCACCCGGGCGTGATGCCTTTCGCCATCGGGCGATTGCCACTGCACCGGCACGGCCGAGTCGGTCCAGGCGGCGGTCCCGCGCTCCAGCGTGACCATGGCCCAGACGAGTGCTTCGAAGTAGTCGTCGTAAGTGGCCTGGTTGCGGTACCACTTCGGCTCGTCAACCACGCGCACCTCGACGCGCCAGATCCCGGCCTGTGTGAGCATCTCGGTGACGTGTGCCGGGATGTCCGTGCTGATGCCGCTGCGATCCGGCGGGCCGACGACGAGCGTCGGGCCGACCAGCATCGCCTTCTGGCGAGCCTCGGGGATGAAGTACCACCAGAGGAACGCGGCGCGAGAGTTGAACGGCAACCCCAGCACCAGCCCCTCTTCGTGGACGTAGATCCTCACCCCGATCTCCGGGATGTCGACCGGCTCGATCCAGCCGCCGACCGCGGCCTGGTAGTCCTCAAGTGTGGACTTCCAGCTCCGTGATCGGGTCTTCGAGTTCGGTCGGGATGCGCAGCGCCCTCACCATGACCACGCACCTCCGAGAGAGCGCTGGTTGAACAGCTCGGTATCCGAAGCAAGACGGAAGTATGAGGCCCGCGCCATGGTGGCGCGAAACAACGTGCGCCAGGTCGCCGCGTCGAACAGGTTGTCGAAGCAGGCATAGGTGTCGCGCTCGTCGGCGCGGGTCTCGTGTGGCTCCAGACTGCCGTCGACGGCGGCCTGGAATGCACCTAGATCGGCCAGTTCGCAGACGTGGTCTGGCCGCGCCTGGTCATGCGGGATGACGATGCTTCGCACCATCTCCCACCTCCTTGCTGTTGTCGCGACCGAGAACCCGCATGGGTTCTCTGACAAGCCGCGTGGCAGCAACGAGGTGGGTGATTGGGCAGCCGCCCCTCTCCCTGCCCCCCCCAGTACGAGGGAGGGAGGTGTGTCCGCCGAGTTCGACCGGCCGGATGCGATCCGGACAGGAACTCAGGCGGACTTGGTCCCGCGAGGCGTCGGAGCCTTCGCTCCGCTGCCTCCCGCGGCACCGCCGACGATGGCCTCGATCGCGCTCTGCTTGGTCTGTGCGCCGCGCTCGATCTCGGCTCGCACCGTCTCGGCACGCTGCAGCACCTTGGGATCGGACTTGAAAGCTTCGATCCGGGATTCCAGCGCCAAACGGATCTCTTCGGTGACCGTGCGGTCGTTCAGCTGGGCGATCACACCCAGCTGGGCGCGCAGCCCGTCGGTGATACGGACGGCAAGCGTCCGCAGGGGCCCGAGAGCCGTGGCCGGCACTTCGGGCAGTTCGTTCTCAGCCATGCTGAGCCTCCTCATCGGAAGCGATGGACGAGGCCCCGGTGCCATCCTCTACATCGCAGCCCGACGGGGAGTGGATGAGCGATTGGGAACGACTGGTCTGAAAAGTCAATACCCGTTGTGTATTCCACAACGGGCGACCTCTGATCGGTCGGGTCGCCCTCGCGGATAATCAACACATGACAACTGGCCCGCGGATCCGACGTACACCCCGGAATCCTCCAACCTGGGAGGCATACAAGGCCGCGGTGCGACGCGAGGATCGCGACAGTTTGCTGACCAGGTGCGCCGAGGCGACCGCCGCGATCGGTCGCGGCGAGCTGGCCGACGAACTGAAGGCGTTCGGGCTCGTCGACTGGAATATCGCAGATGTGGCCCGCACCGCACTCGCCTGGGGCGGGTTTCAACGACCGGAGGCTGACGGAGAAACCCTCCTCAAGCTCTGCAACATGAACGCGCTCCTCATTGACGAAGGAGAAGCCGAGCGACCCGATCCTTCAGATCGACTCGCTCACCTCCTCCCGCGCATGATCTTTGAGCAGTTTCCGAGACAGCGGTCTCCGTACGGACTCGTCGCGCGGACACTCCTGCTCTTCGGAAGCGCCAGTGAGTTGCCGCCTGACTTCACGCCGAAGGTGATGGTGCCCGGGTGGTTCGAGTCAATCACGGGTCTCACGCTTGATGAGTATGTCGAATCGGTCTTCATCATCTGGACCGAGACTCAGCGACGGAACGGGGCGTTCTCTCTCGATTGGCTCGACGGGCCCGGATACAAGGGACTGGAGCATGTGTTCTCCTTCGACGCCCTGCGAAAGACCTTCACCGAGCACCTTCTGACGACGCCAGACAAGTTCAAGACAGCCAATCGGCGATGGCAAGATCGAGCGACGTCACCGCAGAAAAAGTTCGCCTTCAATCCACTCGTCAATCGGCCGTTCATCGAGGGCGTGGCGGAGTTCCCAATCGCGCCATGGGTGCAGGCCATTGTTGGAAAAGCTTCGCCGGCGTCGATATATCACCTTGGATTCGAGAAGCTCGGGAAGTGGTTCCCCGACGAGCTCGGGCATGTGTTCCAGCACTACGTGGGTCGCCAGTTGGCGCTCATCAAGCAGCCCCGCGAGGTCATCCCCGAGCTCCGCTACGGCCCGGCTCACTCGTCGATCGATTCGTCCGACTGGTTCCTTGACCTCCCCAACCTGCTCGTGCTCATCGACTGCAAATCTCGTCAACCGACCGAGAGCTTGAGGACCGGCAGCGACGGGTGGATCGAGTCCATAGCGGACAGCACTGGTCACGGCATCAAACAGCTCAACGAGTCACACCGGAACATCGATGCGATCGCTGCTCTCAACCCGAGGATCGACCTAAACAAGCCACGCGTCGGGCTCGTCGTCACGATGGAGCCGTTCTACATCAACGAGAACTGGTTCGTGCGGGAGCGGCTCGTCGAGGCCGAGTTCCCGATCGGGGTCATTTCTGCGGGAGAGCTCGAGTCGCTCGTCATGCTCAGCCCGTACGAACTCGCCCAGGCCCTCCACGAGGCCTCAGAGGACGCCGAAGACAACATCATGCTGCTCACTCCGGCACTCGACTCAGCGCAGGGTCGAGAGAACTCGCTCATCGTCTCGACATTCGACTCCATCAAACTGATCGCCCGCACAGCGAGCGAGGCAGAGCGGCTACGCGGCGAGGACGACTCCTCGCCGAACAGCTGAACCATCACCACGCAACCGCGGGAGAAGCCAGCCAAGCGGATCCAGTCGCTGCTCGACCACATCGGCAGTCACGAGAACCTGGGACTGCTGCACGGATAGGTGACATCTGATCTGGCTTGCCCGGGAGGGCGGCCTGGAAGGATGTCATTGTGCCCAAGCCCTATCCCACCGAGTTCCGTGACGACGTCGTGCGCGTTGCGCGGGGCCGTGAGCCCGGAGTCACGATCGAGCAGATCGCGAAAGACTTCGGCGTCCACCCGATGACCCTGCAGAAGTGGTT